>CADEGD010000023.1:0-6438 GCA_902826795.1 uncultured Acidobacteriota bacterium | reverse complement strand
ACGAAAGAGACCATGGACGCGTTTGCGATGTTCAAGCCGTTTATGATCGACAACGCATATCTTTATCGTTCGGACAACGTTCGGGCGCTAATGTCGGTAATTAAGGAAAAAGAAAAGCACCTGCTTCCGTGGTATCCCGAAAAGCTCGATTGGTACGACTACTGGCTCAACGTCCATTTTCCAGGAATGAAGAAGTGGGTGCTGCCGACACTCGAAGAAGAGCTGAAGGTTCAGGAGAAGCGCGAACACACTTACAAAGATCTACTCGATCTTTTCGACACCGCGACCAAGCGGTTCGGAACCCGCGTTGCGATGCGTATTGAACGCGGAGGCCGAAAAGAGCAGTACACGTTTGAAGACGTTCGCGAACTAACTCTTCGTGCGGCCGGATTCTTCGCGCACAACGGGATCAAACAGGGCGACCGCGTGATACTTTTCTCGCACAACATGCCGGAATGGGGATTGTCGTATTTCGGAATTCTCAAGGCCGGTGCGACGGCGATCCCGATCGATCCGGCAAGCTCGGTTGATGAGATCGTGAATTTTGCAAAGGCCGGCGAAGCATCTGCCATCGCGATTAGCCCGCGTCTAGCGGCAGAAAATCCGGATCTTGGAGAAAGACTGGCGGCGGCATGGAACGCGGACATTCCTGTCCGCAACGACGGCAACGAGAAGGATGTGGATGCGGACAAGAATGTCCGCGTTCCATCGATCTATCCGTTCGACGAGATCTTCGAAATGACGGACGAGATCGAAGAGTCGAATCGGCTCGCGATCCTCCCGCCAAAGGTTCTGTCGAACGCGGTCGCATCGCTTATTTTTACGTCCGGCACTACCGGCAAGCCGAAGGCCGTAATGCTCTCGCACAAGAATTTCACGAACATGATCTCGATGCTCTCGAGCGTGCTCGATATGGACCTGACCGACGGTGTCCTGTCGGTGCTGCCGATGCATCACACGTTCGAATTCTCCGCCGGATTTCTAACGCCGTTCTCGAACGGAACTCAGATCACCTATCTGGACGACCTGACAGCCGAAGAACTCACGCGTGCGATCGAGAAAGGCCACGTTACGGGAATGGTCGGCGTGCCGGCGTTGTGGGAAATGCTCCATCGGCGCATCAAGACTCGATTACGCGAACGAGGAGATTGGATCGCCGATGCGGCCGACTCAATGATCGAGTTCAACGCATGGCTTCGCGACAACACGCCGTTCAACCTCGGCCCGATCGTCTTTTTCCCAATTCATCAGGGAATGGGCGGAAAGCTGCGATACATGATCTCGGGCGGTTCGGCACTGAGCGAAAAAGTTCAAAAAGACCTCCACGGCCTTGGGTTTACAGTCCTTGAAGGCTACGGCTTGACAGAGTCGTCACCTGTACTTACCGTTGCGAGGCCGGACAACAAACTGCTTCGCGGAAGCGTAGGAAAGCCGCTGCCGGGTGTCGAGGTGAAGATCGAAAATCCCGACGACAACGGCGTCGGGGAGGTTGTTGCGCGCGGGCAGAACGTGATGCTCGGGTACTACAACAATGAGGAAGCGACCGAGGCGGTGTTGCAAGATCGATGGCTGCGAACGGGCGATCTTGGCCGCATAGACGAGGACGGGAATCTCTACATCGTCGGCCGCTCCAAAGACGTGATCATCGATTCGAACGGGAAAAACATTTACCCTGATGAGATCGAAGATCTTTACGGCAAGTCTGGGTTCGTAAAGGAAATGAGCGTTGTCGGCCTTGCTGATGAAGACGGCGGCGAGAAGATCTCGGCTCTCGTCGTGCCGGATTATGAACACGACATCGCGCTCGCACGAGCCGAGGTAAATAAGAAAGTTGAAGACCATTTCCGCGAGGTCGCCGCCGGCATCCCGTTTTTCAAACGCATCAAGGTGATGCACATCACGCCGTTCGAACTTCCGCGGACCGCAACCCGAAAAGTGAAACGTCCTGAGGTCGTTGCGATGCTCGTTGCCCTTGAGGAGCGCGATAAGAAAAAGACAAAGGCTGCAGTGGAATCGAAAGGCGATGACAACTTCCTTTGGATACGCAAGATCGTCGCGACTGTCTCGAGCCGGCCGCTTTCGGATGTTGCGGTCGAGGATAGACTAAGTGATTTCGGTTTTGACTCTCTAATGTTCGTCGAGCTCCAAGCGGCGGTTGAAGATGCCGGCGGACGTGTACTTTCGCCCGATACGTTAAACGAGGTCCAGACGGTTCGCGAACTTCTAACGGCCGTTCAACGCATCGACAAATCGAAACGCCTCGCGGATGAGCCGAAGATCGAGGAGAAGAAGGACGAAGAAGAGATCCACATCCCGTCTCTCGTTCGCCGGATCGGCAACGCCGCCGTCGATTTCGCCCAGGAGAGACTCTACTCGAATGTTCTCGACACGACGATCGAAGGCCAGTCTAACGTGCCGCAGCACGTCAATTTCATCGTTGCACCGAATCATGAATCGCACATTGACACGGGACTTGTGAAGAAAGCTCTCGGTAAGGATGTCGCCGAGCAGACCGTCGCCGTCGCCGCCGCTGATTACTGGTTCGACACGAAATATAAGCGGGCGTATATGAACAATTTCACGACGCTCGTGCCGATCGAGCGCACGGGGAGTCTGCGGCAATCGCTTCGCCACGTCACTCGAATCCTGAATGACGGATACAACGCCCTGATCTTCCCGGAAGGCACGCGTTCGACGACCGGCGACATCGCCGAGTTTAAGCCGGTGATCGGCTATCTCGCGTTGAATCAGAAGATCGGAATTCTCCCGATCTACATCTGGGGAACATACGAAGCCTATCCGAAAGGAATGACGATCCCCAAGCGCGACAGTCTGGGAGCGAAGGTCGGTGCAAAGGTCGGCAAGTTCCTTTCTTATAAGGAGCTTCGCGATATGACGGAAGGTGTTCCGAATACCGAAGCGTACCGGCTGATCGCGGCTCGTGTGCAGCATGAGGTCGAGAATATGCGAGACGGTAATCGAGACAAGTTTGACGTCGCAGCCGTAAGAAAGGGATGGAAGTCAGAACGACGAAAGGCTAGAAAACAGGAGCCGGTGATTGATGAATAAGGCTGATGCTGTGTTGTAAAATAAGTTTATGTTGCAAACGTACAAGGCGAAACTTAGCGAAGGCATTCTGACCTGGAAAGACGAAGTTCCGGAATCTATTCGCGAGGCCGATAATGTCGATGTGATCGTGACTGTATTGGAAGCGGACTCCGCAGTGTCTCGGCGGCCATTCGGGCCCGCTAAAGGTGAATTCACCGTCCCCGATGACTTTGACGCTTCGCTGCCCGATGAGATTATTGAGGAGTTCTATCGTTATTGCGCCTGCTGCTGGATACCCACATCTTTCTCCGGTATATCTCGGGCGATTCAAAGATATCGGATTCCCTCCGCCATCAGATCGATGATCCGAACTCGGAAGTATTTTCTGAGCGTCGGCTCGTTCTGGGAAATATTGATAAAGTATGAACTCGGCAAGTTGCCACTGCCTGAATCGCCGGAATCTTACATTCAGGTGCAAAGGAGAGCCCATAAAAATTGACAGTCTTCCGTTTGAGGAATCGGACGCTGTGATACTTGCCGGATTGCCACTTCATCATCGCGATCCTTTCGATCGCATGTTGGTTTGTCAGGCGATTGCGAGAGATCTGACTATTGTGATGGTTGATCCGATCATACGGAGATATTCTGCTGCGATACTGTAGTTTCGAGAAGCTCCATGTCTCAGGGAGAATAGCAACTTAAGCAGGAACTAACTAGTGACGAATGGAATGGCCCCAGAAGGGGCCGTCCCGACTATGCCGCGTCTCTAATTTTCTGAACAGCGGGTACGAGAAGTCCTATCAGAACCGGACTCGTTGCAACTACAACGAGCAATTCGATGAGCGTGAAGCCCATTTGACCCATAACACGATTAACCGTTTTCTTCATGATGATTACTCCTTTCAAATTAATATTGGACGCCGTTATCGGCTATCCGAATAAGAATGCGAGTGAGTGCGAAAAAAACTATCATCTAAGTACAGGAATTTGTTCGACCTAAAACTTTCGTCTCAGATCGGACGTAATTATCGGATTGTCATAGATATCAGTCAGCTAAGAAACCATTATGCTTAAGAAGTTCGCCTCAGTTTCGGTTCTTACTCTCTTCGTCGCTGCAATAGGGTTTGGCCAAAAAGCACCGTCTTTTAAGGTTCAATATGAAAAGTACACGCTGCCCAACGGCCTGACCGTGCTTTTCCATATCGACAGGTCCGATCCGGTCGTCGCGGTTTCCCTGACGGCTCACGTCGGGTCAGCACGCGAAAAAGCCGGACGCACCGGATTTGCTCACATGTTCGAGCATTTACTGTTTCTCGAATCAGAAAATCTCGGCAAGGGCGGTTTGGACAAACTAAGCTCGAAGATCGGCGGATCGGGCGCGAACGGTTCAACCAACCGTGACCGTACGAACTATCTTCAAACCGTCCCCAATGATGCGCTGGAAAAAATGCTTTGGGCTGAGGCCGATAAGCTCGGCTGGTTCATCAATACTGTTTCCGATCCGGTGCTTGCGAAGGAGAAAGAAGTTGTCCAGAACGAAAAGCGTCAGAGTGTCGACAATCAGCCTTACGGCCACACGCAATACGTTATCGACAAAGCCCTTTACCCCGCCGACCATCCTTACAACTGGCAGGTCATCGGATCCCTGGATGATCTTAAGAGCGCGACGTTGGCCGACGTAAAGGAATTTTTCCGCCGCTGGTATGTGCCGAATAACGTGACCCTGACCGTCGCGGGCGACTTCGATCCAGCGCAGGCAAAAAAGTGGGTTGAAAAGTACTTTGGCGAGATAAAACGCGGCGAAGCTGTTACGCCAAGCGCAAAACGTCCGGGTGTCGTGCCGCAGATGGTGAAGTTTTATCACGAAGACAACTACGCACGCCTTCCGGAACTCACGATGGCGTGGCCCTCGGTCGAGCAGTATCACCCTGATTCGTATCCACTGGCTGTTCTTACGACATACCTTTCGGAGGGCAAGAAGGCCCCGTTGTATCAGGTGCTCGTCGAGGAGAAAAAGCTCTCAGCCGGGGCGGACATGTACAATTATTCTTCTGAGCTTGCCGGGCAGACGCATCTCGAGGTTCGCGCGTTTCAAGGTAAAGATCTTGATGAGGTAGCCGTCGCGGTCGGTGAGGCATTCGCGCGATTTGAAAAAGACGGTATCTCTCAAAAAGACCTGGACCGCATCAAGGCCGGTCAGGAAACGGGCTTCTACAATTCGCTCTCAAACGTACTAGGCAAAGGAGCACAGCTTACGCAATGCAGCATGTTTGCTGACGATCCCGGTTGTATCGAAAAAGGCATCGCCGGAATTCTGGCGGTGACTCCAGCTGATGTAACACGCGTTTACAACAAGTACATCAAGGGCAAGAACTTCGTCGCGACGAGTTTCGTTCCGAAAGGCCAGGTTGCACTCGCTCTCGACGGATCGAAGAAGGCTGAGGTCGTCGAAGAACCGATCGTGCAAGGTGCGGAAAAAGAGGTAAATCCTTCGGAACAGGCGCAGTACGAGAAAACTCCGTCAACATTCGACCGCTCTAAAGAACCGCCCTACGGTCCGTCTCCCGACGTCAAAACACCCTTGATCTGGGAGCAGAAAATGTCGAACGGGATGCGTGTTTTCGGTATCGAGAACACTGAGGTCCCGCTCGTTCAATTCGATATCCAGATCGACGGTGGCCAGTTGTTGGAGGACCTCGACAAGGTCGGCGTCGCGAACCTGATGGCGCGGATGCTAACGCAGGGCACCGCTAAGAAAACTCCGCAGGAACTTGAGGAGGCTATCCAACAGCTCGGTGCATCAATCAATGTGGCCGCCGGCAAAGAGGGGATCTTTGTTAGCGGAAATACGCTCGCACGTAACTATCCGGCGACAATCGCTCTTGTCGAGGAAATACTGCTCCAGCCGCGTTGGGACGCAAAAGAATTTGATCTGCAGAAGCAAGCGGTTATCAGTCAGATCCGCCAACAGACGGCGAATCCCAACGCCATCGCACAGAACCAGTATGGAACGCTGATATACGGTAAGGACAATATCTATTCGAGAAATGCTTTGGGCACCGTCGAATCGGTGAACTCGATCACGATGGACGACCTGAAGTCGTTTTATTCGCTTGCCATCTCGCCGTCGGTCGCTCGCATGCACGTTGTCGGCGCATTAAATAAAGGAGCTGTCGTGTCGTCGCTCGCTAATCTCAACCGCGACTGGAAGCCGAAGACGGTAGAGATACCTTCTTACAAGACGCCCGCACCGCCAGCGAAGTCTGCAGTGTATTTCTACGACGTGCCGAACGCGTCGCAGTCAGTGCTACGCATCGGCGCTCCGGCTCTGGCCGTGACCGATAAAGATTACTATCCGGCAACGGTCGCGAACTACATCCTCGGCGGCGG
>CADEGD010000022.1 GCA_902826795.1 uncultured Acidobacteriota bacterium | reverse complement strand
CATGGAGATGAACACGCGGATCCAGGTAGAGCATCCGGTAACTGAGATGGTTACCCTCGCCGACATAGTTCGAAACCAGGTACGTATAGCATCGGGCGAAGATCTTCAATACGAACAGACCGACGTTCAGCTTGTCGGGCATTCTATCGAGTGTCGCATTAATGCCGAAGATCCGGTGAAGTTCACCCCGAGCCCTGGCAAGATCACGACTTTTAACATCCCCGGCGGTCCTGGGGTACGTGTTGATACGGCCGTTTATCCCGGATACGTCGTGCCGCCGTATTACGATTCGATGATAGCAAAGCTGATCGTTCACGCTCGCACGCGTGAGCTTGCAATCGCCAGAATGCAGCGTGCTCTCGACATGATGGTTATAGAAGGAATCAAGACCACGATCCCGCTGCACAAAAAGATCATGGCGGACGAGCGCTTCCGCACGGGAAACTTTTCCACGAAGTTCATGGAAGAGTTTGAATATTCAGTTGATAACTAGGATTGGATAGCCGATAATTATAGACAGAATTATCTTCGGTTTACATTAAAGATCATTCATTATTTTCGCGGTTACCGAACTCGTTTTCGGAGTTACTGCGAGCAACAGGAGAGGCCGTTAGAGCAAATAGCAATGGCAACATTAAAAGAAACAAAAGAAAAGTTAGTTGGAGATTACAAGACGCATGGCTCCGATACCGGATCGTCTCAGGTACAGATCGCTTTGCTGACGCAGCGAATAGTCGAATTGACCGAGCACTTCAAGGTGCACAAGAAAGACAACAACTCCCGTCGCGGATTGCTCAAGCTGGTCTCGCGGCGACGTAAGCTTCTTGATTATTTGAAGCGTAGAAACATTAACGAATACCACACAATAATCGAGAAACTCGGACTACGCAGATAGTGAAAATGTTCAAGAGTGAAAATGTGAAAAAGTAAGCGAACGATCGCGACAGTGGCTTTTGCACGTTTTCACCATTTCACTCTTCCACTTTGTTTCGGCCGCTTCGGGCCGTTAGTATTAGACGTTCCTTACGAAGGATTTTGATGATGCCTGCTGAACGTGACAGCGACAATTTTGGCCACATACAAAATAGGAACGAAATTTTGGAATTCTCCGAAAGCGGCGGGTGCTTCACGAACAGCACTGGCCGCTTTTGTTTTGAGGAATAGAAATGATTAAAAAGAAATATTTGAAAGAATCGATCAAGGTTGGCGGCCGTGATCTGACAGTTGAAACCGGAAAGGTCGCCAAGCAAGCCGATGGTTCGGTTATTATTCAGTTCGGTGACACGATGCTTTTGGTAACGGCCGTGAGCATGCGAACGGCTAAGGAAGGGCTCGACTTCTTTCCGCTAACGGTTGAATACCGCGAAGCGAGCTTTGCGGCGGGCCGCATTCCCGGCAACTATTTCCGCCGTGAAGGCCGCCCGAGCGAGAAAGAAGTTCTTACCTGCCGTCTCATCGACCGTCCGGTCCGTCCGCTTTTCCCAGAAAATTATCGATTCGAAACTCAGATCGTAGGATCTGTGATCTCATCCGACGCTGAGAACGATCCGGACGTGATCGCTATCACCGGCGCTTCATGCGCCCTCTATCTGTCGGATATTCCGTTTCACAACCCGATCGCGGGAATTCGCATCGGCCTGATCGATGGCAAGTATGTGATCAATCCGACATATGACCAACGCCGTGAATCGCAGCTCAATCTGGTAGTTGCGGGTACAGAAGAAGCGATTTGCATGGTCGAGTGTGAAGCTCAGGAAGTAGCGGAGAACATCATGGTCGAAGCCTTGATGCTCGCCCACAAAGAGATCAAGCGGCTTTGCCTGTGGCAGAAAGAACTCGCCAAGGCGCTCGAGATCACCAAACGTGAGTTCGTCGCGGTCGAGCTGGACAAACACATAGTTGCGGACGTGGAAAAGACGTGGACCGACAAGCTTCGAACAGCGCTCGATTCGACAGGCCGCGACAAACTCGAGGTTTACAGCGGACTCGACGCGTTGAAGAAGGAAGTGGTCGAGAGCTATCCGGAAGATGACCCGGGTGCACGAGCAACGGCGGGAAAGGCATTCGGCAAATTGAAAGAAAAGATCTTTCGCGAAGATATGCTCGGCAATCGCCGGCGTCCTGACGGCCGCAAGTTTTCTGAGATCCGCCCGATCTCGTGTGAGGTTGGCTGGCTTCCGCGTGTACACGGTTCATCGCTGTTTACCCGCGGCGAGACGCAGGCGATAGTTACTACCACGCTAGGCACCAAGATGGACGAGCAGTATATGGACGACATCGAGAAGGGCGAAGTGAAGCGCCGATTTATGCTGCACTACAACTTCCCGCCCTACTCGGTCGGCGAAGCTGGCCGGTTTGGCGGCACGTCTCGTCGGGAGACAGGCCACGGCAACCTTGCACGCCGAGCGATCGAGGCGGTACTGCCGGATGAGACGAAGTTTCCGTACACGCTCCGAATCGTTTCGGACATCACTGAATCGAACGGATCGTCGTCGATGGCATCGGTCTGCGGCGGAATTCTAAGTTTGATGGACGCGGGTGTGCCTATCAAGCGACCGGTCGCCGGCGTAGCGATGGGACTCGTGATGGAAGGGAAGCAGTACGCGATCCTTTCAGATATCGCTGGTGCTGAAGATCATTACGGCGATATGGATTTCAAGGTGACTGGGACCAGCGAGGGCATCACTGCGTTGCAGATGGATATAAAGGTCGCCGGTGTTAACGCGATGATCCTTCAGGAAGCGCTCGAACAGGCTCGCAAGGGCCGCATGCATATTCTGGAGATCATGCAGAAGTCGATCGCAGAACCGCGTGAGGATATTTCGGACTATGCTCCGCGCATTATTACGCTTAAGATCCATCCGGACAAGATCCGAGACGTCATCGGAAAGGGCGGATCGGTCATCCGTGCGTTGACCGAGGAGACGGGCGCAAAGATCGACGTTCAGGATGACGGAACGATTCTTATCGCTACCGCAGACGGCGATGCCGCCGCCGAGGCTGTAGCCCGCATCAAGGCGATCACAGCCGAAGCGGAGATCGGTGATACTTATCTAGGTACTGTGTCGCGGATCGTCGATTTCGGCGCATTCGTCGAGATCATGCCGGGGCTTGACGGCCTGCTGCACATCTCCGAGATCGCCGAGCATCGCGTCAAGGATGTTCGCGACGAACTCAAAGAAGGCCAGCAGATCCTCGTCAAGTGCATCGGCAAAGAAGGCAACAAGATCAAGCTTTCCCGCAAGGCGATCTTGATGGAAGAGAAGGCCAAGGCTAAGGGCGGGGACGAGTAGTCGCCGACTCAACCGAAACTGAAAAAGGACGGTTTCGGCCGTCCTTTTACTTTGACTTTCCGTTACTATACGATGTGTAAGAAAAGGACTCACTATACACATGCGAACGAATATCGACATCGACGATAAACTGATAAAAGAGACTCTCAAAGCCACTGGGTTGAAGACGAAGCGCGAGGTCGTTGAACTCGGATTGGAAACGCTCCTTCGGCTAAAGCGCCAAGAACAGTTGGCCAAAAGTTTACGTGGAAAGGTGAAATGGGAAGGGGATCTCGAGGATATGAGGCTTGATAAATGATCCTCATTGATTCCAGCGTCTGGATTGACTACTTCAACGGTGACGATCTTCCGCACACACGGAAAGTCAATGAAATACTTGGAAACCAGGAGATCGTGGTAACAGACGTAATCATGACTGAGGTCCTTCAGGGATTTAGGATCAAAAAGGATTTCGAGGACACACTGAAGGTTCTAGATGCATTTCGGTTTGAGCCGATCGGCGGACGCGATGTTGCTGTTCAGGCTGCCCGAAATTTTGTCTACCTGCGTTCGGTTGGATTCACCATCCGAAAGACCGTTGACACCCTTATCGCAACTAAGTGTATCCTCAGCGGATTTCGATTACTTCATAACGATCGGGACTTTGTGCCCTTTGAAACGCATCTAGGGCTTCAAACAATAAAATACTAGTACATGTCTGCACCTAATATCGAAACTATCGTCTCTCTCTCCAAACGCCGCGGGTTTGTTTATCCAGCTTCGGATATTTACGGCGGGCTGGGTTCGTCTTGGGATTACGGTCCGTTGGGCGTCGAACTTGCGAACAACATCAAGAATAGTTGGTGGCGGTGGGTGGTTTATGAGCGAGACGACATCGAGGGGCTGGATTCGGCGATCATTCAGAACCGGCTGGTGTGGAAGTATTCAGGACACGAGGCGACGTTCAGCGATCCGCTCGTGGATTGCCGCGACTGCAAGACACGGCTTCGTGAAGACAAGCTCGACACTAACGATGAAGGGAAATTGGTCTGCTCGAATTGCGGTTCGACGAACCTAACCGAATCGCGTCCGTTCAACCTCATGTTCAGGACGACGGTCGGTGCCGCGTCGAGCGAAGATGACGAGTCGGCGCTAGCTTACCTTCGTCCTGAAACGGCTCAAGGCATCTTCACAAACTTCAAAAACGTTCTCGACACGTCGCGTCGCAAGCTTCCGTTCGGCATCGCGCAGATTGGCAAGGCTTTTCGAAATGAGGTAACGCCGGGTAACTTCATCTTCCGCACGCGAGAGTTCGAGCAGATGGAGATCGAGTATTTTTGCCGGCCGGAGGACGCGCCTCGCGTGCATCAAGAATGGCTTGAAGGATTTCACGAATGGATAAAGACGCTCGGCATTTCGGACGCGAACATTAAGGATTACGAGCAGGCGAAGCACGAATTAGCACACTATTCGGAACGAACCGTTGATATCCTTTATCGTTTCTTTCCCGAACGCGACGATGAGTCGAAGCAATGGGATGAATTGATGGGGATCGCGAATAGAACAGACTATGATCTTCGCGTCCATTCGAAAAAGCCGGAAGATTCTGAAGGGAAGCGGATCAATTCGGATTCTACGGAAGACCTATCGTATTTCGATCCGCAAACGAATGAGCGTTTTTATCCCTACATCATCGAGCCTTCGACCGGAGTGAATCGAACGCTGCTCGCGGTGATGATGGATGCTTATGAAGAACGGACGAACGACAAGGGCGAGGTCCGCGTGATCCTCAAGCTCAAGCCTGAGTTAGCTCCGATCAAGGTTGCGGTTCTACCGTTAGCCAAGAACAAACCAGAGATAGTCGAGATGGCCCGCAAGATCAAGAAAGATCTACAGCCTTCGATGCGTGCGGTCTACGATGACACGGGAGGAATCGGCAAACTTTACGCTCGCCAAGACGAGATCGGCACGCCGTTCTGCGTCACTGTCGATCACGAATCTCTCGAAGACAATGCCGTTACCGTCCGCGATCGCGATACATGGGGGCAGGAGAGAGTCCCGTTCGCCGCCTTGGCGAACTATCTACGGCAGAGACTCTGATCTAGCAGCTTCATCTTCTACCACGGGATGACCGTGCCGGCAGGAAACTCACTGGCGGAGTTAGCTCGGCGGATCTCCGAGTGCGGGTTTAGCAAATAATACGCAATACCGCCACGGTATTTGCGCAGCTTTTCAAAGTTCCGCTTATCCCCAGTACTGAAGTCCCCCGTACTGATCCGTTTCGGATGCGTATGGCAGTGAGCGACCACGGGCACGCCAATCGGAAGCGTCAGCGTCACCTCACTACTTCCGCCTCCTTCGGGTTCAGTGTAATGGTAATCGGGCGTTTGCCTCCCTTTCACGGCTTTCAGTATGACCCAAAAGCCCCATTCGGATGTGTATTGCTTGTTATTGTCGGCCATGATCTTCTTGAAACCACATTTCACAGCCATCTCTTGAGAACTGTAGGCCGGTGATAACTTGAGGTTAGACATAATTCCTCCATGAATATCTACCAAGGGAACGTCCTATTCCAGAAAATTTGCCGAAGAATCTTATCCGATCTCAGACCAAAGTTCGGCAGATTGAACTCCGGTCAGGCATGTGAGCAAATGTACGCAGGCGATGAGTTTTCACGAAAAGAGCATTGAGCTGGCCGAGTTGATCCGCAGCGAGGGCGGGCGGGCGATGCTCGTCGGCGGATGCGTTCGCGATGAGCTGAGGGGAATCCCGGCGAAGGATTGGGATCTTGAAGTTTATGCGGTCGAACCTAAAAAGCTGCGAAGCATACTCGACGGTTTTGCCGAATCAATCGGCCTGAGTACTGATGCTGTCGGAGAGTCGTTCGCGGTCTACAAGATCGGTCCTCATCTGGACGTATCGATCCCGCGTCGCGAGCGAAAGGCCGGTTCCGGTCATCGAGGATTCGTAGTTGAGGGCGATCCGGAGATGTCTTTCGAAGAGGCGTGTTCGCGGCGAGACTTTACTGTCAACGCGATCCTGAAAGATCCGCTGACGGGTGAGATCATTGATCCTTTTAACGGCGGGAGAGACCTCGGTAAGAAACTTCTCCGACATGTGTCTAAAGAAACATTTGTTGAGGACTCATTGCGAGTTTTGCGGGCCGCTCAGTTTGCGGCGAGGCTCGAGTTCCAGATCGCATCCGAGACCGTCGAATTGTGTAAGTCGATAGACGTCACTGACCTTCCCAAGGAACGCATTTGGGGTGAGCTTGAAAAGCTACTACTCCACGCAAAGCAACCATCGATCGGCCTGAGATGGCTCTACGATCTTGGCGTTGTCGATCAGCTCTTTCCCGAGCTCGCATCGCTTGTCGGCGTGCCTCAGGAACCAGAGTGGCATCCGGAAGGTGACGTTGATGTTCACACGATGATGGTCGCGGACGAGGCCCGAAAGCTGATTGACGACCTTGATTACCCTCGGCAGGTGACGGTTATGCTCGGAGCCGTATGCCACGATCTTGGCAAGCCGCCGACCACCGAGTTTGTCGATGGCCGAACGCGTTCGCTCGGGCACGACGAAGCGGGAGTGGAGCCGACGATCACTTTCCTTGACCGCCTCGGAATTCACGCCATCCACGGTTTCGACGTTCGCGAGCAGGTGATCCAACTTGTTCGCTATCACTTGAAGCCGGGGATGTATTACAAATCTAAGACGCCGGTCGGCGACGGCGCCTTCCGCCGGCTTGCTCGAAAGGTTGAGCCGGACCTTTTATATCGAGTCGCCAAAGCAGATTCGCTTGGGCGTTATCCAAACTGGGATCGCAGCAAGTTGGTATTCGGCTCCGAGGCTCAAGAATGGTTTATTGAACGAGTAAGAGAGTTGCAGGTCGAGAAGTCAGCCCCCGATCCTATATTGATGGGTCGGCATTTGATAGATCTCGGGCTGCAGCCGTCGCCGCAGTTTAAGTCGATTCTCGACGCTGTTTATGAACTGCAACTTGATGGAAAAATTATCGACCTTGACTCGGCGATAGCGGAAGCTCAAAAACGGATTTAGGTGATTTTAATTGCTGGACTCAAACAAATTGAGCGATCCCGAAGAAACTTCAAGATCGCTCAATCCTGCTAAAAATCTGAAATAACTAAGCCTTTCCTTCCAGGAAAGCCTTCAAACGCCTTGACCGCGAAGGGTGACGCAGCTTGCGTAGTGCCTTAGCTTCGATCTGACGGATACGCTCGCGAGTGACGGCAAAATGCTGGCCGACTTCTTCGAGCGTGTGTTCCGAACCGGTATTACCGAGCCCGAACCGCATCTTGATAACTTTCTCTTCACGCGGTGTAAGAGTTGCGAGAACCTCGTCGGTGATCTCACGCAGATTCGAGAACGTAACCGATTCCGCCGGATTAAGGATCGATTTATCTTCGATAAAATCGCCGAGATGCGAATCTTCCTCTTCACCGATCGGCGTTTCAAGCGAGATCGGCTCTTGAGCAATCTTCAGAACCTTACGAACCTTCGATACCGGAATGTCCATCCGCTTGGCGATCTCTTCGCTCGACGGTTCGCGACCGAGTTCCTGCACAAGCAGGCGCGATGTGCGGATCAGCTTGTTGATCGTCTCGATCATGTGGACCGGAATACGAATAGTACGGGCCTGATCGGCGATAGCGCGCGTGATGGCCTGTCGGATCCACCACGTCGCGTACGTCGAGAATTTATATCCGCGACGCCATTCGAACTTATCCACGGCCTTCATCAGACCGATGTTGCCTTCTTGGATCAAGTCGAGGAACTGTAGGCCGCGGTTTGTGTATTTCTTTGCGATCGAAACGACAAGCCGGAGATTCGCCTCCACCAATTCGCGCTTTGCCTGATTGGTCTGAGCCTCACCGACGCTGATCGTTTGATAAGAACGCTTGATCTCGACAGTGGTGAGATGGAATTTCTCCTCGATCTCGGCCAGAACCGCTTTCGATTCCGCGATGCGTTTGTTCAACTCGCGTTTTTCGGGAGCAGCGGGCTTTTTGTCGACCTTTTCCTTGGTCTTTTTGATCGTCGACTCAGCACGTTTGATGTCTTCCGTAACTTTACGGATCGATGCGATCAGTACCTGCCTTGAATGTTCGGTCAGATTGAGATTCTTGATCTCTTGAGCGATCTCAAGCCTCACGCGAGCCGCGCCGCGTTTCAGGCGAAGATACTTTTTGCCTGGCTTAGCATTCTTTCCCTTCGCCTTCTGAACGACAGCCTCTTTCTCAAAGGCCTTGAACGCTTTCAACGCTTCGGCGTAAAGTCCTTTGATGTTTCCGATTCCCTCGATCGTCCAACGGAGATACTCCTCGGCCTTGTCTTCTTCAACGGAGATCTCGGCTTGTTCCGCAAAAGCGACGGTTTCGCGAATGCTGGCTTTGCCGCGTTCGAGATCTTCGCCAATCTTGATCAACCGCTCGACGGCGATCGGCGAACGGGAGATCGACTTCTGAGTTTTGATCTGGCCGCGCTCGATGCGTTTTGCGATCGTTACTTCGCCCTCGCGGGTGAGAAGCGGAACGATACCCATCTCGCGGAGGTAAAGGCGAACTGGGTCGTTAGATTTGTCGAGCGTTCCTGCCGAAAGGTCAAGATCGAGATCTTCCTCGTCCTCTTCTTCCGTCGCCTCGGCGTCGTCGACCGCAAGGTTCTGAGCGCGTTCGAGAAGCTGAGCGTCGGTCTCGGCGACGGATATATTTGCGCCTTCGAGCCGTTCGAGAACGTCTTCGAGATCGTCCGCGGACATCATGTTTTCCGGGATCTCGCGGTGAAGTTCATCGAGGCTTAGAAATTTTTTTCGCTTGCCCAAGGCAAGCAATCGATCCATTAGATCTTCTTTTTCGTCGTAATCAGGCATAAATGGTAGGGAGATAAGATTGCAATTCTCTGTAAATCGTTGTTTTCAATAATACTTATATACGCTCCAGGGCCGGGATTTGTTCCCGAGCCGGGCGCACTAATCGAAATCGTAAAGTATATCAGGTTTCTTTGAGTTTACTAAGCAAGACCTGCTTCATTTTAGATAGATCAAGGTGTTCGAGAACGAGGGAATTGACCTTTGCGGCGTCGCTGGACTGCTCGGCCGCCAAGAGTTCCTGGCTGACCTCGTGAATGCGATTTTGAATGGCCATCGAGCGCAGGCTGAGGATGCAGTTTTCGGCATCGTGAAAAACGTCGTCGATCATCTCGCCCTCGCCTCGTTTAGGCTCGCCCATCATCACGATCGGAACGAGGTCGGCTGCCAGTTCATCGTCGCTGGTCGCATCAAGCAACGCGCCGAGATCTAAATCTTCGCCTCTTTCATCTATAGCGTAGATCGCTCGAAAGATCGCCGAGGTGGCGAGAGATTCGAAGTCGCTTTCTTCGAGGATCGGCATGACAGCTTCGCGCAGTTCGCGGTCATGCACGAGCAGTTCGAGCAGATGCTGTTCGGCGACCGTAACTTTCGCCTGAGCGACACGTCTCACTTCACGCCTTATCGCATCGGGTGCGGCTTGACTGCCGTTCTTGACCGTATTCCACAGGTCGCGCTTCAAGCCCGCGTCCTCCACGCGGAAATAATCCATCGTCTGGTCGAAGCTTTCTCTCTTTTGTATCGGATTGCGGATCGCCGAAAGGACGGGAACAACGTCTTCGATCGCTTCGGCTTTGTGACGCGGATTAGCGAGCGAGCGGTCGGTCATTGCGGATTCGAACGTAAAGAAGAGATACGACTTGGCCTGCCCACGTGCGGCGTTGTATCCGTCTGTGCCATTCGCACGAATAAAGTCGTCAGGGTCCTGGCCGTCCGGAAGTACGAGAACTTTGATCTCGAAATCCTGCGGCAAGAGTTCCGATATCGCACGTCGAGCCGCTTTTATGCCCGCCGAATCGCCGTCATAGTTGATCACGACGCGTTTTGTGAATCGCGACAAAAGCTTCGACTGTTCAGGCGTGAACGCGGTCCCGAGGCTGGCGGCAACGTTGTTGACGCCGAATTGATAAAGGGCGATCAGGTCGAGATAGCCCTCAACGAGGATCGCGAATTTCTTCTGCCGGATCGCTTCCTTCGATTGAAAAAGGCCGTAGAGATGCTGGCCCTTGACGTATGCCGGAGTCTCGGGCGAGTTGAGATACTTCGGCTGGTCGTCGCCCATTGCCCGCGCTCCGAACGCGATCGGATTTCCGTTAACGTCGAGCACTGGAAACATTATTCGCCCTCGGAAGCGGTCGAATACACGATCTTTTTCTTCGTTTACCGAGACAAGTCCGGACTGCTCTATTATCTTCTCATCAGCACCCTTTTCCAGAAGGTGATCGTGTAGTGCTTGCCACGAGTCTGGCGAGAATCCGATTCGAAACTGCTTCTGAATCTCGTCCGAGATGCCACGCTGTTCGAGATATTCGCGGGCCGCCTTCGCCTTTTTGTCTTTTGAATGCAGCTCCGATTCCCAAAATTCAAGGGCGATCTTGTTAAGCTCAGTGACCTGTTCGGATAGCTGCTTTTTCTCTTCGCGACGCTGTTTGTTCTGCTTGTACTGCCCGTCGTCGATCGGTTCCGGCAGCGGCACGCCGGCCATCTCCGCGACTCGCTGGATCGCTTCGGGAAAGTTCAGGCCTTCCATTTCCATCAGGAAGGTGAACGCATTCCCGCCCTTTCCGCAGCCAAAACACTTGTAAAACCCTTTGTGCGGATTCACTGAGAACGACGGCGTTTTCTCCTGATGAAACGGACAACACGCCATCCAGTTCGCGCCTTTCTTCTTGAGATCACGAGCATACGGCTCGATGATCCGCACCAGATCAGCCCGGTCTTTCAGGTCGTCAATGAAGTATTGGTCGTAGAGCACGGATTAAGGAACGGAGTTTTCGCGAAAACTTGGCGTTTGTGAGCCGTTCGGAACAAGCCATAATTGCATGACTCTGGATTTGCGATTCCCAGCAAAAATCGTTTTGATACTGCTCGCGGGCACTCGATAGTTCCTAACCAAATCAGATTTCGTTAGATCGAGAGCCTTTTTCGCATTGGCTCGGTCGCCTCGACTAATCGATGAAGCAATCAAATAGCCTTTCAAATTCGGATTTGCACCTAGAACAATAGCGAACTGATTTAGGTCCAAGCCGAAATCGCAAGGTTCGTTTCCCCATTCGCCACCAAATTCAACAACGCCCTTCTTCGTGAAACTAAGTTCGCTGGCGTCGAACATCACCGAGTTTTCGAAGGTCTCCCTTGGGAAAGACAGTGGAATCTCTGGAGGGCGTGCTTCTTTAGGAACTAGCCAAAGCTGAAACCTCATAGACTCGGCATTAGTTCCACGAAAATATCGAAGCCGATTTACGTCAAAACGTCTAAATTGCACGTGATTCTGAAACACCCGAAAATACTTATGCAATCGACCTGGCGTTGTCGCCTCCGCATTACCCACGACGTAACCGACTGACTCCGGCCTCTCGTAGATCGCAACGAGAAAATTGTCGAGCCGCACTCGCAAGTCGTCTGAACACAAGGTCGCAAATTCGTCTACCAAAACCGGTTGCGGCGCTTGAGCAGCGGTTACGATGGCAAATCCAATAAGGTAAAGGAGAATGAGTCGCATTAAGTCTTCAATTCTGCAATTGTAGCGCCATTGCCGCCTTGGTCGGATGAGGCGAAGGCGAAGCGTTCGACAAGGTCGTGGTTCTTTAGGAAATGGTGGACGAAGTTTTTTAGGGCGCCGGTTCCGAAGCCGTGGATGATTCGGACGCGGGGGAGCGACGCCATGTAGGCCTCGTCGATGAAGCGGTCGAGTTCGTAGTCGGCCTCGGCGGTGGTCTTGCCGATAAGGTTGAGTTCTGTTGGGACGTCGGGGGAATCGATTGGTTTTGAGATTGTGCGTTTGGCACCTGGCACACTCCCTACCGGTCGTGTTTCCGCCTGTGATGCAATGGCCTGCAGATCTGAAAGCTTTTGCCGTAGCCGCATTCCGCCGACGAGTACCTCGGCGGTTTCTTTGTCCATTTTTTCAATAGTACCTATGTTGCCGAAGGTAGTAATCACACTTGATCCTACCGAGATCGATTCTGGGCTGAGGGGCACACTCCCTACCGGTTGTGTTTCCGCCTGTGTAGTGCCGACCTTTGATCTTGGACTTTGGACTTTGGATAGAACACTGCGGTTCAACTCGGCCTTGCGGACGGAGCGTTCTTTATCCAGCTTGTTCTTGAGCGCCTTGTCTTCGATCGAATCGAGAAACGCTTTCGATTGGCGGTCGAACGACTCGACGGTCTCGGCTAGTGTTTTTTCGAACTCCTTCTGGCGAGACTTCTCTTTCTTTACAGCCTCGACCTCGAGTCCGGCGTATTTCATCGCAACCGCCTCGCGTTCTTCTTCAAGGGCTTCTCGCAGGTCTTCGGCCTGCTTCGTTTCGGTCGAGAGTTTTCGAAGGTAAGCCTCGGCTTCCTGAGCCGAGGTATCGAGATTCTCGCGAGCGTGATCGATCACCTCCGGCTTGATGCCAAAGCGGCTGGCGATCTGGATGCCCGATGATGCACCGGCCAACCCGAGTAGCAGTTTATATGTCGGCTGCAGCGTTTTCTCATCAAACTCGACGGACGCGTTCACCACGCCCGGATCGTTCGCGGCGTAAATCTTCAGTCCGCGATAGTGTGTCGAAGCGATGACCTGTGAACCGCAAGCCCGTCGGAAATGATCGACAATAGCAACGCCGAGTGCCGAACCTTCCTCGGGGTCGGTTCCAGTGCCGGCTTCATCTAGCAACACGAGCGATGGCGATACGCAATCAAGCATCATTCCGGCGATGTTCGACATGTGCGAACTGAAAGTCGAAAGATTAGCCGAAATTGATTGATGGTCACCGATGTCGGCTAGTATCGATCGATAAAAGGGAATTCGGGCTTCCGTCGCCGGAACAGGCAATCCCGAGATAGCCATCAGGCTGAGCAATCCTGCGGTCTTGAGTATGACTGTCTTACCGCCGGCGTTCGCGCCTGAGATGATCATTACCGGCTTGTCGCTGGTTAGGGTGAAACTCGACGGAACGATCTTGCTAGCATCAGGTTTATTTAGAGCCGCAAGCTGTAAGCTCTTAGCTGTAAGATTTTCCAGATTCTCTTGCAATAACGGATGTCTGGCCTCGACAAATTCGAGCGTTCCAGCTTCGGAGATAACCGGAACGATTGCGTTGAACTTCCGAGCGAATTCGACCTTCGTTTTGATGAAATCGAGTTCAGCGACGGCATCGACGGCGGCTTCGATCGCGGGGAGTTGTTCGCGGAGCGATTCGGTTAGCTCGAACAAGATGCGGGCGACCTCGCGTTCTTCCTTGCCTTTCAGGTTCTGAAGTTCGTTGTTCGCTTCGATCGCATCAAGCGGTTCGACGAAGACCGTAGCTCCGCTGGAAGAAAATCCGTGTGCCACGCCTCCAACCTTTCCGCGGAAGTCGGCCTTGACGGGAATTACGAAGCGGTCGTTTCGCTGTGTGACGATCTGATCTTGGATCGCGTCACCGGCGTTTCGCATTACGGATTCGAGCGATTTCGTAAGGCGTACTCGCTGTGACGCTATCTCGCGACGGATGTTCGCAAGTTCCGGCGACGCGGAATCGTCGATCTCGCCGCTCGGCAGAAGTTTCTTGTTGACGCATTCGAGTGTGGTCAGCAATTGAGGCGGAATCACCTCAACGATCGACCAAACGACCGGAACAAACTCCTTTTCGGGATGTACAAGCGACCGGGCAAAGATCGCCTGATTGCAGACCCGCGTTACTTCGAGCAGCCGAGTCGGTTCGAGCGTGGCGTTTTTAATTTTCAGTATCGCGACAGCGTCTGAAGGGTCTTCGAGTCCGCTGAAAGACCACGAGACCTGTTTCTCTTCGTTGAGTAGGATCGTTTCAGACAATGCCGCCAACGCGCGATCAAGCTCCGGCCTACTAGTGAACGGGCGCAAGTCGGCAAATCGCTCGACGCCTATCGGCGTCTGTGCATTTCGGCTTACAAGCTCGAGAAGCTGAGAGTATTCAAGTGTTTCAAGCGAAAACGCCATCTATTCAATAACTTGCACGCCTTTCCAGAACGCGACATAACCTTCTATGTTCTTGGCGTCCGGTTTGGTTTCGGGGTAAAACCAAGCTGCGTCGGCGTTAGTCTTATCATCCACCACGACGTCATAATAGCTCGCCGTGCCCTTCCAGCCGCATACAGTATGAGTGCCGCTGGGCTTAAAAAATTCCTTGTTGATCGAATCGGCCGGGAAGTATTGATTGCCTTCGACCTCGATCGTTTCATCGCTCTCGGCGATGACCGTGTTGTTCCAAGTTGCTTTCATAAATTTTCCTCGACTGGAGCTGCAAGTATCCTGCTTGCCTAAGTGCAGAGCACGAACCCTCTCACCATACGGAAATACGTAGGACATCGAACGACGCCAGTCATAAAAATCTCGCTCTGACTTCGGGCGTCGGCATCATGCATGCGTCTTGCCTGCCAAACAATCGATACCGATTCTTTGCAAATAGCTTGTAGGCCAAATCACGGATCGGTTTCGGAAGGACGATGAACGCATATGCCCTAGACCACAAGCCGTCCAATCGTCTAGCGATTCGCAACGCCGCCGAGGAATGCGTGTAAGCCCGATCGTTCTCGACGACTATCACGGAATCAGTATCCGCAGTAATGATGCCGTGCTTTGCGATAAGTTGCTCACCAATCTCCGACTGGAGAGGGGTGAACTTGAAATACCCTGCCTTGTCATGCTCGATCACGAAATTTACCGAAGCGTTGCAAAAATTACATATGCCGTCGAAAAGCACGATCGCTCCCATATAAAAATTCTACCGCAAAAAACGGATAGAATTCATTTATGCCTGAGCGTAGTCTTAAAGACATGGAAACGGAAGTGTTTTGGAATGCGGTGAAAACTAACGATGCGAGGTTCGACGGAGCGTTTTATCTCGGCGTGAAAACTACGGGGATCTACTGCCGTCCGTCTTGCCGGGCGCGTACGCCGAAGCGGGAGAATGTAGCTTTCTTCCCGACTATTCAACTCGCTGAGCAATTTGGCCTGCGGGCGTGTCTGCGATGCAAACCGAAAGAGATCAGGGGCCGAGATTCACAGATAACGGCCATCTTAAAGGTCTGTGAAATGCTTGAATCAGACGACCTTTTCTCGCTGGATATGCTCGCGGACGAGGTTGGATTGAGCCCGTCGCATTTGCAGCGAAGTTTCAAAGAGATCATCGGCGTATCGCCGAAAAAATACGCGGAGGCAAAGAGGATGGAAAAGTTCAAAAATGAATTGCGGTCCGGAAGTGATGTGACGACGGCGATGTACGATGTCGGATTCGGCTCGAGCAGCCGGTTGTATGAAAAGGCGTCCGAGAACCTGGGTATGACGCCGACCAAGTACAAGAAAGGCGGCCAGGGAGTGGAGATAAATTACACGATCACCGACTGCGAGCTCGGCCGGATCTTGGTCGCGAGGACAATTAAGGGTCTATGTAACGTGGCGTTTGCGGATGACGATTCGACGCTTGAAGCGAGTCTAAAAAAGGAGTATCCGAATGCTGAAGTCACCAAAGATGCCGCTGTCTTGAAAGGCTTCGTTGACGAGATCCTTATTCATCTCGCGGGCAAGAAGAAACGGCTCGACCTGCCTCTTGATATTCAGGCGACCGCGTTCCAGATGCGGGTATGGGAATTACTCCGCAAGATCCCGTACGGCGAAACCGTTACCTACACGCAGATCGCGGAACAGCTAGGCGACAAGAAAAAGGTCAGGGCCGTCGCGCAGGCGTGCGCCAGTAACCGTGTCGCGGTCGTGATCCCCTGTCATCGAGTCGTTGGCAAAGACGGGAAGCTAAGCGGATATCGATGGGGCGTCGAGCGAAAATCGAAACTTCTTGAAGCTGAATCCTGCGATGAATAGCGACTAAATTTCGTAAGTTTTTGTAAAAGCGTCCGGTCAAAGTGCCGGACGTTTTGCGTTCTGAAACTTTTCCATTATTCTCTCCGTAACACAGAATCAAGAAGTTCCAAATTTTCTACTTAAATTCATTTCTATGAAATCGAAGCTCGTTTTGTACGCTTTTGCGGCGATCGGCATTCTGTTTGGAGGAAGTGCGTTTGCGCAGTCCTATGCAGTGACGAATGCGCGGATCGTTACGGTTTCGGGTGCGACCATCGAACGCGGAACGATTGTCATTCGCGATGGACTGATATACGCCGTCGGCGCGAATACCGCCGTTCCTGCTGATGTGCAGGTGTTTGACGTAGGCGGTGCGACTGTCTATCCGGGGTTCATCGATTCGCTTTCGAATCTTGGCTTAGCCGCACGACCAACACCGGCCCCTGGACAAGGCGGTCCGGGCGGAGGCCAAGCTGCAGCTGCTGCAGCTGCAGCAGCGGCGGGACAGCCATCAAACTCGAATTATCCCTCAGGATTGCGTCCCGAATACGCGACCCTTGAAGACATTCGAGCCGGCGAGGCTCAATTCGAGGCTACGCGGAATGCGGGATTTACAACGGCGCTTTCGACTGGCCGAACCGGAATATTCACCGGCCAATCCGCCTTGATCAATCTCGCAGGCGACAACGTTTCGGTGATGACGATCAAATCGCCGGTCGCGATGCACGTTGCGTTCGTGACAATACCGGGGCAATATCCGGGTTCATTGCTTGGAACGTTCTCTGCTCTTCGGCAGATGTTCAACGATGCAAAGCGTCACGGTGAACTGCTCAAGATGTATGCACAGGATCCGAAAGGTATGCGGCGTCCGGCGGACGACAAGTCGCTCGAGGCTCTCGTGCCTGTAGTTAACGGGCAGATGCCGGTGATCTTGGTCGCGAATCGCGAAAACGAGATCGAACGTGCGCTGAATCTGGCGAAGGAATACAACCTGAAGGCGATCATCGCGGGCGGACAGGAATCGGGCAAATTCGTTGATCGCCTAAAGACTCAAAACGTGCCGGTACTGCTTTCGATGAACTTCCCGAAACGTACGGCTGCGGCGGCGCCCGATGCAGATCCGGAAACGCTTGATACGCTTCGTTTCAGGGCCGAAGTTCCTAAAGTCGCGAGTAAATTGGCAGCTGCCGGGATCAAGTTCGCCTTTCAAAATGGCGGTGCAACAAACGTAAACGATTTCGTTGCCGCAGCCGTCAAGTCTACCGAGAATGGCTTATCTAAGGACGCAGCAGTTAGAGCGATGACGCTTTCGCCGGCCGAGATCTTCGGTATCAGCGACCGGATGGGCTCGATCGAGACCGGGAAGATCGCGAATCTTACCGTTATTAAAGGCGATCTGTTTGGAACGCAAAAGACAGTTACTCACGTTTTTGTAGACGGCAAACTTTTCGAGCCCAAGCCTCCGGAGGTTCCGGCGGGACGAGGTCCGGGAGGACGCGGTCCCGGTGGACCCGCCGCAGGAGCGAATCCGGCGGCCTTACCGAATGTTGGCGGAACTTATTCGATCAATATTGCCGCACCGGGACAGGCTCTTGCCGGCACACTCTCGTTGACACAACAGGGCGGCCAACTGACCGGCACGATGACGACCGAGCTTGGTTCGGGCCCTATCCGCGATGGCCGCGTTACTCAGAATGGTTTCAGTTTTGCCGGAACTGTTATGTTTGGCGGACAATCGATCGATTTTACGGTTCAAGCGACTGTCACGGGCAACACTTTCTCCGGAACTGTCGATTCGCCGCAAGGAGCTATCCCGATTACCGGAACGAAGAATCCGTAAAACAATTGAGATCAAAAATACTATGAGACGAGTACTCACTCTGTTCACATTCCTACTTTTGACGGTAGCGGCTTTTGTGCCGGTTTCGGCGCAAGCTCGCGGCGAGGTCTTGATCAAGAACGCGACCGTTCTGACGGCTGCTCGCGGCACGCTCGAGGGGACCGACATACTGATTCGCGGCGGCAAGATCGTTCGGATCGGTAAGGGCCTGACCGCGGGTTCCGGCGCGGTAACGTTCGACGCGACCGGCAAATTCGTAACTCCAGGTATCATCGACGCTCACTCGCATACGATGCTTAGCGCGATCAACGAAGGCTCGCTCGCCGTCACGTCGATGACCGACGTCAAAGAGATGCTCGATCCGACCGACATTACCATCTACCGAGCCCTTGCCGGTGGCGTTACAAGCGCTCTGCTGCTGCACGGATCGGCTAACCCGATCGGCGGACAATCTGCGACCGTGAAGTTCAAATGGGGACGTCCTGCCGCAGATTACCTGATTCCTGACGCACCGCTCGGGATCAAGTTTGCTCTGGGTGAGAACGTAAAGCGTTCTAGTCAGACGCAGACCCAGCCCGGCCAAACATTCCGTTATCCGCGCACGCGAATGGGAACGATGGAGGTTATCCGCGACGCCTTTCGTCGCGCTCGCGACTACAAGCAGGAATGGGATGATTTCCGTGCGAAGAAGACCAAGGTTCCCCCGCGAGTAGACGAGGAACTGCAGCCGCTGGTTGAGATCCTCGAAGGTAAACGGATCGTCCATTGCCACGGTTACCGCTCAGACGAGCACCTAAATATTCTCCGCATGGCGGAAGAGTTCGGCTTCCGAGTCGGCACGCTTCAACACGGGTTAGAGGCATACAAGATCGCTCCTGAAATTGCGAAGCACGGAGCCGGCGTTTCGATCTTTACCGACAGCTGGAGCTACAAGCTTGAGGCTTACGACAACACGCCCTATAACGCGTACATTCTTTGGAAAAATGGCGTCACCGTGTCGATCAACTCCGATTCGGACGAACGTATGCGTCGTCTGAACCTTGACGCGGCGAAAACCATGAAATTTGGCGGCGTTCCTGAAGAAGACGCTTTAAAGATGATCACGCTCAATCCCGCGAAGCAACTGGGCATCGACAAACGGACCGGGTCGATCGAACAGGGTAAGGATGGCGACATTGTTATCTGGAACATGCATCCTTTCAGTCCCTATTCTCACCCGGAGATAACGATGATCGAAGGGGAGGTCTTCTTCGACCGAAGCCGTGACAAATTGAATAGGGCTGTTCTCGCAAAAGAGCGAGAAGAGCTGGAGAAACTAGACGTCAACAAGGCTCCGGGCTCGGGCGGAACACCTCCGGCCCGTCCGGCGGAACGTCGGATAAAGGAACGTGACGAAGCAGACCGTGGAGAGATCGGAGGTGACAACTAATGAAAACGATGAGACGAATTCTTATTTCATTTTCGCTCACCTCTCTGCTGTCACTTGCCGTATTCGCTCAGAGCGATGGCTCCCAACAGAACAAGACGGGCCGAGCCGGCACGTTCGCGATCGTCGGGGCCAGGGTTGTGACCGTTTCCGGAGCAGTCATCGAGAACGGAACGGTCGTTATTCAAAACGGCAAGATCACCGCAGTAGGAGCCGGTGCTTCAGTTCCGTCAGGAGCCGAGCGTATTGATGGAAAAGGCCTTTCGGTTTATCCCGGCATGATCGATTCATCTACCTCAATGGGTCTGTCGGAGATCGGTCAGGGTGCGAATGCGACCGTCGACATTGCCGAGATCGCAGGGAACAATTCCAATGCGAAAGCAATAACGGCGGTCAATCCGCATTCGTCTCATATCAACGTGACTCGTGTGAACGGCATTACGACGGTTATGTCGGCACCGATAGGCGGATTGATCACTGGCCAGGGAACCGTTATCAACCTTAACGGGTCGACTCAGGCAGACATGGCGGTTGAGTCAACTGTGGCCCTAGTTATCAATTTCCCGCGAGTTGCTGGAGGAGGCGGATTCGGTGGTGGCTTCGGCGGATTTGGAGGCGGACCGCAAGTTGATTTTAACGAGCTTGTTCGCCGTCGGGATACCGCTGTCGAAGAACTCAAAAAGACCTTTGCGGCGGCGTTGAACCATGCAAAGGCCGTTGAGGCATACGCGAAAGATAAGTCGTTGCCGATGGTTCCGACCAATCTAGCTTATGAGGCGATGATCCCTTACGTACGCGGCGAAAAACCGATCGTCTTCACCGCCGAGCGCGAGCGGGACATCAAGGCGGTGGCGAAGTTCGTTGCCGATATGAAGATCAAAGGCATCGTCGTGGGCGGCCAGGAAGCGTGGAAGGCGACCGATGAATTAAAACGGAACAACATTCCGGTGATCTTCACCAATATCTACAGTCTGCCGGTTCGCGATGACGATCCTTACGATTCTCTATTCGATGTTCCGTCTAAACTGCAAGCCGCGGGCGTCAAGTTTGCGATCTCGACCGGAGATGTTGGAGCCGAGGCTCGCGACCTGCCGTATCACGCCGGTCTGGCCGGTTCTCACGGCCTTTCGCCTGAAGAGGCGCTCAAGTCGGTGACGCTTTATCCCGCTCAGATATTGGGCGTCTCGGATCGCCTCGGTTCTATAGAAGTCGGTAAGATGGCGAATGTTGTTGTTTCGGATGGCGATATTCTCGACCCGCGAACAAACATTAAGCACGTTTTCATTAATGGGCGACTCATCCCGCTGACTAGCCGTCATACGGAACTTTTCGATAGTTTCAAAGACCGGAAGTGATCTGAGACCTTGTCGATAATAATAGGCTGCCCTTGAGGCGGCCTTTTTTGTCTGAAAGCAACTTCGATTTTCGTCTTATGTATCTGAATCGATTTCGACAATCGCCAACAAGCCAGTAAGCGACGGCGACCTCAGGAGGAAACTATGAGCGACAAGAAGCCAACCGAATCCGCGAGGGTGCACTTCGGCATCGCAAAATCCCACAGCCAAATGGCACATCAGATAGCGGCTAAAAACCAAGGTGACGAGGGCATGCAAAAATCGCACATGGCGATCGCCGTCTACGAATTAGCCGACGGAATGGCAGATCTCGCGACCGCGGTTCGAGCGACATATATTCTGCTTGACGAGGTTAAACGGCTGCTGCAGAGCCGGCCTTGAAAAGAGGAGCCTTTTTGTCCGGCCCGTCGCAAAATTTTGACTCTATAAAGCAAGTAAGTCGTTTTTGGAAAGATGTTGGGAGCCTATTTACGTGAGGCGTGAAGGAGGAATACGGCTTGAGAGAATCACAAACGGCTCGGATCTATCGCTCTAAGTCGTGAAATATGCTCCTACCTTTTAGCGTTTCTGCGAGATAGCCGAGATGGCGACGGCCGGCGGCCGTTCGATCAGGATAACCTCGTATTCCCAAGATCCCCGAACGAAAGCCATTTGCGAGCCGTCAGGTGAGGCAGAAAAATCGAAAATCTCTTCGGAGCTGTAGTGCGTGATCATTTCGGCTTGGCCGCCGATAAGCGGCTGTCGCCAAATGTTGCCGACTCCAGTGCCGCTGTCAGCCGCGTAGCACACCGATTTGCCGTCTGACGTCCAGGTTATGTTGCCGCCCGCTACCAGTCCCGCCGGGATTGCGAAGGTGGCGAAGGGCTTATCTTCGGCGAGGAGGCGAATCACAACTTTCGTTTCACCGTCGATAGCTTTGATCACGGCCACTTTCGATCCGTCGGGCGATATGGAAACGGCATACGCACCCTCGGTCGAGGTCCTGCTGGGTTCGCCGCCTTCTATCGGCACCTTCCACAGACTGACGTCGTTCATCGAGTTGAAGATGACAGCTGAGCCATCAGCCGTAAATGCGGGCCTTTGCTCTCCGCTCCCGAAAGTGAGTTGGACGGGATTGCCGCCGTCCGCGTTAATGCGCCAAATGTTAAATCTGCCGGCGCGATTCGAGACAAAGACGATGTATCTACCATCCGGCGATACGACCGGTTCAAAATCCACTGAATCCTCGACGGTCAATTGCTTTTGAGTAATTCGGTCTGCGTCAAGCCGCCAGAGATTGCGATTGGCGGTCACGGGTGAAGAGTACACAAGACCTCCATCCGGCATCCAACCGATTCCGTCAAAGGCGATCGTAACCGGGCGAATGTCTTCCAAATTGGAAGAAAGGGCGAGGTAAAGGTTCGAATTTCGCGAAACCTTCATCAGCAAGGCTTTACTGAAATCTTTTGCGGCAGAAACATAAACGAAGCCGGCCTGTGGCTGAAGCACGCCTTCCACTCGTCCGTCGGTGAAAGAGATGCTCCACAGCCGCGAGAGATCCGAGGCGTCGCTCCGTCCTGTCACGATCAGGCCGCTTTGATCGGGCAGCCACTCGATGCTGCGGACGTGCAGCCAGCTAAACTGTGTTGCTCTCTTAAACTCACCGTTGCTAATGTCTACGACATAAACGCCAAAATCCCTTTCACCAGTGTCCGATTGGCCCATTGCAAAGGCAACCGACTGCCCGTCTGGGGAAAATACGTTATCAGTGAATGTCTTATCGGTCTCGAATATTTGGCGCTCGCCGCCGCCGTCGATGTTGGCGATAAAAAGCCGACGGGTCTGCGGACCATAGCGCCGATACGAGATGGATCGCTCGTCCGGCGAGATGCTGAACGCCCCGTCAATGCCGGTAATGATGTTCAATTTCGGCGGGCCGCCAAGGATCGATATGCGATCGATGTGGGCCGGTCCGTTATTGTTGGCCCGGGCGACGTAAACGTATTCCCCGTTTGGGGAAAACTCGAGGCCGAGATACCTGGTGCCGTCTTCCGGCGGGATGATCTGCGTGTTCATCTCGCTGGACAATTGCCGAAGCCATAGACTGTTCCGCCCGTTGGCCGTGCGCGTGTAGGCCATATATTTGCCGTCCGGCGAGATGGCGGCGCTCATAGGATGATTGGAACTCGCCACCGTCTCGAATCGCGCGGCCGGATCCGCGGCGAAAAGATCTCTGGGTTCCGACCGCGTCGGGTTCCAGACAATAGCGGCAGCCGATAAAAGCAGCCCGACGGTTAGAAGCACGACCGCCCCGACGATAATCGGGCGTAAATACGAAATCGTCGACGTAGCGCCGCCGCTCTTTAGGTTCTCTGATATTAGGGGCTCTGAGCGGCGATCCGCTTTCGTGTTTTCATCCGGGGCTATTTCTTCGACGTTCGCGATGAAACGGTAACCGCGGCGGGGAACAGTCTCGATAAATTGCGGATGATGTTTGTCGTCGCCAAGGATCTTGCGCAGCTGGCGGATGCTGAACGTCAGGTTGCTGTCCTCAACGAAACTCCCGGCCCAGACGCGCTCCATTAAAATGCTTTTTTGAACAATGTGACCGTGATTTTCTACCAACGCCAGCAGGAGATCGAAGATCTTCGGGGTTACCGCCACCGTCTTTCCGTGTCGGAAAAGTACCTTCTCGTCTGCGTCCAACACGTACTCGCCAAACGCAATCTGCTTTAGCTTCAAAGACATACGGCAACTAGGAAATTTCTAGGAACTAACTAAGAGGTTTCTTAGTACTTGCGACCGCAAAATCAAATAGTTTTTGCGTGTTGCCATGGCGAAACAGGTAAAGCGCGATTTTAGCAGAGATATTGATGGGACGTAAGTATTTTCGACGTAGTATCGCGACTATTGTCAAGTAAGTGGCCTACACAACTAATCGGAGGTAAAGGCAAATGCCAAACGGTGGCACAGCATACGACCAGTGGCAAAATAAAGTGGCACGTCAAGTTACCGCAGCTCAGAACTACGTGGCCAAGGTGGAAAGAAATATTCTGCGTACAACCATCAAGCTAACCGCGGCCATGCAAACAGCAAGCACCGAGTACGACAGTATCATGAAGTCCGAGGCAACAAAGTCATTTATCGGAGATATTTTCTTCGGAATTATTCTTGACGTGCTACCTGGGCTGAAGCTCGTCGCTACCGTCAAGCACTTTGAAGCGGGTGTCCGGGGGGCCAGTCTCTTTAGAGCGGGTGTCCGGGGGACCAGTATAGTAGACGACGCGATCAAAAAGGTCGACGAACTGGATCAAAAATTCTCTGAGGCCTTGAGTATAGCCAAAGATGTTCGAGACCGCTTAAGATCACCAAGGGACAATAGTGAAAGTCGGGAGGCTGCATCCGAGATTCAGAAACATTTAAACTCCCGCAACGACACGGCCAAAGCGCTTTTCGCAAAACAGTTCGAGTTCTTGGACAAAGTATTCGATCTTGCTGAGACAGCCAATGACCTGATCGCTGCTCGACAGGCCGCATTGCTGGAGCCACAAGGAACCGACGGAGATGCAGACATCATCGGACGCATTACCACCGAGTTCGAGGGGGTTGGTCTAGCGGGAAATGAGGCCGTTGGTGAGTATGCTTTCCTATCCATGTCCGACAAATTGCTCTACGCCATGCTCAAGAATTACGTTGCCAACTACGTTGTGATTTACATCGATGACACCAAAGATATGATAACGAATCAAAATACGCAGTACGATAGCGACGCGCTTGCTTTACGGACAAGACGATTATCTGACCTCCCGCAGGTCCGGACAGATAGCTTCATAACTGGCCTTGACGAGGCGAAGCGAACTGCAATTTACAAGCGTTTTCCGAATGCCCTCGCACCTTCCTTTGACGCCACCATTAGTTACCCGGGAGTGAATAGTTACAAGGATTTAATAAAGTACTGGAAACCGAAGGTCGTCGGCACTTCAGGGAGAATTTTGCACTTCGCGTGATTTGAAGCAAGTTCCCATTTGCAGAGAAGTCGAGCCCGTTCACTGTTAAGAAAAAGGTTCTGCTGGATCGCATCAAAACCCTTGGACGGAATCCAAGGCTGCGAAATCGTAAGAAGAGGAAATCTCTATGTACCGTGGGCATTTGAAAATTAGGCTCTTGAAAATATCCTATTTGGTGTCGACACTCGCAATTTTCGCTATCTCCGCAGCGTCACAAGGTAAGATCGACGTGCGGACGGAGATTATCCGGGACGAGATCAATAAGAAAAAACAAGAGGTGGAAAACTTCGACCCAGCGACCAGTGAGAAATTTGTAGAGCGAGGATTTAAGGATTGGGTCTTGTTTTCGGTGTCGACGCGGGCAAGGGCGGAATATTACCGGCAGGATCAGTTCGCCCCGCCGCAGCAGGCGTTTCTCGATCCGGTTTTCAATTCGCTGGGCGAGGCGGTCAATCGGAAACTAGCCCTGTACAAGCCGGCCACAAGATATTTTGCGTTTCGAAGCCCGGCGGACGAGCGCTTGATGTTGGGGCAGCTGAGGGGCTCGACGACGCGGAAGGTGATGAAAATCGGGTTGTCACAGGCGAACTGGGAAATATACAAGGACAGCTACGGACTGCCGAGCTATCGGTTCAAAAGGGGCTACATCCTGGCCAAGGATTCTGCCGACGATCATCCATTTTGCAAGCTTTATTACGTCTCGGTTGTCCAAGACTACGCCGGCGGCGGACGCTACGGGGCATCGGCCGCGAAGTACGAGGAGACGAACCTGATCGGTTGCCCGTGAACCGCTTCGACGGATAAACGCTATGAAAAACTTTTGGTTAGCATCTTTTGCGATAACGGCTCTGCTCGCGTCGTGCCTCGCGTGCAAATCTCTCGCCTCTCAACCGACCGACACGATGCCGGTGAACACGACCGCCTCGAACGTAGCGGAATCTTCACCGGCCAATCAAACCGGCAAAAAGACGATCGATAATCCGAATTTGGAGAAAGCCGATTTTACCGTTACGGCCGAAGATCTTGATCGGGAGTTCACTCGCGATGGGGTGACGTCGAAGGATCTTGAAAAATATCTAAGCAAAAACATCGCGGTGAGCGGACGCGTCGCCACGATCGTTCTGGAAAAACAGGGAACCGTGCAGCCTTGGGTGACGCTATATGCCCCCGGAATTCTGCACGGCGTAAACTGCTACTTCGACGACGATCGCGCGGAACAGTTGAAACTGCTGCAGAAAGACAAAATGACCAAAGTGCAGGGCTTTCAGGGCAGATTCCTAGTACCGAAGATTTCGCCCAAACTCGAACACTGCGCCGTGATCGAGGCAAGCTAGTCGGCAAATGCACGCCGCAAGGGTGTAAGATTACTCAATGAATCCTCCAGCAGTCACCTTCACCCGAACGGTCATCGGTCTTTTCCTTACGGCGGTTGTCTTAGCGAATTTATCATTCGGTCAAAAGGGAATTACATCGCCCGCCGAATCCTATTACAAGCGGGGCATCGATAAACGATTAAACGGCGAGTGCGGGGAAGCGATAAAGGATTTCGGCCGGGCCATCGAGCTGAAGCCGAACCACGCACATGCGTTAATGGAGCGTGCACAGTGTTTCGATGAGCTGCTCGAATTTGAAAAGGCATTCGCCGATCTCGGGACCGCGATCAAGCTCAATCGCCGCCTCGACTGCGCGTTTCAGCTGCGGGGCGATCTTTACGCGAAGGTCGGGAAATTCCGCGAAGCGATCGCCGATTTCACGACAGTGCTGAGGCTCGTGCCGAACGACCACGGAGCATTGTCGTCCCGGGCGGAGGCTTACCGCGAGATTGGCGAAGTGGCACGCGCCGAGGTCGATGAACGAAAAGCGGATAAAGCCTGGAAACTAATAGAAGAAGATCCTTCAGCCGTTCCGCCAACCATAATTGTCGAAGCAATTCGCAGAATTCCTCGTAAGCTGCTTAGCGAAGAAGACCTAGCCAATTCTTATCTCCCTTCGATGAGGGGGCCGGTCGAACTCGTTCCCGATTCAGCAAAAGAGATCCGTGATCTCGCGACGGAAAACCTCGAAAAACTCACTAAAATACTTCAGGTAAATCCCGATTTTGCCGGAGCATATTTCGATCGAGGCTATAACCAAATGAAGCTCGGCGAATTCGACAAAGCCACCGCCGACTATTCTAAGGCGATCGCCCTTAACCCCAATTACTACCAGGCTTTCAATAATCGTGGGATCGCCTGTGCGAAAACAGGGAACTATGAAAGGGCGATCGCGGATTTCACGAGAGCGATGTCGATCTTGCCGGAAGATCCTTCGAGTCACTACAATTTCGGCCTGGTCCTTCTGAACAAAGGCTCATTTCAACTGTCGGTAAATATGCTGACCGGTTACATCGAGAAACTGGCGGGCGATTACAAGGCCCACCAACTACGGGCGTTGGCCTACAGAAAACTCGGTAAAACGACCGAGGCGGAGGCCGACGAAACCACCGCACGTCGGATCGTCGCCGGTAACTAACAAAATTTATGCCTTCTGCGGGATGTCCTGGCCCTCTTCAAAAAACTCCAACGACGCGGAATTGAGGCAATACCGTTGACCGGTCGGCGGAGGACCGTCGGGGAAAACGTGTCCCTGATGTCCGCCGCATCTGGCACAGCGGATCTCGATCCGGCGCATTCCATAGCTGTTGTCTTCGATGTTCGTTAGGTGTTCCTTATCGAACGGAGCGTAGAACGACGGCCAGCCGGTGCCCGAATCGAACTTGTGCTTCGACGTGAACAGCGGCAAACCGCAAAGGCGACATGCGTACGTCCCGTCCATCTTGTTATCGAGCAGCGTCCCACAGAACGCCGCCTCAGTGCCGTGATTCAGCAGTATTCTTCTCTCCTCATCGTTCAGATCCTGAGCAAGACGCTCGATCGTGTCTTGGTCGAGTGGTGTGATGTCGTAGCCCGAATCTGAGCGGTCCTGTCTTGTTTGAGCGTCCATGATCAAATTATATCCCACCAATCGTTCGATCCATTCCAAAAACATCGAAAAGGTTCAGGCTGCGTGTCCCTTACCTCGACAAGAATGCGTTAGTTATGTCGAGGCGGCACGGTTCAACTTTCGTGTCTGTATGCGCCGCTTCTCAGTCAAATCGAATAACGAATGATAGAAGGCAGACAAATTTATGACGAAACTACACTTATTAAAGCTCTTCATTTCAATCGGGCTACTATCGGCCATTCCAGCTGTCGCTCAAAGTGAGAAACGCATTCAGTTCCCGAAAGGTAAGAGTTCGGCCGTCGTTCGGGGCGTAACGGGACTACACGGAGTTACGTATGTGGTACGGGCGCAAGCTGGGCAAAAGATCGTTATTGATCTATCGCCTGCGGCGGGAATCGGGGTCAAGGTCGAGACAAGTGGCAGATACGGACATGTGGTGCTTTTGCGCGAAGACCAAGGCGGACATCATGAGGTTGGACTTGAGGAAACGGGTGACTATACGATTTTCATAGGTTCCACAAACAATAGGTCGGTACCGTATGCTTTAAGGGTTGGCATTATGCGGCTCGCCGATATCTAAGCAGGAGATCGTTCGTCGTAGCGATCGCAGATACATCGGCTAATTTTGCAGTTCTTCGACCGCTTTCTCGATCGCCCGGAGCTTTCGCTGCAGATCGCTGAGCCGGCGAAAAGCAGCTGTTGACCGAAGCCATTCTTTATTGTCGAATCCGGGAATGCCGGAGATGGTCTTTCCGGGGTCGACGTCGTGCGAGGTGGCTGATTTTGCCGTCAAAACGGCATCGTCGCCTACGGTCAGGTGCCCGGCGATCCCGACCTGGCCTGCTAATATAACTCGTTTGCCGATCGTCGAGCTCCCGGCCAGTCCAGTCTGTGCGCATATCAACGCATCCTCGTCTACCGTACACGAATGCCCGATTTGCACCAGGTTGTCGATCTTCGCACCACGCTTGATGCGAGACTCACCGACCGAAGCGCAATCGATCGCAGTGTTCGCACCGATCTCGACATCGTCTTCAAGCACTACTCGCCCGACCTGTGGAATCTTCAGCCAGCGCCGTTGTTCATCCTTGGCGTATCCAAATCCATCTGAGCCTATTGTCGAGTTGTTGTGGATGATGCAGTTTCGGCCGATCTCGCAGTTTTCGCGAACTGATACACCTGAATGCAGGACCGAACCTTCGCCGATCGAAACTCCATGATATATCGTTACGTTGGGAAACAACCTCACACCCGCAGCGATCGAAGCCTTCGCCCCAACTACGACATTTGCCCCTATCTCAGCCTTATCGGAAACATCGGCGCTTGGGTCTATCACCGCAGATGGATGCACTCCCGGAGAGGCAGGCTCAATCGGATGGAAGGCCCTGAGCGCACGGGTATAGGCGACGTATGCGTCTTTCGCGCGGAGCACGGCAATGTCGGAGCGGTCGATAGCGACGCCTTCATTCAGAAAGATCGCGGATGCTGCAGTCTCGCGGATCTGCGGCGTGTACTTAGGATTTGCGAGGAAAGTGACTTCGCCGTCGCCCGCCAGATCGAGTCCAGCGGCTGCTCTTATCTCCGCGTCGGGCGAGCCGGATTCGAGCGATGTTGAGGTCAGTTCCGCAAGTTCGGAAAGTTTCATATCAAGTACCTTGAAAAGTTGAAGGTTGGTGTGTAAAACTATTTTTTACCAGACAACTTTCCCCTTACAAAGTCCCCCAAAAACTTTGCTGCCCACCGCACACGCGATTTACTCCATTACCACCTTAAAGGAGCAGGAACGAAGTATGACTCAAAATCCCCTCAGCAGCACACCTAAATACAGGACCTCAGACGATTATCTTATGGCAGAACGACAAAGCCCGGCAAAAAACGAATTTCACAATGGAAGAGTAATAGGACGCTCGGGGTCAAACCGCTGGCATAACCTTATCGTTTCCAACGCAGCGGTCGCCATCGGCAGCCGTATTCACGGGGCTAAAAATGACATTTACATCGGCAACATGCGTGTGAGGCTGCGCAATAATTTCATCTGCTATCCGGATGTGGTAGTGGTGAACGGCGATCCCGCATTTGGAGATCAGAACGCCGACCTGCTGCTGAACCCGACTGTTGTATTGGAGATCATATCGAGCGCTACGAACACTTCAGACAAAACCCAGAAGCTTGAAGCCTTCCTGGCGATGGACAGTATACGCGAGTGCATTCTCGTAAAAGAGGACGAGATGCGGATTGAGCATTACGCCAAGCAGAACGCAAAGCAGTGGATCTATAAGATCTATAACGAGCGGGATGACGTGCTCGCGATGGAATCCATCAACTGCAAGGTCTCGCTGTCGGAAATCTACGCCCAAGTTAAATTCGGTCACGCTTCGATAAGCTCCGCCGCCGTAAACTGAGTCATATCGGGCTTTTCTCGCTCTCCCGGGCGAAATATCGGGATCTGTAGATCGCTGAATATACAGCAGCAATGCCAATCTGCGGCCTACGGCCACCATCATATCTTCTCGCGGGTTGATTACTGACCAGCAAAACGGTACCGTCTTGACCCGTGGCGTTGGTTAGATTGGATAAGTGGAGCCGCGGGCTGCGAAATGTCATCGCGGCGGGCACGGTGCTGGTCGTTACACTCGCATTCCTGCCGCTCCGAGAATTTCTGACGCCGACGGAGGTTGCGTTGACTCTGCTGTTGGTCGTGCTGTTCGCCTCGACGCTTTTCGGCAGTACGTCTGGGCTGGTCGCTTCGGTCGCAGCAATCGCATGCTTCAACTTCTTTTTCCTGCCGCCGTTTCATACCTTCAATATTTCAGGCCCTGAAAACTGGATCGCTTTCGGTACATTTGTCATCACGGCGCTGATCTCTGGGCAGCTTTCGGGATATGCGCGCCGACAAGCGGAGGAGAGTGAGGCGAGAAAGGTTGAGATCGAGCGGCTTTACCAAGAGCTGCGAGGAGCCTTCGAGCAGGCGAGCGAGGCCGAGGCGCTGCGGAAAAGCGAGAAGTTGAAGTCCGCTCTGCTCGACGCCGTCACCCACGACCTTCGAACTCCGCTGACATCGATCAAGGCGTCGGTGACGACGCTGATCGAAGATTCGCGGGAGAAGCTGCTCGATGGAGAATCGAGGCAGGAATTTCTCGATATCATTGAAGAAGAGACTGATCGGTTGAACGAGTTTATCGAGGGAATGGTCGGAATCGCGAAGGTCGAGGCGGATGCGATGGGGCTTCGGCTGCGGCCGGCGTCGGTCGAAGAGATCATCGGCAATGCGGTCGAGCGAGCAAAGCGGGCGGTGTCGCGACGCACCGTTAGGGTTGAGATTCCACCGGAAATCACCGACGTCTATGCTGACGCAGCTTCGATCTCGGAAGTTGTCTTTACGTTGATCGATAACGCGGCTAAGTACTCGAAGGATGGAACAACGATCGCGATCTCCGCCATACCTTCGGCAGATGAAGTCCTCCTGATCGTGCAGGATCAGGGATGCGGGATCGATCCGGCGATGCGAGAGCGGGTCTTCGATAAATTTTTTCGTACGAAGGAACAGGATATCCACCGTACCGGCAGCGGGCTCGGTTTGGGACTTGCGATCGCGAAAGGTATCGTCGAATCGCAAGGCGGATCGATACGGATCGAAGACGGCGATGGCGCATTTGTCACCAAATTTGTAGTTCGTCTGCCATTGAGTGTCGATGTCGGTGGTAACGATAGAACCACCCCGTCAGCCAAAACGGCTGCCACTCCACCTTCGTAAGCACGGGAGTCGTGTCGTTCTTCTCGTTCAGTGTTTTCCGGAAAATTTTCACCACAGAAGAAGATGAACAGGAAGGAAGAAGATGAGAGGAATTTTGAGAAACACGCGATACACGAAAATAGAAAACGGGAAGGAGAATGACACCGAAAAGGATCTTAGTCATCGACGATGAGTTTCAAATCACGCGTGTACTGAAGCGAAGCCTTGGAGCTCATCGATATGACGTTCGGACGGCTGCGGACGGCGAGTCGGGAATGGATACGTTCAGCGACTTTCATCCTGATCTCGTTATCACCGATCTTTCAATGCCCGGAATGAGCGGGATCGAGGTATGTAAGTCGATCCGCGGGGCGTCTGACGTACCGATAATCGTGCTTTCTGTGAAGGGCGAAGAGCAGACCAAGGTCGACGCACTCGACGCCGGTGCAGACGATTTTATTACGAAGCCTTTTGGGATGAACGAGCTACTCGCTCGCGTCCGAGCGTCACTTCGTCGCGGACCGTCGGAAGTCGAGGAGCAAACCGTCGTAAGTGTCGGCGACTTCACACTCGATCATTCGAAAAGGGAAGTCAGCGTTAATGGAAGTAACGTCCACCTGACACCGAAAGAGTTCGATTTGCTAGCCTACCTGATCGAACATCACGACCGCGTGATAACTCACCGTACCTTGCTATCAAAGATCTGGGGCGGCGATTACACCGAACAGACCGAATACCTTCGGGTTTTCGTTGGCAATCTTCGGAAAAAGATCGAGGCTACACCCTCCAAACCCCGCTACATTTTGACCGAGCCGTGGGTCGGTTACCGCTTCACACCTTCAAAATAATCTTTACGAACTTTTTATGGCCCGTTTATCCGGCCTTTATTTCCTCCGCCGTACATTGAGGATGTACGAGAGGGACTATGCAGGCAATAGAGACGAACAAAGTAATTGAAGCCCCCGCGGCTTCGAATCTAAAAAAAGCGTTTTGGGCATGTGCCCTCGGCGGTTCGGCGATAGTCGGGGTTGGCGGGGGAATTGCCGGGCTGCTGCTTTCCTTCCTGACGGCGGAGGGAGTCATTGAGCCGAATTCAGGCGTACGGCTAGCCGTGCCGGTCTTGATAGTTTTATCGCTTACCGCATTTATGGGATTTGCTCATGCGATGGATCGGCTTCAAGAGCTGAAAGATCGCGCGTGACCTTTACAAAATCTTTATGGGGCTTATGAGAGCCTCACCAATTGGCATCTAGACTACGGAAGAAAATGGCATCAGCAGTTACAACGGTAAGCGGGAAGGGCGGGTTTAAAGATTGGTTTTTGCAGGGCGTCAGGCCGGTGGATGCGGCAGGAGCGGCGGCGAATAAACATCACCAGCATAAATGGTGGCAAGTGATGTGTCTGACCGGTGTCGACTACTTTTCGACGCTTGGATATCAGCCGGGAATAGCATTCGTTGCGGCGGGAGCCCTATCTCCGATAGCTACGATCATTCTCATCCTGCTTACCCTGTTCGGAGCACTGCCGATATACAAACGAGTGGCTGCCGAAAGCCCGCACGGACAGGGTTCGATCTCGATGCTCGAACGCCTGCTTTCCAGATGGAAAGGAAAGCTCTTCGTGCTGATGCTCCTCGGCTTCGTTGCAACCGATTTCGTGATAACGATCACGCTTTCCGCGGCTGACGCCACTGAACATATTATTCATAACCCATACATCGAAGAGCATTTTCCGAGTCTCGATCATCCGGTGGCGGTGACGTTTCTTCTGGTCGCAACATTGGCGGTCGTATTTCTAAAGGGTTTTAAGGAAGCGATCGGCATTGCTGTGTTCCTTGTTATTGCATATCTCGGACTAAATGTTGTCGTCGTCGCGACTGGATTCTATGAGATATCGTTGAATCCGGGCTTGATAACAAACTGGAAAGACGCACTGTTTACGACGACGACCGCCGGTGGACTAACCGAACCGCGATCTCTGCTCGCGATCATCGGATTGTCGCTGCTTGTGTTTCCGAAACTTGCACTTGGCCTTTCGGGATTCGAAACCGGTGTTGCGGTGATGCCACTTGTTGAGAATCCGGGCCGCATCAAGAAGACTCGGCGACTGCTGATGATGGCCGCCGTGATCATGAGCTTTTTCCTGATCTGCAGCAGCTTTGTCACCACGCTCTTGATCCCGCCGGCTCAATTTGCTCAGGGCGGTGAGGCGTCGGGCAGGGCATTGGCGTTTATCGCACACGCGTACCTCGGCGAAGTCTTCGGCACCGTTTACGACATCAGCACGATCCTCATACTTTGGTTTGCTGGAGCGTCTGCGATGGCCGGATTGCTGAACATCGTCCCACGATACTTGCCGCGATACGGTATGGCGCCAAACTGGGCAAGGGCCACGCGGCCGTTGGTGATCGTGTTCGCGACCATCTGTTTTGCGATCACTTATATCTTCGAGGCGGATGTCGAAGCGCAAGGCGGGGCGTACGCAACCGGCGTATTGGTGCTCATGACATCAGCAGCGATCGCCGTGACCATCTCTGCGTGGTATCGGAAAGAAGCCGTAAAATGGATCTTCATGTCGATCTCGGTTGTGTTCGCGTATACAACGATCACAAACATTGTCGAGCGGCCTGACGGCATCAAGATCGCCGCGTTCTTTATAGCCGGCATCGTGATCGCATCGTTCGTATCGCGGGCGATGAGGACGACGGAGATCCGCATCGAGAAGATCGAGCTTGACGCAACTGCGAAGGAGTTTCTTGAAGATCTGTCATCTGAAGGCGACGTGCGAATCGTGACAAACCGACGAGAAACTGGAGACGTGACCGAGTATCGATTTAAGGAACACGAGAAGCGGATCGATAATCACATTCCGTCAACCGACCCGATCTTGTTTTACGAGATTGACGTCGGTGATGCCTCGGAGTTTACCGGAAAGCTCCAGATATCGGGCGTCGACATTGGCGGATACAAGATCCTCCGAACGAAGTCTCCCGCAGTACCGAACGCGATCGCCGCGTTGCTGTTGCACATTCGCAACACGACCAACACGATCCCGCACGTCTATTTCGGCTGGAGCGAGGGCAACCCGATCAAGTACCTGATCCGCTACATTCTGTTCGGCGAAGGCGACACCGCCCCCATCACCCGCGAGATCCTCCGCCAAGCCGAGCCCGACCCCGAGTTGCGCCCGAGCGTTCACGTCGGGGGATGACGTTTGATCATGATCCGGTTCTGACCGCTGTGTCCGCTCGGATCGGACTCCGTTCCTTCTGCGAAGCCGCATGCCCAGAAAGTTTTCGACGAGTAGCGGCCGCGAGAACTTTTAATGCCAGTCCAGGGCGCATTAGTGTGCTCGGCTCTTCAAGCAGCTGAGCAACTTTAATGAACGCTATAGCGGTCTTCGGGTCATGATGAGCAAGCTTATGAACGTTACCGATATACCAGTTGATGAATTTGACCGAAGCGGTCCGCAGTCCTGACGTTTCCGGCATCTTCAGATCACCGCCCACTGCAATGCTCCACGGATTGTCGATCACCTTCGATGCCGATCGGAAGAATCGCAACGCGAGGTTCTCTTCGCCTGCCTCAAGGACGCTTGCCAATGTTTTCGCCTGGAGTGCCGCCACAGACATTCCTTGTCCGTAGATGGGATTGAAACTGCAGACCGCATCGCCAAAGACGAGAAACCCTTTCGGAAATCGTTTAAGTTCCTGATAGTGCCGGCGAGTGCTTGCGGGGAATCTGAAGGTCATCGGCTCGCCGACTGGTTCGGCATCTTTGATCGCATCGTATATCTTGCGCGAAGGCAGAGTCTTTGCATAAGCGATAAATTCGCTGAGTTCCGTTGGCGCGACGTTGCCGAAATGCCCGAACAACGTAACAATCGCCTGTCCGCTTTCCTGAAGGGCGACGACACCGCCTCGCTTTCCATGAGGGGTTGGAGCTATGACGATGAATCTTTCGTCTGAAAGAAACCCCGCATGTGCTGAAAAGCCGCGGGTTGTGTAGACCAGATCAATCCCGACCTTTTCTTCTCGTGCCGCATCGTAGCCAAGCGAGCGAAGCCAGCTGTCGCTTTTAGACCCACGACCGGTCGCGTCGATTATCAGATCGGCCTCAATGGTTTGAGTGTCTGTTACCGCCGCAGTTACCCGGTTTTGCCCGTCGTCGGTGAGGAGGCCGCGGACGGATTCGCCGCAAAGGAATCGGACATTGGCAAGAGAGCGTACCTGTCGCCGGACCTCCGCCTCGAGGAAGGGACGGCTTGAAAGAACGCCGCTAGTACCGCTCGGTGCTTTCGCTAACGCCGCTCCTTCGAAAAACCAAGTTCCGTCATTAAGAGAGTCGGCCGACAAAGCTCCCGCATCGAGAAGATGACGGCAGAATCCGGGGAACAACTCGTCAAGGACCTTCTGACCACTCGCCAGGATCGCATGTGCATGATGTCCATGCGGGACGCCTCTTCTCTGATGAGGCTCCAGGGGCAGGTCATCGCGTTCTATCAGCGTAACTTCGTCGAAGTGATCCGCGACGACGCGAGCAGCAAGCAAACCTGCAATGCTTCCTCCGATAACGATCACTCGTCGCTTTGCAATATCTTTATTCATATGTATTTTTCCCGCTATTAGTGCGTAATGTGCCAAGTGTAGCTTCGCAACGCAGCAATTTTCTTTATGAATTGCTGAAGGTTTTATGAAGAAACGGTGAAGAGAGTATTGCGGCCTCGTTAGAGCAGGTTTAGCGGGTCGATTTCAACATTGTAACGTCGGAGGTCGCCGCCGAGAACGGGGGCTTGGTCTAGGGCGGTGTCGAGAGTTTTGCGGAGTTGCTTGCGGCTTTGGGAGCGAAGGATTATCTGGAGGCGGTATTCGTTTTTGAGCCGCGAGATGGATGCCAATGCGGGGCCGATGATGCGGACAGATTTGTCGGCGTTAGCGTGGTCGAGCGCTTGTTTGAGTATCGCCGCCTGTTTTTGCGCGGTTTCGAGATCCGGATGGCGGATGAGAACGGACGCGAGTGAGACGACAGGCGGGTATGACATCCGCTCGCGAAAGCGGATCTCATGGTCGTAAAACCTTTCGTAGTTCTGCTCGACGGCGTATCGGAGCGCGTAGTGTTCGGGATGATAAGTCTGGATGAGCACGCGGCCTGGAAGATCGCCCCGGCCCGCTCGGCCCGCGACCTGCGTAAGCAATTGAAACGTCCTTTCCGCCGAGCGAAAGTCCGGCATTCCCAATCCCGCATCGACGGATATCACGCCAACAAGAGTCACGTTATGAAAATCGTGTCCCTTAGCGAGCATCTGCGTGCCGACGAGCATATCGATGTCGCCGCGGTCGAAGGCGAGCAGCAGGCGGTCGATCTCACCCTTTCGTTTCATCGTGTCACGATCGATTCGCGCGATGCGAAGATCGGGGAAATGTTTTTCGAGGATGGTCTCGATCTGTTCGGTACCCTGGCCGACGAAGTATAAAAACTCGCTCTCGCAAAACGGACAGACCTTCGGCGTCGGCGTCGAATAGTTGCAGTAGTGGCAGGTGATCTTGTTCTCGCGTCGGTGATAGGTGAGTGTGATGTCGCAATTGATGCAGCGGAGCGTTTCGCCGCAGCTTCGGCAGAGAACGAAGGAAGAGAATCCGCGTCGGTTGAGCAGCACGATCGACTGTTCGCCTTTCGCATGCGTTTCGCGGATCGCGTCGATAAGCTGCTGCGAGATCACGACATCCTTGCCCGCCCGCTTGAACACCTCGCGCATATCAATCGTCTCGGCCTCCGCCATCGGACGGCCGCCGATGCGGTGTTGGAGTTGGAGATATTGATACTTACCCGCCTTCGCGTTGTGAAACGATTCGAGCGACGGCGTGGCGGAGCCCAGCACGATGGCGGCGTTCGCTCGGTTTGCACGCATCACTGCGAGGTCGCGTGCGCTATAGAAGGGCGATTCGTTCTGGCGATAAGACGAATCGTGCTCTTCATCGATAACGATGAGGCCGATGTTTGCGATCGGTGCGAAGATGGCGGAGCGAGTTCCGATAACGATGCGGGCTTTGCCGGACCGGATCCGCCTCCATTCGTCGTAGCGCTCTCCCGGCGAGAGGCTGGAGTGCAGGATCGCGACCTGATCGCCGAAAGCGGCACGGAGGCGGCGTGAAAAGATCGGCGTCAGCGCGATCTCCGGGACAAGCATCAACGATCCCTTATCGAGCGCCAGTGCCTGCTGCATAGCCCGGATGTAGACCTCGGTCTTGCCGCTGCCGGTGACGCCGTGGAGTAGAAATGCTTTGTATTCACCGTGGCGGACCGCGTTTGAGATCTCTGAAAGTACGAACGACTGCTCGGCGTTAAGTTTTAGATCGAGGCTATTGGGCAGTTCGGCTCCGGCGAGCGGATCGCGTTCGACCTCTTGCACGAACACCTCGACGATCCCTCGTTTTGCGAGAGTATTTATCGGCGACGCTCCGACGTTTGCGAGTTCGAGGAGATCGGTGAATGCGACCGAGTCACTGTTGCTCTTGAGAGCTTCGAGAATGCGTATTTGCGGTTCGGTAAGCGGTGTATCATCGGGCGGTTCGGCGATAAGTTTTACAGCCTTGCGCCGCTTGGCTTTCACCGTCGGAGTTGCGGTTTCGAAGCGGATCGAAGCGAGTCCGGAGTTGGCGAGTTCGCGGACGGCACGCTTTGCGGTAGATTCGCCGAAGTCGACGATCAGAGTCTTGAGGTCGATATCGCCGTCGGAAGCGAGACGTGAAAGGAGCTGAACCTTTTTACTTTTTGCGGACGAATTATTGACCAGTTCGAGGCGGCCTTTGCTGGTGATCGAAACGACCTGATCGACCGATGCGTTAATACCGGCGGGCAGCGATGCCTTCAACATCTCGCCCCATGATGCGGCGTAATACTCGGCGGACCAACGCGTGAGTTCGAGGATCTCGTCGGTTATGAGCGGCTCTTCGTCGATAAGTTCGAGGACGCTTTTGAGATCGTCGGCTTTGAGATCGTATTTCGGATCGAGCCGGGCAGGGAACCCGACCGCATAACCGGTTAGCGTGCGGCGGCCGAACGGGACCAGAACGCGTGCTCCCATCTTGGCATGCGACAACTCTTCTGGAAGCCGATAAGTGAAACTTTGCCTAACCGGCAACGGCAATGCTACTTCGATAAACGGCAGCTCCGGCTTGTGAGGTTGTTGGGCGGCAGGCATTTCGATTCGCTATCAAGCGATGATAACCTATGGGAACTTTTGGCGGGAAACGAGCGTCTAACGAAGACCAATATGGATACGCTTTTCGACAAAGAAGAGAAGAAGTCTGGGCTTAACAAAGGGCTGTTGATCGGCGGGCTGGTCGGCTTGTTACTGATCGCGATCGTCGTGCTGATCGCGATGCAGCGGCCGTCGATGGACGATCAGAAGGCGGCGGTGCTGGCAGACGCTCTTCGTGAGGATTCGCCGCAGTTCCAGGAGATAACAAAAGACATTATTATCGGGACCGACCCCGATAAGACCGTTCAGTTTCCCAACTCTTTGAACGGATTGATATCGATGTCAATCACGGGCAACATCAGGAACAAGGGAAGCCGCACGCTGAACGGCCTTGAAGTGAATGCCGCAGTCGTCGATCAGTTCAATCAAGTCTTGAAAGAGAAAAAGGTGCTCGTGATACCCACGCAGCGTGAATTGCTCGGACCGGGCGAGACGATCCCGATCACGCTCGCGATCGACGGGTTCACCAAAGATGACGATCGCGCCAATATCCGCTGGAAAGTAACGGCGATACGGGCTCAGTAATTTCTTCTTTTCTTCTTTTCTTCTTATTCTGTGGTCAGTATTTTTTTTAACACGGAACGGGATGAACGAGAGTAAAAAAGATGACCTGAGAAAATAATCATTCGCCGGTTTTGCTGACGAAAAGTTCTTCGAGCGATTGCTTGGTCGGCTGGACGCTTGTGAGTTTGCCGCCGTGTTTGCGGGCTTCGGCGAGGACGGTGTCGATCTTTGATTCGTCAGACACGCGCAAGGTAACGCCGTGGCCGCGGGAGACGATGTCGGCATCGGCGAACGCCTCCGAGAGTTTTTCAGCCGCTATTCCGCGAAGAGTTATCTCGAATGCCTGATCGCCGGCATGAGTCGTGAGCAGGTCATCTAGCCGTCCGTTCGCCGCAAGTTTGCCTTTCCGCAGTATTGCAACTTCATCACACAGCGCCTCGACGTCCGAGAGAATGTGCGTAGACATAAATACGGTCTTGCCTTGATCGCGGAGACTTGCGATGAGTTCGCGGACCTCGCGGCGGCCGATCGGATCGAGGCCGGACATCGGTTCGTCAAGAAAAACGAGTTCGGGGTCGTTGATCAGCGATTGGGCGAGTCCGACGCGTTGCAGCATTCCCTTCGAGAATTTTCGAAGCTGTTTGTTCCAATCTTTTTCTTCAAGACCGACTTGTGTAAGAAGTTCTTCCGTGCGCTTTTTCGACTCTGCTGGGCTGATTCCAAATATTTCGGCGAAGTAAGAAAGCAATTCTTTTGGCGTCAGGTAATCGTAAAAGTAAGGATTCTCCGGGCAATAACCGATGCGGCGATGCATTTCGAAATCGGAGATATCGGAGCCGAGTATTTGAGCGTTTCCCGAAGTGGGATAGAGCAGGCTCATCAATATCTTGATCGTCGTCGTTTTACCCGCTCCGTTACCGCCGAGGAATCCGAAGATCTGACCGCCGCTGACGGTGAGCGAGATGCCGTCAACGGCTCGAACCTTCTTTTTCTTGAAAAAACCGGTTTCGTAATCTTTGACGAGATCTGTTATCTGAACGACGTTTTCCATAGAAATTTAATTAAGCGGTTTTGGCAGTCTTGATTCGGGGCCAAGCTCGACCGAGCAACTTGAGGCGTCAAACCGATAAGGAACGCCCGTAGGATCGACGAGTCCTTTATCCTTATCGATCCGAAAGTCGCCGCCATTTGGCAGATCTATATTCGCGAGCTGCGAGTAAACATCGGAAAGTTTAACCGGGCACCCATTCGCAGCTTTCGCCGACGTAAGGGTTTCATTTATCGCGGTGATCTCGTCTTCGGCGTCGAGTCCCCATAGCTTGAGCTGAGCACTGCGTTTGCTCTGTTCGTCTTCGGAACTCTCAAGGATCTGGCGAAACATCGCTCGGGCAACGTCGCGACTTCCGCCTTTCGATCGCATCTGAGCCGCCATTTCCTTCATAAACGGCGCGGCCCCTGCGACCTGTGATCCGGCTTCATAGGTTTCGGCGGCCTTCTCGAAATTCTTCATTTGCCAGTAGATATATCCGAGATATTGATGGAGCCGCCACTTGTCGGGATTGTTTCGGATGCCTTTCTCGGTCAGTGCGATTGCCTTATCGGCGTCGATGGCGGGCAGCACAATAGCTCCGTAAGAATACGCTGCGAAAAAGCTCGGGTCGAGATCGGTCGCGCTGTCAAGATACGGATACAACAGTCGCGGATTAAGGTTTCTGAGGTCGCCGATGTCGATCTGCTCTTGCGGGCTATCCGCATTTTCCCCGCCGATATACTGAAGCGCCATCATCCAATACCAATCCGCGAGCATTCCCTCTGAGCCGAGTGCATAACCCTTCAATTTCTTGCCCTGCAAGACGAGGTCCGTGTCCTTAAAGCTTTCCGGAAGCTTTGGTTTGGCGCTTTCGACGTAGTTACTCAACCAGAAGACGACAAGAAAAGCCGCGACGATCACGACGAATGTTGGCAAAAAATCTTTAAGTCGGCCGGCCATTGTTCGGCTATTTGAAGTTGCGACGAGAAAAGACAGCCGCTGCGATAGCAAGGGCTATACAACTGTAAGCGATTGCGTAGCTCAGAGACGCTCCGGTCATCGAGATCGATGGCGTGAGGCCAATAGCAGCTTCCGTCCTGAAACTAAAGATCGAAAGATTCGGCAGGAGATAATAAATAGCGTTAAAGAGGGCGGATGCCACCGCCGATCCGAGGTTGTTGCCAAGGTCGCGAAGCGACGCACTCAAGTGGCCGATAACAAACACGAGGAACGTCAGCAGCGCCGAGAGTGCCGGCGACGAAAATGAAGAAAAAAGGATCGCGATCGCAGTGATGATCGCCAGTTCAAAAAAAATTAGCAGCGATGATGTCCAAACCGGTACGACCAGCGACGTACCGCCGACATAAAGCAACGCAAGCGTTACTCCCGCCGCCATGATCGACACGTTAACAAGCAAAGTAACGCAAAGCCCGAGATATTTTCCGACGATAAACTCTGTTCGACGTACGGGCTTGGCGAAGAGTGCGAATACGGTCTTCTTCTCGATCTCTTTCGATACCAGGCCCACACCGACGAAGATCGCGATGAAGGCACCGAACAAAAGCACCGCGTTCAGGCCGATGTTCACGATCGTTCTGGCTTCCTGCCCATCGGTAAGATCGCCTAAGAGGACAGCACAAACGACGAGGAGCAAAACAAAAATGATGAGGTTATACAGAACCCGATCGCGGATCGCCTCGCGAAACGTGTTTCGGGCGATCGACATGATCCTGTGAAGCGGGTTACTTGCGTTCGAGGAATTATTCATCAAGAACTTCGGCTACCTGACTGGCCCGAAAGAGCAGTAGTTTAACATAACCGAAGAGCAGTACAGCAGGTCACACCGCTTCCGAAAGCCGCGGAGTTTTTCGTTTCTGGAACGAGTCCTTGAGGGAAAGTATCGGGCGTTCGACAAGGTAGTAGGAAACGGACGCTGCCGCGAAAGAAAGGGCCAGGGCGATCGCCACTTGTGCGGACATCGATTCTACATACTTCTGATTTTTGATGACGGTGTAAAAGAAGTAATGCCAAAGATAGAGCCCGTACGAGATCTTGCCGATCCAACGCATGGTTCGATTCTCAAGCAGTCGGTGGATCAGCGTTCCGTCGTTTGAGATCAGCCAGAGAATTGAGACAGCCACGGACAACGAAAATAGGGAAATAAAGCCGTAATAAAGGGCACGGTCGTTGTAGGCGAATGTGATAAACACGCCGACCGCGACGAGAAACGATGCGAGAAAGATGCGACGGAATGCCACGGATCTGAGAAAATCGGAACTCAATAGCCGCCAAAACAGGGCCATCGACGCTAGGCATCCGATCAATAGTCCGTCTATGCGCGTGTCGGTTGAATAGTAAAGAATGTTCGGCTCGGTTCCAGTTGCCGCTCTGATCGCTCGCTGAAGTACAAGAACCGAGATCAAGAGAGCAGTGCCAGCGGCGATCTTCTCGCGTGATCGTCCTTCAGCGAATGCCTTATAGAGGACTAGAGCCCAAAAAATGTAGAACTGTTCTTCGATCGAGAGCGACCAGATGTGGTTAAGCTGGCTGCCCATGCCGCCCGCCGCGCTGTGCCAGTTAAGGAGATAGGTAAAGGCGTAAATGACCGTGTCGTATGAAAGTACATTAAACAGGCCGGGTTGGAGAATTTCGCCAAAGGCAAGCACAAAAAACAAAAAGAACCACAGGGCCGGAGTAAGCCTGAAGAAACGTCTGATGAAGAAGTTCGGAAGGCTGAAAGTGGCGGTTCGTCTATGTTCATTGAGCAAAACCGAGGTTATCAGGAAGCCGCTGAGGACGAAGAAAATATCCACCCCGAGAAATCCTCCGGACGTGAACATCGTGAGGCCCGGCACGAGTTCGTCAAGGTGATAGACCATGACGGTAAGAACCGCGATCGCCCGCAGTCCGTCGAGGACCGGATAGTGCCTAAATTCCGGTTCTGGCGATGTATCAGCGGCTGCGTTTGCCGGGCTGACTTCGAGGTCAGACATATTCACCCTCCTCGGCTCTTTTCCGGCGAATCCGAATTGCAGTGAAAGCCAGAAGCCAAACTGCCAGAGCGGATGCGGATAAATATCGACTGACCGTTACTTTTGCCGGTTCGGCAAAATAAAGCCTTACGTCCGACCTTTCGGCCGAAAGCGGAATCGTCATGGCACCGTCGTCTGCAAGGTTCGGAGCGATTTCCTGGCCGTTGATCTCGGCCTTCCAGTAGGGATAGTAGAAGGTCGCGATGCGGGCCGATGTCGATTCTCCGGTCTCGATTGTGAAGCGTCGGTCGCCTGCTTCCCAGCTTTCTATCTTTACTTCTCTGGTTCCCGCGACAACCGGTTCGGCTTCTTTCATCGCCCCGGGTTTCGCCCATATAGGCCACCAGCATTCACAGCCGGCTTTCTCATTTAGCGTATCGACGATTTCTTGAATGCGTTCGCGAGGAACTGGAGCTGATGGAATAACGATCTGGCTCATATCGACGACAATAATCATCGTGATAACTAAGGCCAAACCGTAAGCGAAAGGTCGGGTGATGGTCTTTCGATTCGCAATTAGACATGCGACGGCGGCGGGGAAGACTATCGCCGCTATTACGGAAGTTGCACTCAGCCAGCGGAATGCGAACTGGAGCTTTTGGATAAGCGAAACGTTATCCCAGATAGCCGTGCTCAAAACCGACATCATGAAGACGGTAAAGAAGCCTGTCGAAAGAAACGCGATCAGAAATCGCGGAACGCCTCCCTTTCTGCGTATCAACGCCACGATAATCGCCGGAATAAACAGGAAGATCGTCAGTAGTATGCAGATATCCATCAGCCAAAGAAAACGTGGGACGTAATCGTCGCCGGCGCTAATGATCATCGGAAAAAGGTAAGTGGAGTAGTTATAAAAGCCGGCCGAATAGTATTCGGACGTGTTGTGTTTGACCCAAGCCAGTTCGCTGGCCATGCGCACCCAGTAGAAGGCGGTTAGTGCGAGAGCGGTAACTCCCGAGGTGGCGAAACCCGCAAACGAGCGAAGAAAGTTCCTTTTCGACAGAAAACAAAGAACGAAAACGCCTAATGAAAGTGAGCCTATGATCGTTGACGGGATGTGGGCGAGTATCAGGCCCGCATAAGAAAAGGCGAAAAGCAGGATGTTCTTCGTGCCACCCGCATTGATAAGACGGTGAGCGTACAGAAAACAGAAAGGCAGGATAGCCGCAGCCGCGAACTCGGCGAGAAGGAACGCCTGAAATACTTGAAGCAGGTGATATGGAACTATGCCGTAAAGAAGCGATGAACAGAAGGCCGTTTCAGGCGTCAGCCATTCGGAGGCGAGCTTATAGACGCCTATGCTGCCGATGAACATCCAGATCAGCATCGTGATCCAAAGCGTGTCATACCAACTGCCGGTCGCTATTTGCAGCAGGCCCATCAGCATGTGGTTCGCGGGCGGATAGAAGCGAACGCCAGGACTGCCAAGTCCGGCATTATCCACGGCACCCCATGCGGCAAAGATCGAACCCTCGGAAAGAGTTTGATTCCACGTCTGAGCAAAACGCAGGTGTTGACCAAGGTCGTAATTGTCTGGAATCCCAAAGTAGGCTGCGGGGGCCACGAGAGCTGCCGAGAATACGAGCAGCAGCAGGATCGCGGCGCGGTCGTTAAGATTGAATCTTCTCGATCCGATTTTCGATGATTCGGTTGTCATTAGAGTGCGGCGAGATCGGGCGGGGTAAAGCTGGGGAGGCGTTAGGGAGGTTAAAGGGAAAGCAGGAGACAGCCTGAAGACTGTCTCCTGCGGTTATGTCAAAGTTGACAGCCCTAATTTAGTTGGGAAGCGGCTGGCAAGCTGCTGGGTTCGGAGCCGTCTGGCAGGTACCGATAGCTGCGAGCGTGAATGCGGCTGCGAGCTGAGCTTCTGTCGGGTCGACAACGATAACACCAGGGGTGTCAACGCCGAAGCGACGCGTACCGGTCTTCGTCAGACCCGAAACTGAGGTCGGATTCGACGTGTACCAGAACTGAGCAGGGGTCGTGCCCGTTGCAGCAACGCGTCCGCCGAGGAACTTGTAGCCGCTCTTCGTGGTCGAGCTGCCGCCGAGAACGTTGTCAACGAGGTTGACGTTAGCTGCTGCGAGCTCCGTAAGAGCAGCTTCGCTGGCGGCTGTAGCACCGGCATAAGCACCGTTACCGGTCGTTGCAGAGTAAGTCATCTGAGCACCATGAAGGGTGCGGAGCGACGAGATAGCAGAACCTTCGTTAGCCGAGCGGCGTGCCGCCAGCAGGTTCGGGATAGCGATCGCAGCGATGATTCCGATGATCACGACAACGATCAAGAGTTCGATAAGCGAGAAACCTTTCTGATTTTTCATGGTCTGATTCACAATCTCCTAAAGTGTGTATATAAGTCTTCGTCTACCTTTCCCAGGCGAGTAAGCCTATTTCAACCCCCGTGCCAGACTTTTGCGACTTATATGGGTATGTCGTAAGTGTTGATAAGAAAGCGTTTATACTTGGTTGAAATATTTGATGCGGTCAAAATGAACGGCAACTAGACCCTGTAAATACCAGATTTTGGTAAAGAAGCGATGACAAAAAGTGTCAAGCGATGGCCATGAAAACTAAAAAGAGCCGAACATATTTGTTCAGGCTCTTTTAGTCATCTTCGATTCATTCGCTAGTCGGCGTTACGCATCTGGGCGGAAAGTGATCTCAGGTTGTGTTTGTCGAGCAGATGTCGAAGCGAACGAACCTGCATCTGAAGAAGATCGGCAGCCTTAGTTTGATTGCCGTCTGTCTTTCGAAGAGCTTCAACAACGTAGGTCTTTTCGAGGTTATCTAGGTGAACGGCCAGGTTCAGTCCGTCTTCGGGAAGGTCGAACTCTTTACTTATCCGTTCGGGATTGTAATTAGTTATGTGCTCGGGCAATCGTTCCGGTGCGATCTCTTCGCCACGTTCTAAGGCAACGGCCCGCTCGATCGTGTGTTCGAGTTCACGGACGTTTCCGCCCCACATATATCCTTCGAGCATCTGCATCGCTTTTGGCGAGATCGAAAGATTACGGCCGGACATGTCGCAGAACTTGTGGATGAAATGTTCTACGAGGTCGGGAATGTCTTCGCGGCGATCACGCAGCGGCGGCAGGCTGATCGGGATCACCGAGATACGGTAAAAAAGGTCTTCGCGGAACGTGCCTTCGCCTGACATCTTCTTGAGATCTCGGTTAGTAGCGGCGATTACACGAGCGTCTACAGACAATTCTTCGTGAGCTCCGACAGGGCGAACCTTTTTCTCCTGTAGTACTCGGAGAAGCTTTACCTGCATAGCAGGCGACATTTCGCCGATCTCGTCCAGAAAGATCGTACCTTTATTCGCTGCCTCAAAAAGGCCCTTCCTGTTGGTATTTGCTCCGGTAAAAGCCCCCTTAACGTATCCGAAGAGCTCAGATTCGAGCAAGGTTTCGGTAAATGCACCGCAGTTTATCGAGATGAAAGGCCGCTCGGCACGCGGGCTCAGGTCGTGGATCGCCCTGGCAACAAGCTCTTTACCTGTGCCGGATTCGCCGTTGATAAGGATCGTCGACTGAACTTCAGAGACGGTCTCGATCATCTGATAGATCGCCTGCATACGAGACGAACTGCCGATAATATTCTTTACGCTGCCTCTATCACGCTGTGCCCGCTTGAACGCCCGATTCTCGTCGATCAGCTCCTGCTTTTCGAGGGTTTTCTTGACGATCAGCTTGAGTTCTTCGACATCGAACGGCTTCGTTACAAAATCGTCCGCGCCAAGTTTGAAAGCTTCACGAGCAGATTCAACCGACGCGTGGGCAGTCATAAAGACAACACCAAGGTCCGGATGTGTCTCTCGAACCGCCCGTAGCATCTCGATGCCGTCCATGTCGGGCATCCTCACGTCCGACACGATCACATCTGGCGATTCGGCCGCTACGAGTTCAACTGCTTCACGTCCGTTTGAAGCAGTTCTGATCGAATGGCCGTCGCTTTCGAATACTAAAGTAAGAAGTTGGCGGTAACTTTGCTCGTCGTCAACGATGAGGATATTGGACATCTTCTGGTGCCGGAGCTAATGCCGGGGTGCGTGGTAAACCAGTTCGGAGGAATTAGAAACCTGAGTGAGCCGGACGATCCAGCACCTATATTGTCACAAATATGCGGTGTTCAGTTCAAGAGTTATCTTCGTCGCCGGTTTTATTGACTTTAAGGCACGCTTCGATCGGTGACTGCGCCCCATCAGCCCCATCGACATCGAGACGATGGCCAGCCATCGGTTCGCGACGCAGTTCGATGGTTATCGTGGTTCCTTCGCCTTCGGCTGATCTGACATTGATGGTTCCGTTATGATCGCGAATTATCTGATATACGATCGACAAGCCGAGGCCTGTACCGCCGGTCGTCGACTTTGCAAAGGGCTCGAACAACTGCTCAACTTGTTCCGGCGGCATGCCCTTACCCGTGTCGGTAAATATTACCCGGGCCCGATCGTTTGGCAGATGCTCGAGCTTGATCGTCAGCTCGCCGCCGTCAGGCATCGCCTGAACGGCATTTCGAGTAAGGTTCCACAATACCTGCTGTATCTGAGTCTGATCGGCCGAAACAAAAATAGGTTGCGTCGGCAATATCTCGGCGATTTGATGCGAATCCTTGAGGTCGGGACTGTGGCGCATCAGCGTGACCGTGTCGCGGATAGCGTCGTTCAGATCGATTTCGGAATAGTTGCCGACCTTCGGCTTTGCGTAGCTGAGGAAGTTGGTAATGATGCTGTTCAAACGGTCCGATTCGCGTAGGATGATGCCCATCAGATCGGTCTGTATCGAGTTCGGCGGCATGCTCGATTCGAGAACCTGGATCGCTCCGCGCATCGCTCCGAGCGGATTGCGGATCTCGTGTGCAAGGCCTGCACCGACGCGTCCGACGGCAGCGAGCCGGTCTTTTCTGCGGATGCTTTCTTCCATCGAACGGATCTCGGTGAGATCTTGAAAAGTTACGATATAGCCGCTCGATTCGTTGGTTTCGGAAAAAAGCCTGGCGACGCTGTAGCCGATGCGAACGACGAAGCCCTCCGGCGTCGTCAGATCCGTCTCATAGCGCGATTGAACCTCGCTGCTTTCAAGCGAAGCATCCAAAAGGGTCGTCCTGATCCCCGGAATGACATCGAAGATCGAAGTACCTTTGACCTCATCAGGCGTATGCCCGGTTATCTCGGATGCGGACGTGTTGAAAGTGAAAATGGTGCCGTCGAGGTCGGTAGTGATAAGCCCGGAGCGGATCGATTCGATGATCCTCTCGTGCAGGGCTCGAAGCGAGGCCAGGCTTTTCGTTGCTTCGCGCAGCTCTTCGCCCGATTTTTGGCGGTCGGCCAGCCTTGACGCCAGAAGACCGACGACCAGAAACGCCACCGCATGAAAGCTGAGGATCTGGATCATCTTCGAGCGCGTCTGCAGCACGCCAAAAGATTCGATCGCGTTAAAGCCGGTAAGTAGAGCTATCCCGCAAAACAGGCCGACACACAGAAACGCCATCAGGATGGACGAACGAGATTGAAGAAACAGGCTCGAGATCGATATCAGGACGATGTAAAGCGTGATGTATGGCGATGTCAGGTCGCCCGTCCGCCAGATGAGCCAGGTTATCAAAAGAGCGTCAACCAAAAACTGGAACCGTATCTGCCAACGTATCAGGCTGCTTATCCGCAGCAGAAAAAAGTAAACGACGGTCAGCCCGACTGAAATTATAAAGATCAGCAGAGTGCTCTGCGGGATCGTCTGAAGCGTGAAATCGGCCGAACCGCTGTACCATATCCAACTGGAGACGAGCAGCAGGAAAATGGCAACAAGCCGCCCGATGATGAGCAGCAAAACGCGTTGATTGGGTGAAACGTTGGCGGTAAACCTGTTTTCGTTTAAACTGACCATCTATGCAAATCGCGAACGAAGGAGAAACCCGGCCGTGGGGCAGCTACACGATTCTGGACGAAGGACACGATTATAAGGTCAAGCGGATCGAAGTTTCCCCGGGAAAACGGCTTAGCTACCAGCGGCACAAGCAGCGTGCCGAACACTGGTTCGTTGTCCGAGGCACTGCTAAAGTAACACTAAACGGCGAGGAATATCTAGTATCCGCTGGAAATGCAATTGACATCGGCAGAGAAGTCGCCCACCGAGTTGAGAACCCCGACAGCTCCGAACCTCTCGTCTTCGTTGAGACCCAAACTGGAACGTATTTTGGCGAAGATGACATCGAACGCCTCGAAGACGATTTTGGCCGAGCCTGATTTCGCCTGAACGCCCGCCACATCTCTCTCGGAAGCAGTAGATGGCATTAAGAACCGAGCAAAAGCTCCCGCTAATACTCTTCGTCGTTTTCCTTACGCTCTCGACGGTTGGTTTCCTCTTCTATCAAAGTCAGGCCTCGTTTCAGGAGGCGTTGGCGTGGCAGCGTCGCACAAACGATTCTCTCCGCATGGCTGACGACATCGCCCGTCACGCGATGGCGATCGACCGAAGCGTTTTCGGATTCTCTTACACCGGCGTTGACACGTATCTCGAACCGTACAACCGGGCGAAGACGGCAATTCCCCAAAATATAGCTCAATTGAAACAGGCTTGGGCCGACGATCCTGAAGCCGTCGCTCTCGTATTAGCCATTGAGGGGGCAACAAACCAAGTTATTAACGAGGCTGATGCAAAGATCCAAGCGCGGAAGATCGGCGGCCCCGAGGTCGGCCTTCAGCAGATCACAAACGTAGCGTATCGTCCGATGGTCGATGCGGTGCAGGTCGGAGTGCGACAACTCAAGGATGCGGTGACCGCGAGGGGACAGGAAAGAGATAACACGCTCGACAGCGGACTCAGCCGGACGGTGTGGATACTGATCGCCGCTAGTCTCGCCGGTGTGATCGCCCTAGGCTTGGCAAACTTCGTCGTTTTTCGCGAGATAAAGAAGCGGCAGACGGCGGAGATCGAATTGAGAGACGCGAATCGATCGCTCGAAGAAAAAGTCGAAGAACGCACCGAAGAATTGGTCGAGATAAACGACCAGCTTCGAGAGGTCGGCGGCGAAAGGGAACTGCTGCTCAAGGGCGAGAAACGTGCCAGACAGGAAGCCGAAGTTGCCAACCGTCTGCGCGACGAGTTTATGGCGACCGTTTCACACGAGCTTCGAACGCCGCTCAACTCGATCCTCGGCTGGGCTCGAATGCTGAAGGATGGAACGCTTGACCACAGCCAAACTCAGCGGGCTGTCCATACGATCATCAAGAATTCTGAAACTCAAAATCGACTCATCGAAGATCTGCTTGACGTCGCGCGGCTGATCTCCGGTAAACTTGAACTCGAAGAAAGCCGCGTCGATCTTATTGCTATCGTCGGCGATTCGATCGAGATCGCGAGGCCTGCGGCGCAGCAGAAACATCTCAAACTTGAATTCGATCGCGAGGCATTCGCCGCAGGTGCCTTCGTCATGGGAGATAGTAATCGGCTGCGTCAGATCTTTTCTAATCTCCTTACAAACGCTATCAAGTTCAGCCACGAGGGTGGCCGTGTAGAAGTATCGGCTCATCAGGACGCGGCCGTGGCGGTCGTCAGCGTGGCTGACGATGGGATCGGTATCAGCAAAGATTTCCTTCCGCTGGTTTTCGAGCGTTTTCGTCAGGACGTAAACAGTCCGGGCCGAAACGGTGGGCTTGGCCTCGGGCTCGCGATCGTCAGAAATCTTGTCGAGCTGCACGGCGGAACGGTAAGCGTCGAAAGCGAGGGCGAGAATCGCGGAGCGAAGTTTACCGTGCGGCTGCCGCTGGTCCAGTAGGCGGCGACGTTGTCTCGATCAGATTCTATCTAACAGTTAGCAGTTATTAGTTAGGTCAGTTAATAGTTTTTACCCGGTAACTGTTAGGAATAAGTTAAGGCTTGATAAGGTCTCAAGCAGTAATCTCCGGCGGTATCACGCCTTTGAAGAATCGACGATCTTTTCGGCGGCTATTAGGATGTTTTCGGCAACGACTTGCGGCTGAACATTAAGCTCGTGCCGATGCTTTTCACCGTATCCCGTCAGCACCAATACCGAGCCAATGTTCGCGGCCTGGCCCGTTTCCACATCGATCAGTTTGTCGCCGATCATCCACGAACCTTCGAGATCGATCGGCATATCCCGTTGGGCGAAATTGAGCATTCCAAGCCCCGGCTTGCGGCATTCGCACCCTTCGTCAGGAAGATGAGGGCAGAAATAGAACGCGTCGATAGCTCCATCAAGCTGACTTTGCATCGCGTCGTGGATCGAGTGCATATCCGCTTCAGTGTAGATCCCACGGCCGATCCCGGATTGATTGGTAACAACGACGATCCAGAATCCATTTTCTTTCAAAAGCCTTAGGGCTTCAGCCGTATACGGAAAAACCTGCAGGTCGTCGACGCGCGAAAGGAAATTTACCTCCTCGATCAACGTTCCGTCGCGGTCGATAAAGACCGCTGACCGTTTTCCATCGCTAACACTCATCGAGTTTGAGTTTCCAACATTTTGCACGCCGATTCAAAAACGCGTTCCGGCGTGATCCGCGTCATGCATCGATGGTCGATCGGGCACTCGCGAAGCATGCACGGCGCACAATCGACCGGTTCGCGGATGATCTCGACATGCGGCCCGAGCGGACGCGTAGTGTTTTCGTTGGTCGGGCCGAAGATCACGATCGTCGCCGTTCCGACCGCGGCGGCGATATGAGCGAGGCCCATGTCGTTCGATATGAATAAGTCCAGTTCGCTGAGAATCGCGGTAGCTGCTCCGAGGTCTGTGCGGCCTGTCAGGTCGAAATGAATATTATTCGCTACATCCATCACTGCCTTCGACATGTCGATCTCGTCCGGACCTCCTAGCAACAACACGCATGAATCCGCCTTGGTCGAGAGCATGTCCGCCAGTCTCGAAAAATGTTCCGCCGGCCAGCGTTTTGCCAGCGAGTTCGTTGAGCCGGCACCGAGGCCGACCCGTTTTGCTCCTTCGCCAACTCCGATCTCCGCGAGTTTTTTGCTTGCCTCAATACGTCTTTGATCCGATACAGTGAGTTTAGGCAGTTCAATACTGCGGCCGTCGTTGTCGGACAGGGAATTAACAAGCTCGAAGTAATACCGGGATTCATGCTCGTCATTTTTCCATGACGGCACCGCGAGCTTGTCCGTCAAAAGAAAGCCGCGTTGCTCGGTAGCATAGCCAAGGCGTTTTGGGACTCGAGCGAGACGCGCGACCAGCGCGGACTCGAATGAGTTAGGGAATAGAACGGCGAGGTCAAAGCCCCGGACGCGAAGGTCGTTGGACTGATCGATCACACTGCGGATCGAACTGCGGCCGTCTATAGTAATGATCTCGTCGACGAAGTCGGCGTCGCGAAAAACGCCTTCCGCCCACGGTCGCGTGTGGAGCGAAATGGATGCGTCAGGAAATATCCACCGCAGTCGCCGAAGTGCGGGTATCGTCATCACGGCATCACCGATCCAATTTGCTCCTCTAACGACGATTCTCATTTAACGATTTCGAAAGCATTTTTAGCTTCAGTGGTTAGTGGATAGTGACAAGGGGTTAGTCAGAAGATCTGCGGAACAGGTCTTTTAGTCCCTCATCAAGGCCGATCTTCGGTTCCCAATCGAGTTCCTGCCGAACGAGGGATAGATCACTTACGTAACGCTGCGGAACCGGAGTGGGCAGCGGATTATCGTCGTCTATCACGGCCTGAAATCCTGAGACTTCTTCGAGCTTGTGTACGAGTTCCTTTAACGAAAGAGCGTTTGCCCGGCCGCCGCCTAGATTGTAAAGTCCGTGATTGATCACAGAATCACTAAAAGCTTTGCAGGCGGCCGATAGGTCATCGACGTGAAGCAAATCGCGAACCGGCGATCCGCCACCCGGCAAGCGGATCCGCTCGCCCGTATTGACCGCGTCGACGTATGCTCCGACAAAGCCGGGCGACGTGTTCTCGGGCGTTTTGCCGTAAACGTTCGAAAGCCGAAAAATGCACGAGCGAAAGCCGTTTTGATTCGCGTAGTAGTGAACATATTGCTCCGCGATCAGCTTTGACCATTCGAGTGCCGATTGGCCTGCGTATATCGTCTGACAAGTTTCAGGCACCTCGGCGAAATTGTCTGCGAAGCGTCCGTAAACGTCTTTGGTGGAGGCGAAAACGAAGGCCGATCCCTTGCGGACATTCTTAAGGACATTCACCGTGCCTTCTACGTTGGTAAGAAAGACTTCTTCTGCCGCTTCGGGCGATTTATCGAGATGAGCCGCGAGATGGATCACGAGGTCATACTCTTCGATCTCGCGAAGATCGTGAAGATACAAAACGCTGCGGCCAGACTTGCGCGACAGGTCGTCCGCATTGAAATAGCTGCGAACGTGAGTTCCGAGATATCCGCTGCCGCCGGTGACCAGTACCTTCATAATGACAAACTGCTAGACATACCTGAGCTAAACGCAATAAAATTCTACAAGGGCAACCGCCCTTTTCCGAATCCCCTCTAAACCGCAGAACGTCAAGCCAATGCACGAAACGCCGATAGTAAAAAGCACGCGCTCGAAAATGCCGCCGGGCGGCTGGAAGCGCGCGAAACGGATCACGGCGTTTCAAACCCCGCCAAGGTCGCGATTTCGGCGAATAATTGGCGGCATCTTCAACATCTGGACGGGAACATTTGCATTGGTCCTGCTGCTGACCGGTTTTCTCGGCGTTACTTATTTCTGGTTCGAATATTCGGACCGGATCGATCGAAAACTGCTTGGTAATGAGATATTCACTCCTAACGCGGGCATATATTCAGCCCCCAAGACTCTCAAAGCGGGCGATGCCGTAACTATTCAGGACCTCATCGAATATTTGAAGAGTGCCGGATATATAGAAAAGAACGCAAAGGCTGACCCGAACCGCAGTCGATACTCGATCGTTGACGGCAAGCTTTTGATCGAACCCGGCTCAACAGCCATCATCAATGGAGCGAAAGCCTTCTCGCCTTTGCAGGTAAAGTTTGCGAAGGACGGAAAGTCGGTCGAGGCGATCCAAAATCTTGAGAGCGGCAAGATCGAGCAACAGTCGAAGCTGGAGCCCAAGATGCTCAGCACGATCGCGGCCGAGGGCGACGGGCGGCGCAAGGTTGTAAACTTTGCCGACCTGCCGCCGCACCTGATCAAGGCGATCACGGTCACTGAGGATCGCGCGTTTTTCGAGCATTACGGCGTGAATCTTCGCGGTATAGCGCGTGCCGCGTGGCGGCGATACGACGGCGATGAAGATTCGCCGATCGCGAATCAGGGCGGCTCCTCGATCACGCAGCAACTCGTCAAGAATCTTTTGTTGAACAACGATCCGACACTCGAACGCAAGGCTAAAGAAGCATTCATGTCGGTCATCCTCGAGACGCGGCTAACGAAAGAAGAGATCTTCACGCTCTACGCCAATCAGATCTATCTCGGCCAGCAGCTCGGCGTGTCTATCTACGGCGTTGGCGAGGCGTCGAACGTATATTTTGGTAAAGATGTCTCGCAATTGAACGTTGCCGAATCCGCCTTCCTCGCGGGCATTATCCGAAGCCCGAATCGTTACAACCCGTTCAAGAATCAGCAACGCGTGACTGAGCGGCGGAACCAGGTGCTTGATTCGATGCTTGAGACGGGCGAGATCTCGCCCGAACAGCACTCCGCGGCTCGAAATGCACCGCTTGAGCTTAAACAGATCTCGAGCAAGAAAGACTTGCAGGGAATGCCGTATTTCTCGCAGCACGTGATCGAAGAGATGCCGAAGCTCGTGAGCGATCCGGAAGCCTTGCAGCATATGCGAGTGTATACCTCGATCGACCCCGACCTGCAGCGGATCGCGTATGAGACGGTGAGCAAGCGGCTTGAGAAGCTTGACAAATTTTTTCCGAAGAAGCCGAAGGGAAGTTTGAACGCATCGCTTGTTGCGATACGTCCGAAGACGGGCGAGATCGTCGCAATGGTCGGCGGACGCGACTATCTCGAGAACCAGTTCAACCGCGCGACGAGTGCAATGCGGCAGCCCGGATCGGTCTTCAAGCCGTTCGTCTACGCGGCTGCGGTCAACTCCGCGTACGAAGGATCGAGCCGCCTTTTCACGGCGGCGACGGTTCTCAAAGACGAGAAGAAGATATTCACCTTCGGCAACGATTCTTACGCCCCTAACAACTACGGCGATACATTCTCGAACAAAGAAGTAACACTTAGGGATGCGCTCGTAAAGAGTAAGAATACTGTCACCGTAGATATCGGCATGCAGGTGAACATCGGCCGCGTGATGAACCTCGCTCACAAGGCCGGCCTGCCGAAGGTCGAGAAAGCGTGGCCGTCGATGGCTCTCGGAACGGCGGAATCTACGCCGCTTCAGGTCGCAACCGCGTACACGATGTTCGCAAACCTCGGCGACCGCGTGGCCCCGATGCCGATCACGCAGATCACGAACGGCGACGGCTCGACCGTTGTGCTTTCTCAGCCCGACAAGAAAAACGTAGTTCGCTCAGACGTAGCGTACATCCTGACGGACATAATGAAAGACGTCGTCAATCGCGGCACGGCGTATGAAGCTCAAAGTTGGGGATTTAGAAACGTCGCCGGTAAGACGGGGCTTGCCGGCAAGACTGGCACGTCGCGAGATGGCTGGTTTGCGGGATTCACTCCGGAACTGGTTGTGGTTGTATATGTCGGGTTTGACGACGGCGATGATCTTGGAATGAAGGGTTCCGACTCCGCGATGCCGATCTGGGCCGATTTCATGAAGGAAGCCCTCGATCGTCACCCTGAATGGAACGGCGACTGGTCAATGCCGGTCGGCGTCCGGAAAGCCGAGATCGATACCCGCAACGGATCTCTGATCCGCGAGGTTGACGCCCTTGCTCCGACAGATGCAAAAACCTCAGCCTCACCTACGCCTTCGCCAACTCCCGGACCTGAAGATGATCCTGCGTGGGCGACCGAGTTTCAGCCAGAAACAACCGAAGTTCCTGTCGACGACGTGCCTGCCGAGTTTCGTCGCATCGAATTGTTCGTCGCTGGTACGATTCCGGGCCGATCGTTTTTGAAAACGGAAGACGACCTTCAATACGATCCCGAGACTGGCGAGCCGATCACACCGTCTCCGACGCCGTCAAAAAGTGCGACGCCGATCAACGAGACTTGGGAAGAACAGTCGGATCAGCAGCCGGCGAAGCCTCGCTCTCAAACCGGCGAAAAGCAGAAAAACATTTCAGTGATCATCTGTCCGATAACCGGAATGCGGGGAACCGCCGCCTGCCCCAAGACGGAGATGCGAATCTTTGCCGCCGGAGCCGAACCCAAGGATTTCTGCACGTTTCATCGCTAAAGCTTCATTTTTTGCGGCAATCTAAATACAATTAGACCGTCTCTGACAAAAGTGTTAATGACGGAATCCGGCGTCACCGAAAGAATCAGCGCAAGGTGGAAAGCGAGCGAGGCGTCGTTCGCCCGGTTTCTTGCGTGGATCGACGATGGCCGTGAATCTGATGGAGCGGAGTATCTGGCGCTTCGGAATCGGCTGGTGGCGTATTTCGAGCGCAAGGGGTGCGACATTCCGGACGAACTTGCTGACGAAACGCTCGAACGCGTCAATCGTCGTCTCGATGAAGTCGGTCAGATCGATACCGAAACTCCCGCAAAATTCTGTTACATCACCGCAAAATTTGTATTTCTCGAATATTTAAGATCGGGCAGACGTCGTGAAGACGGCGTTGATCCGGCGGACCTTGAACGGCTCCGAACAGGCGATGAGCTTGACGATTCCGATCGGAAAGAAAAGCTGAGCGTGTGTCTCGACCGCTGTTTGTCGGGCCTTGCCGAAGACGACCGGACCATGATCGTCGGTTACTATGTCGGCGAGCGGCGAACGAAGATCGACCATCGGCGTTCACTGGCCGAGAGATTGGGCATCAGCGCGAACGCACTCGCGATCCGCGCGTGCCGCATACGCGACAAGCTTGAGGCGTGTATCCGTAATTGCAGCAATGACGTGAAATGATTTGAGACATTTGTCTTATGTTAACGGATGGCCGATCGCCATCCTCTCGAATGAACAACGAAGAAATATCACAGAAAGAGATCAGAGATCTGCTGACTGGAAGACTCGACGAATCGACTACCGACCGGCTCGATGAACTTTCCGTCACCAGCCCGGAGTTTGCCGAGCGGGTGGCGGCTGAACGGTACGAGATGATCGATGACTGGGTCGCCGGACGAACGGATGGAGATGAGAAAGCAGCCATCGAAGCACTGCTCGCCCGATCTCCAACTCTGAGAGAGAAGGTCGAGATCTCGAGAACACTCACAGCGGCCGCCCCGAGGGCGGTCGTTGTCGAGCGTTCAGCCGAACCGTCCTTTTTCTCGCGGCTCTTCGGCGGAGGAATGCCGAGGCTCGCATACGGCTTTGCCGGACTGGCGGTCCTGATCGGCATTGCCGGATTGGCTGCTTTTTTACTCCGTAGAGACGGAACCGTAGAGATCTCACAGACCGATCCGCCGGTGGTCTCGTCTCCATCGGTGAGTCCGGTCGAGCAAACGCAAACTCCGGCTTCGAGTCCATCGATGGAAACGGTGAACACGCCTACACCAACTCCGGCGAGTACGGAAAGCCCGCGACCTTCGCCTACGCCGACCCGCCGTTCACCTGTCGAGTTTGTTGCGATCATGCTCGCACCGCCGACTCGTGGATCGACGAGTATGCGTTCCGTAAAGATCGATGAGAATACCAAATTTTTGAACCTGACTCTTCAAACCGAGGCGCCTTCATCCAGCAGATACTCAGTCGAGATCGGTGATGCGTCAGGTGCCGCCGATTGGCGATCGCCCGTAGTTCGTGGAAAGTCTGCCAACGGTCGGACTTCCGTCTCAGTTCGGGTTCCCGCGTCGCGACTCAAGAAGGGCATCCGAAGCGTCCGTCTGTTAGACGCCAATACCGAGTCGGAGATCGTCGACGAACACCTCCTTCGCATAGAACGCTAGCCCGATCTTCCATCTCGCAAAATTCCTAAAAGCCGGCGTCAATACCTTAACGTATGACGTCTCTCCCCGAAGACTCGCGAGAAATAATCAGTGATTTTCGCACCGGGTCGTGCGAAGATAAGCCCACAAACCACTCCTCGCTGGTTAAGGAAGCTAATCGCTATGTTGCTGGTCGCAGTTCCTGTTCTAAGCTCGGCTCTTCGTTTCCTCTCCATTCACGTCTTGCTGTTATGTTTCTTGACATTATGTTTTGCTCAAGATCCGCCGAAAACCGCAGATTCGAGCGTTACGCCGCTCGAACTGAACAAACCGATCGAGCGCGAAGTCAAAGCCCGCGAAAAGCAGAGTTATTCGCTTAAGATCGACTCGGGGCAATTGGCGACGATCACCATCAAACAAATCAGCACATTCGTTCGCGTCTTTACACAGAAGCCTGACGGACAGATCGTCCGGGTTATCGATATACCGGAGCGTACTAAGCCGGAGGTTAAATTCGATACGATCTCCGACGCCACGGGAACTTACCAATTCGACGTTGCCGGCTCCATGACCGTCCCGACGGGCAGGTATGAGATAACTCTTCTAAGCATCCGCCCCGCGACCAACGATGAGATCGACATCCAAAAGGCCCGCAGACTGAAAGATCGGTTTTTCGCGCTCCAATACTCCGGAAAATACAACGAGGCACGGCCGTTTCTGATCGGTTCTATAGAGATTTACGAACGTATATATGGAAAAGATGCCGAGGTTGTCGCTGTGCTCCTTTCCAGTCTCGGGACGAATTATCACTTGACCGGAGATTATGTCAGAGCGGTGGAAAGCTATCAGCGTTCGATCGGGATTTTTGAGAAACAGAAGGGCATCGACCACCCGTATGTCGCGGCGGAACTGCAAAAGCTCGGACAGGTTTACGTGTGGAAGGGCGAAACCGACAAAGCAAAGGACAGTTATTCGCGAGCGATTCAGATTTACGAGAAAGCTAACATGATGGAAACGGTCGAGGGCGCTTCCGTTATCGAAGATCTCGCCGATCTCTACTATTTACTCGACGATTACAAAAACGCGGAGGCCCTTTTCGAGCGGGCGGGATCCATTTGGGAAAAGGTCGTCGGTCCAGAGCATTTTCACACTGCGTCGGTAATAACCTCTCTCGGAAGCATCGCGCATGAAACGGGCGATCTGCCAAAGGCAGAAAAGATGCTGCTCCGTGCCGTGAAAGTAAGCGAGAAGACCTTCGCCTCGACCCCGCACCGAATCGCTTCGGCGTTGAACGAACTTGGGTCTCTTTACATAACGATGGGGGATTTCGCAAAAGCGGAGCAAACCTACCGGCGCTCGTTATCCTCGGTAGAAAAGACGGAGAGCGTAAACCTCGAAGGAGCTCTTTTCGGGCTTGCTAGGCTGTATTGGGTTCAGGGCAATGCATCGGAGGCCGTCAAATTCGCGCGCCGCGGTATCGCGATCGAGAACCGCATATTAGACGTAAATCTGGCGAGCGGGACCGAGCAGGAGAAATTGGCACTGCTCGACGAAGCCGCCGGTGATACGTTTGCGATCGTTTCGATGCAAGCCGATCTCGCCGATATGGACGGCGAGGTCACGAACCTCGCCGTCTCGACGATCCTTCAGCGCAAGGGTCGCGTTCACGATGCAATGGCCGATAGCCTTTCGGCCGTGTACGAGCGTCTCGGTCCCGACAAAAAACCGCTCATTGAGGAATACAGAAACGTCACGTCGGAGCTTACAAACGCGATCCTGGAAGGGCCGGAAGATAAGCCTCCGGCGGAGCACGAAGCCGAGGTAAAGGCCATCGAAGCCCGACGCGGGAAGCTGGAGGCGGAAATCGGTAAACTAACGGCGGGATATTTCGAAGTCTCGCCCGCCGTAACCGTCTCGGAAGTCCAAAGCCGAATCCCGGACGATGCCGCTTTAGTCGAGTTCTTCTTTTACCGGCCCTACGATCCCAAATTGCCCGGTAACGGTAAGGCTTACGGCTCGGCTCGTTACGCAGTTTATGTAGTTCGCCCAACTGGCGAGATCGGCTGGGCGGACCTCGGACCCGTTAAAGATATAGACGTGTCTGTCAACGCATTGCGCGACGCGCTTCGCGATCCGAAGCGAAAAGACGCGATCGGCCTGGCTCGGGCCGTGGACGGAAAGGTGATGGCGGCGGTACGCAGGCTTGCCGACGGCGCTGTTCATTTGCTTGTTGCGCCGGACGGAGAATTGAATTTGATTCCGTTCGAAGCGCTGATCGACGAAGACGGAAAATATTTGATCGAGAAATACTCGTTCACGTATTTGACGAGCGGCCGCGACCTGAAGCGTATGAGCGTTCGCCGCGAGAGCCACGCGCAACCAATGATCGTAGCGGATCCGCTTTTCGGCGAACCGGACGGCACAGCAGAGAATTCTTCCGGACGTCGACAAACGCTCCGTGCTAGAAGGAAACCGGCAGTCACGTACGCGAGAGGTATGTCCGACGCATACTTCGCCCAATTGGCGGGAACCGGAGCTGAAGCGAGTTCGATAAAGTCTCTTTTCCCGAACGCAATCTTGCTGTCGGGTCAAAACGCGACCGAGGAATCGATCAAACGAACGGACGCGCCGCAGATGCTTCACATCGCAACGCACGGATTCTTTTTGCCGGACCGCACCGGCAATTCGGATGGCGGTTCTCGCTCGACGATGAAAACGCGGCGCAACATCGAAAATCCGATGACCCGTTCGGGCTTGGCCTTCGCCGGTGCGAACATCCGCTCTACCAGAGGCGACGACGGAATCCTGACCGCGCTTGAAGCCTCAAACTTAAATCTGTGGGGTACAAGGCTTGTCGTACTGTCAGCCTGTGATACAGGCCTTGGCGAGGTAAGAAATGGCGAAGGTGTTTACGGCCTCAGGAGAGCTTTTGTGATTGCCGGTGCCGAGTCTCTCGTTATGAGCCTTTGGCCCGTGAGCGATTACGTTACCCGAGAATTGATGACCGGCTACTACAAAAACCTTAAACAGGGAATCGGCCGCGGCGAATCGCTCCGGCGTGTACAGATCGAAATGCTGAAACGCCCGAACCGTCGGCATCCTTTCTACTGGGCCAGTTTCATCCAATCTGGTGAATGGGCAAATCTCGACGGCAAGCGCTAGATCAAGAAACTGCTTCTGGAATTTAGAATAACCCCCGTTACATGGCACTAGGCGTGGAAACACCGCGATTAAAAAGAAAAAGCCTACCGCGTAAGAGATTATTGTTGAACGCCCCTCAGGACCGACGGCTGGCCGCTGTTCACATTCGCGAAACTGTCCGAAATGTTTTATTAGAAACGTCTTACGTAATCGAACAGCTACGTTTACGGAGACAAATTCAATGAAACAGGACAACAAACTCAACGTCGCAGCCGGTCTGATCGCCCTCGCACTTATGTCACTCGGGTGCGGCTCGTTAATGCGGGAATCGAATCAGACGGCCGCCAACTCTAATACGACTGGAACCGCTCCACCGACCAACTCAGCAAACAACGCTTCGAACTCAGGAACCTCGACAACAAACGCCAAGATCGAAAAGGCTGACTTCACGGTGACCTCTGAGGAACTCGATAAAGAGTTTCACAAGGAAGGCGTGACCGACAAAGATCTAGAAAAATACGAGAACAAAAATATTGCCGTCAGCGGACGCGTTTCGATGCTCGTAACCGAAAAGAAGGGAACAGTTCAGCCGTGGGTCACGTTGTATGCCCCCGGAGTGCTGCGTGGCGTTAGCTGCTACTTTGACGATGCGGATGTCAGCCAAATGTCGAAATTGAAAGAAGACAAGATGGTAAAGGTCCAGGGCTTTATGGACGATTTTATCGTTCCGAAAGTCTCGCCGAGGCTCGAACACTGCCAGGTACTTGAGGCGAATTAAGCACGCATGATGCCCACACAAATGGGATGGCAGATTCACTACGGAGAACTGCCATCCAACTTTAACTAGCCGAGGCATGGTAGCGCCATGAGACAGTACAAAGACTATCCCATCTACATAAACGTTCCGCCTCCGGCTCTTAAAGCGAACAGGGATAAGAATCTCGCGGAACAAGGAGCGAAGCATAACTTTCGCGAGACAGCCAGGCTTCGCAACGTACAGAAATATCTCGACGACATTCAGATAGACCCCGCACCGGGTGCTATAGCCCTGGCTTTCGAAAGCGAGGTGGTAAAGCACCTCGACCTAGTTGCCTCGCGGCGGATCGGAAAAGTGACTCTCGATTCTCTGAACCCCAGCGAGAAGGTCTGGATAATTCCCTTGAGCCCCGATGAACGGCCGGATGACTGTAACAATTGTGAGGCTTATGTTCGTTCGACGACCGCAGCGGGCGGCGGAGGAATTCGGCTTTACTACAGCCCGTCCCAGTCGTTGATCCGTAATAAGTGGGTGATCTCATCCGACGACACGCTCTATCACGAACTCGTCCATGCTCTTCGTTTCGGATGGAATGGATCTCCCGAGAATTCAGAATGGATCGAGGATTACGACAACAAGGAAGAATTCATCGCGACGATAATGGAAAACCTTTACGTGTCGTCTCGCGGAGGCCGTCAGTTCTACAGTCACTACAGGCCGCCGGTCTCGATGGTGTCCAAACAGGAGTTGTACGAGCGGTACGCAAAGAGCGAAAATCTTATCAGATGGTTCAAGCGATGCACGTTCAGCGATTCGTTCATCTGGGCTATGGCGAGGCGGAATGATCCGCCGTTCAACCCGTGGCGAGACCGTGAAGAGCTTGAGAGAAGATGGGTGAAGGCCAATCAGAAACGAGGGATAAAGAAATTCCCCGGCTCCTGACCGGCCTTCTACTGAATCACATCGGATGAAGACTAATTCATTCCGAGATTTTTTACTAGGAATCCGTAGATATCCGTTTGTTCCTCGATCTGCTTGGTCGTCGGTTTACCTGCTCCGTGACCGGCTTTGGTTTCGATGCGGATCAGAATCGGAGCCTTGCCGCCCTGACCGGCTTGGAGCGCCGCCGCATACTTAAAGCTGTGAGCCGGGAAGACGCGATCGTCGGTATCCGCAGTCGTCACGAGCGTTGCCGGATAATTGGCTCCGGCTTTGACGTTATGAAGCGGCGAGTAAGCATATAGCACCTTGAAGTCGGCAGGATCTTTCGGGTCGCCATAATCCGACTTCCACGCTGCACCGACCGTGAACTCGGTGAACCGTACCATGTCCATCACGCCGACTGCGGGCAGAGCAGCTCCGAAAAGGTCGGGACGCTGATTCAACACCGCACCAACCAGCAGTCCGCCGTTCGATCCGCCCTGGATAGCAAGCTTCTTGTTCGAAGTATATTTGTTAGCGATCAGCCATTCGCCCGCCGCGATGAAGTCGTCGAAGGTGTTCTGCTTTTTCAACCGAGCGCCGTTCGCCCACCACGACTTACCGTATTCCGCACCGCCCCGAATATTCGCGACGACATATACACCGCCCATCTCCAGCCACGGCAGCCGGGCGACGGAGAATCCCGGCGTCATCGAGATATTGAAACCGCCGTAGCCGTAAAGCAGCGTCGGGTTTTGGCCGTTAAGTTTGATGCCCTTTTTGTGGACGATGAACATCGGCACTTTCGTACCGTCTTTGCTCGAATAAAAGACCTGCTTCACTTCGAACTGGCTCGGGTCGAACTTTACTTTCGACTCACGGAATAGCGTGCTCTTGCCGGTAGTCATGTCGTATCGATAGATCGTCGGCGGAGCGTTGAAGCTTGAGTAGGTATAGAAAGTTTCCGTGTCCTTTTGCCGCCCGCCAAACCCGCCCGCCGATCCGATGCCGGGAAGCTCGACGTCACGGACGTGCTTGCCGTCTTTGTCGTAGATCTTGATCCGCGTGTAAGCGTCCTTCAGATAGTTCGCAACGAATTGGTCGTTGATGAACTGCACTCCGTTCAGCGTTTCTTCCGCTTGCGGGATGATCTCTTTCCACATGCGATCGCGGGCGAGCACGTTGACGCTCACAAGTTTCGCGCGTTCGGCATCCTTGTCTGTGCGGAAATAAAAGACGGGGCCGTCATTGCCGACGAACGACCAGCTATTACTGCGGTCTGCGATTAGCGGGACGATCGGTGAGTCGGGATTCGAGAGGTCTTTGAAGTGAACCTCGTTCATCCGCTGCGTACCCTTCGTGACGTTGATCACGAACCATTTGCCGTCTTCGGTCACGAATCCGCCGACGAACAACTCCCCGTCATCCGGACGCTCGTAGATCAATTTGTCTTCGTCCTGCGAAGTGCCGAGTTTGTGAAAATAGATCTTCGGAAACTTGCTTGCACCTTTAAGTTCGGCACCCGCCGCAGCATCGGGAAAGCGGTTGTAGAAGAAGCCCGAATTATCCTTCAACCACGACACACCACTCTGGCGATTCGGCCGCAGAGTATCCGGCAGATGCTCGCCGGTCTCGAGATTCTTGATCTTCCATTCGGTGCGGTCAGAGCCGGACTTAGAGATCGCGTAAGCCCACAGCTTGCCGTCATCGGTGAATGAAGATCCGCCGAGCGCCGCCGTGCCGTCTTCCGAAAGCTTGTTCGGATCGAAGAAAACCTCACCCGGATCGTCAACCGACTTCGCACGATACAGCACGCTCTGGTTCTGCAGGCCGTCGTTCTTTGAATAGAGGTAAAATCCCTCGGCGATCTTTGAAGGAGCGCCGAACCGCTCGTAATTCCAAAGCTCGGTCAACCGGGCCTTGATCTTCTCGCGTTGCGGTATCGTCGCAAAGTATGCATCCGTGATCTTGTTCTGCTGTTCGATCCAGCTCTGAGTATGGGCTGACGCCGTATCCTCCATCCATCGATACGGGTCCGAAACCTTCACGCCGTGATAGTCATCGACCTGGTCGACCTTCTTCGCCTTCGGATATCCGGCGCCATTCTGAGCCGGGATCGCGGCGGTAGTAAATGAGACGAATACTAGAGAAAGAAGCAACTTCTTAAACATAAAACGAACCTATACCTCTCAATTGGAATTCTTGAAAAAGTATAAGTTCGCGCACGAATATTCGCCAACTTTGAAGATCGAAACTAGCCCGATATGTTCTGTTTAGAACACCGGCAGATGGGCGTCCACCGTAGAATCTGTAATGTGCTGTGAGTAATCGGCAAGCGGCTCTTCCGGCAGCCACGAAGGACGCTGGTAAAGTAGGCGCTCGGTTTCTTCGCGGCCTTTTGGCTTGGCGAGAAGGAAGCCCTGGCCGAGGTCGCAGCCAAGATTTTGCAAGACGCGGAGCTGAGATTCCGTCTCGATGCCTTCCGCGACCACACGCATCCTGAGGTTCTTGGCAAGCGAGATGATCGTCTGCAATATCTCCGATCCCTCGCCGTCTTCTCCGACGCAGGAGACGAACGAGCGGTCGATCTTGAGTGTATCGAAAGGAAGCTTGTGGAGGTGGCTGAGGCTGGAATAGCCAGTGCCGAAATCGTCGATGCTGAGCTGAACGCCGAGATCCTTGAGGCTGTTAAGCATGTTCACCGTGTGGTCCGGATTTTCCATCGCGGCGCTCTCGGTGATCTCGAGCTTCAGCGAACTAGGGCAGATCTTCGTGATCTCCAGCGCACGCTCGACGTCGTGGATAAGGTCGTCGTTGCCCAAGTGCTTGCCGGATATGTTGATGCTTACCATCAGCGAACGGTAATCCGCCGCAAGCATCTGCCATTTAGCAAGTTGTCGGCCCGCTTCGGCGAGTATCCACACGGTGATCGGCTTGATCAGCCCGGAATCTTCGGCGATCGGGATGAACTTGTTCGGCGGGATCAATCCAAGCTCGGAGTGATACCACCGCAACAGGGCTTCGAACCCGATCAGCCGCCCGTCGGACAGCGAAACGATCGGCTGGTAATGAAGAGCAAGCTCGTTACGGTCGACCGCGTAACGAAGGTCCATCTCAAGCCGCACGCGTTCGAGGAAGCGGTCGCGCAGCTGCTTGGTAAATACGGCAAGCCCGTTGCCTTTCTCTTTCGCGTAATGCATCGCGATGTCGGCGTCGCGCAGGATCTCTTCGGGCGTGTCGTATTCCCCATCGCACGGAGCGATGCCGATATTGATCTCGACCGTGATGG
>CADEGD010000021.1 GCA_902826795.1 uncultured Acidobacteriota bacterium | reverse complement strand
ATTGGTATACGCACCAGACTCAAAATCTGGCGGGGGCAACCCCATGTCGGTTCGAGTCCGACCTCCGGCACCAAAATCCACTTTACACAATTTACTCAACCCGAGCCTTATGGCCGAGACGACCTATGCCACCGTCTTGCGAACCGGGATTGGTGATTCCGGGCTGAACCGAATGTGATAAGGTTTGATTAGATGTCTAAGATCTCCGCCGAAGAGCTTGTAGGTGAAGAGTGGGCCGAGTGGTATTCGCTTACGCCGACAGAGCGATGGCGACAATCTTCAAAACTTTGGGACACTTACCTGTCTCTAGGAGGCTCCCTTGATCCTGAGCCCGATACGCAAAGTCCTTTCTTCGATCGCTTCACACCAAGTCCGCGCCCTATTGATGGGTGGTCAGGCTTGCATCTTGTACGGCGCCGCCGAATTTAGCCGCGATATAGACTTTGCCATTCTGGCAAGTGAAGAGAATCTGGTCCAGCTTACGGCTGCCCTCGACGAATTGGACGCCGACGTTATCGCGGTTCCTCCATTTTCAATTGAATATTTGGAGCGTGGACATGCGATACACTTCCGGTGCGCAACACCTGAAGCCGACGGATTAAGAGTGAACGTCATGACGAAGCTACGGGGCGTTGACGACTTCGAACAGCTTTGGGAACGGCGAAACACAATAGCTTCTGACGACGGGGTGGAGTTTCATCTCATGTCATTGCCTGATCTTGTTAAGGCAAAGAAAACACAACGGGATAAAGACTGGCCGATGATCCGTCGGCTCGTCGAGGCTGATTACTTCGCTGGCAGAGATCAACCCGCGCCAGAGAGGGTAGAGTTTTGGCTGCTGGAATTGCGTACACCCGAGCTTTTGATGGAAGTTGCTGAAGCGAGTCCTGACAGTTCTCAAGAGCTTGAGAATGTTCGTCCTCTTCTGAAAGCAGCTTTGGCTAAGGATGAAAATCTGCTTATGCAAGGCCTCTCTGAAGAAGAACGGCAGGAGCGTGAAGCGGACAAAATACATTGGCTACCTCTAAAGGCTGAACTAGAAAGGTTGCGTCGCGATCGGCTGCGGTCTTGAACGTGTTGGTCGCGCGTCACTTAACGGATCATCGGGGCGATCAATGAGACGAGCGCGATGATGACGATTGCACCGGCGATGTCGAGCAGGATGCCGTAGCGGATCATCTTCATCAGCGGGATGTAGCCGGAGCCGTAGACGACGGCGTTGCACGGGGTTGAGACGGGAAGCATGAAGCCGAGGCTTGCGGCCATGGTTGCGCCGAGGGCGGGCATGAACGGGTCGACCCCTTGCACTTGAGCGATCGCGATCACGACCGGCACGACCATATTTGCCGACGCCGTGTTCGACGTAGTTTCGCTGAGCAGGATCGCAACTATCACTGATGCGACCAGCAATCCGAACTCGCCGCTCAACGGTAAAAGCTCGGTTAGATTCCGACCGATCGCTTCTGCCAAGCCGGTTTGAAACGACAACACGCCGAGCGCGAATCCGCCTCCATATAGAAGCACGACGCCCCAATCGATCTTCTGGGCCTCGCTCCACGTGATCGCCTTTTCGCCCTTCGCATTGCCCGGCAAAAAGAACAACAGCATCGCACCGGTGAGAGCGCCGACAGCTTCGGGCACGCGGGTAGAGATGGTTTTGTATAACGGACTCGCGTCGCCGGCGACGAGCGCAACAACGCCCGAGAACACCCAAAGAAAGACGGCGGTGCCAAAGGCGATAACGGTCGATTTTTGTGCTCGCGTCCATTTGCCGAGTTCGTCGCGTTCGCGGGCGATCATCTCGGCGCTTCCCTGAATCTCTTTTACACCGGCCGGTGCGAGATGGTTCAGGTACAGGTACAAAAAGATATACAGAAAAATTACTACTGGTACGCCGATCAGCATCCAGCTAAAGAACGGTATCTCGACCCCGAGCAAATTACGGATGAACCCCAGGCCGATCACGTTGGGAGGCGTGCCGATAGGCGTAGCTAACCCGCCGATCGATGCCGCAAACGACGTTATCAGCATGAGCGCCGTCGCGTAGTTTCGATTTATCTTTATGCCCGTCTCCTTCTCATGCTTGAACAGAAAGTGGATGATCGACAAACCGATCGCGAACATCATCGCGGTCGTGGCCGTGTTAGAGATCCAGCCTGAGATGAAGGCTGTAACAGCGCCGAATGCGAACAATATCCGCGAAGGTTTCGCGCCGATCCACTTGAGCGAGAGCACGCCGTAAGCCAAGCGCTTGTCGAGATCGTGCAGAAAGATCGCCCGGGCGAGTATGAACGAGCCGATGAAGAGAAATATCAACGGATCGGCAAACGGTGCGAGTACGGACTTGGCGTCGGCCACCTGCAGGAAGATGCACAATGCTGCGCCGATCAGCGCCGTCACCGGCATCGGCAGCGATTCGCATATCCACATCACAACGACCGCCGCGATGATCGCCGCGAGGCTGTGTGCCTCTGGCTTTAGCGACGGCATCGGCATCAGCCAGATCATTAGAAACACGAACGGGGCAAGAAAGAAACCGGCCCGATTTCGCCACGCGTCAAAACGGCCCGTTACCCTGCCGTCGTCTTCCAATTCCAGATCAAGGTCTTTAACGCTCATTTGGTGTGATGGAACTTTAGCCTGAAACCCGCCAAGCGCTCAATCGGGCGCTCCAAAAAAACTTATGGAAAAGCTGGCTGAAACTGTGCGACAATAAAGGCACTGGGGGTGATATGTATATGCATAATTACTTTGGAGATATAATTGAATAACCGAATCCTTTAGGATTCAACGGAAACAGCGTGTCCAAACCGGGCACGCTGTTTTTGTTTTGGGCAGTGCAGTGCCAAAAGAACTTTATTGACGCTGGAACGTCTTTGCTATATTTTTGATTAGTTTCCAAAAACTAGAAAATTAACCAGCCTTATAAAGGAGGACGTTCTTGATGAGAATGGTGCGGCGGCTTTTGCTCTCGAGTGTTTTGGTTGTTGTTTCTTGCCTCGCCCTGCCCTCGATGGCGTTCTCACACGGATACTTCTTTCCCACGGTCGAGATAGTGCCGACTCCGCGTGACGGCGGCATTCGCGAAGACATCCCGAAAAAATACATGGAGCGTTACAACCGGTGGAAAGCCGAGCTGCTATCGACCGAGTTTGGAAGGGGCCAATGGGAAAGTTATGCGAATAATCCGGGATTCGTTCTTACGATCAAGATCGATGGGGATAAAGGCAAAGGCGCGGGTACCGATAAGTTTCAATGGGACAATAAGGGCAGCTTCGTCGGAGCGACGATAACGCTCGGCTCGCAGATCGACAGCGGTTACCCGAACCCGATCTATTATCCCGTCTTGAATTCGCTATCGACCGATCAATCTTCCTACATGATCAGCGGACGAATCCTTGCCGCTACCAAGCTTTCACACGAGTTGGGTCACGTAGCGCAAGCCGCGACCGCCAACCGCGAAATGCTTGAGAAACAAAGCAAGCTGATTCCCGAATATACATCGATATTCCTCAAAAACGGCCACAATACAAAAGACGAAAAACTAGTCGAACTCGCTGAAGCGATCGGCGGCACACCGATCGAGATCTGGGAAAGCCGTGAATATTGGAGCGAGGTCACGGCGATGAAATATCTCGGCGAGCGGATCAAAGAAGAAGACTACTACTGCTTCGTCTTTAACAAGATCCGAGTCAACGTTTCAACCTATGCCCGTGTATACGTTGACCGCTTCGAACCCTCGGCGATGAAACCTTGCGGGAAATAGCAGAGCATCTTAAATGCGGAGAGCGGAGGGGACGCTGAAAGAATTTTCTTACCCTGCGACCTCTGCGGTCTCTTGCGGTCTCTGCGTTATCTCAGACTCGTCATCGCGTCACAACCAACTTCCCATGAAGCATATTCATCCCGCAGGTGAACGGAAATTCGCCTGGCTTATTCGGCGTAAACTCGACTGCGGTCGTCTTGAACGCAGGCAGGTCACGGGCAATGCCGAAGTCGCTAAGGATCACTTGTTCGCTGCAGGATGATGTTTCGTCTCGATAGAAATTAAGCCTCACCGGCACTCCAGATCTTACAACGATAACATCCGGCGAGTAGCCGCTCTTGACTGTAATGTCGATCTCTTGAATACCGGTTTCATTCATCTCTGCCGAAACCGACGCACGCTCGCCGAAAAAATACCAAAGCACCAGAGCGATCAGCGTAACGCCGCCGACTACTACAAAGATCTCTGCCGAATCCATCACGCCCTCCTTCCATCTTCAAACCTGCGCAGCCGCAAGCTGTTCGTGACAACCGATACGCTCGACAGGCTCATTGCCGCGCTTGCGATAACCGGCGACAGCAGCCAGCCAAAGATCGGATAAAGCACGCCGGCCGCGACCGGAATTCCGATGACGTTATAGATGAACGCCCAAAACAGATTTTGCTTCACGGTTTTGATCGTCGCTTTAGATAACCCGATCGCCGTCGCGACGCCGCGAAGGTCTCCGCGGATCAGCGTGATGTCGCTAGACTCGATCGCAACGTCGGTGCCAGTACCTATCGCGATTCCAACATCGGCTTGAGCGAGCGCCGGGGCATCGTTGATGCCGTCACCAACCATTGCAACGATTCTGCCTTCACTTTGCAGCCGCTTGATCTCGCTCGATTTTCCTTCGGGCAGAACCTCCGCTATCACTCGGTCTACTCCAACTTCCTTTGCGACCGCATCCGCCGTCCGCTGATTGTCGCCCGTCATCATCACGACCGTAAGCCCCATTCCGCGCAACTCGGCGATTGCCGTCTTCGATTCGTCCTTGACCGTATCGGCCACCGCGACTATCCCGGCGAGCTTTCCGTCGATCGCCGCGATCATCGCTGTCTTGCCTTCGGTCGCGAGCCTCACAACTAAATCGGAAGTACTCGACAAATCGGGCACTCGCGACTCGAGCATCAGTCGATCGTTACCGAGCAAGATCTCGCGTCCGTCTACTGTTGCTTTCACGCCCCGGCCTTCTACTGCGTTGAAGGTCTCCGCGCGCAACAGTTCGATCCCGCGTTCCCTCGCACCTCCTACGATCGCCGACGCCAGCGGATGCTCGCTCGATCTCTCAGCCGACGCGATCAGCCGCAGAAATTCGTTTTCCTCAAAGCCGTCGAACGCGATCACGTCAGTCAGACTCGGCTCGCCTTTCGTGATCGTACCGGTCTTATCGAGCACGACCGTGTCTAATTTATGCGCTGTCTCTAAACTGTCGCCGCCTTTGATAAGAATTCCCAGCTCAGCGCCTTTGCCCGTCCCGACCATGATCGCCGTCGGCGTTGCGAGTCCCAACGCACATGGACAGGCAATGATCAACACCGACACGAAATTCACCAGCGCCATTGTGAAGCGGACTTCCGGCGATGCGGCGACGAACCAGACGACGAACGTCGCGATGGCGACCGATATTACGACGGGTGTAAAGATGCCGCTGATCTTATCCGCGAGCTTTGCGATCGGCGGTTTCGAGCCTTGCGCGTTACGAACGAGCTGGACGATCTGCTGCAAAGCAGTATCCTTGCCCACCTTCGTTGCTCGAAACTGAAACGCACCGGTTTTGTTAATCGTCGCCGCGAACACTTCGTGACCGACACGTTTCTCAACCGGAATACTCTCGCCCGTCAACATAGATTCGTCGATCGCGGACGAACCTTCCGTAACGATGCCGTCGACGGCGATCTGCTCGCCCGGCCGCACGACCACGGTATCGCCCTTCGATACAGCATCAGTCGCAATTTCGATCTCGACACCTTCGCGGATAACCGTCGCCGTCTTCGGTTGGAGTCCGATGAGTTTGCGAATCGCCTCTCCAGTGCGGCCCTTCGCTCGCGACTCAAGCAGATTCCCTAGCAAGATCAACGCTATGATCACGGCGGCGGCTTCGAAATACACTGGAACGTCCATCGAGTGAGCGCTATGTTCCGCCGTCACAAACCACGACGGAAATGCTGTCGCGAGGACCGAATACACATACGCCGTTCCGGTGCCGACCGCGATCAGCGTGTTCATGTCCGCCGCTCGATGTTTGAACGCTGCCCAAGCTCCGGAGTAAAACTGTCTGCCGGAGTACAACACGACAGGAGTCGTCATCACCAATTGCAGCCAATTCACACCGCCGAAGTTCAGCCACGGTATCGATCCGTGCGACATCGCGATGACCAGAACAGGGAAAGACAAAACCGCGGCGACGATGAACTTTCGCTTCGCCGACCGATATTCCGCGGCGTGAGCTTTCTCTAGCGGGTCCTCCCCGTCGTCTGAGATCTGCGGATGCGCGTCGTAGCCCGCACCTCTTACCGTTTCGACCAGCGATACGATGTTCGTCGCCTGCGGATCGAAGCTGACGGTCGCACGCTCGGTCGCAAAATTAACCGACGCATCCTTGACGCCGAGCTGCTTAGCTAAAATACGCTCGATGCGATTCGCACATGCCGCACACGTCATGCCTGTGATCGGCATATCGATCCGTTCTACTTTTGTCACAGCCGTATCCATTTTCTCAGCTAGCCGAAAATCCCGCGTCGTCCAAGACTTTGGCGATGTCCTCGCGAGTGATCGACTCTTCGTGTTCGACGCTAACCTGCTTCGTCTCCACTTCGACCTCGACGCCTAAAACTCCATCCACTCTGCCGAACGCCTTCCTGATCGCGTTCGCACATCCGCCGCACACGATCTCTGGCGCCGTCACTGTTGTCTGTACTTTATTCATTGCTTCTTACCGAATTTGCCCACCATTGCGGCAGGATGCTTTATGTGCGAACTCTCGATCAAGCCGCAAACGTGTCCTGCTACCTCGCGTTTCTTCTCCCACTGCTTTAGCTCTGCCGCAAGCTCTTCGCGATAGAGCGACATCTGCCTGATGCGTTCGTCGAGTTCAACAAGTCTGGACTTCACCTTCGCCCGCACGTGCTTGCAAGGGCTCTCGCCAGCCCGCTTGTGAGCGATAAGTTCGCGGATCTCGTCAAGCGTGAACCCTAGCACTTGCGCCTTCTTTATAAACGCTAGTCGATCTACGATCGACGCGTCATAGACACGATAGCCACTTGCCGTACGCGACGGCCGATCGAGCAGTCCGCTTTTCTCGTAGAATCGCAACGTCTCTATCCCGACTCCCGTTTGCTTCGCAACCTCGCCGATCTTGTAACTTTCAACCATCGTTTTCTCCCAAGACTTACTATGAAGTATAGAGTAGACTACAGAGTCAAGTAAATTCTTGTAAGAATCCTGCTTCGCCAGCTCGTTCTTGACGTTTAGCTTGAAAGGTATATGATTGCTTTGTTTGTTTCCATAACAAAGTAAGGATCGATCCCGAAGTTTCATGAAGAAAATCTATCTGCACAAGGTCGAAAAGCAGGTCGCCCGGCACAGCACCATCCGGGATATCAATAAGCAGATAGTGTTGAACTACGTAAGGGCCCGCTCGCCTATTTCGCGAGCCGAGATCGCACGGGAGACCTCATTGCAGCGTTCGACCGTTTCCGCGATCGTCGACGATCTGCAGGCTGAGGGGTTGATCGAAGAGACGGGAAGCGGAGACTCGACAGGCGGCAGGAAGCCAACGCTTCTAAAGCTCAGAACAGGAAGGCCTGTGGCCATTGGCGTCGATGTTACGCCGAGCGTAACCACGGTTGTGCTCGCGGATCTGGCCGGAAGCCTGCTCGAGAGGGACGAATTCCCGACTTCTTCCGACATCCGATACATGGATACGCAGATTCTCGGTAAGGTCAAAAAGTACGTCGAGGCTTATCCTGACGCAGACCTCGAGGTCGGTATTAGTATTCCCGGAATTGCCGATCAGACAAGCGGCGAGATCCTTTACGTTCCATATTTCCAGTGGTCGAATCTGGACATCGGCCGTCAGATCACAGAACAGACAGGAGCTCGCGTAGTTATCGAGAACGACGCAAATGCGGTGGCGCTGGCCGAGCTTTGGTTTGGGAATGACGAGATCAAGCGCACCCGAAACTTCATAATGGTTTTCGTGGCCGAGGGTATTGGAACGGGAATCATCATCGACGGACAGGTTTACCGCGGCGAGGATGGCGCCGCGGGCGAGTTCGGTCATATGTTCGTCGGGGCCGATGCTCCGGTCGATTGCTCGTGCGGCCGACGTGATTGTTGGGAGGCTCATGCATCCGAGAAAGCCATGTTATATCGCTATCAGCATTCGAATTGCAGCGGCACGGTTCAATCTTCAATGACGATCGAGCATCTGATCGGCCTTGCGAACAATGGCGAACAACGGGCCATTGACCAGCTAAAGCTAAATGCAAAGTATTTAGGTATTGGTATTTCCAATTTATTGATCGGCTTTAGTCCGCAGGCAATAGTTATCAGCGGAAGTATCACAAAAGCCTGGGACCTTATAAAAGATGAGATTCAAGAGGCGGGTCAGCGAAGCATTAGGCAGGAAGTAAAAATGGCTGAAATAGTGCACTCTTCACTAGGTGACCGGCCAAGCATCCTAGGCTCGATAAGCCTAGTTTTGGCTCGAAAATTTGCATCCGCGAATTAAGTTTTGACGAAAACGAGAAAAGTTATTGACAACTCGTTACGGATGTATTAAAACTTTGTTTGTTTCCGCAACAAACAGTAGTAAATCTTCTGTAAAAATTTCAATCAGTTTCCCTGTTGGGATAGCTTCGCGGCAAAAGGCGAAAACTAATCATGTTGCCGCTTGCTTGGCTTTCGAATTGGCAGTTTTTTTTCGCGAGAGGCGATCAGAATTATGAGATTAAACGGAAAAAACAAAATGAAACAGATGATCTTCTTCGTCTTTTCGGTTTTTTGTTTGGCGGCGATTGCTCCCGCGCAAACTGAATCGGCGAGAATCCAGGGTACGGTCACCGACTCGGCCGGTGCCGTTGTGGCAGGGGCAACCGTCAAGGTCACCTCGGTCGCCACGGGCCGCGAAGTCACCGCCACCAGCAGCGACGACGGCTCTTTCAGCGTACTTTCGCTGCAGCCCGGACGTTACGCAGTTGAAGTAACAGCCCCCAATTTCAAAACGACCAAGCAAGAGATTACTCTTGAGGTCGCTCAAACAGCACCCCTGACCGTCGCACTCGAAGCCGGAGCGGTAACTGAAACGGTTACGGTGACGACAGACGTTCCGCAGGTAGATGCCGGCACATCTGCTGTCGGCGAAACTATTCAGGGCCGCCAAATAGTTGAACTTCCTCTCAACGGAAGAAATGTGATCGAGTTGGCTCGCTTAACGCCTGGCGTAACCCAGGGTGTCGTGGGTGGATTTGCGACAGGTGCGGGCGGTGACGCTGAGACATATCGCGGCCGAAACACGGGCGGGGCCGCGCTATCGGTGAACGGGCAACGTACTCAAGCCAATAACTTCCTGCTCGACGGCGTGGACAATAATGAGTCACTCGTAAACACCATCAACATTTTCCCGTCGGCAGACGCGGTTCAGGAATTCCGCGTTCAGACGAGCGTTGCTACGGCTGAATTCGGTCGAGGTGGTGGTGCGATCATCAACACCGTAACTCGTTCCGGTCGAAACGACATATTCGGAACGGCGTACACCTATATCCGCAATGACAATCTGGACGCTCGACGAGCTTTCGAGCCGAATCGGCCCGAGTTCCGTCGGGGACAGTTTGGTGGAACCGTCGGTGGACCGGTGTGGAAGGACAAGATATTCTTCTTTGGCAGTTACGAAGGCCTTCGTCAGTTTTTGCCGGTGGGCACAGACCAAGCGACTGTCCCAACGGCTGCAATGCGAAATGGCGATTTTTCGATACTTCTCGACGCGGCTAACAATGGTTATAACCGCGTCATCCAACTCCGTGATCCAAGAACCGGTGCCGCCATTGCCGGAAACAGGCTTGACCTGCTCGGGCCAAACCGACTAAATACTGCTGCTCTCGCCTATCTAAAGGCGTTTCCGCTTCCAAATCGAAACGGGACTGCTTTCAAGAACTACGAAAATACGCGAGTTCAGATCGACGATCAGGACGTTATCGACTTTCGATTTGACGCAAATTTAACGGATGAAGATCAGGTGTTCGTGAGAGGCAACTGGGGCAAGTATAGCCAAGAGGTGACCTCTCGACTTCCTACGTTGCCATCAGGATTCGGCTCCGGCTCGAACCCGACGCGTACAAAAGGCCTAGTCGTAGGCTGGAACAAGGCTATAACTTCTACGATCCTGAACGAACTTCGAGTTCAAGGAAACCGACTTAGATATGGTTACGAGCCACCGTTTGGCGATCAATCTATTTCGGCTGACCTTGGGATTGTCAATGCTAACCGCGACGAAAGTCTCGGTGGCGGCGCTCTCGTTGGCGGATACAACGATCAGGTTGAATACACCGGTGACTTCGGTCCCTATCGAGTTCCGCAGAATACCCTACAGCTCGTCGATAGTGTTAGTATCGTTAGCGGAGCACACACCTTTAAGTTCGGCGGAACAATTCTCAACAGAGAAGTTTCGTTGTTCCGTCCTCTCGCCGGTAAAGGCGACTTCAGAATGTACGGCAACGGAGACTTCACGCAGTGCCCCGGCGGTCCGGGAGCTCCAAGTTTGGCACAGTCCGGAACTACTGGATTCGAGCAGGCAGACTTGCTGATCGGTTTTATGTGTCGATATGAGATCGGTTTTCAAGGCGGACCGGTTGGCACTCGCAATTGGGAGAACGCTTTGTTCTTTCAGGACGATTGGCGTGTAAACCGTAAGCTAACCTTGAACTTGGGTTTACGATACGAGGTCTTCACAAACCCAACAGAGCGATATGCCAGACAGGCGAATTTCGACCTTGATGGTGGTCGATTAGTTCTCGCCGCAGACGGCAAAGATTCGCTTGTTGAGACGGATAAAGACAACTGGAGTCCGCGCCTTGGACTTTCCTATGACTTGTTCGGCAATGCCAAAACGGTTCTGCGCGGCGGATATGGACTCTTCTATTTTCTTGACCGCGGCGGCATCAACAATCAGCTAGCTCAGAACCCGCCGTATGCTGGCAGCCTGAACTTTAGCTACAACGATGGTTACCGCGTTACCTTCACCGGGCAAGCACCCTTGAACAGCAACGACAACACGCTTGCAACTCAGCCGCTTCCACTGCCGGCTCCGAACACGAGCGCGGCGTTTCTCAATAACCCGTTGAACGCCAACGTTATTGCGGTCCGCCCGGACAATAAAGTGTCTAACGTCCATCAGTTCAACTTTCAGATGCAGCAGCAGCTCACCAACGACACCGCGTTAAGTGTTGGCTACGTGGGTACGCGTGGGCGAAACCTGATTCTTTATTACAACTTAAACGGAAGCTTTTTGGACTCGGCGTCGACAGCGATTCCTTGTCCAATTTCGGGCCGCTCCCTCGGAGCCTGCTACCCAGGCCTCGGTTCCGTGAACGTTCGAGACGACATCGGCGAGTCCTCCTATGACTCGCTACAGATCCAACTGGATCGCCGTTTCAATAAAGGTTGGCAGTACATCGCGGCATACACTTTATCGAAGACAAAAGATAACGGTAACGGCGCGTTTGACAATCCGACGGGAGGCGTCAATTACGTTGAAGATTTCACAACGTCGCGTCTTGATTATCCGCATGTCTTCTCGTTCGAGACGATCTACGAGCTACCTTATGGCCGCGGCCGACAGTTCGGCGACGACATTCCGAAAGCTCTGGACTATGTTATCGGTGGCTGGCAGATCAATAACATCTTTCGTGCACAGAGCGGCAATGCTTTTGACGTCAGAAAAGATAACAAGTTAGTTAACCTTACGGGTGATCCTTACGCTAATGGTGAAAGCAACACGCCGTGGCTTAACCGGGCTTCGTTCTCGGTACCGGCCTCAGGAATAGGCAATCTGGAACGAAATTCGCTGCGTTCACCGTCTACGTACATCGTGAATTTTGGTATTTCCAAAGACTTCGCGTTTACGGAAACGATAAAGCTTCAGTTTCGTACGGAGGCTTTCAACCTGTTCAATAACATTCAATGGGGTACGCCGAATACGAACGTTGATGACGGAAGAGCCGTGGAAGGCTTCGGATTTATCCGCGGGATCGCTCCGTTCTCGAACCGACAGATCCAGTTTGGAATGCGGCTGTCGTTCTAGTCTAACCAAGCTCTTCGGTTTGATTCTCGGTGACGGCCCAGCAACGAATGCCGCCGAAACAATATCCGGCGAACCACCTCTTGGTCGCAGCCAGGGCGTGAGATCGAAAGACTTCACGCCCTGCATTTCCAAACCTGACTGAAACGTAAAAAGTGAAAACTGATAATCTTAGTTCTTAGTTTTCGCATTTCAGCCGAAAGATCATGCCGGTTTCACGTTGGTTCAGCGTAATCGCTTTTCTCTGCGGGCTCGTCGTGTGTGTAAGTGCTCAGGGGCCGCGGATTGACAAGGTCGAGCCGCCGAATTGGTGGGCTGGTCACACGATCAACCCGGTGCGGGTGATGGTTCGCGGGGAGAATTTTCAGAACGCGAGCGTAACTTCACCTGCCTCGACGCTGAAAGTTTCGAACACGCGGGTCAACTCGCGTGGCGATTACATTTTCTTCGATGTCGAGATCGATCCGTCTGCGACGCCCGGCCCTTACTCACTCGATCTAAAAACTTCCGCGGGGTCGGTAAAGGTTCCTTTCTACGTCTCGCCACGCCTCGAAAACAAGACTGAAACGATCAGTAACGAAGATGTCATTTACCTCATAATGACGGACCGTTTCGCCGACGGTGACGCGGCAAATAATGAGGATGTTGATCGGAAAAACGCGCGTGCGTGGCATGGCGGGGACTTCAAGGGGATCGCGAAACGCATTCCATATCTTAAAGAACTTGGAGTAACCGCGATCTGGCTGACGCCTTGGTACGACAATCCGGACGAGGCGAACAACTGCGACAAACCGTGGTGCCCAAATACTAACTATCACGGCTATCACGCGATCGACTATTACGGCGTCGAGAATCACTTCGGTTCGATGGCCGATCTGCAAGAGATGATACGCGAGTGCCATCGAAACGGCATCAAGGTCGTTCAGGATCAGGTCGCGAATCACGTTGGCATTCAGCATCCGTGGGCCAAGCGTCCGCCGCTTGAGAATTGGTTTAGCCAATACTCGCAGAACACTTTCAACAATTCGGTATTGCTCTCACCGAACGCGTCGCAAGCCGAGCGAGACAACCTGATAAAAGGCTGGTTCAACGAACTGCTGCCCGATCTCAATCAGGACGAACCCGAGGTCTCGCGATATCTGATTCAGAACGCGCTTTGGTGGGTCGGCATGACCGGCATCGACGGCATCCGGCAGGACACGATCCAGTACATGCCGCGCACGTTTATTCGCGATTGGTCGGCGGCGATCCGCAAGCAGTATCCGAACTACTGGATGGTCGGCGAGGTGTTCGAGGAGGACTCGGCCCAGACGGCTTTTTTCCAAGGCGGAAAAACGGGTTGGGACGGTGTCGATACGCAATTGCCGGCGGTTTTCGATTTCAAATTGTGGCGAACGTCGCTCGAAGTTTTCACCGGAAAGAAGCCGGCCCGGGCTCTCCGTGATGTATTGAAATACGATGGCCTTTACGGCAACATCAATAACGTCAGCTTACTATCGAACAATCACGACACGGACCGCTTCATGTCGCTCAAAGACGCGACCGCCGAAGCGGCGATGATGAACATGGCGTTCATCCTTTCGTCGCGTGGGATACCGCAGCTCTACTACGGTGAAGAGATCGCGATGACCGGCGGCCACGATCCGGATAACCGCAAGGATTTTCCGGGCGGCTTTCCCGGCGATCCGCGCGATGCGTTCACCAGAGCTGGACGAACCGCCGATGAGCAAAAGATGTTCGAATGGACGCGAGAGTGGGTAAAGATCCGCAAGTCGCGGCTAGCAGTGAAGCAAGGTCGCACGGTCGACCTGTTCTTCGACAACGACGCATACGTTTTCGCTCGTGAAGCTAAGGCGGGAAACTCCGTCGCGTGGAACATCTTTGCTTTCAACATCGGCGGGACGGAAAAATCAGTCAGTTTTCCGGCTCCTTTCGCGCTGACGACTAACGGGGCTCGCAACAAATTGACGAACGTCGCCGATCCTCGCGCCAAGGGTGAATGGATCGCTGAGAAGATGACGCTTACTTTGCCACCCAAGAGCGTGGCGGCTTTTGGTTACGCTCCCGAATGATCGAAGCGTCGTGGCGGTGTTCTTGCGGACAAGAATGTCCGCGTTCCATTATGAATTTTCCTCGGGCATCAGGAATCTTGCTTCATCCGACATCACTGCCGGGTGACTTCGGCATCGGCGATCTGGGCATCCAGGCTTACAAGTTCGTCGATCTGCTGGCGGAGGCAAAGCAGACATATTGGCAGATACTTCCGCTCGGGCCGACTGGCTACGGCGATTCGCCTTATCAATGCTTCTCCGCGTTTGCCGGAAACACGTTGCTTATCTCTCCTGAAAAGTTGGTCGAGGCGGAATTGCTTGACGCGTCGTTACTTCAAAACAGACCAAACTTCGCTCCGCACAAGGTCGATTTCGGCGGCGTGTATGAATGGAAGAATCAGCTCTTGCCCGAAGCGTACAAGGCGTTTCACCAGACGACCAGCGTCGATCTTCGCGGACGATTCGAAAAGTTTAATCAGGAGAACGATTGGTGGCTTGAGGATTACGCGACGTATCGGGCGATCAAGGCCGAACAGAACCAACGCCCGTGGTACGAATGGCCAGATCCATTGAAGCTTCGAATGCGGACTGCGGTGGCGGCGGAAGCGAATCGGCTGTATGAAGAGATACAGGCTCAAAAGTTTTTCCAGTTTTTGTTCTTCTCGCAGTGGAGCGAGCTGAAAGCTTATGCGAACAAGAAGGACATAAAGATCGTCGGCGACGTGCCGATATTTGTCGCGCTCGATTCGGCAGACGTTTGGTGCAATCAAGATAAGTTCAAGCTCAATGACGACGGATCGCCGAAGGTAGTGGCCGGAGTGCCGCCCGATTATTTTTCGAAAACGGGCCAACTTTGGGGCAATCCGATCTACGATTGGGACGCGATGCGCCGCGAAGGTTTTAGTTGGTGGATCGCTCGTGTTGCCGCTACATTACGGACGGTCGATGTCGTCCGCGTCGATCACTTTCGCGGATTCGCGGCCGCGTGGGAAGTGCCGGGCGGCGACAAGACTGCCGAGAACGGACGCTGGGTCGAAGTGCCTGGTAAAGAGCTTTTCGTCGCACTTAAACGAGCCCTCGGCGATCTACCCGTGATCGCGGAAGACCTCGGCGTGATCACGCCCGATGTCGAAGAGCTTCGCGATGGGTTCGGATTTCCAGGCATGCGCATACTGCAATTCGCGTTCGGCGGCGATGCAAAGAATCATGATCTGCCGCATAACTACATCACGAACTGCGTCGCATACACCGGCACTCACGACAACGACACGACCGTCGGATGGTGGTTTTCTCAGGCCGGTGCCGGTTCTACTCGCGATGCCGCAGACATCGGCCGCGAGCACGAATATTGTCTGAAATATATGTGTACCGACGGGGGCGAGATCCATTGGGATTTTATTCGCACGGTTTGGTCGTCGGTCGCGCATACCGCGATCGCACCTCTGCAGGACGTGCTTGGCATCGGCACTGAAGGCCGCATGAATCTGCCGGCGTCAGATTCGGGAAACTGGTTTTGGCGTTACGTCGATGGTTCGATCACGCCGGAGATGATCGAACGATTAAGGGAGTTGACGGAAACGTATGGACGCACGTCGGGATAGTTTCTACCGCAAATAAACGCAAATGAACACAGATATAAAATCCTTTATCCACCCCGTTTTTCTCAATATTCGCGTTCATCTGCGTTTATCTGCTATTACGGTGATCTCCGTACTAGTGTTTGTCGTCTGCGGCTTTGAAACTGCAGCGGCGCAATCGCCGACGTTTGAAAAATCCGATCCGCCGAGTTGGTGGACGCAGAGCACGATTAACCCCGTTCGCGTCCTCATCCGCGGCACGAACCTGGCCGGGGCTCGCATCGAATCGAATACGCCGGGCATAACTGCATCGAATTTCGAAACGAGCTCCAACGGACATTATTTGTTCGCGGACATTCGCATCGCCGAGACTGTTAAGGTCGGCAAATACGATCTGCGGATCGTAACGCCGAAAGGCAGCGTCAACTTTCCGTTCGAGATCTTTGCGGCGCAGCCGAGGCTTGGAAATTACAACGGGTTTACGCCGGATGACGTGATCTATTTCGTCTTCACCGACCGCTTTACCGACGGCGACGGGACGAACAACGACCCGGCGAAATCAAAGGGACTATACGATCGCAAAAAGGGCCGACACTATCACGGCGGGGACTTGCAGGGGATCATCAATAGGCTGCCGTACATCAAGTCGCTCGGCACTACCGCGATTTGGACGACGCCCGTCTACGACAATGCCAACCGCGAAGATACGCTCGAGGTCTATCCGCCCGAAATGCCGACGACTACCGGATTTCACGGTTACGGCGCGATAGATTTTTATGGCGTCGATGAGCATCTGGGTGATATGGCTAAGCTGAAGGAGTTTGTCTATAAGGCGCATCAGGCTGGCTTTGTCGTGCTGCAAGATCAGGTCGTGAATCACACCGGCCCTTATCATGTCTGGGCTAACGATCCGCCGACACCGTCGTGGTTCAACGGCACCGTTAAAGACCACGTCTCGAATAACTGGCAGAAATGGACGGCGATGAATCCGCGGGCGACTTATCAAACGCAGCGGAGAAACATCGACGGTTGGTTCATCGACATACTGCCTGACCTTAACCAGAACAATCCGGAGGTAGAGAAGTATCTGATCCAGAACTCGCTTTGGTGGATCGCACAGGTCGGGTTCGATTCGATCCGCATGGACACGCTGCCGCACGTTCCGCGCACGTTCTGGGCAAAATGGGGATCGGCGGTTCACAAGGAATTTCCGAAGGTGAATATACTCGGCGAGCTTTTCGATAGCGATCCAGTACTGCTTTCTTACTTTCAAAAAGGCCGACGCGGGCATGACGGCATCGACACCGAGATCGACACGCTTTACGACTTCGGACTTTTCTACCCGATCCGAAACGCGTTCGCAAAGGGCGGCAACATCCGCGAAGTTCACCAGATGTTTTCGCGCGACTGGATCTACCCAAAACCGAACTCGCTCGTCACATTCCTCGGCGTTCACGACATGGAACGGTTCATGAACGAGAAGGGAGCGACGACTGAAGGGCTCAAGCTTGCACAGACGCTGATCATGACATCGCGAGGAACTCCGCTGCTCTATTACGGTGACGAGATCGCGATGCCCGGCGGTGGCGATCCCGACAATCGTCGCGATTTTCCGGGCGGATTTCCCGGTGACGCGCGAAATGCGTTTACCGCCCAAGGGCGCACCGCTCAAGAGAACGACGTTTGGAATCACCTCGCGAAACTCGGCGAGCTTCGTAAACTGCACGAACCGCTTCGACGCGGCCGCTCGTTAGATCTCGTCGATGAAGAACAGCAATACGCTTACGCTAGGTTGACGGACAAAGCCGCCGTGATCGTCATCTTCAACAACGATACGAAATCGGCCGAGGTCAACTTTGATCTGAAGTTCATCAGCAAGCAGATCGCCATCAATGCAACTCTAACCGACGCGCTCGGTAAACTGCCGGACATCAAGCTGAGCGACAGCAAGGTTCGGGCGATGATTCCGGCGAGGTCGGCGGGGATATATGTGAGCAAATGAGATTTGCCCGCGAATAACGCGAACGTTCGCGATTTTTTTGGTGAACCGGTGCTGGCGGCCGTGACCGATCAGGTCGTCCAAAGTTTTAATTATTCGCGTTTATTGGCGTAATTCGCGGGGAAAAAAATTCTTATGCAGAACAAACCACGTCTATCGTTCCTTCAAATCTGGAACATGAGCTTCGGCTTTTTGGGAATTCAGTTCGGCTGGGGTTTGCAGCTGGCGAACATGTCGCCGATATACAAATATCTTGGAGCCGATGAGGCGAACTTGCCGTATCTTTGGCTCGCCGGACCGATCACCGGATTACTCATCCAGCCGGTAGTCGGTGCGCTGAGCGATCGAACGTGGACGGGGCTTGGGCGTCGCCGTCCTTACTTTCTCGTTGGGGCGATCCTCGCAAGCGTGGCGCTGATCGCGATGCCGAATTCGTCAGTACTGTGGATGGCGGCGGGCCTGCTGTGGATACTCGACGCGTCGATCAACATTACGATGGAACCGTTTCGCGCGTTTGTCGCCGACAATCTTCCGGAAGAGCAGCGAACGCTCGGCTTCGTGATGCAGTCGTTCTTCATCGGCATCGGCCAGACGCTTGCCAACGGCCTGCCATTCCTTTTAACGGCAATGGGCGTCGTGGGCATCATGGCAAGCGGCATTCCTTACTCGACGCTGATCGCCTTTGTCGTCGGCGGCATATTTTTCCTCGCCGCCGTTCTCTGGACCGTTTTCACTTCGCACGAGTATCCGCCCGAGGATATGGAAGCATTTCGCGCCAAGCAGAAGGAAGGCAACCTCGTCGGCTCACTTCTCAAAGAGATCGGCGACGCGATTCGCGACATGCCGACGACAATGAAGCAGCTCGCCGTCGTCCAGTTCTTTACGTGGTTCGGGTTGCAGTGCATGTGGGTCTATTACGGTCTAAGCGTAGCGAAGAGCGTGTTTGGTGCGATTGACGAAAAGGCAACTCCAGAACTCTTTAAGGAAGGAACTGAGTGGGGCGGGTTGATGTTCGCCGTTTACAATGTCGTATGTTTCCTGATCGCATTTATCATCCCCGTCGATTGCTGAGAAAATTAGCCGTAAAATGCTGCATTCGATCTGCCTTGTCTTCGGAGGCCTCGGTCTTGTATCCATAGCTTTCGCGACGAATAAGTACTTTCTAATGCTGGGGATGGCTGGTGTTGGCATCGCGTGGGCGTCAATACTCTCAATCCCGTACGTCATTCTAGCCGGTGCGATCAAGCCTGAACGCATGGGCGTTTACATGGGTGTATTCAATTTAACTATTGTCGCACCGCAAGTCACGTTTTTGTTCTTAGGTCCGCAAATTTATGAAAGCGTTCTCGGCGGCAAGCCGATCAACGTTGTCGTACTCGGCGGTATTTCGATGCTCATAGCCGCTGCGACCGTCTTCCTCGTCAAAGATGTCGGCGCCGCAAAGATAGAAGGCGTCCCGGCTGGCGGAGGCCACTGAAAAATTATTAATTCTAAATTAGAAATTATTAATTAAGTCTCGGAAAAAGGGTTTGAAACCATGACACGCAAAAAGGCACCGCTTCTACTTCTCGCTACCATACTGCTTTCAACGCTGACGCTTGCCCAAGCGCCTTCCGCACGCGACTTTTCGAAAGAGAACGCGAGGCCCTCGCCGGATTGGGTGAAGGACGCGGTGATCTATCAGATCTTTCCGAGACAGTATTCGGCGACCGGTGACTTTAACGGCATCACGAAAGACCTCGATAGGTTAAAGACGCTCGGCGTTGACGTGTTGTGGCTGATGCCGATCCACCCGATCGGCGAGGCTAAGAAGAAGGGTACGATCGGTTCACCTTACGCCGTCAAAGATTTTTACACCATCAACCCGGACTATGGAACGGCCGCTGACCTGAAACGGCTCGTCACCGAATCACATCGTCGCGGCATTAAGGTCATCATCGACATCGTCGCGAACCACACCGCGTGGGACAGCGTGATGATGAAGACGCCCGCGTTCTACACGCGGAACGATAAGGGCGAGATCATTCCGCCCGTGCCGGACTGGGCCGACGTCGCCGATCTGAACTACGACAACCCCGAGCTTCGCAAGTACATGATCGACATGCTCAAGTTCTGGGTGCGCGATTTCGATCTCGACGGGTTCCGATGCGATGTAGCCGGATTCGTCCCGACCGACTTCTGGGAAACGGCGCGTGCGGAGGTCGACAAGGTGAAGCCCGACACGCTGTGGCTGGCTGAATGGGAATCGCCCGACCTGCATCCGAAAGCATTCGATCTCGATTACTCGTGGGCAATGCATGCGATGCTTGATAAGGTGCTGCATGGGCAGATGCCGGCCTACGAACTGCGAAAGGTTTGGGAAGATCAAGCGACGAAGTTTCCGAAAGGTACGCTCAAGATGCGTTTCTCCGATAACCACGACGAGCGTCGTGCGATCGCACGGTTTGGCGAGAAAGGCGCACTCGCGGCACAGGCTTTCGTCTTCGCTCTTGACGGAGTTCCGCTCGTTTACAACGGCATGGAAGCCGGTGACACGACGGAATCGGGAGCACCAGCATTGTTCGAAAAACGTCCGATCTTTTGGCAGTTTGCCGAGCGTCGCCCCGATATCGTGAAGTTCTATCCGGCGATGATCGCCCTGCGAAAGTCCTCGAACGCCCTCCGACGCGGCGATCTGACGTGGTTAAAAAACAGCGATGAAGCTCGCGTAATAGCTTTCGCTCGTAGAGCTGGCGCCGAAGAGATTGTCGTTGCGATCAACATGTCGAGCATACCGTTCTTCGGCTCTATTGAGACAGCGGGCAATTTTGATGAAGTAACGCCGAACAAAACGAGCACCGTTAACGCGCTCCCGTCTCTTAGCCTCGACGCTAACGGGTTCAGGATCTTCAGAAAACGGTAGCGGCAGAGACGATGGCGGGGGCAGCCCCGCCTTCCGAACTGAGACGGGTTGCGTTGACTAGCTACAGCAAACCGATTCAAAATTGCTGATCGCAGTTAGCAAGGGGCTTGCCCCGCAATCTCTAATTGGAGGATCGATTCGTGAAGCTATTCACCCTGTTATTTCTTGCCTTCGCCGTTCACGCATGCGCTTCGGAGGGATCACAATCAGCAGGCACGCAGACGCCGCAACAGCCGAACTCCACTGATGTCGCCGCGAAGGCGCCGGAACCGGAATACACCGCGCGCTCCGGCGAGCCTTCGAACGTGATGGAATTTTTCGCTGTTTTGCCTGAAAAGTACTTCGCGTTTGAGAGCTGTGACCGAGCTTCGGACAAAGACTGCGCGAAAGCTCGTGCCGATTATCTGAAGACCTTCACAGACGTTTCGGATATCAAGAACGGCTATTTCAAAGGCGGCTGCGACGGCGGGCAGAGCTGCATCACGATGGCGATCTTCAAGCGGCGTGACGGCAGCTATCTCGTCGGCGTCCACACCGAGAATGAGATGATCGTCCAATTTCATTTTCTCGACTACGCCGGCGGTGCGTGGCGTGACGCGTCGAACGAAGTGCCGGATTTCAGCAAGAAGAACTGGTACGAACTGCCTCGCGTCGGAACGACCATGGCCGTTTTCGAGAACAAGCTTATCGAGAAAGTTGAACATATCGATGTCACTGAGAAGGGCCGCAAACTGTACGACTTGACGTGGAAGGACGGCAAGTTTTTAAGGAAGTAAGGGAGAATTCACAGGATGAATACGATAAAAAGGATTGCAGACCGTTGGTTACCGAAGTCCATTCCACACGGGAAAACATCGAATTCATCCTGTAAATCCTGTTCGAGTTTCCTCCTGGGTTCTTTCCTATCCGCGTTGCTACTTTCCGCGGCGATAATTGCTCAAACCTCAGCACCCGGAGCACCCGGCCAAGACGCACAGTGGCTCTCCGCCGGAAAGCAGGCCGTCGGAACATCCGCCAACCCCGAATCGAAAGTTTGGTTCACACTCGCGAACGGCGTGCTGACGGAGGTCATGTATCCCAACGTCCAGACCGCCAACGTCCAGATGCTGCAGTTCGTCGTCGTCAACCCGAAGACGAAAAAGGTCGAGACCGAGTGGGATGACGCCAATCACGAGATCAAACTACTCCGCCCCGATTCGCTCAGCTTTCAGCAGATAAACACTGCGAAGTCCGGGGAGTGGAAGATAACGAAAACATACACGACCGATCCCGCAAACAATTCGGTCTTGATCGACGTTCAATTTCAAGCTAAGACCCGGGATCTGAACCTTTACGTTTACTACGACCCGTCGCTCGCAAACTCGGGAATGAAAGATAGAGCGTACGTCGGGTCTGGACAGCTCGTTCCGCTTCTTCCAGCGGCGGTAACACCGCCGCTTTCCCCCGAATACGATCTGAATTCTGTTGAGGACAACACACGTTCCATCATGCTATTTACTTCACCCGCTTCTGAATGGAGGAGCGGCTACGCAGGCATCAGCGATGGGATGGAGCAACTCAAAACGTTTGGCCGAATTCAAGATCCGGTGTGGCGTGCGGACGAGCCCGGAAACGTCGCCCAAATGGCTAGGATCTTAAAGCCGAGTCGTTTCACGACCGTACTTTCTTTTGGTACCGCTTCGGCGGGGCTGAGTTCGCCTGAATCGAGCGCGGCACAAGCTTCACGCTCGAAGGGGTTTGCGAAGGCGCAGGCCGAATACGATGCGGGTTGGGCCGATTTTGTGAAGACGCTGCCGAAGGTCGAAGCTAAATACCAGCCGCAATTCAACATGGCGGCGATGGTGGTTAAGGCTTTCGAGGACAAGTCAGTACGCGGAGGCAACATCGCAAGTTTAAGCGTGCCGTGGGGCGGCGACGGGAATGGAAACACGGGTGGGACCGGATATCGGATGGTCTGGTCGCGCGATCTTTATCATGTGTTCACGGCATTTCTCGCGATCGGTGACAAGGCTGCGGCGGAACGCGCGCTCGATTTTCTCTTCAAGATCCAGCAGAAGGAAGACGGAAGTTTCCCGCAGAATTCGGGGCTAGACGGTAAGCAGGGTTGGGGCTCACTGCAGATGGACGAGGTCGGTTATCCGCTGATAATGGCGTGGCAGATCGGCAAGTTTGACAAGGACACATACGAAAAACACATCAAGAAAGCCGCGGATTTTATCGTCGCGAAAGGGCCATTCTCGCCGCAGGAACGCTGGGAAGAGCGTCCGGGTTATTCGCCCTCGACCATCGCCGCGCAGATCGCCGGACTCGTCTGTGCCGCCGACATCGCCAAGCGAAATGGGGACACAGCATCAGCGGAAACGTATCTCAAAACCGCCGACAACTGGGCCGCAAACGTTGAAAAGTGGACCGCGACGACGAAAGGAAAGTATGGCGACGGCAACTACTATCTCCGCATCTCCGTGAAAGGCGAGCCTGACGGAAACCACCAGATCGAGCTGAACAACAACGCCGGAACTTTCTACGAGCACGAGATAGTCGATGCCGGCTTTCTCGAACTCGTCCGTCTCGGCATCAAGCCGGCTGACGATCCGCTGATAGTGAAATCGTTGAAGGTGATCGACCAGATAATCAAGATCGAAACTCCCAGCGGCCCCGCGTTCTACCGCTACAACAACGACGGCTACGGCGAAATGGATGACGGCCGCAAGTGGAACTTCGACGGCAAATACACCGGTCGCGGTCGCCCCTGGCCTCTGTTGAGTGGAGAGCGAGGACAGTATGAGCTTGCTTTGCAAAACCAGTATTCGCAAGCATTAGCGGCTCGATCGAGGCGTCCCGATGGGCAACTGCTTTTCGTAAATCCCTCGAAAAAGCACATAAGGGCAGCCCAGGCTCGCCTCGACCACATGCTCGCGTTCGGCAGCGAATCACTGATGATCTCCGAACAGATCTGGGACAAGAAAGACGCTCCGCCGAATGCTGACCGCCGATTCATGCCGCTCCTGAAATTTGGCGAAGGTACGGGCTCGGCAACGCCGCTGGCATGGTCGATGGCGCAGTTCATCCGGCTTGCAACGAACCTCAAAGCGGGACGCAATCTCGACACGCCGCAGATCGTCTATGACCGCTACAAGAACGGCATTCCGAAGCAATAGATCGACTGCGGACGTAACACTCACACAATTCAACCTTCAGGAATCTCTCAGAAAACCTTCATCGTTTCCTAACGATTTGTACTGCTGCTCTCTGTCATTCTTGCGATCGAGCGTTGAAAGGCTGGTTGCAAGAAATAGGGTACGTTCACAGACACGTGCAGCCCGCCTTTCATCGCTCGATCATTTTTCTTCGAGTTAAGTTAAGGAGCAATTGTAATGATGAAAGGTTGGATTACAGCAGTTTTTAGCATAGCAGCAGTTTTCGCGGCGGTGGCCGACGCGCAGGAGAACGTCGAGACCGCAAGACATAACAGAAGGGTCGAAGCAGCGGTATTTCAGGCCGCCGGGACTAACGCAGCGTCGATCCAGAGTACGGTAGACGAATTTCGTGCAGCTATCGGCGGTGCGAATAATGGGAACGTCTCTGGCCCGCTAGTTGACGGCCGACGCGAGATCAATTGGGACGGCGGAGGCTCAACGGCAAGCACCGAATCCGGAACGCCGTTTGACGGGTTCTTGAACATACGCGGAGCCCGGTTCACTACCGACGGCATCGGCTTTATTCAAGCTCCGGCTTCGGGTCTCGCAACCGTGTTCGGAAATCCGCAGTATGCATCGATCTTCGCGGCGTTCAGCCCCGTGAGATTGTTTTCGCCGCTCGACAGCAACTTTACCAAGACGCAGTTCTTTCTTCCGGGCAGCAATGGTTCTGCGCCCGCTACGACTCGGGCTTTCGGAGCCGTCTTTACGGATGTCGACACGCCCGACGGCAGCGATCGCGATCGCGGTTACGGCCATGGACGTCGCCGAGACGAAACCACGATCGAATATCTCGATAAGTGGGGCCGCATCTTGTATCGCGGCGTCGTGCCTGCGTCGCCGGGAAGCGCAACTTTGTCGTTCTTTGGGATCATTCTCAAAGACGCCGATATCGCTTCGGTCCGAATCTTCGCAGGTGTAAACGGCGCACGTGACAACGGCGGCTTGGATGACGATCGGCGGAACGACATCGTCATGATGGACGATTTCATCTTCGGCGAGCCGGTCGCTCAGTACTAAGTCAAAAATAAGCCCGCAAAATGGCCGGCGGAAGAGGATGGGCAGTTTGATTGCCCTCCGCCGGCCCCTCCATCTCGTCCCCCACGCGACGATACAAGCAGTACCAATATGTCATTAGATCGTAGAAATTTTCTGTACCTGGCCGGCGTGTCTGCCGCGGCAGCCGCCGGAGCACGACTGGGTTCGGCCGCACCGATATCAACGGCAGACGCCGTGTTCAACCCGATGAAGTGGGAGTCGGTTCGCGACCAGTTTGATCTGCTCACACGTGAACAGATCCATCTCAGCTCCTTCTTTATCACTTCGCATCCGCGACAGGTAAGAGAGGAAATCGAGCGACATCGGGCGGCGATCGACGCGAACCCGTTCGAATACGTCGAGCACAACATCTTCAGCATGCCCGGGAAAATAGCTGCAAGCGCGGCTGAATATCTTGGCGGCAAAGCAGACGAAGTTGCGATCACGAACAGCACGACGATGGGCCTCGCTCACGTCTATCACGGCATTTCGATCAAGGCCGGGCAAGAGATCTTGACAACACTGCACGACCATTACGTTCACCACGAAGCGGTACGGCTATCGGCCGAACGTGCGGGAGCGACGGTCAGAAAGATCGCGTTGTTTGACGACATCGCCAAGGTTTCAGAGCAGGAAATCGTGAACCGGATCGCAAAAGCCATCACGGCGAAAACGCGCGTGCTCGGCGTTACTTGGGTGCATTCGAGCACGGGTCTGAAACTTCCGCTTCGAGCGATCGCCAATGTCGTGGCCGATTCAAACAAGGGGAGAGCAGAACAGGATCGAGTGATCTTAGTAGTGGACGGCGTGCATGGATTCGGCGTTGAAGACGAGGTGATCGCGGAAACCGGCGTCGATTTCTTTATCGCCGGAACGCACAAGTGGATATTCGGTCCGCGCGGAACGGGCATCGTGTGGGCGCGAGCCGAGAACTGGAAGGCAATTCGTCTGCTGTTTCCTGCGACGGCAATGGAGCCATTTGTCGCCTGGATCACCGGCAAACCGCTCACGCAAACCGTCCAGGGATCGTGGGTTGGCCAAGGCGGTTTTCACGCGTTCGAATACGAGTGGGCGTTGCCGGCGGCTTTCGACTTTCACAAGCAGGTCGGCCGCAAGCGCATTGCCGAACGCATTCACGCGCTTAACGACCAGTGCAAGGAAGGGCTCGCCAAGATGCCGAAGGTCCGGCTTTATACACCGCGCGGAAACAAACTGTCGTCTGGCCTGATCGCCTTCGAAGTCGAAGGCATGAAGTCGGCTGACGTAGTAAAACGGCTTCACGAGAAAAAGATCATCGCCTCGACTGCGCCGTACCGCGAGGGATACGTTCGCCTTGCTCCGAGCCTGATGAATACACCCGAAGAGATCGAAACAGCCCTTCGAGAGATCAATGCTCTGGCAGGCTGAATCATCAGCGGTTTCCTAACCACCCCCGACTAGCCAAAGTACTTTGGCCAAGGACGGCAAATGGAACATTTAGGAGTTTTTACGCAAATGAAATTAATAGTTTTTCTCTGTGCCTTTGTGTTCGCAGTCAGCGGTTGCTCAAGCGCGCTGTCAAGCGGAAAAGACGGGGACCAGAAAATGGATGGCGTTATTGCGGCGCCTGATCACCATAAGGTCATATTCGAGGACGCGCGGGTGCGAGTTGTCGAACTAAAGATCGCACCGGGTGACACCGTGCCGCTGCACACGCATCGGTATCCGACCATCAATTACGTCGTTAAGCCGAGCGAATTTCTAAGCTTAGACAGTGATGGAACCGTAAGGCTCGATTCCCGAAATCTCATGAAGGGCAACGAAGAAGGGGCGGTCTTTTCGCTACCGGCCTTTCCACAACTGCACTCGGTGAAGAACATTGGACCGGTCACGATGCACGGCATTGCCGTCGAGCTGAAGGATTAATTCAAATTTAAGGAAGAACAGCAATGAAAAAATTCATACTCACACACATTCTTATCGCTTTTGCATTCATTCCCGCTGCATACGCACAGCAGCAGGTCACACAATCAAGCTCGACGGCCGGCAAAGCGACCGCGAGTAAAGCAGAAAAGCGGCGAGAGGTTCGCTTCGAGATCTTTGTCCGCACTGAGCTATTTTTCGGTCGAAACAGGGCAAACGGGCCAGAGATCACGGAAGAGGAATTTGCAGATTTTCTTGCTCAAACCGTAACGCCGGAATTTCCGGACGGCCTCACAGTGCTCGACGGGATCGGCCAATTTCGAGATTCGTCCGGTGAAATAATCCGCGAAAAGGCGAAAGTTTTGATCCTCCTTTACCCATTTAATACGCGGCGCGAAAGCAGCCGAAAGATTGAGCGTATTCGAGAGGCGTATAAAGCAAGGTTCGATCAGCAATCGGTGTTACGCGCTGATGATTCGCTGCCAGTCCATGTTTCATTCTAAGGAGTTTCAAGAATGGCAGAACCACCAGTTTTATGCGTCGACGGGGTTTGCAGACAGCTGCAGCACCCGACCGGTTTCTCGCCCGGAACGATCGAGATCGTCAAGTCGGTCGGGATCAAGGGTGTTAACCAGAATCCTGACGTGCGCACGATCCAGCAGGCGTTGAATGATGTTCCGCCCGGACAAGGCCGCCCGAACGTGACCCTTAAAGTCGACGGGATCTGCGGGCCGCACACGAAGGACTCGATTCAGAGTTTTCAAGTGAAACATTTTGGCTGGAAAGGTGCAGACGGTCGTGTCGATCCTTACTACAAAACCATCGCGAAGCTGAACGAAGTGACTTCCGGCGGCGGCCGTACGGTGGGCATTGGCTCCGATCAAAATCGGATTCAGCGGGTCACGGCAATGCTCAACGAAACCTTGAGTACAATCCGCTCCGCCAGAGCGAATCTGCTCGGGGCATTGCCGGTCGTCGACTCGCCAGAAACGTCATCTCCGATTTCCGCATTCGGTCGCGCTGAGTTGATGCGAAAGGCTAACGCTCACTTCCGCATCGACGATCATCCGTCGCCGAAGCGGCGAGGCACTATCGAACAAGCGACAAGGATCTACGACCGCATGCTAGATGTATTTGCAAGACCGGGCGGGTTGTGGGGTCCGGCGATCTTCGAGATCGATCCTTTACATCAGCCGAGCATCGCTTACACCTTTGGTGGCGGTTACTTCAGCGGGGGTCGTTTTGAAACTATTCGCGGAACCCAGCTACGCCGGGATTCGATCTACTTGTGCGACCTGCTCGATCTGCAAGGGAACGACTGGTTCGTTATATCGATCGTGCATGAGCTCTCGCATTTCTGCGGTGGCCTCACCGGCTCCGCCGAACACATCAGAGATCATGCATACGGCTGGTATGACGCGCCAAAGATGAAGGCTTTGAAGGCAAGCCAATTGCTGTTCAACGCGACGAGCTATTCAAACTTTGCGTTCGACACGAAATTTTCCCGCCGACCGGCGAGGGTGAACTTCTAAACGGACAAGTATATGAGTAACGAGCTAATTCACAATCCAGTTACAGGCGAGACGCTGCGTGTTCTCGAGTCGAATAAAGAAGTCTTCCGCGTCGAGTTCACGTTAAAACCGGGCGGCGAAATCGCCGGCGAACACCTGCACCCTTACCAGGACCAGGCGATCTTTGTTCTTGCAGGCAAACTTGGCGTCCGGATCGGTGAAACGAACTACATTCTCAGTGCCGGTGCCGCTAAGGTGATACCGGCCGGAACGCCGCATTTTCAGTGGAACGAACATGACGGCGTAACGCGAGCCGTCGAACAATTCCGGCCGGCCGGCCGAGCTCACGATATGTTTCGCGTCGCATTCGCTCTCGCGGCCGACGGACAGACCGATGCAAATGGCGTTTTCAAGCCGCTGATCGGTGCCGCGTTCGTTTCCGAGTTTAGGGATGTTGTGCGGCCGACGTCGCTCGGTCTGCGACTGATCTTCGGAACTCTTGGTCCGGTCAGCCGATTACTTGGCTATCGCCGGGTAGTTCGTAAGTACATCGATCAGTTCAAGCGACAAGAACTGCACAGAACGCCAGTGGTTGCGTTCGCTGACACGCCGGCGGCGAAACACGGGACGGGTCGGCAGGCAGTGTGAGAGGAATCAGATATGACAGAGAAAAGTAGACGCGTATTTTTTGCGCTAATGTTCGGCCTCGTCCTTTATGTTGGCGGTGGATATTTCGTTGAGACGTTCGTCAACTATCCATCGTGGCGGATGATCGGTGCGGCAGAGTTCCGGGATTACCACAACGTTTTGCAACCACGGATCATTACGTTTATGGTGGCGCGTGATCAACTATCCGACGCGTTCGACCGATGGCATTTCGAGCAATTCGATCATTAATTCGGAGATTTAGTATGAAATTCGTTAAAAGAGATTTGCTCGCATGGCTCGCCATTATTTTTGTAGGGATGCTAACCGCGGCTGCCACAACATTCGCTCAACCCGGGGCCTCGCTTTCGATGACAGACACACGATCGATCGAACAACCGGTCGCTCCGGTGCGAGAGGTGACGGATGACTACTTCGGAACGAAGATCGTCGATCCATACCGTTGGATGGAAGAGCCGAAGTCGGCGGAACTTGCCGAGTGGATGAAGGCGCAGAACGATTACACGAGATCGAATCTTGACCCGTCTCCGGTGCGTAATCAAGTTTTAAAACGCATCAATGAAATGACGAACCCGAACGTCGTTGTTTCGAGCGTCAAAAAAGTTGGGCCTATGTACTTCTATCTCAAGATCGCTCCGGGTGACGCCGATCGAAAGCTTTATTTTCGATACGGTCTCAAGGGCGTCGAGCGACTTTTGGTCGATCCCACAAAAATTGCCGAAGGCGGCAAGCGTTTTTCGATCATATCGTTCAGCCCGTCGCAAGACGGATTGAAAGTTTCATATCTTGTCTCGGCTGGCGGAGCCGAGCTTGGCGAAATTCGTGTCGTCGATACCTCGACCTCGAGAGACCTCGGCGTCAGGATCGAGCGTGCGCGATGGGAGGCCGGAAGCTGGCTGCCGGATAACAAATCTTTCCTCTATGTTCAGTTTCCCAAACTCGAATCGGACGCTTCGCAGACCGAGCAATTTCAGAAACGACGCGTATACCTACATCGACTGGGAGACGATACTGAAAAAGACCGGCCCGTTTTTGGTTTTGAAGTAAACCCCGGATTGCCGGTCGATCCGAAATTGCTTCCTTTTCCCACTGTGCCAGTAGGTTCGCGGTATGCGTTCGTCACGCTGAACACGGGTGTTTCGCCGAACAGCGAGATCTACGTCGCAAGGTCCGAAGAACTGAGCAAGCCGGGGATACAGTGGCGAAAGCTCGCCAGTTTCGAAGACGAAGTAAACTCTTTCGAGGTTCGAGGCGACGAGCTATTCCTGCTCACCTACAACAACGCCCCGCGTTACAAGATCGTCAAGACGAGTGTTTCTAAGCCCGATCCGGCTAAGGCCTCGATAGTAGTTGCGGAAAGTCAGGCTTTGATCACCGATATGTGCATGACGGCCGATTCTCTGATAGTACAGAAAAGTGACGCCGGCATCGGAAAGCTGCAACAGCTCGACCTAAAGAATGGCAAACTCGGCGACATCAAACTGCCCTTCGACGGCGTGACAATCTCGTCGATGACATCCGATCCGCGAGGAAAGGAACTGCTTTTCACGACTGCCTCGTGGGTAAAGTCGAACACGATTTACTCGTATGATTCCGGCAAGAAGAAACTCGACGACACGTTGCTGCAGCCGGCATCGTCCATTGATACGTCCAGGTTTGAATCGATCCAAGTAAAAGCTAAGGCACCGGACGGAACGCTGATCCCGCTTTCGATAATTCACAAAAAAGGCATCAAGCTCGACGGTAAAAATCCGACCGTGCTAAGTGGCTACGGCTCGTATGGAATTTCGCAAAATCCATTTTTCGTGCCGGCGTTTTTTGCGTGGATGGAGCAAGGCGGCATTGTCGCGTTTGCACATGTTCGGGGAGGCGGCGAATACGGACGGGAATGGCATCTCGGCGGGTTTCGAAAGAATAAGCCGAATACCTGGAACGACTTCATCGCGTGCGCGGAGTATCTGATCAACGAAAATTACACATCGCCGCAGATGCTAGCCGCACATGGTGCGAGTGCCGGCGGAATTCTTGTCGGCAACGCGATCGCGACGCGGCCGGATCTGTTTGGCGCCGCCGTTATCCAGGTAGGGCTGAACAATATGCTTCGCTATGAAACCACCGCTAACGGCGTTCCGAACACTGCTGAATTCGGTTCCGTGAAGACCGAAGAAGGCTTTCGAGATCTTCTTGAGATGGACGCATATCACAAGATAAAAAGCGGCGTACAGTATCCAGCTGTAATACTTACCCACGGCATCAACGATCCTCGGGTCGAACCGTGGTTCTCGGCCAAGCTCGCCGCTCGTCTGCAGGCCGCCACGTCGAGCAACCAACCTGTCTTTCTGCGAATCGATTACGACGCAGGCCATGGTATCGGCAGTTCCAGAAGGCAGGCCAATGAAGAATCCGCAGACGTGATCGCGTTTCTCGCGGAGAGTTTGAAATCAAAATAAGGAGGTACGTTAGCAATAGCTAACCCTAAAACATGCTGATAAAAATTAAAATAGGAATTCTGTGTTGCTTTCTTGCACTTGCGGCCAGCGTTGTCGCAGTGCCTCTTGTAACCGCTGAATCAAAGGCTTCGGCGTTCGAGTTCGGTTCATCGGGTGCGGAGCTTTTCAAAGAAAATTGTGCCCGCTGTCACGGTGCGGATGGTACCGGAGGCAAGGGGCCAAATCTTGCGAGCGCCAAGCGACAGGAGAAGTGGAAAGCTTCGGATGAAAAGCTCGTCAATAAAATCACAAAAGGCGGCCTCTTCATGCCTTCTTTCGGGAAGAAACTGAAAGGCGAGGAGATCAAGCAGATCGCCGACTACGTCCGAACTCTAAAGGAATAGTCTTTACGACGCTCTTCTGATTTCGCGAAGCGACAGTCCCCGCTTCACGATGAGCAAAAGGCCGATCCCTGTCCAAAACAGGATTCGGCCTTTGCGAATTATGGCGAGCGTCACGCCGATCGCGGCCCCAAGTCCGACAGTTTCAGCCACGAATTGGGCTCCTGCCTCGTCCACGCCAATGACAAACGGGATCAGCTTAAAGATGATAGTGATTAGACGGCTTACGGACTCAAGCAGGAAGGCGTTGAGAAATTGGCCGGCAACCGGCTCAATTATCCTTGTAAGGACGAACCAAACTTCGACGACCCCGAGCAGATGGAATGCCGTCTCGGTAAGACAGATCGGCAGAAACCGCTTGGGATGGCGCCGGTAAAAACCGTAGATAAGATTCTCGAAAAGACGCACCTGCATCCGCCCGTCGTCGAGAATTCCCGTAAACCACCCGCGTCGATAGAGAGATTCGCACACCTCGCTCGCGAAGTGCCACTGGCGGATGATGAGCAGGCCGAGAAAGATCACGACCGCCGCGATTAACCCGATCAAAACATCGATCGTGATCGTCGTCGGCTCATCCAGCGAAAATCCGCGGACGAATGTGAGAGCCCCAAGAATAAGGAAAACGCTGGTCGTAAAACTGTAGAAGAGATTTTCGGTCGCTACCGAAGAAAGCCCGACGACAAGCGGCACTTTCTTTCGAACTGCGACGGCTTTTGCCGTACCGCTGATCAAGATCCCAAGTGGGATCATGCTGCTCATCGCCTCACCGATGATCACGGCGGGAACCGTATCCTTCAGTTCTAAACTGTAGGGTTCGTAAACAGACAGCTTCCATGCGAGTCCACGCATCACGATCCGAACCGCGTAGATCAGGAGGATCACTCCGAACCCGACCCAACCAAAAGTTGCAATGTTTGAAGCTATCTCGTTAACGCCCGTTGAGTAAACGAAGTAAGCAAAAAGCAGCAGCCCACAGAACGTAAGGGCCGTACCGAGAATTTTTAGCCGGGTCGTGTTCTTTTGACTTAGCTTTGGCTGAGTTTCGCCCTGACCTGGGCTTTGCGGTTCGGAAATCACTGAGCGTTGCCTATTACTATCGTGCTGTTTAGAATGGTATTTTATCGATACACGAATAACAAAAGCTTATAGATTAAATGTATGAGTACTGCAGCTAGCTTGGCCTTGTCAAACGCCGCATTAACAACGCTTACCGAAGAAGAGGAACTCTTTCGCGCATCTGTACGTGAGTTTGCCGAGGGAGAGGTTCGCCCGCGTGTCGAGGCCATGGAGCACGCCGCGAAACTCGATCCGGAGCTTATCAAACAATGCTTTGATCTTGGCCTTATGGCGATCGAATCGCCTGAAGAATATGGCGGAACAGGATCGACCATCTTTAACGCTATCGTCGCGATCGAAGAATTAGCCCGCGTCGATGCTTCCATATCGGTATGTGTCGATGTGCACAACACGCTCGTCACGAATGCTTTCATCAAGTGGGGCAGCGACGAATTGAAAAAGAAGTATATGCCTGATCTGGCAAGCTCGCGTGTCGGCGCATACGCTTTGAGTGAAGCCGGTTCGGGTTCGGACGCATTCGCGTTAAAGACCAAGGCCGTAGACAAAGGCGATCATTGGGAACTCAGCGGTCAGAAGCTTTGGATCACCAACGGTAATGAGGCCGAGATCTTTATCGTGTTTGCCAACATCGACCCGGAAGCCGGATACAAGGGCATCACGGCATTTATCGTAGAGAAGGCTTTTCCAGGTTTCACCGTAGGCAAGAAAGAAGACAAACTCGGCATCCGAGCTTCGTCGACGACCGAGCTGATCTTCGACAATTGCAAGGTTCCAAAGGAAAACGTGCTCGGCGAGGTCGGAAAAGGCTACAAGGTCTCGATCGAAACTCTCAACGAAGGCCGCATTGGCATTGCCGCACAAATGCTCGGCATTGCGCAAGGTGCTTATGAAGCCGCGTTAAAATATACTGCCGAACGCGAACAGTTCGGGCAAGCGATCAACAGCTTTCAAGCGGTGCAATTCCAGCTTGCGGAGATGGCTGTCGACATCGAAGCCGCACGTCTTCTCACTTACAATGCTGCTCGTTTAAAAGACGCTGGCAAGTCATTCCTTAAAGAAGCTGCGATCGCAAAGCTCTACACCTCACGGGTCGCCGAAAAGGTTTCCTCAAAAGCCATCGAGCTGTACGGCGGATACGGCTACGTGAAAGATTATCCAGTCGAAAAATACTGGCGCGATTCCAAGATCGGCTCGATCTACGAAGGCACGTCCAACATGCAGCTTCAGACGATCGCGAAACTGATCACAAGCGGGAAGTAGACGTATGCTAAAATCGCGAAATGGAAACGGTGCACGTAAAGATTCTGGAGCCGAAAGTTAGACGTATTCTCGACGATCTTGAAAGCCTCAGGCTTATTGAGGTTGAGAAGCCTGGCGAGCCCCGGAAACCAAAGCGCCGATTTGGGAGCATGAAAGGCCTCGTGGAGCATATGGCGGACGACTTCGATGCACCGCTTGACGATTTTAAGGAGTACATGTAGCGATGCGTGTGCTCCTCGATACTCACGTCCTCGTGTGGTATTTAGAGGGCAATACAAATCTATCCCGTTCGCAGCGAGAGCTTATTGTTAAGCCGGAAACTGAGGTTTTTGTAAGCGTTGCGTCGCTTTGGGAGATCGCGATCAAGACGAGCATCGGCAAACTTAAGCTAACCCGATCGCTAACCGACGTTTTGCAGCAGCTATCTTCTCAGTCGATCGAGCTTCTTCACATCGCTCCCGGGCACGTGCTGCAGGTCGCCTCGCTGCCGTTTCACCACCGTGACCCATTCGACCGAATGATCATCGCCCAAGCCAAGGTTGAGTTTCTTTCGATCATTTCGAATGACTTGGAATTCAAAAGTTACGGAGCGAAGATGATCTAGATGTCGGCCGATCCGATTACGATCCGCGAAGCGAGTATTAATGACGCCAAAGCGTTGACCGATCTTGCTTACAGTACATTCTGGGATGCCTTCGCCCATCATCCGAAAAACGCTCCGGACGATCTTAATCACTACATGCGACAGGCGTTTAGCCTTGAGCAGACCACGATCGAGTTAGGCGAAGAGAGGAGCGTCTTTCTGATCGCCGAACTTAAAGGCGAAGCGGCCGGCTATGCAAAGATCATTGTTGATAGTGTTGAAACGGGTATCATTGCGGAACGGCCGATCGAGCTCAACCGCCTTTACTCTCATCAGCAGTTCCTCGGCAAAGGCATCGGTCAAGCGTTGATGGATGCGTGCTTCGAACGAGGACGGCAGGGCGGTCACGACGTGATGTGGCTCGGCGTGTGGGAATACAATCCGCGCGCGCGACGGTTTTACGAAAAGAACGGTTTCCGCGTTGTCGGAAGTCACGTATTTCAACTCGGCGAAGACCCGCAGACGGACCTCCTGATGCAAACCGAGCTTTAGTCATTTGGATGACGATCTCGGTACCGCTTTGAGATCATCAAATTCTGTTTGGCGCATACAAAAAAGACGTTGGCGGCCGCACTTTTTTCTGGCCGATTTTACGCGTTTCTGACGATAGCGGCGAAAGCGCCGAAGGCCGCTATTAACGATTTGATAGCGGCGATGGTGCTCGGTGATTTTCCCCTCTACAGAGATCTTCGTGTTTTCCTGATCGCGGACGGACGACCTTGCTCTAGACAAAACTTGCGCAATTCTGCTTAACGCGATAACGTTGCATGTGTGCGACACATCCTGAACCCTCCTAATCCTTACGACCGATACTCTGCCGAATACGTCGGCGAACCGCCGCCGACGAAACTTGAGATATTTGAAGAAACCGCGACTAAAAAGATGATCACCAAGGCCTTCGCTTCTGACTGGGAAGGCGGATGGCGATATACCGTGAACTGTTACCGCGGATGTGTTCACGGATGTACATACTGTTTTGCAAGGCAGTATCACGAATATTTGGGCTACGGAGCGGGGACGGATTTCGAGACCAAGATCGTTGTAAAACCGAATGCTCCAAAGCTTCTTCGCGAAGAGCTAAAAAAGTGCAAGTGGAAGATACCGCATCTGGACTTTTCATTCGCCACCGACCCGTATCTGCCGCTTGAGGCCGAATACAAGTTAACGCGGCAATGCCTCGAAGTTTGTGCGGAGTTTCGGGTGCCGGTCGGTGTCATTACGAAATCACCGCTGGTTACGCGGGATATAGACGTGCTTCAGAAACTTGAAAAGATCTCGGTCTTTTTTTCCCTTCCGTTTCTGACGAAGGAATCATCAAATCCGTTCGAGCCATACACGCCGGTTCCAGAAGCTCGTTTTCGGGCGATGAAAACGCTGTCTGAGGCCGGTATTCAGACGGGCATCGGCATCGCTCCAGTGATTCCCGGATATAACGAATCGGACATTCCGAAGCTGCTCGAGCGGGCTCGCGATTGCGGTGCGACGCGAGCGTTCATGGGGCTTCTTCATTTAGACAATGGCTCGATCGAAAATTATTTCGTTGAAAAGCTGCACGAGCGAATTCCTTCGAAAGCCGGAAAGGTTATCAACAGTCTAAAGCGTGAGCGGGGCGGAATTTTGCGACATAAGAGCTACAAAGAGCGGGGCGTCGGAATAACAGAGCAATGGGAAGTGACAAAAAAGCTTTTCGAGTTTCACTATCAGCGGCTCGGATTCGTCGCTCGCGAGCCGAAGCCTGAGGCAACCGAAGCCATCGCTGATGACGCACCGGTTCAGCAGACTCTCTTCTAACTTTTTTCAAACAGGATACACAGGATGAACGGGATATCGGCCGAGTGATTGGCCATCCTGTGTATCATGTACATCCTGTTAGAATTCTTTTATGGAGAATCGAATCCAAGTTTTTGAACAAATGCTCGCTGCTGACCCGAGCAATACGATGGTGATGTTCGGCTTGGCGAAGGAGTATGAGAAGGAAAAGCGGTACGAAGACGTGATCCGCGTGCTCGAAGATTATCTGACTAAGGCCGACGACGAAGGCAATGCCTACGGAACGCTCGCCGCCGCTTACGAAAGGACCGGCAACCGCGAAAAAGCCATCGAAACTTACAGGAAAGGCATCGACGTCTCTCTCGCCAACGGCCACCCGTCAATGGCGAACGAATACAAGATGACGCTGGATCTGGACTTTTCTGATTGATTCGACGGCAGTTCTAAAAATTATCAATTAAAGCTTGAAAGAATTCCTGCGGAGATGCGATCCGGATCCCGATCCGGTCGGAAACCTCGTCTGTAAAGTGCCCTCGGTTCTTGGTGATGAGCCAATCGGGCTGGCTGTCGATAGCTGCAAGAACGACGGGCACGTCCGAGAAGTGACGTATCAAACCCCGGTTGGCGTTCACCCGTTTCTCATCTGCCAGAGGGACAGTTATCGGGCGGGCCAGCCGTAAGAATCCTTTGAGATCCGCAATTATCTTTTTTGTCTGGTCAGCTCCGAGTCGTTCAGACAGTTTGATCAGATTGCGTTCAACCTCTATCCGATTTATCTCGGGCAGAACAAGGCGACACGTCTTCGCGGCACATAACGCAAGAACCGCCTTGCTCTGGCCAAAGCGGCTCACCAACCCATCGGTCAACACGTTGCTGTCAAGAAGCAGCTTCGGCGTACGGGCTTTCATTTACGCTTCTTTTTTGACAGTTTCGGATAGAGTTCCGCAAATACTTCTTCTCGTGTCTCCGGCAACGTCTTCAAAACTTCTTCAGCCGTTACTCCGCCAGCCGTCAGCGTGTTTTCGATCGAATCGCACAGAGCATTGAACTTGCTCATTTCAGGAAGCAGCATTAGGGAATTCCCAACTCGAAGAATGGAAATCGGGCTGCCTGACGCAAGACCCTGCTCGTCGCGAAACTCCTTAGGCAAAACCAATTGTCCCTTCTCAGAGAGTCGCATGGTCGTGACGTAAGTAACGAGCTTGTTCTTTGACGTAGTTGTCTGCATAGCGGTCGGTAGGAAATTCCTACATACAAAAGTTTATCCCCGTCCGGCGACAAAAACAAGTAATTCCTATTAGGGTGAAGGCTTGGTACATTGCGAAACGAGAGCCTTCTTGATCCGCACCGGTTTCTCCGGTTTTTCTTCACTCACGGGGGCCTTGTTGATCGCGTCGACGATCTCCATTCCTTTCGTCACCTTTCCGAACGCGGCGAACTTGTTGTTCAGATAGGCGGCTTCGGCGACGAGGATGAAGAAGTTGGTCGTTGCGGTGCTGGGTTCGTCCGCACGGGCCATTGAGAGGATGCCGCGTTCGTGGAGGATCTTATTGGGCTCGTCAGGTATTGTCCTACGGGCGCGAAGTCCCATAGCTCGCGTCACCTTTTTATCTTCTCGCGACCAGATGTTTCCGCCTTGAATGACGAAGTTCGGAACGACGCGGTCGAACGACGTGGTGTCAAATAATCCTGTCGCCACAAGGTTCAAAAAATTGCGGACGGATTCGGGAGCGTGTTCGGGATACATTTCCATTTCGATCACGCCTGCTTCCGTGTCGAGCGAGACACACTTCGAAGCCATCGTCTTTACGTCTGCCTTATCGAACGGCTCGGGCGCGTAATCCGCCGTCGGGGTTGGGCGAGCATTCGCCTTGGCGGCTTCTTTTACGTCGGGAGCAGGTGTCGGATCTTGAGCAAAAGCCGAACCGGCGAAACATGCGAAGAGAAGCAGAAACAATATCCTCATGGTGCAATTCTAGCAGAAGATTTCCGTGCTAGAATTCAAAGAAACTGCACACATCCGTTCATCAGAGAGAATTCTTTATGAAGCAAAGTTTCCGATCTTTCCTGTTCGTAGTTCTAGTCGCATCCGCAACGTTTGCGCAGCGCGCACATCCGGCGAAGCCAACTGAAACCGGCGGGCCGTTGCTGCCGGAACAGGCCGCGTTCGACGTTCAGACTTACGACGTGAGCATCAAGGCCGATCCGAAGACGAAATCGATAACGGGTACGACGGTGATGACCGCGAAGATCGTGAACCCGACCGACACGATCATTCTGAATCTTGACGAGGTTTACGCGATCGACCGTGTGTTTAGCGAAACAGGGAATCGTCAAGTTGCGCTGAAATACACTCGCGACGGCGGAAAGATAAAGATCACATTCCCGACGCGTAAAAAGAAAGGGGAAACGTTTGAGACGATCATTTCTTACGGCGGCACACCTCGCGTTGCTCCGAATCCACCGTGGGTCGGTGGATTCATTTGGGCAAAGACGCCAAGCGGTGCGGACTGGATATCGATTGCGATGCAAAACGACGGGGCTGACCTTCTCTTTCCGGTGAAAGATCATCCGTCGGACAAACCTGAGGCCGCAACGATGCGCGTTACGGTTCCCGATCCTCTCGTCGCCGTTGGCCCTGGCGTGCTGGATCAGACGATCAAAAACGCGAACGGCACGTCGACATACATCTGGAAGATGACGAATCCGATCCCTAATTACTCGATCCTCTTCGATGCTGCGCCGTATCGCGTCATCAAAGACAGCACGAAAAGCATTACGGGTGAGACGATCCTGATCGAGTTTTACATCCTCCCGGAATCCTACGAAAACGGGCCGAAACTGATCGAGGAAACTAAAAAGTACAATGCATTTTACGAGAAGTATCTCGGGCCGTTTCCTTGGCGTTCGCAAAAGCTCGGCATTGTCGAAACGCCGCATCTCGGCATGGAGCATTCGACGCACCTCGCTTACGGTAACAAGTTTCGCGTCAACGAAGATGGATTCGACTGGCTGCAGCTTCATGAATTCGGACATGAGTGGTGGGCAAATCTCGTAACCGCCCGTGACTGGAATGATTTTTGGATCCACGAAGGATTTCAGTCGTTCATGGACTCGCTCTATCTGGAGCACCTTGGAAAAAAGGATGCGTATTTCGCTTCGATGAAAGCACGTGCCAAAGGTACGCGAAATATACAGCCGGTCGCTCCGCGAGGGGCGAAGTTCGCTTATGAAGTTTACCTGCAAGCTCCCGATTACGTCCGAAGCGATGGCGACATTTATGGTAAAGGGGCTGTGGTTCTGCATTCGCTGCGATATTTGATCGGAGACGACGCATTCTTCCGCGCGCTACGCCGAATGGCTTATCCGCGTAAAGAAATGGAAAGTTTCACCGACGGCCGCCAACAGCGTCTGACCGACACCGACGAATTCCTTCGCATCGCCGAAGAGGAATCGAAGATGAAGCTCGACTGGTTTTTTGAGGTTTATCTGCGCCAGCCGAAGCTCCCTAAATTAGTTGTCGAACCCGCCGGCAACACGACGAGCCTGCGTTGGGAAACTCCGAACAACATGCCTTTCCCAATGCCGATCGACGTTGAGATTGACGGTAAGACGCAACGTGTAGAAATGCGCGAGGGTAAAGGTTCGGTAGCTGCCTCGAACCCAACGATCGACCCGAATGGCTGGGTCCTCCGAACACCGTAAGCGTCCTACTAACACTATTCAGAACGATCCTCGGCGAGAGTAGTGTTTCGCCGAGGATTTTTTGCTTGACATTCCAGCAGACCGTCGATTATTCTCATTATGACGGTAAGTAACCGAATGATTGACGATATTGACAAGGAAATAGTGAACATTATTCAGCAAGACGGCCGAATTTCGAATGCCGAGATCGCTCGTCAGGTCGGGCTGGCGGCGTCAGCGGTTCTGGAGCGCATCAGGAAGCTTGAGGAGCGAGGGGTTATCCAGGGCTATTTTGCTTCGGTCGACCCGAAGCAGGTCGGATTCGGGCTGATAGCATTCGTTTTTGTTCGGACTAATGAATGCGGTGACGGAACTGACGAGTTGCTGGCGAAGATCCCTGAGGTGCTCGAAGTTCACGATGTCGCGGGCGAGGACTCTTATCTGTTGAAAGTTCGTGCGTCCGACCCGGAAGATCTTGCGCGTCTTCTAAGGGAGAAGCTGAAGGCGATACCGACTGTCGTCACGACACGAACAACGGTCGTGCTACAGACGATAAAAGAAACCACGGCATTGCCGCTGGACAGATGCGTGCCGGTTGAAAAGACGAAGCGCAAAGGGAAGTAAGCCAAGGGAGGTTGAACGACATGACGGGAGCAATTACGAATCGAAAGAACCTGATCGTACTGATCGCGGCGTTTTTTGCCGTATACGTGTTTTGGGGTTCTACGTATTTGGCGATCAAGTACACGATCCAGACGCTTCCGCCCTTCCTGATGGCCGGAACGCGATTCGCTTTTGCGGGATCGATCCTCTTTATTTGGGCGCGTTTTACGAAAGACTACGAGCGGCCGAAGTTTGAGCACTGGCGAACGGCGGCGATCGTCGGGACGTTCCTTTTGCTTGGCGGAAACGGAGCGGTCGTGCTCGCTTCGCACTATATTCCGTCCAGCATGACAGCGTTGCTGGTTGCTACCGAACCTCTGTTCGTCGTGATGCTTAGCTGGCTGTGGCTCGGGAACAGGCGGCCGAATTGGAAGGTCGCGGCCGGATTGATCGTGGGATTCTTCGGTGTTTATCTGCTTATCTCCGGAAAGACTTCGATCGGTGGTGCAGAAGGCTACGGCCAGTGGATCGGATACGCGGCCGTGATCGGTGGAGCGCTCTCGTGGGCGACGGGTTCTATCTATGGCTTAAAGGCGTCGACTCCAAAATCGTCACTTCTGACGGCGGGAATGCAGATGCTCGCGGGCAGCGTGTCGTTATTGCTCGTCGGGCTGATTCGCGGCGAACACACCACGTTCGATCCGGCGGCTGTCTCGTCAAACTCGATCTTCGCACTGTTCTATCTGATCGTGTTCGGATCTCTGATCGGCTTTACGGCGTATAGCTGGCTTTTGAAGAACGCTCAGCCGGCGATGGTCGCAACCTATGCCTACGTCAATCCGGTGATCGCGGTCATTCTCGGGTGGAGCATCGCGGGCGAGTCGCTAACGGCGCAGATGCTGATCGGCGCTTTCGTGATCGTGACCTCGGTAATATTGATCACGGCGAACAAATCTGCAAAGGATGACGACGGGGACGATCTGGCGACTCATCAATCTCAGACGCCGTCGTGTAACCGGCCAAGCTATTCGACATCGTCGTAAACAGTCTTCATAGCGGGCGAGGGATTTCCCTCGTCCCGCCATCATCGGGTAAAGTGTCTCTTATTTTGATCTGACACTTTGCCCGACCTCTGTTTATGAAAGCTCAAACCGACCGCCGCATTTCTATCGACGAAATTCGCTCTCAGTTTCCGGCGCTTGCGCGTCGCTACAACGACTATGAAGTCGCATACTTCGACGGGCCGGGCGGAACCCAGGTTCCGCGATCGGTGGTCGAGGCGATGAATGATTATCTTTTTAATCACAACGCGAATACGCACTGGGGATATCCGACAAGCGACGAAACGGACGCGATAATCGAAGATTCGCGGCAGGCTTTCGCCGATCTGTTCAATTCGTCTGCTGACGAGGTCGTGTTCGGGCAGAACATGACCTCGCTGACCTTTCATCTTTCCCGTGCTTTAGGGCGTGAGTTTGAAGCGGACGACGAGATAATCGTGACCGAGCTCGATCATCACGGAAACGTCGATCCGTGGCGGGCGTTGGAGAAGGATCGAGGCGTCGTTATTCACGTTCTACCGATGGACATCGAGTCAGGCGAGTTATTGCTCGAGGACTTACCGGCGTTGATCAGCGACCGAACGAAGCTCCTCGCGATCGGCGCCGCTTCGAACGCGCTGGGCACAGTTACGGATGTAACGGCAGCTTGCAAAATTGCTCGCGACGCGGGCCTTTTGAGTTTTGTCGACGCAGTGCATTTTGCTCCACACTCGCTGATCGATGTGAAAGCGATCGGCTGCGATTTTCTTGCTTGCTCGGCTTACAAGTTCTACGGCCCGCACATCGGCATTTTGTATGGACGAAACGAACTGCTTAGCTCGATCGATTTCCCGAAACTCCGCCCGGCTCCCGACAACGCACCGGATCGGGTCGAGACGGGCACGCAGAGCCACGAGTCGATTGTGGGTGCGGCGGCGGCGGTGAATTTCATTGCATCGCTCGGCGAAGGAAGCACTCGTCGCGCGAAGATTGAGTCTGCGTTTGACGCGATGCATGAACGCGACGGTGAACTCACTCGTCTGCTGTGGGATGGATTGGCAGAGATCGAAGGGGTCAAACTTCAAGGCCCGTCGCCCGACCGCCCAAGAACCTCGCTCGTTTCTTTCACGGTCGCCGATGTACCGTCCAGCGATGTCAGCAAGACACTTGCAGATCGAGGGCTATTTATTTCTCACGGAAACTTCTACGCCGCGACGGTGGTCCAGAAGCTAGGTCTGAAAGAACAGGGATTGGTCAGGGTCGGATGCTCGGTCTACACAACGCACGAGGAAGTTCAGAGAGTGATAGACGGCGTACGCGACATCATCGAACGCCGCTGAAGAGAAAGTTGTAGAGGTTAAAGTTGCCGCGGCCGTAATCGCTTGCGCGGCGTTTTGCAACGGTTTGTCCGGGTGAATCGCGATCCGCATCCTTGATCAGGATAAGGTCGTTATTAGTATTTCCGCGTACGAGGAAAAGTTCCTTTCCGTCCGCCGTCCAGGTAAAGTTCATTATCCTGCCAGACTTGAAATCGGTGATCGGCGTCGGCGCCGAACCATCGATCGGCTGCCGCCAGATATTCTGCACGCCGCTGCGATTTGTGAGTATGGTGAGCGATTTGCCGTCGGGCGACCAGTTATATTGGCTGATCAGGTTATATTCGATCTCTTGCTCGACCTTACCGAAAGAGTTAGCTTCCATGGTTGCGATGTGAAGCTTCTTTTGAAATGTCTTTTCGTTGTACGCCGTGTATGCGACGCGCTTTCCGTCCGGCGAAATACGCGGCATGAAGACGCTGAGGCCGGCCGGGTCGTGAAACTTCTCGGCCTTGCCGCCATCAACCGCCATCCGCATCAGCGAAAAACGCTCGTCGTCGGACTTTCGCTGAAAGATGATCGCTGAACCGTCAGGAGTAAGCTGCGGATTAAAATCGACGATCGACGGATCTTCTTCGGAAAGCCTCACGGGATTCGAGCCGTCCGGATTTGCACGCCATATCTTGGAGGTCTTGTCTTTTTGAACGTTGAAAACAAGATAAGCTCCATCCGCCGGAGCGACCGGCGACACGGAGTAGCCGGGCTCCGCGTGGATCGCCTTAGCCATTTTCCCTTCGCGGTCGGTAACCCAGATGTCGGTCTCTTTTCCTTCGTTTTTTGTAAACACTAGCGAACCGTCTCGCAGGTGGAGCAGGCCGTGCATTCCTTCCATATTTCGAGATTCACCCGCGAACTGAGTTCCCTTTCTCGCGGCCGGCACATACTTCCAAACCGACGATACGGTGTCCGCTTTCAAGGTGGCGATGCTCTTGCCATCGTCTGAAACGCTCACGTCGAGATAATCGTTAAAATCGTTCGTTACCGGATCGATTCGTCCATCAGGGTAAGAAGCACGCCAGATCTGGTTCGGAGCATTCTGTGTTTCGCGGCCAGAGAAGAGCACTCCCGAACCATCGGTAAACCACACTAGATTGTTAATGTGATAAAACTCGCGAGGCCCGTTGATCGGGCGAACTTTTTTGTCCTCTAAGTTGATCTCGACGAGGTCGGTCTTCGAAACAAATCCGCTCTCACGCTTTCCGGCTCCGGTGACTAAGGTGCGGCCATCGGGTGCCCACGCAAGCCTAAAGGCGAAAAAGTCGTAGCCGGTATCCTTGTTAGACAACAACGGTTCCATGGCAAGAGCATCCGCACTCGCAATGAAGATCACGTCGTCATTTACATCCGTGCGGTGGCGAACGAAGGCGAACTGCTTTCCGTCAGGCGAGAAGGTAACCGGGCTGTCTACGTCTTCGATCAGCTTTTTCGGCGTTCCGCCAAGCGTCGGCACCTGATAGAGCGTATTGATGGCGAAGTCAGTGCTGGTCAAGCAATAGTAGATATGATCACCGGTCGGCGAAAACGTGACCGACTGCAGATTCTGATTCGTCGGCGGCACGACGGTGACGATGCTGTCAGTCGCGATCTGTCTGACGACGAGGCTCCGGCTGCCGACTTCGCCGGAAACGTAAGCGACGTACTTTCCGTCGGGTGATATTGCGGGAAGCATCACGCGTCCATCGGTGTTGATACGCGAGATCTGCGGCCTTACGAATGCATGCTCGGCCATTGGCTCTTCCGCGATCGCGATGTTGTAAAACGCGTAGCCGCCGAAGGCGAGTGCGAACAACGCGAGAACCGCCGCCAACGCAACTGGCCACCGGCGTTTGCCATCGCCAACCGCCGTGTTCTTTGCGGAAGCGGATGCAAATACAGGATCGGTCTGGTGCCTGCCGCTGATCGTTCGATGCAGGATCGTCGGATTTTCGCTAAAGTTCGGGTTCGAAGTAATGTGTCCCGTCCGATTGCCGCTGTTTGAATGCTCAATGTCGTGGAGCAATTCCTTCAGGTCGAGTGCAAAGTCTTTTACGCTTTGATAGCGTTCGTCCCGGTCTTTTTGCAGTGCCTTGCGAACGATCCTCGAAAGCTCGATCGGCGTGTTCGGAAGCAGATTTCCGATAGACTCAGGCTCATAATAGATAACCGCCGCCAACGTATCGGCTGTGGTTTGGCCGTCAAACGGGGCTTTGCCGACGAGCAACTCATATAAAACCACGCCGAGGCTCCAGATATCAGTTCGCTCATCGACCTCCAGCCCGCGGGCCTGCTCGGGCGACATATATCGGGCGCTGCCCATCACCGTTCCGGGAACCGTCTTGTTGTCAGCAGCGCTGTCGACGCCGTTTTTGAACCCGATCACCGGTTTTGCCAGGCCAAAATCGAGAACCTTGGCGATGCCGTCACGGCGGACCATTATGTTCTCGGGCTTGATGTCGCGGTGAACGATATGCTCTGAATGAGCAGCGACAAGCGCGTTCGCGGCCTGCTCCATGATCCTAAGCACGCGCGTGAGGGTCAGCGATTCGCGTTTGATGACGTCGCGGAGGGTTCTTCCTTCGACAAACTCGGTCGCCAGGAAATGGCCGAAATCGTTTTCGCCGATCTCGTATATGGTGATGACGTTCGGATGATTTAGAGCGGAAACTACTCTCGCTTCCTGTCTAAATCTCAGGCGGCGTTCTTCGTCGGCAGTAAATTCATTGGGCAACAGCTTGATAGCGACGATGCGGTCGAGTTCGACGTCTTTGGCCGAATAAACCTCGCCCATGCCGCCCTCGCCGATCCTGCCGCTGATCTCGTATCTGCCGAATTTTTCGCCCGCCAACATCTCAATTTTAAGGACACTTCATCCGTAGAATGTAAACACCTTGTCTAACGTCTTTGTGACAACTTTAGTTGCGCAAAAAGCAGAAACACTAATGGCAGCGAGTGTGCCCCATTCGACCACAAGGCATACTCGCTACCGCTCGTGTTTCTGCCCATTAAGACGTCAGATAATTTTCAATGACCTTATAGCTCGCATCGATCGCTTCAGCGAGTTTTTCGGGCTGCGGGCCGCCGCCTTCGGCCATGTCCGGACGGCCTCCGCCTTTGCCGCCGACGATTGGCACGATCTCCTTTATAACGTTGCCGGCCTTGACCTTAGCGGTCAGGTCGTCAGACACGCGGACGATGATCCCGGCCTTACCCTCTTCTTTACGGCCAATAACAACAACGCCGGATTTGAGCCTCGCGAGCATCGTGTCCGATAGCTGCCGCATTCCGTTTCCGTCAAGGCCTTCGACTATCTTGCCGATCACCTTTACGCCGTTGACATCACGAACTTCGTCTCCATTAGAAGACGCTCCACCGATGGCTCCGGTTGCGATCTTCAGCTTGAGATCGTCCATCTCGCGGCGTGTGCGTTTCAGCTCTTCCTGCAGCTTTTCGATCGCGTTTGGAAGCTGATCACGCTGGGTTTTCAAAACGTCGAGCGAACGGTCGATCAATAACTCATCTTCACGGAATCTCGCAAAAGCATCAGTTCCCGTGATTGCTCTGATGCGTCGAACGCCCGATGCGATAGCTTCATCCGAAGTAATTTTAAAGCTGCCGATGTCGCCCGTCGCCCGAACGTGCGTACCGCCGCAAAGCTCCATCGAGAATTTGCCATCGCCGACGCTGAGCACGCGAACGTCAGCACCATATTTCTCGCCGAACATCGCGACCGCTCCCGACCGCATGGCGTCTTCAAGCGCCATCATGTTCGTCGTAACTGGCTCATTCTGAAGGATGTAGCGATTCACGAGATCTTCAACCTCGCCGATCTCCGCATCCGTCATCGGCTGATAATGCGTGAAGTCGAAACGAAGATAGTTCGGAGCGACGACCGATCCCGCTTGTTTCACGTGAGTTCCGAGCACTTCCTTGAGCGCCGCGTGCACAAGATGCGTCGCCGTGTGATTTCGCCGAGTCGCATCGCGTTTTTGTTCGTCAACGAGGGCTGAAACCGTATCGCCGACACTCAATGAACCTTTATTTACGCGGACCTTGTGAATTACCAGTCCGGCAAGCGGCGAATATGTGTCTGCGACGGTCGCTGTAAGAGTGACGCCTTCAGGCGTTTGCTCGGTCGGATCACTCGACGCGGAGGAGGAACGCGTAAACGCGTCACTCTTACGAACGCCCACAATGATTCCCGTATCGCCGACCTGTCCGCCGGATTCGGCGTAGAAAGGCGTGTCGTTGAGGATGACCAACCCTTCGTCGCCTTCGGTTAGCTCTTCAACCTTCGCATCGCCTCTTACCAGCGCCGCGACCTTTGCCTCGTCTACCTTTGTCAGGTCATAGCCGTGGAATTTATTCGACCCTACAGCCTCGGCTATCTCAGCGTACATCGGATTTATCTCAGACTTTCGCTCGGTCTTGCCGATGCCTGACTGCTTCTGAAGATCTTGGAGAGCAGATTCGAAACGGCCGTTGTAGTCGTCCTCTTCGAATTCGATCCCTTTCTCTTCGAGATAGACACGTATCAGATCCTTAGGAGTTCCGAAGGTATCGTAAAGTTTTGCGATCTTTGTGAAAAGATCGTCAGTGGGCGTGTCAGCGCTGATCTCTAGCTCAGAGAGCTTGCCCAGTCCGACCGTGACGGTATTTCCAAACCTATCCTCTTCAAGCCGGACCATCTTCCCTATGAAGTCGCGTTGGGTTTCGAGTTCGGGAAACGCGCCGGAGAAATTGTCGACGACGAGGTTGCAGACCTTGTAGAAGAACGGCTCCGTCAGGCCGAGGTGTTCGCGGCCGTGGTATATGGCGCGGCGCATTATCTTGCGCAGCACGTAGTTGCGGCCCTCGTTGCCGGGCAAAATGCCGTCGGTGATGGCAAACGCCGTCGACCGGGCGTGGTCGGCGATAACACGGCAGGCAAACTGTTTCGACTCGTCTAATCCCTCGTAAACACTCATTTCATATAGATTCTATCGCACGTGCATCACTTGCCGATAACCGCCAACGTTTCTTGTTTCGTTTCATTCTGCGGCACACAGTTTTTGTTTCATTCGAAACAAGATCATAGTTTAGCGGCGCCGAATGAGGTTCATGCATCATCGGAAAGCACACCTAGATTTATCAAAGACCGTTGAGTCACGTAACTCGCGGAATGAGATATTTGCATAAGTGCTATAGAATGTCAATCGTTTTATGTACGCAACTAGTCGCTATTGAGCACGACGGTAACCGACCGCCGCGATCAGGTGGAGTCCGACACCGGAGAGCGATGTGTAGATTCCGAATCGGCTCAGGTCGGAGAATGCCGTGAAGATATAAGTCTCTTGAACAAAGGCGACAGTGAGCAGAACGCTCGACGTAAAAAGCACGGCCGAACCTGCGTACTGGATAATGCGCCGCCAGTCCGGTCCAGATGTAACGAAGTGCAAGCCGAGGGCGACGTGGATAAGCGCCGAGAATAGGATGTAAATGTGCCGCGATCGCATCAGTATGCGCAGCGTCTGGTCGATCGCGTCTTTATCCGGAAAGTCGGCACGCATGAACTGGCCGGTAACGAGAAACACGACGAAGATCAAGAGGCCGAAGACGAGATGCAGCCGAGCCATAGACCGACTAGCTTACACCTTTTTGCGGATCCCAGCTGCCGTGAAGTTTTCGCAGCACGAGTATCTGTCCGCCGTGGTAGGCGTTGTGGGTATTGATCAAACCGATGATCTCGGCCCAGGTCGTGTCGCCTTTGTTAGGGACGAGTTCGGATAGTTTGGATTCGTCTGAACTTTCAAGAAGGCTTTTCCATTCAGTCATGACCGCATCGAACCGGGCGACCTCAGCGCGCCAATCGGCTTCCGTATATTCACCGGTGCTGAAAGTCTCGTCGTTTGACGATACGTCGTATTGATAGTCTTCACCTTTGAAGCGTCGAAGATAGGCGTTGTTGTAATAGGTCAGGTGCGTAAGCGTTTCCCAAATACAATTGACGTCGTCAGCGGGCTTCCAAGCGGCCTGCTCGACGTTTAGTCCGTCGATCGCGTTGCGGACCGCGACGAACCACCCATTTGTGTCGTAACAAGTTGCAAATTGATCCAGAAGAAACGCTTTCATAGTCATCTTAAAATATAGACGTTTGGGGATTGCGTGTTTTTCTTATCTTGTTTTCTTCGTTCGTGCAGTTCGTGGATAGTTTCTCATGAGCTTTCCACGAAATACACGAAACAAGAAAAAGAAGAAAAAGGAGAGAAAAGGAAGGTGTCCGAAAAGCCGATCTAAGAGAACCGAAGAAACGAAAACTCTCTTGTTATGTGTTTTTCCAGTATTTTTCTGTGCTTTTTGTGGCTCTGCTTTAATGACTAACCACAAAAACACAAAAAATGGAAACAGATCACTTTTCGAACACCCTGGTTAGGTCAGATCGTATCATCTACTCGGCGTGATCGTGGTCCATTGGCTTGACGGCGTACATGCTCGGGAAACCTTGCGGTAGTTCGTGAGCATCGATGTCGCGGCCGCAGATAGAAAAATCGAGGTCCGAACCGCGGAAGGCGGCGTCTTCGATCATTGCACGAACGTCGAGTCCGGTAAACAGTGCCGCGAATCCGCCGGGCTGGGCAACGGGTTTACGCGGAAGCAGCTCGTCCATCATTGCCGTGTTGTAGGCGAATGTGGCCATGATCACGGCCGAACGCTTGAGGTCTTCTTCAAGTATGCGGTCGGAAACGTCCTGGGTGGTGTGCCACGTGCGGGTCGAATACTCGATCGGGTCTTGGATGAACTGGAAGCCCGGAAGGCCGACAGCATCGAACGCGAGGTGATCGGTTCCGCCCGTGTTGTTGATCGTGACGGTGTTTGCTCCCCAATCCTTGAACGGCTCAAGCCAGCCCTTGAAAAGTGCGCGAAGCTGCTCGTTGCCTTGAAGATAGATGCCGCGAACCTGACCGGTGCCGTTGTCGAGGTTGTAATATCCCGCAAACTTCTCGTGCGCGGGTTTAAGCGTGAGCGGAAGATTTGCCTGCTGCGGGCCGGGACGCGTCGTTCCGTCACCGCGTTGTGCAAAATTCTTGCTGACGTATCCGCGGGAGCCGAGCAAGCCCTGCTCTTCACCGGTCCAAAGGCCGATGCGGATCGTGCGTCGGGGTTTGAGTCCGGAAGCCTGAATGATTCGGACCGCTTCCATCGCGACGGTCGAGCCGGCACCGTTATCGGTCGCACCGGTTCCGCCGTGCCACGAATCGAGGTGAGCACCGACCATCACGATCTCGTCTTTCAGCTTCGGATCGGTACCCGGGATCTCGGCGATCGTGTTGTAGCCTTCGAGGTCCTGATCGGTCCAGCTTACCTGAAGGTCGACAGTCATTTTTACCGGAACACCCTGCTTTGCAAGGCGGACGAGACGGTTGTATTGCTCGACCTCGGCCACAAGCTGCGGGATAGTTGCGGGAGCGTCTTTGGAGGCGGTGCGCATGCCTGGCGTAGGCTGCGATCCTGCGGGTGTCGGCGGAAGGCTCGCACCCATCACGCGGATAGCCCCTGCGTCCACACCATTACCCGAATCGATGATCACGCCCGCACCCTCTTCAAAAAAGAAGCGGTTCTTGCGCTGCATGAACTGCATCGCCGCCATCTGCTGTGGGTTAGGCTGGTTTCCTGCCTGCGGCAGGCCGGACTGCGGCTTTGCGTTTTCCATTTCGGCAAGCGCGGCGTCGGACTGTCTGGTCGCAGTCGGCTTGAAGATGTCTTGTATGCCGCGCTCGGGAGCGGCCAAAACGATCGCACCTTTGAGCTTGCCCTTATATTTTTCGAGCCCGGCTTCGTCGCTTGCATCGACGTAGACCACATCAGCCGTTACGGGTCCGGGAGTCGAGGGTGACCACGCTTTAGGATACGAGCGGAAAGTTGTGGTTTGCTGCCCGGCGGTTACGACGGCTGAGAAACTCTTCACTTCCCAGCCGCGGCCGAACGTACCCCACGGATCGACCGCACCGTTTTTCAAGCCCCACTTCTCAAGCGTCTCTTTGGTCCACTGATTCGCACGCTTTTGGCCGGGTGAGTTGGTAAGCCGCGGGCCGATCACGTCGGTCATGTAACGAATGGTCGCCATCGCCTGCGACCGATTCATTCCTTCATCCTTTATCCGTGAGACCCAGTCCTCGAGATCGGCGACGGCCCTCGCCTGAGACTGGCCGATCACAACGCCGGGAAGCAACAACGACACCAGCGTTAAGAACGCGAGATTCTTCTTCTGAAACATCTTTTGCAAAACTCCTGATCAATATTTTTGCGGGGAATGAGTGTTATATGGTACGTGAACGCGAGCGAATAGGTTTCGGTTGCTCAAAAGCTGGATATTCGATAGATTCCAGTTCCGAGCCGCGTGGCGAAACCTTCGTCGACAAGTTGATGATTAGCTTGGCCCGATTCCCAGCGGTAGAAGCCGAAGGTCCGCGAAAGATCACCAAGCAGCGTCATTCCGCACATCTCGAGATAACAGCGGGCGAGTTCACGGACGGCCTCTTCTCGTTTCATCTTGACGGTGAGTTCCTTCGGAAACCGAGCCTCGGCAAGCGTCCAGATGTACGTAAATTTCGGCAGATAAACTACCTCCTGCGGAACTACCTTCATTCGCCGCTGCAGCTCATCGATGGCATTCGTGAGCTCTTTCTTGTCAGCAAATCCGCATGCGGCGCGCAGGTCGGCGGTCGCCATTTCCCATTCTTTTCTGAGAACCTTCAACACCTTGGGGGCATTGTCTGACAGCTCGTCTTTCTCTTTGCTTTTCGGCACGCCCCAGATCGTGTTGAAAACCGGGATCATCCGGGGAGCCAGAAACATCGAATTTCCTTTGACGAGCTTTGCGTAGTAAACCTTTGCGTTCGCGATCACCTCGTCTTTCAATACCCATGCCCGGCTCGATTCGAAATCTTTCTGTACGTTGCGCGGCATGTGAGCGTCTCGGCGGCCGCAGACGGCGACGTAAACCGACGGAAGGCCCTTGCGTGAGTCGGTTAGGCCGAGGCAAAACCCGAGATCGTTGACCATCGCTTCGACGTCCTGTGCCTTGTCTACTTTAAGCGAATCTTCGCGCCGCCACTTCCGGTCGCGATAGATCTCGATCTCCTCCGGAATCGTCCTCATTTCGAAGATACTAGACGAAAATGCAAAGGCCCGCACGTTAGTAAGGGCGTAACTGTCGAGTTGGAAGTTACGCCCTTACTTTTCGTGCGGGATTCTGCATTAATTGTAACGCCTTACTGCCGTGCGGGTTTATGCATTAGTTTTCGCTGACCTGCTGATTGTTGCGAACCGGCGATGATGACTGAATCGTCAACGTCGAGCCCTGCAGCAGCTTCAAATCTTCGCGTCCGGTGGCAATCACCGATCCGGCACCGGCACCGCCGCCAATAATCGCACCGAGTACGGCTCCTTTTCCGCCGCCGGCGATCGCACCGATGATGGCTCCTACTCCGGCTCCGAGACCGCCGCGTTTGGCGGTTTCCTTAGTTTGGCTGTCGCTCTTCGCGGTGCCCTCGGTGTCGACCTTCACCGCCTTGCCGTATTGATCTTTGATTCCCTGCAACGAGCCGGCAAAGTCGTATCGCTTGCCGTCGCGGAGCGTGATCGATTCAAAGTTAAAGGTGATGTTCGAACTGCCCGACACACGGCCAGAGCGGCCGACGCCTGTGATGTAGCCTTCGATCACGGCGCCGCGATATTCCATCGGCGACTGCACCGTCAGCTTGAAGCGGTCGTTATTCTGCGACACCTTCGTATCGATCAGATTCTCAAGACTTGCCGTGACGATAGTGCCGTTCGGGATCAGAAACTCGCCGACGCGCGGCTGAGACATCGTCGGGTTCGGCAGGTTGCCGCCGGTGTTGCGGTCGCCCGGATCGCTGCTCGAATAATCGCCGGTCGAGGGCATATTCGACGGGTCGATGCCGAGTCCCGCGACCTGTTCGGTCTTGGTATAAACGCTTTCCGCGAAAACGGTTTCGTTCAGGTAATCCGTAGTAATGCGACGCGTGACCTTCATCGACCGGCCGCCGCCTTGCGAAGTGAAAATAATGGTGTAATCCGTTTCGCCGCCGAGGCTTGAAACGGTCAGTTCGTTTCCGCGGAGCGACGCTTTCAGGCGGATCGTGCGACCACCGGACTGCTCGACCTTTTCAGATCCGTCGGCGATTATCGTGACCGGCGATGCCTTTGATGAGGCGAGCGTTACCTGATTGCCGCGTACGTCGAGAGCGATCTGCTCAGGCGCTTCGAGTTTTGATTCGAGATCCGTGCGGTTCGAGGCCGAAACGCCCGTGTTTGAGATGATATCCGCAACCCGTTCGCTGCGGCCGGCGTCGAGCGAATAGGTACCTGTCAGGCCCGCGTTCAGGTTAGCCGGAACGCTGCCGGAATTGCCCCAGTTGTCGTCACCAGAGGTGTTAGAAGAAGCATTAGAATTCGATGAGCCCGAGATGCGGCCGTCAAACCTTGCGACCACGCCGTAATTTGCGGCGAGCGAAGTGATGTTCTTTTTAACGTCCTGCCAATCGGTTTCGATCCGTCGATTTACAGAGATAATTCCGAGTGAGCGCTCGACGACCGATGCGGCCGCGATGATATCGTTTACGTCGTCGCGGTTCTCTCGCTTGCCCTGAAAATTATCGTCAAAGGTCGATACCGCGTCCTGAAGCTGGCGAAGACCCGTGTTCAGCTCGTTCGAGTTGGACCGCGAACCGGCCGAGTTGTTCTTCAGTTCATACTCAAGGCCATACTGAAAATCATCAACCTGAGCTGACAGCGATCGAACAAGATCGCGGACCTCGCGTTGATTTCGCGTTTGCGCATGGGCGGAAAAGCCAAAGCTCAACACAACTGCAAAAATTGCGGCAAACGACAGAAAAGCATTCGAAAAGCGTTTCATCTCAATATCTCCGGTGCAAAAAGTGCGTCAGGGTAGATTTCGCCCTACGTCCGATTATGAAGCATTTTTTGTACCAAACGTTGTCGAGTTTAACAATGGCAATCGCGCAATTGTGGCGTGCTAGAATCCGTTTGTCGGCATTATAGATAACAAGCGAGGGAGCGAATGGCGGAAAACGAGTATAAAGCGACGGTGAGATACGCAGGCGACGATCTTTTCATCGGCACAAGCCCGAGCGGAAATAGTGTAGCGATTGACGTTAAGAGCGATCGGAAGTCCGCGCAATCGCCGCTTGAGATGCTGCTCGTTTCGGTTGCGGCGTGTACGGCCGCCGATGTCGCCTCGATAATGGAGAAGAAGCGGCAGGACGTTCGCGAGTATGTCGTCGAGGTAACGGGAACCCGTGTTGACGACCATCCTCGAAAGTTTATCGCCTTTCACGTTCACCATATCGTGCGCGGACACAACGTTTCCGAACAGGCCCTCGCCAGCGCTATTCAACTCTCAGATACGAAATACTGCTCCGTCGCCGCCACCGTCCGCCCAACCGCGACGATCACGACCAGCCACGAGATCATTGAGGTTGAGACCTAGCTTGCAAAAACGCTCCGTAGGCCCCCGAAAACGCTCCTGTATGAGCACCGACTAAAACTCCCATGTTCGTTTCCGACCTGGGCCAAACACCAAACAAGAGCCAGCCAGAAAAAGTGCAAAAAAGCCATTTGGCGCAGCTTTTTTTGAAGGAAGAAACACGACCGTTAGGGAGTGTGTCCGCCTTCGATGGGAACTGTGCGGATCGAGGACGTATTCGGTAAAAGTCTCAGTCTAGCTGTTTAGCAGCATTATTTCGGAATCACGAAAGCTCCGAGGATATTTTCGTCGAAGGTCGCAAGTGAGCACGAATTCGCTTTGGCTAGCTCGACCAAGTGTCCGTCCGTTGTCTGTTTTCCTGACTTCACCCAAGACGGCAAGCTAGCCACAGGATGATCGTCCGAGATGAAGGTGAAGTCGAGGTCTTCGAAACTTTTCAGGTCGCTTAGGATCTGCTTCCCCTGATCGATCGGGACCGAGTAAGCCTGATTGAGTACTCGAACAAATCCGAGTTCAGTTATTGGCGAAGTTGCGAACTGCGGTCGGCCTTTTAGGGCCTGTGTCCAAGCTAAAATGCGTCGATGAAATTCGTGAGCGGTATGCCCGAACGCTATGAGAGCGTTGACGTCGAGGAGATATCTCATGGGAAGTCAGCGAGCATCTCGTAGACCATTTCGCTGGTCAGAGTAGGAGTATCCTTCCCGGAGTCTAGAACGGGAAAGCCGGAGATCGGGTCTTTGATAATGCGAGTTTTTAGCCCAGCCTTACGCTTAGGCGAGAAAACAAGGCTTCCACCCTTGATATCAGCGTCCAACCGGTCGCCGGCCTTGATGCCGAGTCGGCGTCTAAGCGAGGCAGGTATTCTTATTTTTCCTTCTTCCGTTACTTCGGTCTGCATCAGCATAATTCTAACACTCTTCCCTTAATTGCCGCGTCATAAAGACGCTGTGGGGATCGAGAATGTAGTCGGCAAATGGGCCGCATTCGGTGAAACCGTGCGAGGTATAGAGCCCGCGGGCGGGTTCGAACGCGGCCATCGATCCGGTTTCGAGGCTGAGACGTTCGTATCCGCGGAGTTTCGCTTCGTCCAGCATGTGCCGGAGCATCAGCTTGCCCGCTCCCTGACCGCGATAATTCGGCACCGTCCGCATCGATTTGATCTCGGCGTGCGTCGGGTCTAGTTCTTTGAGCGCTCCACAGCCGACGAGTTCATCACCATTCCAAATGCTCCAAAATGTAATGTCGGGCTGCCGCAGTTCCGCCAGATCGAGCGCGTGAACACTTTCCGGCGGCGAATGCAAATTCATATCGCGAAGATGATCGGCGAGAAGTTCGGCGATCTCGGGCGAGGTTAGATCGTCGGGCTTAATGGCGAACTCAGACATAGACAAGAGTGTTTTAACGCAAAGACACGAAGGCCGCAAAGACGCGAGGGGAAAACTTTCGGAGTATAATCGCCGGTATGAAATTTTTCGTGCTCACAATTTTTCTGCTTGCGTTCGTCTCTTCAGGCCAGGGGCAGATCCCAATCACGACGCATGTTCAGATCTTGAAAGCTGAAGATGCGAGGGCGTACGACGCGGTTTTGGAAGGGCTGTTGAAGAGTCCGAATCAGGATGTCCGCGTCAGGGCGGCGTTGGCGGCGGGACGTATTGGAGACGATGCCGCGATCCCGGCGCTTGCGGCTCTGTTGAACGATGAATCGAACCAAGTGAGAGAAATGGCGGCCTTCGCCCTTGGTGAGATCGAATCGATCAAAGGCGCTGACGTTATCTTGAAAGCTCTGGAGAAATTGAGAAATGAAAGGAACACAGCTCTCATGATGGAAGAGGTCGCAAATGGCACGAACGAAACGGCCTCGAACCGAGCGAATGCGACGCGAGCGGTAACGAACTTGGCTGATGTCATTGCCCGACTCATCGAAGCTTGCGGCAAGATCGCTGCCGCAAACCCGAAGGACGAAATGTCGAAGGCGCTCGGTGAAGAAATAATCAGGGTACTCAGTCGCGAACAGAGAGCCATGCCCAAACCTTCTACCAAGATCATCCGACTCGGGCTTACCGCGATTCTAAGAGCACGTCCCGCCAGAGCCGAAGACAGGGCACAATCGTTTCTTACGGATACCGATCCGAACATAGTTGCCGATGCGTTAAATACTCTTTCGCGACTTCGGGTGAAGAACGCGAACGTCGAGGTGCGTGCGCTGCTTGAGAAGCACGCCGATCCAGTCGTTCGAGCCAATGCTGCCCGCGTGCTCGGTGCGGCTGAGGATAAAGATGCGGTCGAACTGCTGATCAAGGCCGCTACAAAAGACCCCGACAGCCGCGTCCGCGTTTCGGCGATCAGGTCGCTCGGCGCGTTAAAAGACGAACGCGGAGCGACGGCGCTCGAGACGTACGCCGACTCGATAGTCGAACGTATTTCGGCTCGTGAAAAACGGGGGCGAACGAATGTTGCACCACCTGAGGTCAGCGAGTTTTTAGAGATTACGACGGCCCTCGGGAACATCCAGGCTGGAAAGAAGCTTGCGCTTCGCGTCAGCTCAAATCCGAGGTTGTATGAAGATGCTCCGGCCAATTTGATGGGGCCTATCATGAGTGCGCCGGAAACATCGATCGCGCGTGTAAAGACAGATCCCGATCTTTTAATGCTCGGCTTGTTGGATAGAGCAAAGAATTCGCCCGCACCGATGTTCAAAAATTGGCGAGGCTTTTCGAGCACGGCGGAGGGGTTGGCGGTATTGGCCGGTTTGAAGAAAGAGATATACGGCGACGGCCTGGAGAAACATCAGCGAGAGGCAAGAGAAGTTTTGCGTTTGTGGTTAAACCAGAGCAGTTTGCCGCCGAACGCGATCCCGGATGTGTTGACGGCTTACGCCGCGTTCAAGCCGGACGATCTGCCGGAGACGCTGGCGGAGTATCTGAAGCATCCCGACGTATTCGTTCGTTCAACCGTTGCCGGATTAATTGCCGATCAACCGAAAACGCGGGGAACAAGTTCGATGTTGGAGGCGGCGTTTGAGAAAGCACTTTCAACTGACAAGCACGACAACGATGCGCAGCTTGCGTTGCTCGATGCGATGGCAAAGGTGGACGCGGCGGGCTCGGTCGATACCATCTACAAAGCGCTGAATTCGCCGGACTATCTAGTGCGGAAAAAGGCCTTCGCCTTGCTGGAAGATCCGAAATTGCTGGCGGCGTATCCGGGTGCGGCGAATGTCGCCCGCGATGCACGTGCGCGCGGGAAAGATAAGGTTGCACCGTACTCGGCTGCATCAGGGACTAAGCTCGGTCAGGTGTTAAATCGCGATGCTGACTATCGACGAGCTTTATCGCGAAAGAACGGTTCGGTGCGGGCGGTTTTCACGACCGAGAAAGGAGCATTCACTATCGAATTTTTACCCGAAGACGCACCGCTGACGGTTGATAATTTTGTAAAACTGGCGCGTTCTGGTTACTTCAATGGCCTTGAAGTTCATCGCGTCGTACCGAACTTCGTAATGCAGGACGGCGACCCGCTCGGCAACGGAAGCGGCGGGCCCGGCTGGTCGAGCAGATGCGAGGTGAACATGGTCGGTTATGAGCGCGGCGCCGTCGGCATGGCGCTCAGCGGCAAAGACACCGGCGGCTCGCAATGGTTCGTTACCCACGCCCCGCAACCACACCTCGACGGCGGCTACACCGTCTTCGGTCGAGTGAACGAAACGGGCATGAAAGTGGTAGACAGAATCGTCCGCGGCGATAAGATCTTGCGCGTGCGAATAGTTGGTCGATAAAGCAGGCAGAAACACGACCGTCAGGGAGTGTGTCCGAGGTGGTTGTGCGGGTGGTTGAAGATGGCGGTCGACTTGATTTGGTATTGTTGAGGTTAGTTCTAGCCTAATTAGGACACACTTCCTTACGGTCGTGTTTCTGCCTAATTGGACACACTTCCTGACGGTCGTGTTTCTGCCTTGAAATATGAACTATTTGGATTGGGATGATGCGGAGTTTCCGCTGGCGTACCTGATTACGTTTCGGACATATGGAACGTGGCTGCACGGTGATGAGCGGGGGTCGGTCGATTTGCGTGGCCAGAACGCGTATGGCTCACCGTTCGTCGACAGGAACAAGCAGTTATCCGATCACATGGCGGAGAACATGAAAGGCGAGTCTTTTCTTCTTAAGGCAGACCACCGCAAACACGTTGAGGAGGCGATTCGTGAAGTATGCTCGCATAAGAGTTTCAATCTTAAGGCAATAAACGTAAGAACAAATCACGTTCATTCCGTCGTGTCGGCGTTGTCGAAGCCCGAACCGATAGCGACTGCGTTTAAGGCATATGCGACGCGACGATTGCGAAGAGAAGGAGTGATCGGACCGGATACGAAAGTCTGGTCGCGCGGAGAAAGTACGCGATATCTCTGGAAGCAGCAGTTCGTTGAACGCGCGATCGAGTATGTTATAAACGGACAGGGCGACGAGATTCCGGATTGGGCATAGGCAGAAACACGACCGCAAGGAAGTGTGTCTGAGATAGCGGATTGGGCATGGTCGAAAGTGGGCTTGAGTTGATTTGGTATTGGTGAGTTTCTTCCAGGTTACGTTGGACACACTCCCTAACGGTCGTGTTTCCGCCTGAATATGAACGACATAGAACTTGAACAACGGCGGGTGAGGATAGACGAGGGGCTGGAGAATCTCTCGCTTTATCTGGACGGGTTGTTTCGCGTGCCGGGGACGTCGTGGCGGTTTGGGCTTGATTCGCTGATCGGGTTGATACCGAATGTCGGCGATACACTGACGATGTTTCCGTCTTTCTACATTTTGCTCGCGGGCGTGCGGTACGGTGTGCCGAAGATCACGCTGCTGCGGATGGCGTTCAACATTGGGCTTGATTACGTCGTCGGGATGATCCCGTTTGTTGGCGACGCGTTCGACTTCGTGTGGAAGTCGAACCGGCAGAACATGGAGCTGATCCGCACGCGGGCGACGGGCGAGAAAGGAACTGGCTCTGACTACGCGTTCGTGTTTCTCATCATTGGCCTTCTCATAGCGTTGCTCGTCGGGTCGATACTGGTAAGCACGTACGTGACCTACTCGATCCTTTGGGAGTTGTTCACGGGGAATATCTAGGCAGAAACACGAGCGGTAGGGAGTGTGCCCGATAGCTGACGGGGCACATTAAGGTCAAGTGGTTATTGTGAACATGAGTCTTGCCAGTCAGGCTGCAGGACCGGAGATCCGACCGGGACGAGATACAGGCGCGTTGCGGAACGGCCGAGGCGGGAACGGATATAGAGCTTGCTTCGAGGTATTTTTAGAGTCCTGAGTACGTAGTTTCTAATGCGGTTGATCGCCGCGTCGCGCGAGGTTGAGGTCGAATTAAGCGGAAACCCCTTTTCAATATAGGCGATCTTCTCCGTTTGCCAGCGAAGTCCGCGTTTGAAGAGGCCTTCTAGCTGTTTTCGCTCTTGATTCCACGGTACGAATCCGAACTCGCTCCAGAATGAAACATCGACCGAACTGGAGAGGTAAGGGTGACAAGGAATGGTATAGCTTTCTTCGAACGTATCGGTGCATCCTTCGGGAAGTCCCCGAACCCTGACCACAGCTTCGACCGGACGGGTAATAGAGGTAACCGGGCGAACTAGGATGAACGACGATCGCTGACCGCTTTCGATGATCCCGTTCTTGACCGTCCACCAATAAGACAAGCCAGCGACATTCTCTCGATTCTTGACGCGGAACTCGATCGGATCGCGAGCGTTGACGATTCCCTTGCCACGCTCAACGCCGATCGACGGACAACCTTTAACTATCTCGCATGATTCGCAGGTTGGATTAGAAGCTCCCGGAGGAACTCTCCAAAGCTCGGTAACGTCGCTTGAACTCGGAACGTGAACGAGTGTGACCCGAGATTGTCCGTGACTACCCACGCGTTCGCTTTCGAGAGCGTCCTGGATCGCCCGCTCACGTGCCGCTCTGTCGGCCTTCGACAATATCCGCGGATATGCGACAAAGATATAGCCCTGGCTGTTGGGATTGTTCCTAAGTTCGTCTTTAAAGAGTCGGAGCACGGTTAGATCCGGCACAGCAGTATTCCGCATCTCTCCGATCTTGACGGCAAGTGGTGGTGCATCGATGCAGGCTGTTTCGCTTGCGATCAATGGACATGAATCTGGAAATCCCGTTACCTCAACTGTCACCGTCATGCAGCTATCCGCAGGCTGGCGAACCTCGATCGAACTCGTACCCTGTCCGGAGACGATCTCGCCCGTGCTTATCGTCCAACGAAAGGTAGGTGTCACATTTGATCCTTTGAGATCTAAGTCCGCTTCGTACTTCGCAATTTCACCTGGATCTATGATTCCCGCCGGCCCAGTGACTCTGATCGTCGGGCATTCAGTCGGCTGGGCCGTTTGAAATACGCCGATCGTAGCCGGCGATAGGACCGCGACGGTCACCGCAAAGAAACGAGAGATACAGTTCGGCATTAGCGAGCAGTATATACCGATAGTAGCGCGGCGCAGCGAGGTTTTTGGTTCTTGAAGTGTCGTGGAGGCTTTTTCGAGGGCAAACTGACGAGCGGAGAAATCTATCCACGAATAACACGAAAGGCACGAAATAAGAACACGAAGCAAGAAAATGACACCAACGGATCCGAGTGCCAGACAAACCATGAAGTTCCGGGGTACATCTGAATAGTGGTAAACTTGCCTCTACTTTGGATGACCCAGGCGGCCGGAAAATATGGATCGGCGATAGATGACAGCGTTTCGCGGCTGCTTTCGCGTGCGGCGGATGCGCGTGGGTTGACGGCGAGCGATCTGCGGCCGCGGGTCGACGCGGTTCTCGGTAAATATCTACTTAACGACAACGAAAATGCGGAGCGGCGGGATGTTTCGGCGTTCGTCGACGAGCTTCGGGCGGATGACCTTTGCCTGATAGTTGCGTGCGAACGCGGCGACGAGAAGGCGTGGGAAGATTTGGTCGCGAATTTCGATGCGGCGGTGAAGTCGGCAGCGAGGAAGATCTCGGCGAACTCGGAAGACGCCGAGGACCTGGCGGGTTCGATATGGGCTGAGCTTTACGGACTTCGCGTAGATGCCGATGGCAATAAGAAGAGCAAACTGGCTTATTACTCGGGCCGCGGGAGTTTGGCGGGATGGCTTCGAGCGGTTTGCTCGCAGCTTGCGATCGATCAATTTCGAAAGCAATCGAAGTTTGTTCAAATCGAGGAATCGCGTGAGTTCGAGAACCTCGCGGAAGAATCGTCGAACCACACGGGGAACGATCAGGTGCTCCATCACACCGCGAGCCCGGAAGATCTGCTGACTGACAAGCGTACGTCAGAAGATGTGACGAAAGCGCTGAGCTCGGCGGTCGCGAGCCTTGCCGATGAAGATCGGCTTATCGTAAAGCTTTATTATTTTGACGACCTTAAGCTTAAAGATATCGCCGCAACGTTTGGTTATCACGAAGCGACGGCGAGTCGAAAGCTCGTACGAATTCAGAACGATATTCGCAAATCGGTAGAGAAAGAACTGCGAAAAACGCATGGTTGGAGCGATACGGAGGTAAAACGGCATCTCTCGGAAACCGCTGCGAAACTTGGGCTTAGCCTTGAGAAGATGTTCGCCGCGCTGATAACGTTGGCCGTGGTGCAAGATTTGTGGTTTTGAGGCGTTCTTAAATTGGGTAGCGAAAACCTATGGGTGGGAAAGTGGAAATGGTTAAAAGTGAAAAAGTGGAAAAGGCCGTCGGCCGTTGCCACGCTTAACTTTTTCACGTTTTCACTTTTCCCCTATTGAACTTTCAAAATGGAACTGGAATTCGACAAAGAGATAGACTCGCTTCTTCGCAAAAATGGCGAAGCAAAGCGCGGCGTGCTCGTTGGGGATAAGCCCGACGAGAAGCCGAAGGTTCATCTCGATGCCGACCAGCTTTCGGCGTTTGCAGAGAATGCGATTCCCGAGCGGTCGCGTGGGTTGTATATGTCGCACCTTGCGGATTGCGACCGATGCCGCCGGATACTATCCGGCTTGATCGCGTTGAATGGGGAAGCGATGCCGGCGGAAGAACGCGTTGTCGCGCCCGCGGTTACGGTTTCAACGGCTATTGAGCCGTGGTATCGGCGGCTTCTGTTGCCGAATCTTGCCTACGTTATGGGCGGGCTTGTGCTCGTGTTCGGCGGGCTGATCGCGTTTACGGTTTTGCAATCCTCGAACAGTCGGGATGCATCTATATCGCAGGTTTCGAGCGAGGCTCCGGCTGCTGCTCGCGGGCCTATGTATGAAGACGCTCAATCGGTGACTGACCAGATGGCTGCGAATTCGAATGCAGCATCTGCGGTCGCAAATAAATCTGCGTCAGCGCCAGCCGCGAATGCGTCTTCAAATGCGGTCAGCGTGGCGAATAACTTGACGGCGGGCGTAACTACTGACGAAGAATTGCGGAAAGAACAACGGTCTGATAAAGACGCAAAGATCTTGACGGATGGTGCGGATGTGATGCAACCTTCGGCCAGCGCACCCGTTTCGGCTCCGCCACCGCCGGCGATCACAAAGCCCGCTCCGAAAGGGGAAGCGGCTGCGATGTCCGAAGCGGCTCCGGCTGAATCGAAGGATGACGAATCAAGGTCTCGTTCCGCTAAACGGAAATCAGCTGAGAATGAGAAGTCGGATCTGTCGATGAGTTCGCGGCAGACTCAAGATCTTGCGCGGACGCAAGCGGGCGGCGTTGCCCCGAGCAAGCCCGGACCGAGCCGTGACGCTCAGCAAAATTTCCCCAATCGCGCCGACAATACATTAGATTTCTATGAGGAGAGGCGGATCAGCGGCAAGGGCTTTCAACGCAGAAACAATGTCTGGTATGACAACTCGTATCGCAGCGGACCGACGACGAACATTCGCCGCGGAACCGAAGAGTATCGCAAACTCGACAGCGGACTCCGCACGATCGCCAAAAGCCTCAGCGGGGTCGTGGTTGTAGTATGGAAAGGCAAGGCTTACCGAATTCAATAAGTTATAAGAAGCGTCGAACGACGTTTGCCTTGCTTGCGGTATTACTTATCTCTGCGTGTTCAAACACTCCTGAATCCAAACCGATATCCCCACCAACCACCGTCATCGAGATCCGTCAGAATGCAAAGGGGATGTACGACGTCACGGGCGAGTCGCTTTTCTTTCGGCTCTATTCGGATGGGTCGGCAGAGTTTGAGTGGTTTGATCGACCGAATGCAGAAGGAATTTACAAAGCGAGCGAAGTAAGCCGTACGGCGAAAATCAATCTTCCTGAAGGCAAATTTGAGGAGTTTCGACAGGTTATTGGAAATCCGAACTTTGCCGCATTGAGCGATAAGTATACGAGAGAATGCTGCTGCACTGACGCTTCAACGACCTACGAGGTCCACTCTTGGGTCGATGGCAAGGAACGATTAACAGTACTTGAAAACTACTGCGATTTGGGGGAAGTAACGTCTTCGAAATCGAATGGCGGTAAGAATGTGCCTGCCGACCTCGCAACGCTTTTCAAACTAGCCCAGCAGACTAGGTCGAAATATGTTATCGAGAAAAACGTGAAGTAGTTTCACGCCTTCGCCAAACAAAGAGCCGCTCGATTTGATTCGAGCGGCTTCATCGTTTTAACAACGCTAGTCAGCGTATTCTCTTCGGAACTCGCGAAGCTTCCTTTCGGCCTTCGCAACATCCTTGTAGTCGTCATCCAGCTCGAGCTTTTCCTTCGCCGTGATCACGCCATCAGCCTGGTATTTTTCTAAATGTTCAGACAGCTCGCGTCGGTTTCCGGCAAGCTCCTGGCGTAGCCGCGTTTCTTGATCCTTATACTGCAGGTAAGGGCTGCTGTAGTACGGATCGTAAAAAGGGTCATAATATCGGCTGCCCCAATAACGTGACCGCCAGAACGGATCGCGATAGACCACGCGCCGAACGACGATCGGGCGGCGTTGCGTGCTGGTGACCGTCACACCGCCCTTTTTGGTCTGCGCCTCCGCATTGATGACAAACCCGCCTGCACCCAAAAACATCGTAAAGATAATAGCGATGAATTTATTTCTTGTTCTCATTTTGCCTCCTTGTAACGAGCGAAATGCCCGCGAACACAATCTCTGTTCATTACTTGGATGAACTGGATATCGACGGTGTTGTCGCAAAAACTGCGGTTTTGTGAGTTACCGCGGTGTAATATTAAGTCATGTGGCGATCTGTACTTCTTGCGGCTATCTTCGCTTTCGCGTATGCCGGCGTAGCTGCGCAGCCCGTATGGCAGGCCAATCTCGATTCAAAGGTAAGCTTTTATCAGACGACCGATTTCGGGCTTGTTCTTGCGGGCACGGAACGCAGCCTTTATGCGATCGACGGCCGAACAGGTGAGCGGTTGTGGCGCCGCGAAACCGGGCGGATCAATGAAACCGCTGTTACGCCCGTTCCCGATACGGACCTGATCCTTTTCACGCGCGATCTCGGAAGCAAGTCTCGGCTTGAGGCCGTTGACGTGATCACCGGTGAATCGGTTTGGCAAAGCGATAAGGTAAAGGGCGACGTGATGCAGCTTGCCGTCGAACCGTCGGCGGATCTGCTTGCGGTCGTGCTTGTTAAAGACGCGAAGGGAAACGCCGGATCGGAGTTGAAGAGAGAGCCGGTTGTTCATGTCCTTCGGCTGTCTGACGGCGAAGAGCTTTGGAAGAAGCAGCTCGACGGCGATGTCGAGATGATGCCGTCGCGATTAGGCGAAGGCCTCGGCGAGATCCCGTTCACGCTAGACAATTATCGAGCTCCGCTCCTGATCGACGGGAGGCTGTTTTTGTTTTACGACGGCGCGACCAGCTACGACGCCCGGACCGGAAAGGAGAAGGAGCGCGAGAAGTTTCGCATAAACGAAGACGGACTCGCGTTGACCGAAGCCGATCCGGTCATAGACGATTCGAAGATCTATCTTTCGGGCCGCGGCCGACTTCGTGCGGTCGATCGCCGCTCCGGCAATGTCGTGTGGAAAGCCGACGACGTCGGCAACGCGGCCGAGATGGTGTTGGTCGGTTCCACGCTTTTTGTTCGCACCGGCGGACAGTTCACAAGGCTGCGCGACGGCGAGCAAGAGGCGAAGGGGCCGTATGGCGTGGCGGCAATCGACGTTACTAACGGCGATGTGAAATGGAGGTACAAGGGTGCCGATAAAGGCCTTACGAATTTCATTTTCGCTGATGCAAACACGATCCTGATCGCCGACCGCGACGACTTGATATCGATCGATGCAAGAACGGGAAAGCGAAAGGAAAAATTCGAACACAAGATCGAGCGGGCTCAGTTCGTCCTGCTTAATGAACGCGGCGACGCGGTTGTCGGCGGGCGTGACGAGATCGCTGCGTTTTCACTGCACAGGTCCGAACGTCAGGAAGGGCGAAACTTTCAAGGTGTGCGTTACGCCCTTACTGACGTGCGGGCTTCTGCAGATGAGCTTGCGCCCGCTGACGCTCGCGAAGTCTGGAGAGTTCGACACAAGGCTCCGAGTCGCGGAGCTTTTCGAGTTATTGCGGGGATTGCGCTTCGAGCCACCGCGCTATATTTCCGATACGGCGGATTCGCGACGTCTGCGTTCGGAATCGCCCGCGGCGGATTGAATCTCGCGTCTGCGGCTAACTCGTTCCGATGGTCGGGGCTGCGTTCGCGATTCGGTTCTTTCGATCTCACGACTCTCGCGAGTTCGTCCGCTCGCAGCTACCTCTCACACCGTATCTATACCTTCGGCTCGCTGGCACGAACGGCAAACCTCGCAAATCGAGCAAGCGGCATCCAGCTTATCCGCGGCAACATTGCGAGACGCGTCACGCCGTCAGGTGCGGACGTTCGCGAGAGTGTTCTAGACCGGCTAGATCCAACGCGTTACGCCGAGCGACTTTCCGAATATCTGCTTCGTCGCCAACGTCTTGCAGAGCTTCGGGGAAACCATATGTATTTCTACACCGATATCAAAAAGCCGTTCGACCGCAAGGGGCTCGTGGGTGTGAACATCCACACGGGAAGAGACTCACGATTCATTCTCGTTTCCGATCCCGATGCCCAGTTCGTGACGGACGAGTCCGTAAATCTGCTCTACTCATCTGACGGAAGCAAGCTCCAGGCCTTCGACGTTTTGCCTTCTTAAGCTGCTTGCTTCTTTACGCAATAAGGTTTTGCGGTTAGATTTATAGGGAACTTTCCTAACAATAATTTGACCATGAAAAGATCGATCTGCGTTTGTGCGCTATTTCTCTTGTCTTCCGTATCGGTTCTATCCCAAGCTAAAGCTCCGGTTCAACGGCCCGATCCCGAAATACAAAAGATGCTGAAAGAGATTTCGGCGAGGAATGTCGAGGCTTCCATACGAAAGCTTGTCTCTTTCGGTACGCGGAATACGCTGTCCGAGCAGGACAACCCAACGCGCGGGATCGGGGCGGCAAGGGATTGGATCTTTGCGGAGTTTCAGCGGTTCAACGCGGAATGCGGCGGATGTATGACGGTCGAGAAGCAAAGCTTCACACAGGAGAAAGCTGCGCGCGTTCCCGAGCCTACAATGCTGACGAACGTGATCGCAACGCTGAAAGGCGCGACCGATCCGGATCGTATATACGTCGTATCGGGACATTACGATTCGATGTGTACGTCGCCGACCGATGCGAAGTGTGACGCGCCCGGTGCGAACGACGACGCGTCGGGCACGGCCGCTGTTATCGAGCTTGCCCGCGTGATGTCAAAGCGAAAGTTCGACGCGACGATAGTCTTTATGGCCGTTCCGGGCGAAGAGCAGGGCTTGCTCGGTGCAGCCTATTACGCCGAAAAAGCCAAGAAGAAGACGATGAATAT
>CADEGD010000020.1 GCA_902826795.1 uncultured Acidobacteriota bacterium | reverse complement strand
GCCCAAGCCCTTGCCATCGCTCCTTCATCGAAAAACCTTACGCTCGGCACCTGATGGCTTTGCCGCAGGCAGGTACCTTCACTAGCTACGTCCGTGCCGAATGTCTCCGGTGCTCCCGGTATCGTAGTGTTTATGATATACCGCTCCGCCCAACTACGCGTACCAACAGTCATGTGCGTAAGCGCGTCACCAAGCCCGACGCTTCCTGCCGCCGGCCACCAGCTCATATACGTACTACCGCACGTCAGGGACCCGTGCCCAACATTACCACCGGATCCAATAACTCCCGTTCCTGGCCATACATGAATCGAGATCATATGCTCTCCTGTTTCGATGAAATGATTGGTGCTTGCAGCACGAGAGCAGGACGCCAGCGGCTCATCAGTTTTGCCGACGCGTTTGATTCCGCTAGAACCTTATAACCGCATCCGGACCGCCTTCGACGTGGACCGTGTCTACAAATCTAATGCTCTTGCTATCCGTCGTCATAACTACCGAATGAGTTCGCTTGCCGGCACCGAAGAAGCGTACGCCGCGGAGAAGCGCTCCGTCGGTCACGCCCGTTGCCGCGAAAATTATCTTCTTGCCGGGTGCCAGATCGTTCGTATCGTAGATCTTGTTGGCGTCCGAGATTCCCATCGCCTGAAGCCGTTCCATCACCTGTTCCTTCGGCGGCACCTTGGACGCATCGACCCCGAGCTTCTCCGCGTCGAACACGAGCTTCGCCTGGATCTCACCGTTAAGGCATTTCATCGCGGCGGCCGTTATGACGCCTTCCGGCGCTCCGCCGATTCCCATCAGTGCATGAATATTCGTACCCGCGACTGCGGCGGAGATTCCCGCCGAGAGGTCACCGTCAGAGATCAGACGAATACGCGCTCCGCTCGATCTGACGTCGGCGACGAGTTGTTTATGACGCGGGCGGTCGAGACACATCACCGTCAGATCGTCGATGTCGCGGCCTAACCGGCGGGCAATGTTCTTTAGATTCTCTTTGACCGGCGCATCGATATCGACGGCGCCCTTGCACGACGGGCCGACGACGATCTTGTCCATGTAAATGTCCGGCGCGTTCAGCAGTCCGCCGCGTTCAGCCGCCGCGAGTACGGCGATCGCGTTGTTTGCACCGAGAGCACAGAGGTTCGTTCCCTCAAGCGGGTCGACCGCGATATCAACCTCGGGGAATTCCTTTCGCGACTCCTCCGAGAAAGCTCGGCCGCCGAGCTCTTCACCGATATAGAGCATCGGAGCCTCGTCTCGCTCGCCCTCGCCGATCACGATGCGGCCGCGCATCGGCACGGTGTCCATCACCTCGCGCATAGCTTCGACAGCCACGTGGTCGCTGTGTTTGCGATCGCCCTGGCCCATCGTCTTGGCCGATTCGATGGCCGCCGCTTCACAAACCCGCAGGAAATCCAGCGATAATTCGCGTTCCGCTTTCATAAATTTTTTAGTTAGGTCCGGAAACTCTTAAACCCGTAAACGTTGAATATGCAGGCATTCTAACACGCAACCGTTTGACAAGCTATGCCCGCGAATTATACGGTTTTACTTTGATTTTGACTGGACCTTGGACACCTAAATATGACCTATATCGTTGCCGAACCTTGTGTCGAATGTAAATATACGGACTGTGCCGCCGTTTGCCCCGTCGAGGCGTTTCACGAACTGCCCGACAAGCTCTTGATCAATCCCGACACCTGCATCGATTGCGACGCCTGCCTGCCGGAATGCCCGGTGGAAGCCATCTTCTCTGACATGTCTATTCCTGAGGAGTATCAGTCTTGGCTGGAGATAAACAAGGAAGCCGAGAATTATCCGATCATCAGTACCAAGCAGCCTGCTCTATACGGAGCAGGGTGTAGCGGTCAACCGGAATAGTTCGTATATCAGTTTTTTTTCAGAAGGCTGTCCGCGTCGGGCAGCCTTTCGAGTTTAGAGTTTATTTCTTCGTTCAGAGTTCAAGCTTTAGCTTGCTTTTGATTTGCAATTCTTTTCTCCCGGTAGCGGAAACAAGCTGAAGCTTGAACTCTGAACATTAATTCCATCTCATGCCGGCCCGAAAAATGATCGGTGAACTGACCGTTCTGACAGGCGTTTTCCCAATAGAATATCTGGAATTGAATACATTCTCGACGGCTGCGAAGGCAGAGAACTTAGCGGTTATTCGTCGAGAAGCGAACGCATCGAGTTGGAAGTAAGGTTCGAGGCTGAATTGATTTTGATCGTCGTCGAACTGCTCACTCGAAGCTCTCCCCTGCAGCGAGAAAATCCATGAATCGTGCGGATAGCGGACCTGAAAAGTCGCCTGATGTCGCGGGACCTGGGGAACGAACTTATCCACGAGCGACGGATTTGAGATGAACTCGGTCACTCGTGAATCGGCGAATAAGTAACCGGCGTTAAATTCAAGTGTTTTCAGTTTTGTTGAAGCATCGACCTCGATTCCCGCCGTTCGGGTTTCGCCGGCGTTTTGGCGCTGCCGAGTGATGAGCGTTGGCGTAGAAGAGAGCGTCACGTTTGCGACGGCTCGGCCGACGCGAGTTAGAAAGACATTGGCTCGAATGAATGTATTCCGCTTACGGTAAGCGATGCCGGTTTCAAAGTTAGTCGCCCGTTCCGCGAGCAGATCGGCGTTTGCATTCGTAACCACATTACCGACCCGGAATCCGCGATAAAGTTCGTTGAGCGTCGGCGAGCGAAAACTCTTCGAAACGGCGGCGTGAAGAGCGAGATCTTTGGAAGCCTGGACCCTGATGGCAAGAGATGGGCTCCACGCGTCTTCGTTGCGGTCGGGAAAAGCTATGGCGGTCGATGCCAGCGTCGATAAAGGAGTTGTGAACGAAATCCCACGACTATTTTCCCATCGGTCGTAGCGAACACCGCCGCTAACGATCACGCGTTCGCCGATCGAAATCAAGTCTTTGGCAAACGCGGCGAATGTTCGCTCGCGTCCGCCCGTGCCAAGCAGTGAAGCCGGAGAACCGTTGGCAAACCCGATCTCGTCGCTAGATCCGCGAACTTCCCTGCCTTCGAGTCCGGCTGTAATGTTGTTTGACAGAAGGCTGAAGTTCAACGCTCCGGACGCACCAAAATATTGCGATGGTGAGCGTTGAGTGCGAGTTAGGGATTCGTTGCTGCGGTCGCTGTTTACCGCGGAGAATGTTTGATCGTAGACCTGAGTTCCGCCGAACGTCCGCCAATCCGTTCGGATCCGATCGCTCCCGATCCTGCCGCCGAACACGAACTGCCGCGAGTGAGTTCGATTGATCTGCTTGGGTGTGCCGTTGGTTCGTGACTCGCCGAAATAGCTCGGCCGAAAAAAGATCGACGCGTTGTCGCCGAAACTCTTCACGATCCGCGTCGAAACATTCAAGCTGCGAACACCGGCATATGAATCAACAGGTCCGCGTTCATCCTCATCGACGGGAATAAACCCACGCGTCTGAAAGTGCCCGCCGGAAACATCAGCCGACCATCCGTTTCGAGAGCCGCCGAGAAAGGCCGACGCCGACGCGGTTCGTTGCGAGCCGCCAAAGAATTCGCCGGCGAAAGCGATATCATCTGTCGTCGTTCGCGGCTTTAGTTCGATCGCGCCGCTCAATGCCGACCCGCCGTAAAGGCTCGACGCTCCGCCGCGAAGAACCTCTACCTCATCAACGGCGATAGGCGAGATGCGATTCCACTGAACCCAGCCGCCAAACGGATCGTTGAGCGGGACGCCGTCGAACAACACGACCGAACGGCTTGCTCCGCTTGCGCCGACTCCGCGAAGTGAAACGCCTTGCGTAGTTGGATTCGCGTTGCGGCTGCTGGACCGGCGAAAGATTGAGAATCCCGGAACCTGACGAAGCGCATCGTCGAGCGTCGGAGCGGCCGAAGTTTCGAGCGACTCTCTGCCCAAAACGACTACGCTCTCGGGTGTATTCGCAATCGTTGAATCTGAGCGAGTGATCGTCACTACGTTCTCTTTGATGGATTCAATTTGGAGCACGAAAACATATTCGCAGCAGTTAACGTCCTTCTCAGCATATTCTGCTTTCAGAGGCTTGAATCCTTTAGCCGAGATCTCGAACGAAATAGCTCCGGTTTCTGCGGCGGCACACACGAATGCGTCGTCATCCTTTTTGCACGGCTTACGCTCGCCGGCTTTCGAAGTTACCCGGACGCTGGCATCCGTAACGGCCGCTCCCGCAGGGTCGACAAGATTCACGCGAATTTCGCGCGCCTGAGCCATGGCGGTGATCGTCGAGAGAAATAGGAACGCGAGTAGATTTCGGCAACGCGTATTCATTCGATTGAAGGATATCAAAACGAGCGTCAAGAGCGTCGTTTTGCCCTTTCGCCCGCACGCCGTTTAGAATAGCTGGAGTCCGCTCACAAAGAGACTGGAGACAAGATTATGGTCGAATCAGTAGACCCGAAGATAGTTGACCGCCCGGCGGTTCGCTGCGAACGCTGCGACCGCGAGATGGAACATTACAATACCTTCATTTCCCCCACGAACGACCGCTCAAACGTATGCTGGCAGTGTCTCGCTCGCGAAGAAAAGGGCTTTTTCGCCCATCGCGATTTCCGTCGAGGTGCTCGAACGGGCGTTATTCCCAGATAGGATTTTTTTACCGCGAATTACGCAAATTATCGCGAATGGACCAAGAATAGCATTCGCGGAGATTGGCGTTATTTGCGGTAAATGATTTATGGCGATAAGAAAGATCACTGAATATCCCGAAACGGTTCTAGGTCAAGTCGGCAAGCCCGTGACTGAGTTTGACGACGCTCTCGCCGAACTCTGCGCGGACATGTACGACACGATGTACGATGCGGAAGGTGTGGGACTCGCCGCTCCACAGATCGGCTTGAACCTGCGCTTGTTCGTGATGGATTGCGACGGCGTCAAGCTGATCGCCGCCAATCCGGAGATCGCCGACACGGAAGGCGAGCAGTCCGGCTCGGAAGCGTGTCTTTCAGTAGGTAAGGTTCCTGCGGTCGTGGCCAGAGCGATGAAAGTAAAATTGAAAGCTCAAGATCTAAAAGGTGACTGGTTCGAACACGAAGCCGAGGGCTACGCCGCCCGCTGCTTTCTTCACGAAACCGACCATTGCGACGGCAAACTGTTTATCGATCACCTACCCAAAATGCGCCGCGATATGGTCGTGAAGCGATTCAAGAAAGAGAAGAATTGGAAATGATTTAGTCAGTTTTGGGGCTCCGCAGACCGCTAAGGATCGCCTCGATCTGCGGACCAAGATCAGGAATATCGACCAATGCGGTTTTGCCACACCACATCAAGATCGAGCTTAAAGTAGTGATGTACGATCTTGTCCCGCATCCGCATTATGTCCTTCCACTCGATGTGTGGATTCCGATCCCGCAGATCTGAACTTAGACTTTTTGACGCCTCGCCTATTATCTCGATATTCCTTACGACGGCATCCTGCAGAAGCGAGTTTTCCTTAAACGCGACCTCTGTGACTCCGTCGAGATACTCCGCGATCTTCTGGCAACATTTTGTAATATCAAACAGAAACAGCTCGTCGGTTCTAGCTTTCATAGATAAGCTTCGACTCTTTGAGAACGTTAGACTTTATAAGCGGATGAAGGCTGTTTTCGGTTCCGAGGTCGACGGGTCGGCCAAGGATTTGAGCCAGGCGATCTTCAAGCTTGATAAGGCGAGTGAGGCCGACAGGTTTTGCAAATCTCACCAGCAGATCGACGTCGCTTTGCGGGCCATCGTCACCGCGAGCGACGGACCCAAAAACCGCGAGCCGCGATACTTCAAAATCTCGACAAGCGGCGGCTAACTCGTCTTTGAATCGCTCGATCTCCATCGACAAAATACTAGCACAGATTTAGACGTCCAAGCTGGAGTCATGCTGAATGCTTGTCCTCTAACATTCAACCGTCTTGCTATACTTGATTCATGCAATGTCCCATAGATCAAGAGACGCTGATGATGACCGAACGGCAAGGCATCGAGATCGACTACTGCCCGAAGTGTCGCGGTGTGTGGCTTGATCGAGGTGAGTTGGATAAGTTGATCGAGGGTAGGAGCGTGTCGACCCAGCCGGTTCAGCAGCAACCGCCGCCGCAACGGGATAGCCGTCCGAGCTACCAAGAGCCTTACTACAAGAAAAAAGACGACGACCATTACTACAAGAGAAAGAAGAAGGATTCTTTCTTTAAAGATCTTTTCGATTTTTAAGGACAAACATAGTCCGGTAAACAGGCAGATCTTTGTCTTCAACGGCCTTTTCGCGCTCGGTTTTTACGGGGAAAAAATTTTCTTCAACAGGCGACTCGACGAATCTGTCATCCGCACGAAAAAGTGAGAACATTTCGTCAGCAAGAAATTCAATATCGGTTTGCACAAACACGCGGCCGCCGGGAGCAAGGTGTTTGGCGATCGTATCGACCATCTCTTCGTTCACCATTCGGCGTTTGGCGTGTTTTTTCTTGAACCACGGATCGGGGAACTGGACGGTAACGGCCTGTAGCATTCCTTGCGGGATGCCGTCCAGCAATCGGTCGAGCCATAGCATCGCGTTACAGAAGGCGTAATGAAGATTGTCGAGTCCGGCCTCTGCCGCTAGGCGGTTTGCTTCTTCAACGAGAGGCTCGCGAATCTCGACTCCGAGATAATTCCAGGCCGGCTCGGCCTCAGCCATCCGCAACAAAAATCTACCTCGTGCACATCCTATATCCAGCAGCAACGGCTTATCCGGATCGGCAAACGCCGCCTCTACATCGATCGGCTGCGGAGCCTGTCGATAGTATGGAGCGAGCGGATTGACGTGCTGATGAACGCGGACTCTTGGCATTGAAAAACTACGCTCGGCCGGTGATGCGGAAGATAGCGAAAAGAGCCTCGGCGATGTAAACGGCGATCGCGATTATGCCGAGTGTGTTGACGATCGAACTTGTCTTTCGCGGGTCGGCTGCTAGATCTTTCGGAACCTGAATGAACGCATAGGCTGCGCCGAAGAGAAACCCTCCGGCGTGAGCAAAGTTATCGACGATCTGATAAGCGATAATGCCGAAGCCGGCGATAAACGCAACGTTGATCAGCAGGCTTCTAAGAAAGCCGGGCGGCAGTTGTTGTTTTCGCCGGTACGCATAGATAAGCAAATATCCGAAGACGCCCATGATCCCGCCCGACGCTCCAGCCGCCACTTCAACCGGACCTAACAGGAGGCTAGCGGTGCAGCCCGCAACTACCGACAGCACGAAGACGATCGCGAGGTGAGCGCGGTTCGAGAGGAATTCGACGAGGCCGCCAAGCCCGTACAACGCGTTACCGTTAAGGAAAATGTGCAGCAGATTTATGTGAAGTGCACCCGCCGTTAAGAGCCGCCAATACTCGCCGTCCTGAGTAATGGAGCTACGGACGAAGCCCGCTGCAATTATCGACTCGTCATAGCCCACCGTGGTTTGAGCGACGAATACCGCGACTATCGACCCAAGCAGGATCATCGTGTAATACGGTGTGACCGCCGCTGACCTGCGGGCAAATTCGATCGCTTCGGCCGTTGGAGTGAGATCGTCGAGAGTAAGGCTGCGAGCGTAGTAAAGTCCGTAGAGTCCCGCGGCTAAAGCGAAAAGTCCGAGAATGAAGAAGATGCTTCGGAAGAGAACCGAAAAGTCCGGTTTGGCTCCGATCATCGCGAAGATCAGCAGCCACCCAATGTGAACCACAACGACGAATCCGCCGATGGCAACGGCCCACCACGACTTCTTCCTGATCGAACTTTTTTGCGCGGCAAGATACTCCTCGGCAGTCTGCTGAGGTTCTTCGTTTTCCGGTTCAGGCGCTTGGTATTCGAAAGACATTAGAATTATCCGGTCGTTCATCTTCGATCTTCTTACTCCTCCCGTTCTGTGGTTTACGATTGAATACGGCCACAGAGCAAGAAGAACCGATCTGAACAAAACTAAACCAAGCCCTTAAATCGCGAGGCCGCCGTCGGCTTGGATCACCTGGCCGGTGATGTATCGGGCCGAGAGCAGGAAGCAAGCAGCGTCGGCGATCTCCTGAACCGAACCGAAGCGGGCGAGCGGGATCGAAGCAAGGATCTTTTCGCGGAAATCGGCGTTCATCTCGGACGTCATCTCCGTTTCAATCATTCCCGGAGCGAGCGCGTTAACGGTGATATTGCGGCTCGCTACTTCTTTCGCAAGCGATTTCGTCAGCCCGATCATTCCCGCTTTCGACGCGGAGTAATTCGACTGGCCCATCATCCCGACCACGCCCGAGATCGACGCCATGTTTAAGATCGATCCGCCGTTTTCGTTTTTCATCATCGGCCGCAGGACGGCTTTCGAAAAATTCCACGCTCCTTTTAGATTCGTGTCGATCACAGCATCCCAATCGTCTTCTTTCATCCGCATGATCAGCTGATCGCGCGTGATGCCGGCGTTGTTGATAAGGAAATCAACGGTGCCGAACTCTGCTGCAACCGCCTTAACGAACTCTGCCGACGCCTCGGTACTAGCCACGTCGCACTGGGCCGCGTACGCTTTGACGCCGAGAGCTTCCACCTCCGCCTTTAACGTCTCGGCCTCATCCGCGCTCTTAGCGTAGTTGAACGCTACGCCGCATCCGCGTTTTGCGAGTTCGAGCACGATCGCCTTACCTATGCCGCGTGTTCCTCCGGTGACGATCGCCGACCGTCCTTCAAATTGCTTTTCGCTCAAGTTTTTTCTCCAAACAATGAATTAACCTCTGATTCTAGGTCGGCGTCGGAACATCGTCAAAACGACATCTGTTGGACGGAGCCAGCGTTTTCACATATATTCGAGTCACAATGAAAACTCTTGCCCTGATGATCGCCCTGTGTGTCTCCGCCTACGCTCAAACCTCGGTCACGCACATCCGCAATGTAACGATCTTTGACGGAACGGGGAGGGCCGGGTTTCTTGGCGACGTTACGTTCAGGGGCGACACGATATCAAAGATCGGCAAGCCTAACTCCGCCAAGCCGCGGCCTGGCGAGAACGTGATCGACGGAACCGGACTCGTACTCTCGCCGGGATTTATCGACATCCACAATCATTCGGAATCTGGCCTTCTGAGCGAAGGTACGGCGGGCAATCAAGTGTCGCAAGGCATCACTACAGTTATCGTCGGGCCTGACGGCGGCTCGCCGGAATCGATAGGCGAATACTTCGCCAAACTCGAGGACAAGGTCGGGATCAACGTCGGCGCATCCATTGGCCACGGCACGATCCGCGGCATCGTGATGAAGGAAGATTTCAAACGCCCGACGACCGCGGATGAACTCGCAGCCATGGAGAAGCTCGTCGATGAAGCGATGAAGCAAGGCGCATTCGGGCTCTCATCTGGACTGGAATACGATCTGGCGTTTTCGGCAACAACCGAAGAATTGATCGCACTATCAAAGGTCGCGGCAAAGCACGGCGGTGTCTACATGACCCATATGCGTGACGAGGAAGAAGGCGTGCTTGACGCGATCCGCGAAGCGATCCGCATCGGCAAAGAGGCAAAGATCCCCGTACAGATCTCGCACATAAAGATGGGCAACAAGAGCGTTTGGGATAAGTCCGCCGAGGCAATTGCGCTGATCAATAAAGCAAGAGGCTCCGGTCAGGATGTAACTGCCGACGCTTATCCCTACGTAGCGTGGGCTTCGACAATAACGGTGCTGGTATCGAACCGAAAGCACGATGATCCGGCGGAGGTTCGGTTAGGGATCGATGACGTTGGCGGACCGGACAAGGTTCTGATAACCAGTTGCCGTGCATTTCCTGCATATGAAGGCAAAACGCTGGAACAAGCTGCGACGATCGCAGGCAAATCGCCGGTTGACACATACATCGAGATCGTAAAAAAGGGCGGCGCGGGCGTTATCGGATTCAGCATGAAGGAATCCGACCTGAAAAATTTTTACCAGACACCGTGGATCATGGTGTCGAGCGACGGCGGAATCGGAAGCCGGCATCCGCGCGGCACAGGAACGTTTCCACGCGTGCTCGGCAGATTTGTGCGAGATAACAAGTGGCTCTCGCTCGAAGAGGCCGTTCGGAAGATGTCTTTCGCTCCCGCCCAACGCCTCGGCATTAAGGATCGCGGACGCATCAAGAAAGGCTTGAAGGCTGACCTCGTCCTTTTCGACGCAAACTCTGTCATGGATAACGCAACCTTCATCTCGCCTCAACTCACGTCGAGCGGCATAAAAGCAGTCTTTGTTAACGGCTCGAAAGTCTGGGACGGCGCCAAAGTGACCGGCTCGCTTCCGGGAACAATTCTTCGCAAAGAGTAGCCGCTCCGCGACGCGGAATCGTGAGTTCTACAAACAAAAAGGCCGCGATGGATCCGATCCATGGCGGCCTTTTTTGATAAGAGAGTGAGCAAACTAATTCGAGCTTACAAAGTCGACTCCCTGAAGATCGGAAGCGATGCTAACGGGCCTTGCCGGGAAAGTCAACGCCTTCGCGGTTACCGTTCCGATGTATGTCTGACCGGCCGGAAGTCCAGTGACTCTGTAGTACCCAAATGAGTTTGAGCGTGCAAAATACCTGGTACTGTTCGGTGCGGTGAAGGTTACGAGCGCGTTAGCAACGTAACGTCCCGAAGCTCTTCGAAGCCTGCCGGAGACCGTGACGTTGGCTGCTGCCGGAGTCGCCTGGATCGTGAAGTTCGCCGAAGATACGCCCGAAGGTGCAACGAACCCTGCCTCTCTTACGCGTATACGAGCCGTAGTCGTTGGCGAGTTCGGAACGGTCCAGTTGTACGAACCTGCGTTGGCAATGTCTGTGGCGATGGCGGAGAATGTCGTCCCGCCGTCCGTCGAAAGTTCGACGGTAACGTTGCGGTTAAATCCGCCGTTATTCACCCAGAATATCGTCTGCTGTTGACCGATCGTCACAAAACTTCCGTTGGGCGTGACGCTTGTGATCGTATCCGCGACGTTGTCCGAAGTAGTATCCCGATACCATCCAATGTCGCGCATTACCTGTCGGGCAAGATCCAGGTTGATCGGAAGCCCGGCATTGATGCTCGGTTCCATTAAAAGATTCGGCGATGCCGCGGTGCTAAAGTGCGAGATCGACGAACCTCCTTCCAGCGGGTTCGGAGTATAAAGTGCGACGCGGTTAGTTCCCGCCTGTCTGCCCCCTGTGAGAAATGCCGAAGCGGACCTTACGTTGGGCCCGTCCCAATACACGTTATTCGTATTTGTCGCCGAGGTGACCCGCTGGGCGTCGGTCATCTGATTCCAGAAGAGTCCAACGCTGTCGTCCCACATGTAACGTGAATAGATATCCGGGCTTGGCGTGCCGCCGGGAAAAACGCCTGTCGAGCCGTTTACGAACGATGAAAAACCTACACCATGGCCGATCTCGTGAAGAACTACCACGAAAAGGTTTACACGCTGCGCCGGAGTAGCATTATCTAGCCCGTAGTAAAATCGCGTTCCCGCAGCAAGACAAGCCGCGTCGATGTCTGTATTGAATTGAGCCTGAATCTCAGCCGTTCCGGGAACCAGATCTGCGTTCGCGCGCTTGTTAGCGAGCGCCGCGTGATACCAGGTTGAAGTGAATTCAGCCCCCGTAAAGTTCCGGTGAATATTAACCGACCCTGCCGAGCCGAGAACTCCGCTTCCGGCAGAGCAACCAAGCCCCGGATTGAAATTTGAACCGATGTTGGTAGGAATGCTGCTGTCGAGAAAGGCTGCCCACACGGCTGCGGCGGCGTTGAAAACATTAAGCCTTTGAGCTCCGCGGGTAGTTCCGTTGTTTCCGCCTTCCCCGACGACGAACGCCGCCGTCGCTTCGTTGAAGCCCTCGCCTGCCGAGTCGCCGTTGATGATGTTGAAGGTAGCCGAGCCGGGCGACATCGTTATGTTTCCGTTCGCAAACTCGCTCGCAAGCGCCGAATAAAATCGATATTCAGGCACCGACATCCCGTGGATCGCGGCCGTCTTTTCAAGCTCGTTAGCGAAAAGATCGACCGACGCGATAGGCTCACCAGTTTCAAGGTCGCGTCCGAAAAAGTTATTCGCCTCACCCAGGTTGGTCACGCAAGCGGCGACTGGCTCGCTGTAGCCATCGAGCTTTGCGAGCATCACATTATCAAATCGTCCGGCGAGGTCTATCGTCGTTCCGCCGCCCTTCGTCGGGACCTCAGGCAGATCCGATGTGTCTCTCAGCGTGCGAGCCTTAACGAATTCCGCAAGCTGGTCGGAACCCTTTGAAAACGGTCTTCCTTTTGATTGAGCCGACACGGGCGTGTCAATATAGACCGCAACGAACGCCGTTAGGAAAAAAATGGCGAAAAGAACCGCAATTATTCTGAATTTCATTTGGCTTGGAACCTCTTTGGGCTGGAATTTGCGGCGATTAACGGATGAGGGTGCCGGCCGCGGCCTGTTGCTTGAGGGATCTGAGAACGTTCCAGGGAGAGGATGTTCGTGACACAATTTTAGGAGCGCGCCGTCCAAATTTCAAGACTAAATTTGCGGCATTCTCGAGAAAGGCGTCATTTTGACGGAAAAACTTATGATGCGGTCGCTTCCGATCGGAATTTTTGACTCTGGCGTGGGCGGATTGACGGTCTACCGCGCTCTTCACGACCGCCTGCCGAACGAACGTTTTGTCTACCTCGGCGATACCGCTCGAGTTCCTTATGGCACTAAATCGCTCGCGACCGTCGAACGCTACGCCGTCGAAAATTCCGAATTTCTTGCTTCGTTAGGTATCAAGATTCTGGTCGTCGCCTGCAACACGGCATCTGCCTTGGCGTTGCCTAAGATCCGCGAACGCATCGGACTCGATGTCGCTGGTGTGATCGGCCCCGGTGGAAGGAAGGCGGTCGAGCTAACGCAGGACATACCGAAACCTAGGATCGGCGTGATAGCCACCGAAGCGACCGTCGCTAGCAATGCTTATTTCGACGCGATCCGCAGAGCATCTGATTCGGCGGAGGTGCTTCAGCAGGGATGTCCGTTGTTCGTCCCGCTTGCTGAAGAAGGTTGGACGAGCGAGCCGGAGACCTTCTCGATCGCAGCAAAATATCTTGCAGGCATGAAAGAATTTGCTCCCGATGCTCTCGTTTTAGGGTGCACTCATTATCCGATCCTTCGAGACGTGATTCAGCAGACCGTTGGCGAAAATGTTAGGCTAATTGATTCGGGTGCGGCGACGGCGGAGGAAGTTGAAAAACTGCTGACCGAAAAAGACTTGGCGAATCCGAATCTCATTGAGGGCGAACGAAAGCTTTGCGACGACCTCGATCATTTTTACGTGACCGATGCGGCCGAACGCTTTGCCCGGGTCGCCGAAAGATTTCTCGGCACCCAGCCTTCGAAGCTTGAAGCTATCGAAGTTTACGGCGGCGACCAAGTGAGGCAGAAACGCGACCGGTAGGGAGTGTGCCTCTTACGATCGCGCCTTGTTATCGGGCACCCTCGCTACTGCTCGGGTTTCCGCCATTTAAGTATGACTTACACAAGACCAGACGCACGAGCTGTAGATCAGCTTCGCAATACGAAGATCACGCCAAACATTTCGCCTTACGCCGAGGGGTCGGCGTTGATCGAGGTCGGCGGCACGAAGGTTATTTGCACGGCTAGCGTCGAAGACAAGGTTCCGATGTTTCTTCGCAATAAGGGGCTCGGCTGGGTTACCGCGGAATATGCGATGCTGCCACGGGCGACAAACACGAGGACTCAGCGCGAAACCCAACGCGGGCCGTCAGGTCGTACGCAGGAAATACAGCGGCTGATCGGCCGTAGCCTGCGTGCCATCGTCGATACCAAACTTCTCGGCGAACGTCAGATCTATATCGACTGCGACGTGATCCAAGCGGACGGCGGAACCCGCTGTGCGTCGATAACCGGAGCTTACGTTGCTTTGGCTCTCGCTTGCAGAAAGCTGATGAAGAATAACATCATCAAAACGTCCCCGATCCTAAGCGAGGTGGCCGCCGTCAGCGTCGGCATAATCGAACAGACGCCGATCCTCGATCTCGCCTACGCCGAAGATTCGACCGCCGAAGTGGACATGAACGTCGTCTGCACCGGCACCGGCAAATTCATCGAACTTCAAGGGACAGCCGAACGTGAACCATTTTCACGCGAGCAAATGGATGAAATGCTCGTGCTCGCCGAATCGGGCATCAATAAGCTCTTCGAGATACAGCGAAACGCCTTGAATCCCTAAGTTTTATCTCTTTCGCATAAACACCGGCGGATCTTCACTGCTGCCTGAAAGTTGTGCGAGCACGCGTTCGACATTCTTTTCGATCGCTTCCGCAGATTTGAGAGAGCCGATGTATCGCAGTATTTCTTTTCGCCGAGAAGGAGCCAGCAAATCGAACGCGGCCTTCGCCGACGGGTTTGATCTGAACGCTTCCCCGAGCTTTGCCGGCACCGGTACATCACGCGGTTCGGGATCGAACTCGATCTCGATCCTAACGCAGTCGCCGACAGCGGTCCCGGAGTCTTTCAGCATTGGTCCGTTTATATAAAGACGCCACGCACCTTTATACCTCACGAGCGTTTGTGTGAACTCCGCCCCATTGATCGTGCCCCGAACCGGTATCGGTCCGCTGAACTTTCCGGCCTGTTTGAACACCCGGTTCAACACCGCGTCCGGCGGATCTACCACAGGATTTATGCCGGTCTTATAGATGGTTTGCGAGAACCTGACCACGGGCTAAGCAAAACAAAACCGATTTGAAATTTCAAATCCGAAATCTCAAATCGGCGAGTCAAACTTGATGGTGGAGGCGGCGGGAATCGAACCCGCATCCAAAGGTTGCGACCAGTGAAATCTACACGCTTAGCCGGTTTGCTTGAGTTTCAACCGCGACAAGTAAGCAAACCGGCGAACCTTGTCACGGCCTAACCCGACTAACGTTTCAGGCATGCCCGCAGGTGGTGGACGTGCCCTAGTCTGAACTGGGTTATGCCTTAGCCGGTCGCATCAGACGAACTTCCGGTAAGACATTGCTGTAGCTAGAGTTAACTAGGCAGCAAGAGCTAATTCTTGATTAGCATTTGTGTTCTGTAAGTTTTTTTAACGAGCTCACCTACAGAAAGCCCGGCGTGCATCCAAAGATCTATACAAGCCCCTGTCGAAGCCTGTCGCCCCCATAGAGAGGAACAGCCCGCTCCGTAAAGCGGACCGTTAGTTTACGAAAATTAGATGCAGATTGAAAGCCCTGTGTTCGCCACTAAGGTGCCGCTGAAAAACCCGTTAGCGGATTTCCGTAGAATGCATCCTTCCAAGCGTTCTTGTCCCACACGCCGTCCTGATCGCCCAAGACGGTGACCGGAACGATAACGCGGTCGTTACCTAACTTACTAGCCGTCGCAATCCCGTTATCGAAATTACCGCCGGGCTTTACCGTAAACTTTATCGACCGGGCCAGCCGGTTGTTCCACAGCAGCTTGAACTCATACTCGCCCGTGTTCTTATTCATCAAGAATCGCGGCCCGAACATCGCGTCGCTCTGTCCCAATTCATCGTTGCCGTAGACGTTGTAGAAAGTACACACCATGCGTGACCATCGCGCTTTTTGCGGGATCGTTTCTTCGACGTAATGTGTTGTGCTATTTTCGATGTCCGCCGAACAGCCCGGCGTGCCAATCTCGCGGCCTTCAAAGATCACCTTCCCGACTTCTTTGCCCTGATGAAACAAATGCGGCTGCATCCTGAAGTTGTCGCCGCGTATCCAGAACGCGACGTTCAGGTTCGTGAGCTTCCAGCCGTAAACATCGCTCGGCACCAGATAGACGTATCCGATAGGAAGATTCCAGTCGTGGTCGATCCAATAGACGTGATGATTTACGGCTGTCGGGCCGTATTCGTTGCTCTTCGCCTTCGCAACTTTTGCCTTGCCGGTAAACAGCGTCGTGTCGGTACCGGCAAGCTCGTTCCGCATCTTGATGGTGAACGTGATCGGGCCGGTATAGGTCGATCCTTTTTCTTCGCCGATATCACGCCCGCCGCAGCTCGTCTTCCACCAATAGCCTTTTTGTATTGGGCCTGTGTCGCAGTCGAAGGTCACCCATTTTGGCGATCCCGAATAGCCGACTTCAACATAGAGCTGAACCCCGCTCTCTATCGGCCCGTTCACGCGAAAATCGAGACTCGGCAGCCAAGTCCAGATGTCATAGCTTCCTTTCTGGTTATTGACCGTATAGGCGGTCATCTGTACGCGGTCTTTAACGATCGTAGGCTGATCTTGAGCGAACGCAGTGCTCGTAAATATGACGCTCGCAACAGCAAATAAAGTAATTCGAATTATGCTTTTCATTTTCTCTCCTCAACTCAGCGGGCGCTCGTGCCCGATTTCTAAGAAGAGAATCGGCAACTATTCGAAAAAGCGGACATGAAAAACAAGAAACCCCGTCCAAAACGGGGCTCTCTTGCTCAGGAGTAAGAATTTTTCTTTATCTCATCTGCGATCTCGCCGACGTAAGTTCGTTACGCTAGGTCTGGCCTTCAATGGCGATCGCCGAAAGATAGTTCACACCGTCAACGTTTTCGAAGATCAACTCCGTACGATCAGCGGCGACGCGCGTTATCGGCAACTATCGTGTCGAAGATCATCGACTTTTCGCCGCGAATGATCAGCAGCGAAGGCGAATCAGCCGTGTTCGGCGTACGCTCGACCGTATATTCACCGGACGGGAACGATTTGCCATTCACGACGAAATCATCCGCAACAAAGAACTTCAAAAGCGTGCCCGGCTCAACCTGAGCACTCACATTCGAGATCGCACCGATTGAAAGGACAAGGGCCGCGAACATCAACTTTACATAAACTTAATCATCTTATTATCGCTCCATGTTTTGTGTTTATGATTGATCGGGAAGAGGATCAAACTGCGATCGAGCGTCCCATTCGTCCAACAAAAACAGTATTACTCGTTCGGACATCCCCGAACGTCAGAAATATGATCAGATGTGTAAACTTGTGTAAGCGGAGCGTAAAGGAAAAGCAAAAAATGATCTAAGCCGCGGCGCCGTTGGCGATCAGCGTAGGATATTTACCCGACCAGCAGGCATTGCAGGTTGACGAGCCGTCGATGCCGATCGCTTCGAGCATGCCGCTGAGCGAAAGGTAGCCGAGAGAATCGGCTCCGATGTAATCGCAGACTTCCTCGGTGGTCATTCGGCTCGCGATCAGGTCTTGGCGGTGCGGCGTGTCGACACCGTAATAGCAGGAATGCGTGGTTGGCGGGCAGGATATCCGAACGTGCACTTCCTCCGCGCCAGCCTCGCGAACCATTTCGACGATCTTTTTGGAAGTTGTTCCGCGTACGATTGAATCGTCAACGAGTATCACTCGCTGTCCGTCAATAAGATCTTTGACGGGATTCAACTTTAGCCGAACGCCAAACGAACGGATCGATTGCGACGGCTCGATAAACGTGCGGCCGACGTAATGATTGCGGATAATTCCCTGCCGAAAATTGATCCCGGATTCCTTCGCGTATCCGATCGCGGCAGCCACACCCGAATCCGGTACCGGCACTACGATATCGGCATCCACAGGATGCTCGACCGCAAGCTGCTTGCCCATCTTGTGGCGTGATTCGTTTACCGAGCGTCCGAAAATGATCGAATCGGGCCGCGAGAAATAAACGTGTTCGAAGGTGCAGACAGACTTGGCTTTTGCCTCAAACGGTCGACGGGTTTCTATTCCGTTAGCGTCGATGATCAGCATCTCGCCCGGCTCGACCTCTCGAACATACTCGGCATCTATCAAATCGAACGCACACGTTTCGGAAGCAACGCACCACGAGCCACCGACCTTGCCTAAATTCAACGGGCGAAAACCGCGTGGATCGCGAACAACGATAAGTTTCTCTGGCGTCAAAAACAGCAGTGAGAATGCGCCCTCGGTTTCCTTCAGCACCTTTTCGATCGCGTCGACAACGTCCAAAGCCTGCGTCCGAGCGATGCTGTGAAGGATCGTTTCCGTGTCGGAGGTCGACGAGAAAATCGCTCCTTCTTTTTCCAGGACCGCACGCTTTGCCGCGGCGAACGGTAGGTTTCCATTGTGGCAAACTGCGATGTCGCCATGCTGACACGTCACGGCAAATGGCTGGACTTCCTTGATCGTGTTACGGCCGCTCGTCGAATATCGCGTGTGCCCTATAGCACTGGAGCCAACAAGCTTCAGCAGAACATCTTCGTTCAACACGTCAGCCACCAATCCCTGAGAGCGAAACTGGTGCAGATCTTCACCATCGCTCGAAACGATCCCGCACGCCTCCTGTCCGCGATGCTGTTGAGCGAACAGGCCAAGCTGCGTAAGAGTCGACGCCTCTGCGTGGCCGAAGATGCCGAAAACTCCGCACTCTTCGTGAAACTTATCCAGGACCAGATCCATAACTAACATTTTGCCACACGGCCGATTCAAACAAAATTAGATGCTGTCGAGATCGGCCATGGTGTTCGCGTTCTTGAGAAGATTATGTGCGTCGGGCAGGTTTTCATATTCCTCAAACTCAACCACCCGAGGTACGATGCCCCCGGCAACCGACCGCAGCGAAGGAAGTCGGCCTCCAACCGCCAGCACCTGCTCGAATGCGGCCAGGCATTTCTCGACATTGTAGAAAGCACACAACGGCTGCCATCGGCCGTCCGGCTGAACCGGGATGACGCAGCCAAAATCGCCGTGAACATGCTGTGAGAGTTTCGCTATAAACTCCGGCCGGACAAACGGCAGGTCACACGCAAGCACGAATATCCAAGGCGTTTTCGCATCCGCTAAAGCAGCATGAATCGCTCCGGCTGGGCCTCTATCCGGATAGACATCGCCGATCGTTTTGCGATCGAGAAAACCGCCGCTCGCCTTAGAAACGAACTTTGCCGTCGAAACAGAAAACGCAGATTCAACGATTCTCAGGGCACGAACGGCGAGCATCTCACCCTCGAATTCGAACGTCGCTTTGTCGCAGCCGAATCGAGTCGAGTTGCCGCCGATAAGTATATAGGACTGAGTCGCGGTCATGCGGACGCGTTGATCGAAACGATCACACACTTCGAGGTCGGAGTGTTGCTTCGCTTGGCGTAGCTGCCCAGCGGTACAAGCGGATTCGCTTCGGGAAAGTAGGTAGCACAGCAATCCTTCGGGATCGGATACGGAACGATGGCAAAACCGTGTACGCTCCTTTCACCGTCGTCCCAATGGCTCGTAATATCGACCGGCTGTCCCGCTTCCAAACCGAGCTCAAGAATATTCTTGGAATTCATAAAGATCACACGCCGCGAGCCGCGAATGCCGCGATAGCGATCGTTGAATTCGTAAACCGTCGTGTTGAACTGATCGTGTGAGCGGATCGTCGTCATCAGCAGGCGGCCCGGCGGCAGATCGATCACGTCGAGTTTGCTCGCCGCAAACGAAGCTTTGCCGGATGGCGTAGAAAACTCACCTCGATTCGGCGGATTCGGCATGTAGAATCCGGTCTTAGTCCGAATGCGTTCGTTATAGTTTTCGCATCCCGGAACTACACGCGATATAGCGTCGCGAATGTTATCGTAATCCGCGGCCATCGCATCCCAATTGACGGTGGTACGATCGCCAAGCGTCGCCTTCGCAAGCCGACAAACTATCCACGGCTCGCTGCGGAGATTTTCGGACGCAGGTTCGAAGATCCCCTTCGACATCTGCACGTTCAGCATCGTGCTTTCGGTGGAGACGAATTGTTCGCCGCTCGCTTGAAGGTCTTTCTCCGAACGTCCAAGACACGGCAGGATCAGCGAAACTTTGCCCGGCACCAACGCAGTCCGATTCAGCTTCGTAATGACTTGAACCGTAAGGTCACAATTTCTTAGTGCCTTCTCCACGTTCGGTGTATCAGGCGAAGCAGCTGCGAAATTTCCGCCCATTGCGAAAAAAACTTTGGCTCGTCCGTCAAGCATTGCGGCAATGGATTCGACGGTGTTGAAGCCGTCACGTTCAGGCGTATCAAACCCAAACTCGCGTTCGAGATTCTCGCGAAACACGGGCGCCATCTTCTCCCAAATACCCATCGTCCGATCGCCCTGTACATTCGAATGCCCTCGCACCGGACACAGCCCCGCACCCGCGCACCCGATCGATCCGCGCAGCAAATGTAGATTCACAATGTCCTGTATCGTAGCGACCGCGTCGGTATGCTGCGTAACGCCCATCGCCCAGCAGGTGATAAATCCGTCTGAGGCGATGACCATCTCAGCTGCCTCTTCGATCTGCTCCTTCGCCAATCCAGACGAGGTGAGAATGTCATCCCATGAAGTCTCATCCACTGCGACGATCAGATCGTCGTAGCCTTCAGTCTTTGCCGAAATAAAATCGTGATCAAAGATACTTCCCGGACTTTGACGTTCGCGTTCGAACAGAACCTTCATCATCCCTTTCAGCACCGCCATGTCGCCACCGATGCGAACCGGCAGATGCAAGTCGGCTAGTTTCACGCCTTTCCCAAGTATCGAAAACGGATGCCCGTGCTGCGGATTCGGATCGGTGAAGTTCAGCAAACCCGCCTCGGGCAGCGGATTGATCGCGATCATTTTCGCCCCGCTCGCTTTCGCCATTTCGAGCGACGTCAACATTCGCGGCGCATTCGTTCCCGGATTCTGCCCGATCACGATCACGAGATCAGCCTTCTCAAAATCCTCAAGCCGTATCGTCGCCTTGCCGAGCCCTATCGATTCGGCAAGCGCGACACTCGTAGACTCGTGACACATATTCGAGCAGTCGGGCAGATTGTTTGTCCCGAATTGCCGGACGAAAAGTTGATATAGAAATGCGGCTTCGTTCGACGTGCGGCCCGAAGTATAAAAGATCGCTTCGTCGGGCGACGCGAGTGAATTAAGCTTCCCGGCGATCAGCTCGAACGCTGAATCCCAAGAGATTGGCTCGTAGTGCGTTCCGCCTTCACGCAGTACCAGGGGTTCGGTCAATCGACCCTGATCGTTCAACCAATGATCGGACTGCCGCGATAATTCTTCCACCGAATAACCCGCAAAGAACTCGGCACCGGCCCGCTTCGTCGCGCCCTCGTCCGCCATCGCCTTTGCGCCGTTCTCGCAAAACTCCGCTATCGTCCGATGGCTTTCCGGATCAGGCCACGCGCATGACTGACAGTCAACGCCACCGGCCTGATTGATCTTCAGCATCGCCCGCATGCCGCGAACCACGCCCATCTTGCCGAACACAACCTTCTGCCGTCGTCGTCACGGCCTCGAGCCCCGCGGCGGTCTCTTTGGGATCGGAAACCTTTAATTCTGCCTTAGTACTATTCACATCGGATCGTCTTAGAGCTTAAAGCTAATAGCTTTATGGCTGTAATTTAAGGAATAGCCGTAAGCTCTGAGCTATTAGCAGTAAGCAAAACGCGTTGCTCGCCGCAATAGATATTAAATCGTCCGTCGCGGACGAAGCCGATCAGCGTCATCCCGAACTCACTCGCGAGTTCGACAGCCAAACTCGACGGGGCTCCGACAGCGGCGAGGATCGGGATGCCGGCCATAAGAGCTTTCTGCACAAGCTCGAAACTCGCTCGGCCGCTGACGAGCAGGATCTTGTCGGAAAGCGGAACGTTATCTTCCATGAACTTCGTCCCGATCACCTTGTCGAGCGCGTTGTGGCGTCCGACATCTTCGCGAACAATGACGAGCGATCCGTCCGCCTCGAACAGCGCCGATGCGTGAAGCCCACCCGTTTTGTCGAACGTCGATTGAGCGGCCCGGAGAGTTTCGGGAAGGCGGTGAATGATGTCGGCGTTGACGGTCAGTTCGCTCTCAATTCTTGTCGCTCCGGTTTGAAGTGCCTCGATCGAAGACTTGCCGCAAACGCCGCAGCTAGATGTCGTGTAGAAATGCCGTTCGAGTTTCTTGAGATCGAGTTCGACGTTCTCGGCCAGGTCGACGCGGATGGTGTTGGAGTTCAAAGCCGCGGCCCGGTCGAGCGTTCCCGTTGACTTCCCGATCTTCAGCCCGCAATGCCGCACCTGCTTCACCTGATCGGGCGACTTCAGAATGCCTTCAGTGAACAGAAACCCGACCGCCAGCTCGCTATCTTCACCTGGCGTCCGCATCGTGATCGACACCGCCTGATGCGTGCCATCCGCAAATCCTAAGCGGATCTCCAGCGGCTCCTCGACCGCGAGATCGTCAGAATGATCGACAAGCTCATTATCCGAAATTCGCTTAACTTCGATCTGCGTTATTGCTACTGACAATTCCACGATGAAAAATATTCGCGTCTATTCGCGTAATTCGCGGGCAAAATTCTTAATCCGCCGGAAGGACACGACCGCGGCATTCGCCGAATCCTATCCGCCGAAATCCTTCGCGTTCGCAGAAGCCCTTCATTATCACTTCGTCGCCGTCTTCGAGGAATCGACGCGTTTCACCATTGGGCAGTTCGATCGGTTCGGTGCCGCGCCATGTGCGCTCGAGCAGGCATCCGCGTTCCGACTTTTCGCTGCCGCTGACGGTGCCGGACGCGATAAGGTCGCCGGTCTGCAGGTTGCAGCCGTTCGAGGCGTGATGCGTCAGCATCTGACCAACGGTCCAGTAGAGGTCCTTTGTGTTGGAGCGTGAAACGAGGAACGGTTCGATCTTTTCATCACGCATCTTCTCGGTCTGGATGTAAGCCTCCAGATTGATGTCGAGCCCGCCGAACTTTTTGTTGTTCTCGTCGCTCAGATATCCGAGCGGCTGCGGATCGTCCGGGTCGCGTTCGAATGCGGGCGTGCGGAACGGCGCCAGTGCTTCCATTGTCACAACAAACGGCGAGATAGTGGTCGCGAAGTTCTTGGCCAGAAACGGCCCGAGCGGCTGATATTCCCAAGCCTGTATGTCGCGAGCGGACCAGTCGTTGACAAGGCACATCCCGAAAATGTGTTCCTCGGCGTCTTTAATATTTATCGGCTGGCCGAGCTCGTTACCCTTCCCGACGAAGAAACCAAGCTCCATCTCGTAATCGAGATTCTTCGCCGGAATAAAGACCGGCGGCTTCTCCGCATCGCTCCGGTTCTGCCCGTGCGGCCGCTTCACGTCCGTCCCGCTCACCACAATGCTCGAGGCCCGCCCGTGGTACCCGATCGGCACATACTTGTAATTCGGCAACAACGGCGCCTCTGGCCGAAACATCGACCCGACGTTAGTGGCGTGGAAGATCGAGCAGTAGAAGTCGGTGTAATCGCCTATTGCGGTTGGAAGACCAAATGATGAAATCTCAGTTTGCGAAATCAAACACTCTCTTGCCCTATCTACTAAGTGGAAGCCCTCCGAAAGGATGTGAGAAACATCGCTACGGAGCGAATCAATTTCGTCAAATGCGAAGAGGGAGGTGAGAGCTTTCCCACCTGCACCCATTTCTTGACCAAAAGCAAAATCCCAGCCATCATCCCACAAGCCAATTTCCACACACTTCCGAAGGTTCAAGAACTCTTTTCCAATAGCAACCGCAGGAATCCAGTAATTCCAATCTTGATTGGGTTCAGGCACAAGCAGTGAACAAAACGGCAGATTCTGTATCGGAAAATCCGTATTCGGATCGTTGGCTGATTCGACCCAGCTTTTCAGGTTCGGATCGTGGGTTTCGTTGATCTGGTAAGTCATAAGAATTTACCCCGCGAAATACGCGAAAATCGCTAAAAATAATGAAAGCATTTTCGCGTTCTTTCGCTTATTTCGCGGGCAAACAAACTAGAGAAGGCCCATTGACTCAAGGTCCGCGATCGGCTCGTCGAACGAGCAGGAGCCGAAGGACTGCATTCCTTTTTGGCGGAGCCAGCCGAGTTGGGCGGTGGTGAGCGAGTGGCCGTCGCGCCAATCGACGCCGAGTTCGGTGAAGTTGAACGCCTCTTCAAACTCCTCTTCCATCAGCTCTTCGAGATAGGAGACGCGATAGCTCTCGCGGGCGAACCCGGCCATCATCAGCAGGTTGAGAAAACCGTGCATCGTTCCACGCGGAGCGTTCGCCGCGTAGGTCAGCGGCTTGAAACAGCGGATAGGGTGATGCAATCCGGCCGTCGCCTTGAACGGCACGTTCGCCGCCATGCAGGTACGCACGAAGCGGATGATCTGCTTTGACGACGGAAACGCGTCCGGCGTGACGCCGCCCGTGCGGAGCTTTGCCCGCTGGCCTTTGATCGACAGCGTCGTTACAAGATCGGCCAGCGCCTCGCCGGTGGCGACTTCGAAATAGGCCGTTATCTCGTCCGGCAAAAGTGCGACCGTATTCTCGATCTTCGAAATGGTATTCGCCTTAACCTCAAGCACGTCGGCTACGGCCCCCTGCGAATTTGCACGATTGAAATCGCGAATGATCTTGATCGTCTCGTTGATGTCTTCGCCGGCGGTTACGGCTAACTGCCATCGATTCTCGCCGTCTCGCGGCACCAGATCGCCAGCCGCATCGATAAATTCATCCAGCCGCGCCGCTTGCACGACAAATCGCCCGAGCATCCAACTGAACGTACTCCCGCGGTACGTCGCGTAATTGATCACCGCCTCCTGCATCGAGAGCTGCGACGGCGGAAAAAGCCCGGCGTAGTCGATGATCCCGTCGAGCAGGACGCGGATCGATCCCAGCGTCTGCTGTGAGGCAGCGTTGGTGGCATTAATTTCGTGTTTGTTGGGCACGGCTATTCCTATGGATTCTAAGGCGTTAGGCTGTTTTTTACAAAGTGGAGCCACGCTCGCAGACATTGACTTGCCCGCCGCACGCAATTCGGTTATCTTTGCAACGATTCCATGCGAGTTTTGGGTATCGATCCGGGCAGCGAAACGCTCGGCTGGGGTTTGGTCGAGGGTTCGGGGTTGAAATACTCGTGCGTCGATTTTGGCACTGTTAAGTCGAGCCCAAAGATGCCGTTTTCTCAGCGGCTGGCAAAGATCTATGCCGGGCTGACTGACGTGATCGACCGGCTTTCGCCCGACTCACTTTCGATCGAAGATGCTTTTTATGCGGCCAACGTGAGCGTCGCAATGAAGCTCGGCCAGGTACGCGGCGTCGTACTGCTGCTGGCCGAACAACGCGGCCTTGCAATAGCCGAATACGCGCCGCGGCTGATCAAGCAAACGGTTGTCGGCTATGGAGCGGCCGAGAAACATCAGGTCGGCGAGATGGTCCGCATTCTTCTGCGGTTAAAAGATACTCCGAAACCGCATGACGTAGCCGATGCTCTTGCGATCGCGATCTGCCACTTTCACCACGCTGGCGTGCAGGACAGGATCGCAAAAGCTATCAGTAAGTAGCCTTATTTTTCTTAACTTATGAAAGTCGCCCTCACCGCGATACTCGTATGCCTAACGGCGTTCGCTGTTGATTCCTTCACCCAGACTCGACGGGCTATCCGCCCGACGCCCTCCGCCGTCGCAAAGCCCCGCGAGATCGGGCAGACGGCTTACGTGATGGATGAAACTCTTTCCGTACTTCGCCCAAAACCGAGCCTATTCGCGGTGCCGATGCAGCGGATGCGTCGCGGTCGAGTGGTGAAGATCATGGGAGTTGCCGAGGCCGACGGCGTAAAGTTTTATCGAGTCGCGGCAATCCCGACCGGTTCGGGCTGGGTTCAGGCGGATGCGGTGTTCGGCAAGTTTCGCGATGGCGACGACGCCCGGCTCGCGCGGCTGATCCAATCGATGAACGGATTTGATCAGATCGAAACGGCGACTGAATTCTTCAACCTCTTCCCGACATCGCAGTTCCGGGCCCCGATCCTTTTGCTATACGGCGATCTGCTTGAAGATGCTGCGTCTAAGTTATCGCGTGACGCAACCCGGCAACTCATCCGCGCCGAAATGGCAGCGTCCGCTGCTCCGCTTCACAGCTATTACCTCAACTACGTCAGCCTCGATCGCTACCGAAGGATCGGTATCACATTCGTTTTCAACCCGTCGACTAAACAGTTTCACTATGACGGAGCCAGCTGGAAGGAGTTGGTACTGAAAAATAAGGGATCTAACGAAGCGGTCGAGGCTCAGAAGCGTCTGGATTCTCTGAAGGAAAAGATGGCGAGGACAGCGAACTAGCTTTAGAGTCTCTTGTTCTGTGTTTTCAGGTTTTTTCTGTGTGTTCTGTGGTTCTGCCTTTAAGCTCTAACCACAAAAAGCACAAAAAACACGGAAAAAGAGCGAAATCAATAGTTCAACGAACACGAGATCTCTGACGCGACACGAGCATTGCTCTCGAGCAGTGCGATGTTGGCTTTTAGCGTAGCTCCCTCGCTGCGTTCGGAAAGCTCGGAGAGCAAAAACGGAGTGACTTCCTTGCCCTTAATGCCTTTATCCTTTGCCGACTTCAACGCATCGAACAGCATCGCCTCTACATCGGCTATCTTGAGTTCGGCGGACTCGGGAACGGGATTCGCGACAAGTATCGTGTTCGACATCTCAAGCTCGTTTCGCATCTCGGCGATCTTCGAAACTTCCTTGCCTGAATCCACGCGGGCATCGACCGACAAGCCGCTGGATCGCGAATAGAACGCGGGGAAATCATCGGTCTTCCATCCAAGAACGGTCACGCCGAATGTTTCGAGCCATTCACGCGTCGCGGGCAGATCAAGGACGATCTTTGCACCTGAGCAAATGACGATGATCGGCGTTCGGGCGAGTTCGGGCAGATCGGCGGAAACGTCGGTGCGATCACCGCGGTGAACGCCGCCGATGCCGCCGGTGGCGAATACCTTGATGCCGGCTTTGTAGGCTAGAAACGTCGTAGTTGCAACGGTCGTCGCTCCGGTTAACTCGTGCCCGATGGTGATCGGCAGATCGCGGCGGGAGATCTTTTTTACGTCTTTCGCGACCAGCCGCTCGAAATGCTCGTCGCCCAGGCCCGCGTGAACCTCGCCGTCGAACACCGCGATCGTCGCCGGCGTTGCACCCGCGTCGCGAATGATCGATTCAAGCCGATACGCCGTCTCGATGTTCTGCGGATACGGAAGCCCGTGCGAGATCACCGTCGACTCAAGCGCAACCACCGGGCGGCCGAAATGCAACGCCCCCGAAACTTCCTCGCTAAAGTTGAATTTCATCTACATGTAGAACAGACTTTCCAGTCTGTTCCGGTCGCTACCAGAAGCCTTAGTTTCGACAAACTCGTCCCAGCTCAAACGCGACAGGCTGGAAAGCCTGTCTTACCGTAGAACAGACTTTTCAGTTTGTTCTGTTCGATATCAGAAAACTCGTTTTCCGTAGACGCGTCTCGGTTCGAACACGACCGGCTGGAAAGCCTGTCTTACGTTACTTCACAAACTTGCCGATCCGGTCGAAACGGGGATGGGTGAGGCAGCCGGCGATGCTGCCGTTCGAGGCACTGCGGTCGCACGACCAATAGACGAACATTGCCCGTCCGATCACGAGTTCGCGCGGAACGAATCCCCAACCGCGGCCGTCGTCGCTGTCGTCACGCGCGTCGCCCATCACAAAGAACGAATTCTCCGGCACGATCATCGGCTTGCCCTCGACGCCGAAATTGTATCGGCCCGTCGGCAGCTTTACGCCCGCGGCGACGGCACGCATCGTCTGTTCGGAGTAGTAAACGTCCCACTTGTCGCCGGGCTCTCGCTCTTCAAACTGCTTGGTGTCGAGCGCCGAAACGTTGTCGTCCGCGTCGCCGATTATCCGATGCTCGGGAAGTAGCTGATCGTTGATAAAAACCTGATTGTTGCGAAACTCGACCTTTTCACCCGGCAGGCCGATCACGCGCTTGACGTAGTTCAACTGATATTTAACGAGTCCGCGAGCACGGTCAGACGCCGGATCGACGGCGTTTCCCGGATACTTGAAAACGATGATGTCGCCGCGCTCAATATCGCGCATCGGCAAGAGCGGCAGCGGATTTCCGCCCGGGTTGAAGATGAACTTGTTTACGATCAGGTAGTCGCCGATGAGGATCGTATTCTGCATCGAGCCGGTCGGCACGGTAACGGCCTGCAGGATGAACGTCATCCCAAACAGCGCCATCACGAGCGTGACCGTCAACGATTCCAGATATTCGCGAAAGATCGACTTCGGCGGTCCCTTAAACTTTTTCTCTTCCGATTCTTCGGCCGCTTTTTTCTCGGCTGGTTTCTCTTCACTCATAGGTCAGTATCGATTACGCACGTTTTTCGCCATTCGTTTCGGCTATCATCTTCAAAGCCTCGCTCGCCGCCATCATTTCCGCCGCCTTGATCGACCGGCCTGAGCCGTTTGACGTTCCGCCTTGCCATGACGCCTCGACGAAGAACGTGCGGTCGTGCGGCTGCCCTTCGGACCGCAGCAGCGAATAGGCCGGGGCCGCAAGCTTCCTCGCCTGCAGCGTCTCTTGCAGCAGCGTTTTGTAATCAAGCGATGTCTGCGGAGTTACGGTCTTGATCTCTTCGGCGAAAATTCCTGTGATGAACGTTCTTGCCGCACCGTATCCGCCGTCAAAAAATACGGCCCCGATTATCGCTTCGAGCGTATCGGCGAGTATCGCCGGTTTCTCTCGCCCGCCCGATTGCTCTTCGCCGCGGCCCATCCGCATGAAGCCGCCAAGCTCAAGCCGGGATGCAATACCCGCGAGCGTTTGCATGCTCACAAGCCGATGCTTCATCAGCGTCAGATCGCCCTCGGCCGCTCCCGGATGCTTGGTAAAAAGCTGTTCGGCGATCACAAGTCCAAGTACCGAATCACCGACGAACTCAAGCGATTCGTTCTCCGCCGTGCGGACCTTTACATCCGGCTCGCCTTTGAATTTTTCATGCGCCCATGAGCGGTGCGTAAGCGCCCTTTCAAGCAAGTCAGGCGACTGAAAATTGTGACCGAGCAGTGTTTCCAGCTTTGTGAGGCTCATGCGGCGGCAATGCCTAATTCTATGTGGAACGGAAACAAAAAGAAAGCCGGGCAGTTTGCGGCCGCCCGGCACGATTTCTAGATCGAGTTTATTCAGTTTCGAAGGTTGTTACGGCTTAACCTTAGCGGTCGGCCCCGTCTTCGGAGCAGTTCCGGTTCCGGTGGCAGCACCGACACCAGTTCCGGTGCCGATTCCCGTACCGCGTCCATTGCCCTGACCCGTGCCTGTACCCGTTCCGGCTCCCATGCCGCGTCCGTTGCCTTGGCCAACACCTGTTCCAGTGCCTGCGCCAACTCCCGTTCCAGCGCCGGTCGTCGTGGTGGTCGCCGGCTCATCGCTCACCGGCTGAACCGTTGAGCTAGGATCGGGAAGCGGCTTCGCGGTCGTTGCAGCAACCCATTCGTTCAAGCCCACGTCCTTGTTATATCGCCTCTTGTAAAGGCCTTGCAGGTCCTTGTAAAGAGCGTCTTTGTACGTTTTTTCGGCAGGCGTAGTATCCTTCGCAGCCTTCCATGCACGGCTCAGTGCGTCCATCGCCCGCTCGACGTAGCCGTTGAAGAGAGCCTCCTTGGCTTTGATCTGCACGTCCTTCGCCTTGATATCGGTGTCCAGCTGCTTAGCCTTTTCCTGATCTTCGGGAGTATTGCCAAGCTTCTTAACCTGATCGACCATCCCGTTGTACTCAGTCGTAAGCGTTACGATCTCTTTACCAATACCTTCGGTTTCGTCCCGGTAGTACTCCGAGATCGTCACAAAGACGGGCGCGTAGTTCTTAAAGTATCCAGGGATCTGCGTGACTTCGTAATACTGGGCCACGGCCGCCTTCTTGTTGTTGAGGCCATAATAGTTAATGAAAGCCTGAGTGTAAGCGAGTCGGCTCAGAGCCTCTTCCTTGTTCACCTCGTGCTTCAAGAATCCAATTACCGGAGTGCCATCCTGACGCTTCCGGTCAAGCGTGATCGAGCCTGACTTGATACCGTCATAAAGCGTCTTTGCGGAACTGGCAGCTACGGACTCATATTTGCTCTGAGTCTTCGCCTGAACAGCCTTAGAAACATCCTGAAGCGTAGCCACTGTCATGACGTACCTGAAGTTGTGGTTAGTCGGATACTTCGCCAGAATCTGTTTACCGAACGAGTAAATGCCATCAATATTGTCTTTGTTTACCGCGTCGTCAAAACCGTCGAAGAGTGGCTTGTCTCTCACTTGGCCTAGGGTCACTTCAAGACGCGGAATCCACGGCTTAACAAACGCGACCTGCTCTTTCCAGCTTTCGCAAGCACCCCACTTTTCCAAAAACTCTTTACCGGCCGCGATCGCCGCCGTTAACTCTGCTTCGGTCTTCTTTTGATAGTTGGCCGTAAACGCGTCGTACTTTGCCGTCGCACCGTCAAGGTCGTCGCACACGTTTTGTGCGAACGCACCGGTCACGGCGATACCCGCTACTATTGCGGCCATGCTCAGTGATCTAAAAATCGCTTTCATTTTCTTACTTCCTCCGACTGAATCTAGCTGTCCGAAAAATTTGTATTTGAGAGCCCGGGAACTACACCAAATGCTCTGCGGAAACTCAGATGAAGCCCCTAAAAATTTAGTTGCAACATTTCAGAATTTCTATTCACAGAAACGAACGGTATTTTAATGGCCTGCCAAAAATCTTCGGGAGCCTAAATCATCCCGTATGGTTCAAGTTCTGTCAAGGAAAACCGCTTTTCGCAACCGAAAAAGGCACCGCTCATAATATGAGTTCGGTGCCTTTTGTGAACGGGATTCGTACGCCCTAATTCTTGACGATCCGATCGCGTGTTTTCGCCGCCTTTTCCTTGTCAAATTGAATGACGACAGGCTTAAAATTGATCGGCTTGCTCTGCGTCGTTTTCTGGACCAGCTTCTTCGGCTCGTCAGCCCGCTTGGCAGCCGAACCGGCAACGATCACTTCGCGCGTTCCGGTCGAATCCATCTTCTCGTCGTCGTCGTCCTCTTCCTCGCCGTCAGCCGAAGCCAAATTGTCGGCATTCGGGTTCGTCGGGCTTGAAGGATGCAGGTTCTTAAGTGCGGCGTATCTCTCGTTGTTTCGCCTCAGCCGAGAGGCCAGCGATCGATAAACATTGCCGGCCACGGCCGCTGCATATTTACCGCGTTCCGATTCGCCGCGGGTGATAACCACCACCGAATACTGCGGGTCTTCGACCGGTGCGACCGAAGCGAAGAGGCCGATCCAAGAACCCTTAAATATGCACGAGCCGGTTTTACCAGCGACGCCCATTCCCGGTTCGATCCCGCGTCGGGCCGTGCCGTATTCGGCCGCTCCGATCATTCCCGGGATCACGCCCTGAACCGTGCGATACGGAACCTTAATGTCGTCGCGGAACTTCGGCTTGAACACAGCTTTCTGCTGGCTCGGCTTTACGATCTGCGGGACGACCTTTTTACCGTCATTTGCGATCGCCGAAACCATCACCGCAAGCTGCAGCGGCGTCACTTCAAAATCGTCGCCATGCGAATAGATCCGCGGATTTCGGTTGCCGTACGGCAGTTTTCCTGAGGTTTCGCCATCCGCGTTGATCCCTGTTTTTTGTCCAAGCCCCAGCGTCTTGGCATACTCGTTCATCTTTTCGTTGCCAAAATTCACGCCGGCCCGCTGAAAATATGGGTTGCTCGACCGCGCCAACGCCATATCGAGGGCTTGTCCCGAAGTCGAGGCTCCGATTCCGCCATCTTCGTTGATCACGCCTTCGCTAATACCGCCGACTGCGGTCACAAGCTTGATCGTAGAACAAGGCTTGAAGCTGTTTTTGATCGCCCAGTCCTGATTGACCATCGTCACGACCTTGCCAGTCTTCGCTTCCATCACCACGACGGTTCCGGCGCGACTGCCAAGTGCATCTACCGCGGCCTTGCGAACCGTGAGATCTTCGCCTTCGGTATTGTCGTTGAGAATGTTTTCGGCCGTTTGATTCTTGAGGCCGCGTTCGAACGCCAGCTTGCGTTCGCGGGCGATGCGGATAGCTTCCTGTCGGCGACGTTCAGCCTCGATCGCAGCCTGCCGCCGTCTTTCCTCGGCGGCCCTGCGAGCAGCTTCCGCCCGCTTTTCCTTTGCGGACATCTTCTTGTCCGGCTTTTTGGAATTGCGATCGTTCTTTGCGTTTCGCGAGTCCCTTGAACTCTTTGCGTCACGGGCAGATTCCCGCTTTGACTTAGCCGCGGTGGCCTTTTTAGAGTCGGCCTTTGTCGACTTTTTGGCTGTCGCCTGTTTCGAGGCCGATTTTCTGGCATCCTTTGCGGGTTTGGTGGACTTCTTAGCAACGGCCTTCGCCGCCGTTTTCTTTGCGGGCGTGGAAGAGGCTTTTTTCTTAGTCTGGGCTTGGGTGCCGATCGTTATTAGGAGGACTGCGAAAAGTGCGATGGTACACGTTTTCGCAAAACGCGTGACGGGCAGGATAAACTTCATTCTTTACCTCAGCGATGGACTAGATTTTCGAGTGAATCGAGGAGACCTCAGGAGCGGAGGCGGTAAACAACTACAACCGCTCGGCTTTGTACAAAAGCTAAACGTGAATATAACATTGAGTATCCTTAAGCGCAAGCTTAACTTATCCGACCTATAATTTTTTCTTACTAATGGGTTTTTTCGGCACATTTCGCGGCAGATTGTTGCTCATCTTTGCGTTCCTCATACTCGCGACGCTCGGGGTTCAGTTCTATCTGAACCTCTATATGCAGAACGAGAACGACGCCCGCCGCGAGCTTCACGACAACGCTTTGCTCTCGGGGATCAGGCTGGGTGTCAGCGGCATTTCGTCCGGCGAATACATGACCGATATGGTCGCCGCACCCGGCCAGGCCTACATCGATGAGCAATCTCGGGATCGGATCAGTGACGTTATCATCGTCGATAAACAGTGGCAGGTGACCGACAGTCTCAATCCCGAACGTTTACCCATTCAAGGCCCCGATGGCGTAACTCGGTATAAAAAGCTCGCCGACCTCACCGACCTCCCGCCGCTCACGAAGGCAACCTTTGTCGGCGAAGACATTCAGAATTTCCCGAACAAGCCGGTTGACGAAAGCACACCTCGCGACGAAGAGTCGCACGCGATTCCCGTTCAAACAAGCGACGGCCGCTACTACGTGTTGGTACTATTGCGGACCGAAAAAGATGCGGCAATGCGGGCGGCTCAGCCGCTGCTTGCAACGCTCGGCGTACTGCTGCTCTCGACCCTCGTAACCGGACTGCTCGTTTGGCGGTTCACACGGCCGATCGCGAATCTTTCGAACGCGGCCCGTGAGGTGGCCGCCGGCAACCTCTTAGTACGCGTTCCTGAAAGCGACAGCTATGACGAGATGGGCCAGCTCGCCCGAAACTTTAACGAGATGACCGGCGAGCTCGAAAAAACACGCGAGCTCGAAGGCCAATTGCAGCAAGCCGAAAAGAGCGCCGTGATCGGCCGTCTGGGCTCCGCCATCGCCCACGAGATCCGTAATCCGCTGAATTACATCAACCTCACGCTCGATCACCTGCGATCGAAGTTCGCACCAGCCGAAGGTGACGACCGGGCAAAGTTTATCAAGCTCACTTCACAGCTAAAGGACGAGGTCGCTCGGATCAATTCTCAGATCACTGATTTTCTTAATTACTCGCGTCCGGCCAACGTGAACCTGCGTCCGGTCGATGCACGCTCGATCATCGAAGATTCGCTCCGCATCGTCGAGGCTCAGGCGGCCGAGAATGACATCAAGATCGCCGTCGTGGAACACGAAGACGTTCCGCAGATCATGGGCGATCCGGAATTCTTGCGCTCGGTCTTTAACAATCTTTTCATCAACGCCGTCCAGTCAATGGGCAGCGATGGCGGGCATCTCAACGTAAAGATCGCACCGGAAGACGCATTAGTATCGATCGAGGTTTCCGACACCGGTGTAGGCATTTCTCAGGAGAATCTCGCAAAGGTATTCGAGCCGTATTTCTCCACCAAAGAAACAGGCACCGGATTAGGCCTCGCCATCGTCCAAAAGATCGTCGATCTGCATAACGGCACGATCGATGTAGATTCGACGGAAGGTGGAGGGACGAAGTTTACGGTACGTCTTCCTGTTTCGCCTGTTGGCGCGTGATATGATTGAAGCAAGAGGCGCTATATGACCGAAACCTTTGAAGCAGTATTCGATGGAGCCGTTTTCCGGCCGCACGGACAGGTAAAACTGAAGCCAAATACCCGTGTGCATATTACGGTCGAGACAGAAGATTCTTCAGATTCTTCGTCAGTTTCATTTCTCGATGTGGCAATGTCTATCAAGTTTAAAGGACCGACGGACATGTCCACCCGCCTCCACGAATATCTATATGAGGGTGCAACTCTGGATGACGGAACCAAGTTGAAAAATGAAGAATGAGACTTTCCTTGACGCGTCCTACGGCATCGCACTTTCGATCGAATCCGACGAACATCACGTGACTGCTAGAAACCTAGCTATTCAAATGAAACGGGATAGGACGCGCCTAATCACCACAAGAGCCGTCGTCTTTGAGCTTGGGAATTCGCTTTCAAACAATCGTCTTAGTGAGATTGGGATTAAACTGATCGACGCCCTTTCAAATGATGAGAACGTTGAGATTGTTTCAATTACAAATGACTTGTATGAGAAGGCCATTGAACTATTCAGGTCAAGGCCCGACAAGGACTGGGGCCTGACGGACTGTTTTTCCTTCGTTGTGATGCAAGAGCGTGGCCTGACTGCATCTTTAACCGCAGACATACATTTCAAACAGGCGGGATTTCGCCGCTTGCTGATCGAAACCGACTAAGCTCTCCCGAGCTTTATCTATGGCAAGAAAATCGATACTCGTCGTTGATGACGAGAAGAATCAAAGAGAAATACTGGAGACGATCCTCTCCGGCGAGGGTTATGACGTAACGACGGCGAGTTCCGGCGAAGCGGCGATGAAGTTCGTCCAATCGAGGCGGTTCGACCTCGTGCTGACCGATCTAAAGATGACCGGCATGTCCGGACTCGATCTGCTGAAGGAACTGACCAACTTCGATAAGTCGATCATCGTCATTTTGCTCACGGCCCATGGCTCAGTCGATTCTGCGGTCGATTCATTGCGGCTTGGCGCATTCGACTATCTGCAGAAGCCTTACGACAGCGAGAAACTGCTCGACACGATCTCGCGGGCACTAAACAAACTCTCCGCGCTCGACACCGAGATAGTCTCCGTGTCGCCCGAAATGGACAAGGTCAAGAAGCTGATCTTGAAGATCGCAAAGTCGAACTCGACCGTGCTGATCCGCGGCGAGAGCGGAACTGGCAAAGAACTGATCGCCCGCTCGATCCACATGAACTCCCTGCGTTCGAGCAACACGTTCCAGGCTGTCAACTGTGCTGCGATCAACGAGAATCTGCTCGAATCCGAACTTTTCGGCCACGAGAAAGGATCGTTCACCGGCGCAGTCGGCGAGAAGAAAGGATTGTTTGAGATCGCCGACGGCGGCACGCTGTTCCTCGATGAGATCGGCGAGCTCGACATCGCTCTTCAGGCAAAGCTTTTACGTGCGCTGCAAGAGAAGGAGATCCGCCGAGTTGGCGGCATCAAGGAAATTCCTGTCGATGTTCGTGTACTCGCAGCGACGAACCGAGACCTGCTCAAAATGACCGAGGAGAAACGTTTTCGCGAAGATCTTTACTATCGCCTCAACGTTCTCTCGATCGAGATCCCGCCGCTGCGCGAACGTACAACCGATCTGCAAGTACTGCTCGATTACTTTGTTAAAAAACATACGCGCGGAACCGCCCGCGATATTAAGATCGAACCCGCTGCCAAAAAGCTGCTCAACGATTACCACTATCCCGGCAACGTCCGACAACTCGAATCGGCTCTCGAACGAGCTATACTTCTTTGCGAGAACGACACCATCACCGTGGACGATCTTCCGCCGGAAATGTCGCAGGGACCACGTCCCGCGGCCATCGGCGGCGATGACGACAACTTCCGTTTGCCCGCTGAAGGCGTCAGCTTTGAAGAAGTCGAGCGCAGCCTGATAATGCAGGCCATGGACCGCACCGACAACAACATCACCAAGTCCGCTAAACTACTCGGACTAACGTTCCGAACCCTCCAATATCGCCTCGAAAAATTCGGCTTCAAGAAGGATGGCGACGGTACGGGAGAGGAAGGCGAAGAATAAGCAAAGTCGTGCTAGAATCGCCGTGCTTATGAGACTCGGCTACAAACACTCCTGGCTCTTACTGCTCCTCGTCGTAGCGGTTTCGTTCGCCTTCATTTTTATACCGGTCTATCTCATTCAGCCATTTGCACCGCAGACTGAGCGGGCATTGGCAATCTCATATTTTCTAAAAAGCTGGTCGCCGATAGTCACCATCTTGATCGCTGTCGGAGTGGTCGGACTCGCGGTTGCGGCATGGAAGAGCTCGAAGCGTTGGTACTCGAAAGCGCCGATAGTTTTGCCGATCTTCCTCGCACTCCTATTCGCGTGGTTTGCCCGACAGAATCACTTCGAGTGGATGTTCAATCCTCTTGCGAAGTCCGACTTTGCGAAAGCCGCGGAAGTCGATTACGTCAAAGATGACGAGATGGTGCTCGCGGTGACCATCAACGGCGATGCCGTCGCTTATCCCGTAAGCCTGATGGCTTATCACCACATCGCACAAGACGTTGTCGGCGGCACGCCGATCACGGCGACTTACTGAACGCTCTGCCACACGGGCGTAGTGTGGCAGTCCGTCGTGAACGGGCAAACACTCAAATTCAGACTTGCTGGAATCAACAATCAAAACTTCATCATGCGTGATGAAGAAACCGGTTCCTGGTGGCAGCAGATCAGCGGAGCGGCGATTCAAGGACCGCTCAAAGGTAGCGAACTGATCTCGGTCGAGACCGATGAGATTACGTTCGGGACGTGGAAAAAAGAGAATCCGAACGGCCGTGTACTCCGGCCTGACGCGAAGATCAGTGTCGAGAATTACGATCCGAACTGGGAGTCGGAAGTCTCCCGCATGCGCGTAACAACCTCGGCGCAACTCGACGAAGCTCTCGAACCTCGAACGATCGTCGTCGGACTCACGCTCGACGGTCGGACGAAGGCGTATCCATTTTCCGCCGTCGAAAAGCAAGCCCCGATCCTCGACACTCTCGGTACGACACCGATCGTTGTAATGCTGGCGGACGACGGAAAGTCGGTTCGTGCGTTCAGCCGCATTGTTGACGGCCGAAAGCTCGAGTTTCTGAAGAAGCCTGACACCAGTGAGGTCGTCGACGCAGAAACCGCATCCGTCTGGGACTTTACGGGCCGCTCGACCAGCGGCGAACTCGCCGGAAAACAGTTGACTAAGATCCAGCTTATAAAGGACTATTGGTTCGATTGGAAAACGTATAATCCGGAAACGCAACTTTACAGCCTCGGTGCCCGTTAGTTTCCATAGATGTTTCGATGGAAGTAAAACCTGACGAAAGCCGGACGCAGATTACGGGGAAGAGTGCTATTTATGCTCTCGGCATTGCTCTAATCGGCGTGATTCTGCTGTCGGTTATGTATGCTGTGATGGCGATCGCCGTGCGATTTTATGAGACTGGTCAGCTTAGTTTTGGCTTCAGCGATCTATTTGGCTTCGTAGCAACAGTCGGCGTCTGCGCCGGGCCGATACTGTTCATTCTTAGTTTTGCCTTGCTTCAGCGGATCCGGCTTCCTTGGTGAGCCTTGATCGGTCGGTCGGGAGATTAACAATGGATTGGTTCGCGACAATTAGCCTTGCACTCGGTTCCGCCTGGACAAGCGGGATCAATCTTTACGCAACCGTTTCGGTTCTCGGCCTGCTGCAGCGGTTTGGCGGCGTGAAACTTCCGGGCGGGCTGGACGTGCTCGACAACTGGTGGATCATCGGCATCGCCGGCGGGCTCTACATCGTCGAATTCTTCGCCGACAAGATCCCTTACGTCGACAGTGTTTGGGATGTCGTTCACACGTTCATCCGCGTCCCCGCCGGAGCGATCGTCGCGTACGCCGCCGTTTCGGATTTGCGTCCCGAGGTCGTGATTCCAGCAACGCTTATCGGCGGCGGACTCGCTCTCTCATCTCACGGAGCAAAGGCGACCGCACGCATCGGAGCCAACCTGTCGCCCGAACCTGTTTCCAACTGGATACTCTCGCTCGCTGAAGACGCCATCGCGATCGTCGGCGTCTTTCTCGCGGTCTTTGCACCGGTCGTTATCGCGATCGTTCTCGTCGCGTTTCTCATCTTTTTCTTCTGGGCCTTTCCCAAGATATACCGCGCCATCCGCCGCCTCTTCCAAGCCACCGCCGCCTTCTTCCGCGGCGAGAGCTTTGAAGAAGTAGCAAAGAAAGCAGGCTAGTCTCGGAACCGTTTTGTTCCTTCGGTGTCTAAGTAGATCGGAGGAACAAAAGTATGAGATTGACGATCCTGATCGTGTGTTACTCGTGTGTTTTCTTCGCCGCCTGTTCGCCGGCAACAAACCCAACGACGAACCGAATATCGACATCCTCGGATAGTGGAACAAAGATATCGTTCGGACTCTACGACATATCGAAAGGACCTAGCCTTTCAGATGTCTTCGCGCCACCAGCACCTCTACTTCAGAAAGGTATCTCGCCGTCGCAACCCCCAACCGAGCCCGCAAAAAAGGATTCCGGTGATGTCGTGATGAACGCCACGGGCCGCTCGTCAAATGTTCAGGACACCGACCCAACGGCGGAAAGAAAGGTCATACAGAACGCGGAGGTGCAACCCGAATCGAAGGATCCGGATGTAACGCAGAAAGTGATCGTCGCGATCGCCGAAGCTAACTCTGGTTTTGTCCTGTCGACCGATCAAAGCATGAGCGACATTACTCAAGGTGTTCGTGATTCGGTCTCGATCACCATTCGCATTCCCGCCGACAGATTCGGCCCCGCGATCGACGCCATCCGACAAACTGCCGACCGATTCCTAGTCGAATCGATCAAAGGCGAGGACGTCACCGAAGAGTTCGTTGACATAGAGGCTCGGCTACAAGCCAAAAAGGCGCTTGAAGAGCAGTTCATGCATATCATGAAACGGAGCGAAACCGTTGAGGATGCGTTGCTCGTGCAAAGCCGGCTAGCGGACGTACGCACGGAGATAGAGAAGATTGAAGGTCGGCTTCGATTTCTGCAGAATCAAACGTCCTACTCGACGATCAAAGTTTTCATTCAAACGCCAACCTCGCTCGCTGCTCAGTCCGTCGGATTTTTCGGACGCCTCGGCGATTCTGTTGCTCGCGGCTCCGATGCCGCAGGCAATTTCACGCTCGGCCTGGTCACCTTCGTTATCGGCGCCATGCCGCTGATCCTCTTCCTCGGCGTGCCGATATTCCTCATCGGCCGCTCGTTCTGGCCGCGAAACCCGAATACAATGTCAGTAACAGAGATCGCTCAGGAAGAGATCAAGGCCGAATGAAGATCGAAACTGTTTTCCAAATACTTGCGGTGGTTCTTGCCGGAGCCGCCGCGTATTTTTTGTACGCCGGCAACCGCGACGGAGCCTTCGTCGCCGTCGTACTCGGATGCGTGGCGTTCTTCCTCAACGTCAGGTTTCAAGTAAAGGCACGGAACAAGATCCGAGATGCCAAACGTAAGAGCGAAACTGAGTCGTAATCTCTCGTTCAGAGTTCAAGCTTCAGCTTGTTTTCGTTGCCGTAAGACGTCTCGCCGTAATACATACAAGCTAAAGCTTGAACTCTAAACACGAACTCAATGGCCAAGATCATCCTTGCAACATTCGGATCGCTCGGCGATCTGCACCCGAAAATCGCAGTCGGTTTGGAATTAAAGAAACGCGGTCACGATGTAACTATTGCCGCGATGGAATTCTATCGCGAGAAGATCGTGCAGCTCGGCCTTAATTTCGCACCGATGGCCCCGCAGCTCGACCCCGACGACCGCGAGCTAGGCCGCGAACTGATGGACATCAAGACCGGCACCGAGCGTATAGTCAGAGGGCTTATTATGCCGAGCCTTCGCGAGACTTACGAAGATCTGCTCGCGGCAACCGACGGGGCCGATGCCCTCATAACCGGCGAGATCGTTTATGCCGCACATTCGGTTGTCGAAAAAACCGGTATCAAATGGATCTCGACGAGCCTGCAGCCAAGTTCGTTCTTGTCTTCATACGATCCTTTCGTTCCGCCGATGTATACGTGGTTCGAAAAGCTGCGACCGCTCGGCTCCGGTTTTCATCGTTTGCTTTTCGGTTTGATGCGAAAGACGATCCGCGATTGGTACGAGCCCTACAATGCCTTTCGCCGCGAACTCAACCTTAGCGAAGATCACGATCCGATCTTTGACGGCAAGTTCTCTCCACTTCTTCACCTCGCTCTCTTTTCGAAGGTTCTCGGCTCGCCTCAGCCGGACTGGCCAACGAACGTCATTCAGACCGGATTCTGTTTTTACGACGGACACGAAAATATTCAAACAATCCCGCCTGATCTGGATTCATTTCTCAATGCTGGCGAAACTCCGATCGTATTCACGCTCGGGTCGGCAGCAGTTATGGACGCGGGCAATTTTTTCGAAGAATCGGCGAAGGCCGCTCGGTCTATGAATCGACGTGCAGTGCTGATCTATGGCCTCTTCAACTCACCGCCTTCGGGCCTGACGGATGACATCATCGGCGTGAACTACGCGCCGTACTCGCTCGTCTTCCCAAATGCCGCATGCGTCGTACATCAGGGCGGCGTCGGAACTACTGCCCAGGTCCTGCGTGCCGGTGTTCCGCACGTGATCATGCCTTACTCTCACGATCAGCCCGACAATGCCGCCCGCTGCCGACGGATCGGCGTCGGCGAGATAATTTCACGTGATAGCTATAGTGCCGACTCCGCCGAACAAGCTATATCGAAGGTTCTCGCCGACGAAAGTTATTCGAGAAACGCTGTGAGATACGGTGAGGTCGTCCGCTCGGAGCCCGGGTCGATCGCCGCCGCCGACGAGATCGAGAAAGTCCTCTAATAGCGTAAGATAGCGGCAGTACGGTAAAATCGAGCTAGTGCAAAAAATCAATGAACTTCTGGCGGCGAACAGGCAGTGGGCTGAGGAGCTGACCGCCGAAGATCCGCAATTTTTCGAGCGTCTATCTGAGGCTCAAGATCCTGAGCTTTTGTGGATCGGGTGTTCTGACAGCCGCATATCGCCGACCTCGAGCATCGGGCTGCTTCCCGGTGAGATGTTCGTCCACAGAAACGTAGCCAACCTCGTCCACTACAGCGATATGAACTGCCTCGCGGTGATCCAGTTCGCGCTCGAGGTGCTCAAGGTCCGACACATCATCGTTTGCGGCCACTACGGATGCGGCGGCGTTAAAGCAGCGTTCGACGATTCGCGGTTCGGCCTCGTCGATAATTGGCTTCGCAATATACAGGACGTGATGCACAAACATCGCGAGACGATCGACAAAGAACCCGATTACGACGCGCAGCTGGACAAATTGTGCGAGCTGAACGTCATCGAACAAGTTGCGAATGTCGGTGAAACGACCGTCGTGCAGGACGCGTGGGATCGCGGCCAGGAAGTTTTTATCCATGGCTGGATCTATCGCATCGCTGAGGGAATTTACCGCGATATGAATATCTCGATCGGTTCCCTTGAACAGCTCGACGCTTTTCGAAGCAAGACCTTTACTAAAGACGGTAGCCTACATGCCCATTATTAATTCTCAATTATCAATTAGTAATTATCTTTGGAAGATACTGTTGACCCTTGCAGTTCTCGCACCGGCAGCGTCACACGCCCAGATGTCGCGCAAACCTTCGCCGACGCGCGAGCCCGCCGGTGCGATGGACAAAAAGCCGGATTCGAAAAAGAATTCGCTGTTGAAAATTGCATCACGAGAAGAATTCGACACGATCGCCCGGACCTATCACCAGAACACGCCTTACGCACTTCCACATACGATGTTCGTTATCGACCGCCGTGCGAAAAACAAGATCTATTTCGTCAATTCTCAGCGGTTCCGTTTTCATAAAGACTTCCTGCTCGCAACCTATCTCGTACCCCGTGGAGCCGACGTTTTCAAGCCCATCTACATCGACCTCGACCGGCGCTTTATCGTTGGAACGATCGCGTATCAGAAGACGGTCGATAAATGGACGTGGGAATTATGGGAAGGCGACCTTGCGAACGCGGAATTGATGAAATCGGCCAACGAGGCGATCAACTCGCATTTCTTCACGCCCGTCGTTTACAAGCCGAACTCGATCCGGCAGGAAGACGCCTCGGCAAATCTCGGATTCGAGACCATATCGCAGAGTGAACTGAACGCAAATCAGGAGTATCTCGCGCTCAACGCGGGCACCGCCGTCGGCCGCATCCACATCATCGACAAGCTTGACGATACGGTAGAGATCGGCAGCAACGAGATAGTCGTGCTGCGAGAACTGCCGCAAAATCTGCCGCCAGTCCGCGGCATCATCGTCGCAAAACCTTCGTCGCCGCTGTCGCATATCAACATTCTTGCAAAGGGCTGGAACGTGCCGAACGTCTATATCAAAGATGCCGACAAACTGTTCCGAGAGCACAACACATTTATCTATAAGCTCGACGCATCGCTTACCGATTACAAGCTAACCCCGGCATCCGGCGACGAGGTAAAGAAGGATTTCGCGTCGCCCGATCAGCAGGTCGCTCCGGCAGATCTGACCGTCAAGAAGCTTGTCGGGCTCCGTGAGATGCGCGGCAAAGATAGCATCGTCTACGGAGCGAAAGCCGCGAACCAGGGTGAGATCCTGCGGGCTCGCGTCCCCGGCATTACTATCCCGGACGGCTTCTCGGTTCCGTTTTATTGGTATGACGCGTTCATGAAACAACACGGTTTTGACCGAAGGATCGCGGACCTGATGGAAGATCTCGACTTCGTTCACAACCCAAAGTATCGCCGCGAAAAGCTTGAACAATTTCGAAGCGACATACAGAAGGCAGAGTTCGATAACGACCTGCGCTCTGCAGTCGTCCAGCGTTGGCGAACACAGCTCGGCGGTCGGCCGGTTTTCGTTCGCAGCTCGTCGAATGCGGAAGACCTGCCAAAGTTTAGCGGTGCGGGATTGTATTCAAGCGTCCCGAACGTGCGCGAGGCTGACAAGCTGATCGACGGCGTCAAGAAAGTTTGGGCATCGCTTTGGAAGTTCGAAGCCTACGAAGCACGCGTGCGAAATTACGTCGATCAGAAACGCGTTTACATGTCCGCACTCGTGCAGCTTGGCGTCGATATGCAGAAAGGCGGGGTGATGATCACGAAAGATCCGTTCGATGAGCAGTCGAAAGATTCCGTATACATCAGCGCCGTCTGCGGACACAATTCGAATGTCGTAAACAACGCCGGCCTGCCCGAGCAGATCTTGTTCAATCCAAGGTCGAACTCGGTCATAGTCATGACGCTCTCGCAGCAGGAGAATGCCCTCGAATTCGATGAAGCCGGTGATCTGCGTTCGACCAGCGATAAGTGCGCGAACGCCTCGAAGCGTGTCCTCACCGACTTGCAGGCGCGCAATCTTGCACGAACCGCGATCCGCATTCGCAGTGTCTTCGGCAAAGAGCCGCAAGACATCGAATGGGGCATCCTAAACGGCCGCGTCTACATCGTCCAGGCCCGGCCATACATCGACTGATTTCGTGTTTTTGTTCTGTGTTTTCTTTCTTGTTCTGTGTTTTCTGTGGTTCGTGCGTTAAATCCCAGAGAACTAACCTAAACCCAGAAAGCGAATCAAAGAAAACACGGAAAAAGAGAGAAGATATGATGCAAAGATTTTCGTTACTCATCCTCGCCGCACTCTTGTCCGCCTGTAACAATGCGGCGCCGACCGGCACGTCGACGGCGAACGCCAACTCCGCCAATCGCCCGCTGCGGTCGGAACAGATGCAGCAGAATTCGGTCGCGCATACTACCGAATCGCGACCCGGTTCGACGCCTCCGCCAAACCCGAACGCTCCCGGCAAATTTGCCCAAGGCGGCGAGGCGATCGACACCGCAAAGTTCGACGGCGTCATCGCTGAAGCCGAAAAGGCCCTCAAAGCTAAACCCAACGATGCGGCTGCCAAAATTTCTCTTGCAGATGCGTACTTCGATCGTGCCCTCGCGCTCACCGATTCATCTGCGAGGCAGTACGCAGCCGCTCTCGGTGATTACCGGCGAGCTCTAAAATTGAATCCCAACCACGAAGAAGCGAGAGAATGGCACGACCGCATCGTCGCCATTTTCAAGGGGCTCGGTAAAGAGCCGCCAAAAGAAGGCGAAGAACCGCCTCCTCTTCCATTCAAGAAGGCGGTCTAGACGAGATCGGCCTAAACAAACTTGGAGAAGTTTATGAAAATACTTCTTATTTCGGTATTAATTTTTGCGTTCGCCACCATCCTACTTGCCGCCCAAACCCCGACCCGAATCAAGTTCGCTCGTGGAGCTGTCTCGGTAAACATTACCGGCAAACTCAAGGGTTATCGCGATGGCAAAAAATACGTTATCAAGGTTAGAAGCGGGCAAACTCTTAGAACGCAACAGACGGGAAAGAACTACATCACGATCTCGATCAAGGACCCGAACGGTGACGATGTGAGCGACTCGGATGCCTCATGCAATAACCGTAAAGAGGTCACACCAACGCTCGCGGGCGATTACACTCTGACCGTTGTCGAGTGTCAAAAAGCCGACGCGTGGCGCGGCACCTTCCGCTTTCGCGTGACCGTTCTGTAAGACGTAGCTGACATCAGAGCGTTATTACAAAATCCAAGACGCCTCGCCTAACGCGGATCGGGTTCCAGATGCCGTAGATTCTTTCAAGCTGAACTGTCATATCCGGAAGATCGCGGCACCAAACCTCTAGCTCCTCTCCGTATTGTTTGTACCAGTCCCGGTCCGTGCGATTTCCGAGCGGAGTTCCTTCTTTGTAGTTGGCGAGCATTCGATGAGGTTGCTTGATCGAGCTAAGATACATATTTTCGATCGTTACCGAGAATAGTTCCTCAGGGTGTGGAAAGCCCGAAAATATCGATGGCGAAGGCGCTAAATTTGCCCATTTGCCGCGGACCTGCCTTAGGGAGTGGTGAAGCTCGTGAACCAACACTTGATAAGGCGACGTTCCTAACCCGGTCATCGCGCCAAGCATCCGCGACCATGGCTCGTACCAGATAACACACTCGTTTCCCCTTGGCGACACTGTGCCCACCGGATTAGCGCACGGCTTAATATTCATCTTTGCCTGCTCATTGCTCGTCAGCGGAATGATCCTGACCTTTCGCTCCGTTCGATTTATTGCGTCGAGAAGGATGCTACCAACCGGGTCGATGCTAATGTCACGGAGCATGTTCTGGATTGTTTCTTCATAAAGGGCGGCGTTACCCTCCAGATTGAACATAAGCCCTCTGGCAAGGTAATCCGCTAGCTCCGCCTTATTCGGGAGGCGCGATTTGCCCATGGGTGTGTCGTAGTAGCTTCCGTCGATCTCGATAAACTTGCCCCAATAACGCATTTGCAGCCTCCTTCCAGCCGTGTTCAACGTTAGACACGGCACGGTCGAGAAATTTGCGGAAGTATTTCCGTCAAACCCGGCTTCATCCATTCCTAGACAAAACGGCCTGCCAAAAACTAAACTATGTCTTTTCTTTATACCGCTATTTTTGACAACGGAGTTAGTAGAAAAGTTTTATGGCAATCTCGGCAAACGATATTAGAAAAGGGATGGTGATCCTTCACGAAGGCAATCCCGTCAAGGTGATGGAGTTTCATCACCACACGCCCGGCAATCTTCGTGCGATGGTTCAGGCGCGGCTTCGCAATCTGCTCACGGGCAACTCGTTCGAATACCGATTCCGCTCGAACGACACGCTTGAGAAGATCACGCTCGAACAACACAGGATGGAATACCTTTATTCCGACGGCTCGCATCACCACTTCATGAACTCGGAAAATTACGAGCAGGTCGCACTCACCGAAGAAGAACTCGGCGACGCCGCGCAGTGGCTGATGGCGGGACTTAAGATCGAGGTCGAATTTTATAACGGCACGCCCATCGGCATCGCGTTACCGGCCACGATGGACCTGACCGTCGCCACGACCGAACCGCAGTTGAAAGGCGCGACCGCGTCGAACTCTAACAAGCCCGCGACCCTCGAAAACGGCGTCACGCTCATGGTTCCGCCCTTTATCGCCGAAGGCGAAAAGATCCGCGTCAACCCGGCCGAAGCTCGGTATATGGAACGGGTGAAATAGATCGCACTGCACTTACATTGCCGTTGGCTTCAGCCAACGGACAGCCTTCGACTTTATATTAAGGGCTTTAGCTCTAACGCCGTGCGTTGGAGCTAAAGCCCTTAATGTTTATGCTTTTCTCAACCGTTGGCTAAAGGCAACGGCATATCGAATGTATTTTCTCTATTCAATTCTGCTTGCGACAGGCTTTCTGGTAATGCTTCCGGCTTTCTTGCTGCGACGAGAAAAATACGCAGCCGGATTCAAGCAACGCCTGGGCAGCTATCCGGAGTTTGAACACGACGGACGAAAAGTGATCTGGCTTCACTGCGTTTCGGTCGGCGAAACCAACGCCGCGCGTCCGCTTGTTGACCAACTAAAGAACGCGTTCCCCGAACATCGCCTCGTCATCTCAACAACAACAAGGACCGGTCAGGAACTCGCACATAATATCTTTAAGGATAAAGCCGCAGCGATAGTCTACTTCCCTTTTGATTTCAAGTTCGCGGTTCGCCGTGCCCTCGAAAATTTCAAACCGTCGGTCGTGCTGCTGATGGAAACCGAGATCTGGCCGCGCTTTGTTCGCGAAGCAAAGGCCGACGGAGCGAAGATCGCCATCGTCAACGGCCGTTTGTCGGAACGAAGCGTATCTCGATACAAACGCATCCGCGCATTTATCTCACGCGTGCTGCAAGACATCGACCTCGCATTGATGCAAGGCTCGAACGACGCGAACCGCCTTATCTCAGTTGGAATGCCTTCAGCAAAAACGATCGTCACCGGAAACTTAAAATTTGATGTCGGAACGACAGAAGTTGATGCCGCAACGACCGAATACTTGCGCGAACGCTTCGGCCTCGACGATTCCCGCCCGCTCATCGTCGCGGCAAGCACGCACGAACCAGAAGAGCGATGGTTGCTCGAAGCCTACTGCTCAGCCGTGATAGAAGCGACAGACGTGCCCCGGCTGATCATCGCCCCGCGTCATCCGGAACGCTTCAACTCGGTCGCAAAACTCATCGACCAATTCCGCGACGATCCCGCGAACGAATGGCCGTACACATTCATCCGCCGTTCTGAGATCGACCCCATCCCCAACGCGGATGTGATCCTTCTCGACAGCATCGGCGAGCTTCGGTCCGTCTATCCGCTAGCCGATATCGTCTTCGTCGGCGGCTCGCTTATCCCCCACGGCGGCCAGAGCATCCTCGAACCCGCCGCCGCCGGCACCGCCATCGTCACCGGCCATTTCACCCACAATTTCTCCGCCGCCGTCGATGCATTCCGCGACAGCGACGCTCTGATCCAGCTTCCCCAACTCGGGCCAGACCAAATCGTTGATGAACTTTTCCTTCAGATCTCGGAACTTCTCGAAAATCGCGATCGACGCATCGAGCTCGGTCAAAACGCCGCCGCCGTTATGAAAGCAAACCGCGGCGCAACGGCAACCACGATTGCCGAACTCCGAAAACTCATCTCCGGCTGAAAGCGTACTTGGATCGACCGGATCATAGCCGGCATTGTAGCGGGAATTCGGCTGCGCTGCGCGGCTTATCGAACATGGATGATCGCGGGTATCGCACACGCTTCGCGCCAAACTTTTGTGCTCCCAAAAAATGCCGCGCCAAATGCAATATTTGCTGGTTCTACTTTTTTAGCTATTATCACCGTTCGTGCTCTTTCTGTTTCTCTTCTTCGCTCTGGTCCTCGTCTATTTCAGCATCCGCTCGTTCCTCGGCGGTGTTGCGTATCTCTCGTATTTTCGTTCGCAACTCGCAAAGCCTTTTAGTGGTTTTACCCCCTTCGCAACGGTTATCGCCCCATGCAAAGGCCTTGACGAAGGTCTGCGGGAAAATCTCTCAGCACTTCTCGAACTCGACTATCCGGAATATGAGGTGATATTCGTCGTTGATGACGAAAACGACCCTGCGGTTTCGGTTATCACTGAATTAAAACAGGATGTACAGGATGAACTGGATGGAAAGAACGAGATTGAAACATCGGCCAAACATCGTGTTTATCCTGTAAAAATCGTCTTTGCCGCGAAATCGACCGACAGCAGCCAAAAGGTCGAAAACATCCGTGAGGCAGTTAAAAACGCCGATCCGCGTTCGGAAGCGTTTGTCTTTGTCGATTCCGATTCGCGGCCGCAGAAACAATGGCTGCGAAATTTGGTCGCTCCACTGGAATACGACAAGGGCGTCGCGACGGGATATCGGTGGTTTTTGTCGAAACGCCCAACGCTCGCCAGCGAAATGCGATCCGCCTGGAACGCGTCGATCGCGTCGGCACTCGGGCCGAACTTAAAAAGTAATTTTTGCTGGGGCGGTTCGATGGCGATTCGCCGTGAAGTGTGGGAAAGGTTGAATTTATCCGAACGGTTAAGGGGAACTCTTTCAGACGATTTCACGGTCACGCGGGCGATGAAGGACGCGAAACTCGACATAGTATTCGTTCCCCAGGCGCTGACTCCGTCGATCGAAAACTGTTCCTTTCGAGAGCTGTTCGAATTTACGACACGACAGATGAAGATCACGCGGGTTTACGCGACGCCGCTGTGGATGTTGTCATTTTTCGGCTCGGCCCTTTTCTGCGGCGTGATGCTTTCGGCTTTTTTGATCGTGGTATTGAGCCGGTCAAACGCGTGGCTAGTTTGGGCGGCGATCGCGACACTCACGGTAGTTTCGGCCCTAAGTGTCGGAAAGGCCTGGCTCAGGCTCAGGGCTGTAACTCTAGTGATACCAACAGCTACTCGACAAACATTGTCGCAACTTACACTCTGGCTGCTCGCTCCGGCCGTCTTCTTAATCAACTGCATCTGTGCTCTTTTCAGCCGCACTATCGATTGGCGCGGCGTCCGATATAGGCTGATCTCGCCGACGCAAACTGAACGTCTAAAGTCAGATAAATAGTGGTAATATGTGCTTTTCGAGCATCAAATCCTCAAATATGCGAACCGACCTCCGCCCCATTTTTGTAACGATCGTTCTTTGCCTTGCGGCTTTCGCCCAAACCGCTTTGGCCCAGACGCCGCCGACTCCCGCGCCCTCGACCGGAAAAGATCCGATAATAGTTATTCCGGGCATCACCGGCTCCGAACTCATAAATAAAGAAACGGGCAAGGTTGCGTGGTTTAAGGCCTCGCGAGCGAAAGACGACGACATTCGGCTTCCGATGTCGGCCAATCTCGCGCGTAACGTCGACAACCTGGTCGCTGGCGACATTATTCGTGAAGTTCGCATCGCCCGCCTCCTGCCCGAGATCGAGATTTACGCAAAACTGATCGAATCGCTTCAGGCGACCGGCGGCTATCGCGAGGTGAAGTGGGCGACAGCGACGAAGGCCGACGCAACCGACACTTTCTTTGTATTTTCTTACGATTGGCGCCGTGACAACGTAGAGAATGCACGGCTGCTCATCCGCAATATCGAGACGCTTAAGCGACGGATGGGCAAACCAAACATGAAGTTCAACATCGTCGCGCATTCGATGGGCGGCCTCATTTCTCGTTACGCGGCGATGTACGGAAATGCCGATATTCCGGCTGGCAAGCCGCGGCCGACGTGGGCCGGCGCCCGGCATCTGAACAAGATCTTTCTGGTCGGCACGCCGAACGAAGGTTCGCTGCTGTCATTTAAGGCCCTGCTGAACGGCGTTTCTTACATCGGAAGCGGAATCAAGCTGCCGTTCGTACAAGACCTAACCCGGTTCGACGTTTTCACGATACCCTCGATCTTCCAGCTACTGCCTCATGAGCGTTCGATGCTGGTTTACGACGAGGAGCTAAAGCCATTAGACATAGACATTTACGATCCGAACGCGTGGGAAGAATATGATTGGGCGATCTGGAAGGATAAAGACTTCGAGAAGAAATTTTCGCCCGCCGAACAGCGAAACGCTCGGCCTTACTTCCTCGCGGTGCTTGCGCGTGCAAAGCGCTTTCAGGAGGCCTTGAACGCTACCTCGACGGCTAAAGTACCTGTCAGCTATTACCTGATGGGAGCCCAGTGTAAAGACACCGCGACGGCGATGGTCGTTCGCCGCAACGAGAAAAAAGACCGCTGGATAACTCAGTTTGACGCCGAGTCGTTCACTAATTCCCTGGGGAACAAGATCACGTCCGAAATGCTGAAACGGGTCGTATACACACCCGGCGACAGCGTCGTGCCCAAGAGTTCGCTCGAAGCATCGACGCTGAAAGCTACGGGAAGCGATTTTGTTTTGCCTATCGTGACCGAACTTTATCAGTGTGAAACCCACGGCAGATTGGTGACGAACCCCGATATTCAGCAGAAGCTTTTCTCGCTTCTAAGCTCGCCGTCAGCCATGCAAAACGCCGGAACACAACCGTGATAAAAAACTTTATGGATAGCGACGAAGAGCCGATTCCGGAAGAAAAGCGTTCCGGTTCGACTGTTACGACGCTGTTCGATGACGGCCCGATCCCAGACGCCGAGCCGTTCGTCCTCTCCGAATCCAAGCCGCAGTCGGCCTCAGAAACCGTTCGTCAAAGCGGCCTTGCATATTCCGCTGGCATAGTGCTTTTCGCCTCAGTCGCTTTTATGCTGGTGATCGGCTGGGGAGCCGACCTTCTATTCGGCTCTTCACCATGGGGCCTCGTTTCCGGTCTCGTCCTTGGCGCACTGATCGGCTTCGTCCAATTTTTCCGCATAACCTCGCAAATCTTTAAGAAATAGTTCAGAGTGCAAGCTTTAGCTTGTTCTGACGCTGATCACGATCGTCCCGCGGCAGCACGGAGACAAGCTAAAAGCTAGCACTCTGAACGTTTCAACTCCGCTTGAACTCTAAACACTTCCTTAGTAAAATTTAGGGTTTGCAGTGAGCGAAGAGACTGACCCGGCTGGCAGCGACCAGCAATTGACAACACCACCGCGAAACGAGCGTATTCTCCTCATCCTGGCCGTGCTTAGCGTCGGTGGTTCGATCGCGGGAGCGGCCGCCGTTTCAGCCCGATTCGGCCTTGCGATCTTGGTTGGCTGCGTGCTCGCATTCGTAAATTATTACTGGATGCAGCGGTCGCTGAAAAAGATCTTCGGCGAGGTCCGCGAAGGCGAGAAACCGAGATTTCTCGGTACCGGATACTTCATCCGCTATCTTGTTTTAGGTTGCGTAGTAGCGTTCTTTTATGCTCTCGACCTGCTTCCGATTTCGGGACTTTTATTCGGCATGGCGGGATTCGGATTCGCGGTATTGATCGAAGGTTTATTGCGAGTTATAAAAAGCCGCAACGGTTAAAGCGTCGACACATTTAACATGCTCTTATTTGCAGAAGGCGGGCATCATTCACCGCTGATCGTAGAATTCATCAACCACTACCTCGGCAAGCCGGTACACCAGTTTCAGCTGGATTATACAAAGCCCGTCTGGGACAAGTTTTTCTCAAATTTCGGTACCGAGGCTGAAGCTGTTTTTGGCCCTTACACTGTCGAGAACGCCATCCCGTGGTACACGATCATGTTCGTGATCGCTTGCTTGCTGACGATTCTTTTCATCTGGATCATCAAAGGAAAAGTTTCTGAAGACGACCCGAAATCGGGCCAGTTGACGCTCGAAGCGGGCTATCTTTACCTCGCTGGAATGGCTGAAAGCGTGATCGGCTCACACGGGATGAAGTATTTCCCGGTGGTTGCTACCTTCGCCTGTTTGATCCTGATCTCGAACCTGATGGGCCAGTTCCCGATGTTCATGTCGCCGACGGCTTCGGTAAACGTGACATTCGCCCTCGGTATCGCGTCATTCGTTTATTACAACTATTGCGGCATCAGCGAAAACGGGTTGTTTGCCCATCTAAAGCATCTCGCGGGCCCGAAGCTGCCTTGGTTCATGTTTATCGTGACCGTGCTGATCTTTGGCATTGAGCTGATTTCGAACCTGATCCGACCGCTAACGCTCGGCGTCCGACTTTTCGCAAATATGTATTCGGACGAGCAGGTATTTGTCGAGATCACGAACCTCGCACCGCCGTTCACGCATTTTCTTGTGCCGCTCGCATTGACCGGCCTTGGCGTATTCGTTGCTTTCGTTCAGACATTGGTATTTACGCTGCTTTCGATGATCTATCTCGGCGAGGTTACGCATCCGCCGCATGATCAGCACGACACCGATCACCCTGCCGACTTTGAGCACCACATCAGCGATGCTCGGCCGGCAACCATCGCGGCAGCACCTTAACAAGTTCAGCGTGCGCGATCCATCGCGTAATTGAAAACATGGAGACGTTCTCAAACCTGTTCGACATAGGCATTAGCCGGCACGCAGGAGCGTATGACTCCACGGAGTATAAAATCATACGAATACCGGAAGCGAGGCGGAATTATAAAAGCGGGCGGGTCGAAAACGGTTCTCCAAAACTTAAAACAGGAGACTATTAAAATGACCAAATTGAAATACGTTGTATTTGCAACTCTCGCGATCGCCATGATGGCCGTTGCCGCAATGGCACAGGGTGGAGCAGGCGCCGCCGATAACGAATCGACCGTCAGTGCCGCTCGCGCACTCGCCGGCGGAATCGGATTCGGCATCGCCGCCGGACTCGCCGCTATCGGCCAGGGCCTCGTCGGTTCGCGTGCTGCTGAAGGTGCTGCCCGCAATCCGGGAGCAGCCGGCCAGGTTCAGACGCTTATGATCATCGCGCTGGCCCTTATCGAGTCGCTCGTGCTCTTTGCTCTGCTTATCGCATTCGTCGTCGTTAAGCCGTCCTAAGCGATATTGAAAACAAGCAAGCGGGCGGGTTTCTTTACGATCCTCGCCCGCTTTTCTGTAAGACAGGCTTTCCAGCCTGTCTTGGGTGCCATAAAATTTCTTAACCAAATAAAACAGACCGGAAAGTCTGTTTTACGAAACCCTGCAACCTGTTGAGCCCGTTGATGTTCTAAATTGAGATGGCATTGTTAGGAAAATCGATCGCGGACAAATACCGAGTTGATGAACTGATCGGCGAAAGCTCGTTTGGGTCGCTTTATCGCGGCACGAACACGCTCTTGGACAAGCCGGTGGCGATCGCATTTGGCGGAGACGGCTTTCTCGACCGAGCTAAGGCAGCCGCAAAGATCAGCCATCCGAATCTTCTCAATCTCAACGACCTCGGAACCGACTCCGACGGAACGGCTTACGCGATCTACGAATCCGCGCCGAGCGAGATGCTGTCGGAAGCTCTCGGTCGAGAAGGTCAGATCCCGGTGGAGATGGCCATTGATATCGCCCGACAGATCGGCGCCGGACTCTCTGCCGCACACGCTGCCGGGCTCATTCACGGCGACCTTTCGCCGGCCAGCGTTATCGTATCAAGCTCCGAACCCGGACGCGTCGGCCTGAAAGTTTTTGGGTTCGGCTCGGAAAACGCACTCCATGACGGCTCAGCCGACCCGGCTCGATTTGCATATCTTGCACCCGAGCAATGTTCCGGAGCGGAGCACGCCGACAATCGCGGCGATATCTATTCGCTCGGGGCGATACTCTACGAATCCATAGCCGGATCGAAACCTTTCGTAGGAGAAACTGCGAGCGAGATAATGATGCGGCAGATCGAAGAGCCTCCGCCGCCGCTGTCGTCATTCCGCACCGACCTGCCCGCGTGGATCGAACCCGTCATCCTCCAGGCGATGGCGAAGAATCCGGACGCCAGATATCAAACGGTCGATGCGTTTGTAAACGATCTCGCAAATGCATCTGCCGTCCCTACGGCCATCGCGGCAACGGCGGACAACTCAAACAATCTTTGGAAAACTGCGTTCGTCGTGCTCGCAGGCATTTCATTGCTAACCATCGGGCTGATATATGTGACCTATTCGCGGCGGACCGATCCGGTGACGGCCTTACAGCCCGACGCCAACGGAATGCCCGTTCAGCCGATCAACCCGGCGACGGGTGTCGAGGAACAAAATCTCTCAAGCCTTCCGCCTGAGTTTTCTTACGACGCCAACACGAACACGATGGTTCCGACGGGCGGCGGAGTTCCGGGCGACGCAGGCAATCCATGGCTCAACGGCAACAATCCGCCTCCCGGCGGCCCGCCGATCGGGCCTGGCGGCGGTACAATCGTCGTTCCGGGTGGAAACAGCCCTTTCATGTCCGACCCGAACTGCATTCCGCAGCCGAGCGGCATCATGCTCTGCACCGTGCCGGTCTCGCCCACGCCGGCACCTCGGACAAGCCCGAGTCCGCGAACGCCCGCTAACGCGAACGCAAATTCCGGCACGACTCCCGCGGCAACACCCGTTCAGCCTCGGCCATCGCCGAGCCCGCAACGCACACCCGCTCCCGCTCGAACACCCGCGGCAAATCGACCAGACCCGAATAGTGACGAAAGTTCAGGGTTCAATCTTTAGCTTGTACTTTTTATTAAAAAGCACCCGAAAAGCATGCTAAAACTTGAACTCTGAACCGCAGTCATCGCGGAACTTCAACTGTCTTCAAAATATCCGAGATAACGGCGTCGGACGTGGCGCCTTCCAGCTCAGCTTCCGCACGTAACGCCAAGCGGTGACGGAGAACGGGCATGGCAATGTCGCGGACATCGTCTGGTGTCGGAAACTCGCGGCCGCGGATGGCAGCGAGAGCTTTCGAACACAGCAGGAGGGCGATCGACGCACGCGGACTCGCACCGTAAAGTATGGTCGGATGATTTCGCGTCTTACGGACGATTTCGACGATATACTTCTGTACGCCCGGTTCCATCCGCATCGCTCGAACTTCGGCACGGCATTGCTGTATTGCCGACGCATCAGGCAACGGCTGGATGTCAAGGCGTTCAAGGTGGTGCGAGTTAAATCCGGCATCCCAACGAGCCACGATCTCGGCCTCTTCTTCGGCGGCCGGATAGTCGATGATGATCTTCAGCAGAAACCGATCGAGCTGAGCTTCGGGCAGCGGATAAGTACCCTCATATTCGATCGGGTTCTCGGTCGCGAGCACGGTAAAGATCGGTGAGAGCTGATGCCGCTCACCATCGATCGTCGTCTGCCGCTCCTCCATCGCTTCAAGCAGTGCCGCCTGCGTTTTCGGAGGGGTGCGGTTGATCTCGTCTGCCAGCAAAATATCAGTAAAGATCGGCCCCTGACGAAGCGAAAACTCCGAAGACTGCATGTTGAAAACATTAGTGCCGGTAATGTCGGACGGCATCAGGTCAGGCGTGAACTGAATGCGCGAAAACCCGGCTCCCAATATCTGAGCAAGCGTCTTCACCGTCAGTGTTTTCGCCGTTCCCGGCACGCCTTCGAGCAACGCATGCCCCTCGGCAAGCACCGCGACGATGATCTGCTCGATCACCTCGTCTTGCCCGACGATGGTTTTGCGAAGTTCGTTAAGGATGTGAGCGACGGTATGAGGAGTGTAGTTCAGCATTCAGTGTTTTCCCGCGAAATACGCTAAAAAAATATTCAAAACTTTCGCGCCATTTCGCGTATTTCGCGGGCCAAAATTCAAAGGAAATCGTATAGTGTCTTGATCGCCAAAAGGACAACGGTGCCGAGAAAGATCCGTTTGAGCCAGACCTCGTTCATCTTCGTCGCGAAGTGAGCGCCAACGTAAGCTCCGACGAACATCGTGACGGCCAGGATCGTACCGAGCCTATAGTCTACAAGACCCTGCCACATAAAGACCAACGTCGCCACGCCGGACGAAAACACGTTCACGAGCTTCGTCGAACCTACTGACTCGGCGTAATCCATCCCGAGAAAAGCGACGAATGCGGCAGTCAGGATCGTGACATATCCGCCGCTGTACAGCCCTCCGTAGATCGCCAGCAGAAACGTCACGACCAGTCCTAAACCGCGAATCAAATAAGGACTCGAATGTTCGTTTGGATCATCGTCTTCATTCTGCGTTTTCCCGTCTTTTTCCGTGTTTTCTGTGTTTTCTGTGGTTCTGCTCGCAAAGCCCGATCGCGAACCCTGCGGCTTCAAGAGAGTAAACACCACAACTACAAACATCGCGATCGACACGATGAGCTTGATCGACTGATTCGTGACATAGCCGACCAAGAAAGCTCCAAGAGCCGACCCGACGACGGTCACGACGATCAGCGGCGAGAGCTTCCCCGGCTCGATCTTTCCCTGCCGAATGAACGGGATCGTCGCGCCAATGGCCATAAATGTCAGCCCGAACATGTTCGTCGCGATGGCGGTTTTTTCATCGATCCCGAACTGAAACATCACCGGCACCGTGATAAGCGAATTACTGCCCGTCACGACACCGACTATGCTTGTCAGGAAAAATAGAGCGATAAGGATGCCCAGTTCAAGATTGGTCATCTAACGGCCCGCCGATGCATGGTTCGATCCATCCCAAGCTGGCTTTCGATCTCGCGAAGCCTGGCGGTAAGGGCCACAGTTTCTTTTTTATTCGAAGCCTCGCCGTGAATAATGTCCTGACACTTTGCAAGCAAACGGTCGATCTCGGCAGGGTCACCCTTGATGCGTTCGGCAATGAGCTTCGCAAACTGACGTCGATCAGTAAGCCGAACGTCTACGCCGAAAAGGTTCGACACGCGCCGTTTGAAATCACCGAAGATATTCTCGAGCGCAAGGTCATACGCACGCGTCCGCTGCTGCAATTCTGCCATCGCCCCGACGTACTCAAGCTTCGTTCGCCGATCGGGTTCCGGCTCCGGCACCGCCCGGGCAAATCTTCGGCTCCGCGAAAGCATGACGAGGAACGCGATCAACCCGATCTGCCCGAAGATCGCGATCACCGGCGTGCCCGCAAAATATGCAAAGAACTGATTCCGGTTCGCACCGTAGCCTTGATGATATTCGTCAAACGCGACCAGCCCGTCACCGTCTGTAAGCACATTGATGGCAAGCTGAGCATTATCGACCAGACCGATCCCGGTGTTCGACACAAGGAACGGGTCCGACAAGACTACGATCTCGCCCGCTCCGTAAGGAATATCGACCACAACATTCCGGTCATTGCCGATCACATGGACGACGGGCGCCGAAAACGCGGCATCACCCGAAACCTCGTCTCCCTGTATCGTCGAATACGCCGGAGATCGAACTGGTACTGGTGGCGGCGGAGCATCGGCTTCGATCTCATACGCCGGTGACGGGCTCGGCGTCGGGTCATAAAAGTCGTAGGGAGTTGCCCGCTGCGTCGGTGCCGTAACATTGATGCCGAGGTCGGTCAAAACAGTCTCGCCCGGCGGCTTCATCGAAATGTCGACGTGTGAAGCAAACTGCGAGGTCTGGATGGCATTTACACCCTTTGTAAAAACGCTCGGTTGAACTGGACGCGAAGCCGGCATTCCGTTCGTCATCTGCGGTGCGTCGGATGGATCAGTAGTAAAGAGCAACTCGAGATTGTTCGTTTTCGGCGTCAGTTGCCAAACCGCAATCGCCTTGGTAAATCGCTCATCGAGATCACGATCGACGATTACAAGCCGCCCGCCGGAATTTACCCATTCGAGCACTTGCTTGATCTCGATATCTTCAAACTGCCGACGAACGCGGCCGACAACGACGAAAGTAGACGGCGTGTTTCGCGACGATTGACCGACGAGAGCATCCATCGGCTGCTGCCATCTCGTTACGCGTCTATTTGTTTCGGCTAGTAAAGTGTAAAGGGCCTGCGTTCCGGTCGCACCGGAATTGAACGAAGATCTGTTCGGGATAATCTCGTTGTCCGGCGTCTTCTCTTTCTGAACATAAGTCGCCGCGTTCAGCCCGATCAATATCAGGATGAGCACTGCGAGTCCGAGAATGATGCCGAGTTTCTGCCGCATTTAAATCGCCTTGATCGTGTCGCCGCAACGTTGGCGAAACTCTTCCCAATCCTCTCTCCTCGCGTCCTGCGAGCCATACCAATGCCGCTCGAAAGACCCCGTCAAACCGGTCATCTCCGTGTGTATCTCACGCCGGCTTTTCACGTCTCGCAAATAATCTCGATTCGTTTTGTGGCGAGCAAGCCCGATCAGCTTGCGGTCGCTCATCTCGCAAAGCAGGGCGACGTATCCTTTGCGGATCGCTCCGCGCAGGTCGCCCTCGCGTGCGAGCCGTTCCGCGTCGCTAAACAGATCTGACGATGAAACGTCTTCATGGATCGTCTCGCCCATGATCACTCGGCTTTCTTTCTTTTTCTTATTCTTTCTTCGAAATCGCGGAGCAAACAGCGGCGCGAGTTTATACACGAGGAAGCCGAGCAAAAGAACGATCACGCCGATGAGCAGATATTGCACGACCGCCACACCGCCGCTCAGATCGGGAGCAGTGCCCGAACCGAATCGAGGTAAATACTGTTCGAGCCACTGCAGAAATTCGCGGATCCATCTCGCAAGAGCACTTTCTTCCGGCTCTTTTGGCGCAGGTTTCTGATACTCCGGCCGGCTGAGGATCTCCGAAAGCTTTCGCTTGTCTTCATCCTTTGAGCGATCACTTGCTTCTGCGTCTAACAGCAACTGCATCTCGACGCCGATTGCCGCAAGCCGCCCGTCTATCTCATTAAGTATCTCAGCACGTTTTGTGAGATCCTTTTCATCTTCGGCAGCCTTCAGCCGATCCGCAAACCAACGGTTATTCGTCTTCACATCGCCGCTCGAAGTCGAAACGGATTCCTCGGCCGGTAGCAGTTCGCGAACGGAAGTAAATAGCTCGTTGTTTGGTTGAACAGGCTCGTCACCGACTTCTTCCGCCGCCACGTTCGACAGCAACTCTTGTATTCCGCCCCGGGCCGACCGTATACGTTTCTGATAGTCGTCAAGCTCAGCCGCACTCGCGACCGCCGCAAGCATACCGATCAAAAGCAATGTTGAAAAGAACCGTTGCCTCATTTGAGATCGAGCGTCGTAAAACTACCGGCGGATGAAGACGCTATCGAAGCCGGTTTCTCCACGTTCGTAGCAAGCGCCGGTTGCAGCGGATTAAGATAATCCTGAGGCACATCCGGAATATCGCCGAGCCGACGAGTCGCCATTAGTTCGATGTCGTAACCCTCATGCCTGACGCGTTCGTCTATGTACAACAGACACAGCCCGACCATCCAAACCGGAGCAAGTAATATCACGCTCGCCTGCGATAAAAGTTGTGAAGTGATCTCGTACCACGCCGGGATCAGATCTTGATCGGTAAAGAAGTTCAAAAAGTCGACCCCCTCGTACCACGCATACCAGCCGACCGGAATATACAAGATCGCTAGGGCGGAATAAACGGCGAGGATGGTGAACATAAACAGCGCGGCGAAACGTCGAACATTTCCGCTGGCAAGCGACGCACTTCGGGCTATCGACGAAAAAACGCCGAGCCCTTCGACGGTTATTGTCTGCGGCACGTATGCGAATCGGGACGCGACGAGAAAGAAAAGCCATAGCGTCAGAAAAACCACTGCAATTGTTCCGACCACGCCCACAAATACGGCCAGCGGCCACACGGCCGACAACACCGCCGCCAACAAAAACACGACCACCATCCCGATGATCGCTCCAAAATAAAAGATCGCGCCGCCAATCATGATGATCAGCACCGCGATGATGAAAGACGCCGTGAGCAACGCTCCGAAGCGGTCCCAAAGATTTTTGTAAGTCGCCTTGACCGTTATCGGCTCGCCAAACAGAATATGCCGCACGAAATTGCGCGACGCTCCGCCCATCACCGCCAATATCGCCACCGTCTGCACGAACAAAATGAACAACGTCCCCGTCCACCCAAACAGCAGCAGCCCCAGATTGTCGAAAGGATCGGAGGAATTCTGCCCTGTAAAAAGTGCCCGCGAAAGAAACGTCCAAGCAACCGAAACCGCAGTCCCCACCGTAACCGGCGGCGCCGCCATCAATATGAACGTCCAAAAATTCTTCCGATAAAACCGCACCGCCCGGTCAATCAAATCCCCCGGCCCCAGCGGCGTAATAGCGTTTGAAATGTCAGCAGAACTCTCAGCCATCCGTCACGTCAACACAAAAACCATTGTAGCCGAGCACCCAACACCGGTCACCTCAGCAAACAAAAAAGGCCCGCCGATTGAAACCAGCGGGCCAAAATGAAAGATCAAAATCGATCAGAACTCGAACCGAGCAGCGAACTGAATCTGTCGCGGTGCTCCTGCAGATGTGATCTGACCAAAGGTTTGCGAGTTGATACCCGCGAACTGAGTATTGTTAATGAAGTTAACTGTATTGAACAGGTTGAAGGCTTCCGCCCTTAGCTGAACCCTCAAGGTTTCGGTGAAGTTAATGTTCTTTAACAGTGCGGCGTTTACGTTGAACTGTTGAGGACCGCTCAACAACGTCCTCGCAACAGTTCCAGTTTGCCCCGGAGCCACATTAAAGAACGCTTGTCCGGTGAACGCCGAGTTGCTATTCAAGCCTGGATAAATATAGCCGCTCGCCGCCTGACCCGAGGCATTGATGATCGACGGGTTTATCCAGTAAATGTTGCCATTCGCTTCAAACACACCGCCAAGGGCACGGATCTCGTCATTCGTAAGGGAACTCGAAACGGTCTGCCGACCAGATCGAGCTGCGCGATTTAGAGTACCGCGAGCATCTACAAAGGTGATCGGAGCCCCGCTTGACCACTGCCAGAGACCCGACAACTCCCATCCGCCGAAAAGCTTATTCCACCCGGACCCAAAGTCCAAGAAAGGCTTGCCGGTACCAAACGGCAATTGATAAATGCCGTTGAAATTGAACGTATGAGTCTGATCGAAATCTGCACGCTGCCTATCCAGTTCAGGATTCTGGTTCTGCAGATACGGCTCGAACAACTGTTGCGAAGTACCAACGGTGTCCGTTAGGTTTTTGGAAAACGTATAGTTCGCCTGGAAATATAGTCCCTGTGAGAACCGGCGTCTTGCCTCCAACTGAAGCGAATTGTAGCTGTAAAACCCGGCGTTTGTGAACAATTCGATCTGCCCAATATTCGGATTCTGGTAGAACCGGACGAAGGGCGTGTTGCCTGGTAGTGCAACTGTTGGGTGATTGTTCAGGTTGTTGGTAATGAAAGCCTGAGCAAGATCCGCGACAGTTCCATTCTGCAACTGAGTTCTGAATGCCGTGAGAGTAACACCCGATCCTACCGCGAGCCTTCCCGCTGACCCCGTACCGCCACTCTGAAAGATCGTGAGCGGCACGCAACCGGCAACAACACCAGAACAGAAAGGGGTCGACGCGTTGACGTTTCCACCGTTTGCGGCGATAGACAAGGCCAGATTCGCTTGAGCTCGCTGGAAATCAGCAAGGAAGCCATTGCTTACCACGTCGATCTGGTTGAGGTCGACGCCGCGAGCAAGATTGTCGCCTCGAGTTCCTACATATCGGACCTCGAAAGCCGTATTACCCCAAAATTCACGCTGCCAGCCAATGCTGTATTGCTCCGTCTTTGGAATCTGCAGCTTGGGATCAACAACGTTCGCGACACCAAAGAATCCTTGCGTTGCCGTATTATTCTGCAGGAACGAACGTGGGGGAGTCACGAAAGCAGGCGGGTTTATGGCAGTGTTTGTGCCACTCAGCCGATCATTTAAGGCAGTTGTTCCATTTGGTCCAATTGCCGACGATGACGCGCGGCCCAAACCCACGTTAGCGGCCAACGTTGAGTTGAGAGAAGTAATGATCGAATCATTACCGAAGATCTGACTGTAACCGCCTCGAATTATGCTTCGGCCGGGACTACCAAACATTAGCTTTCCAAAACCCGACTCAAAGCTGGGTGAGTAAGCCACTCCAATTGACGGAGCAAAATTATTGTAATCCGTTTTGTAGTACGTAAACTCCTCACCCGAGTTAGTTCCGATAACATTAAAGCTGCCATTGCCCGCAAGCAAAGAAGCAGCCGGATTGTCCGGATCTGCAATAACAGGCTCCAGCGACAAGCCGTTGTTGAGTCTAAGTGCGGGATACAGCTCCCATCGGAGACCAAGGGAAAGGGTCAGATCTTTCAGAATCGACCACCGGTCCGAAACATATAAGGCATGGTTAGAATTACGAAACGGGGCAAGGTTTCGCTCCACCTTATAACCCGAAGTCGGACTTGTCGTGTTGAAGCCCTGAATTCTCTGATTAACTAGGCCACCCAAAATTGCCAAGAGGCCGTTAGCCGTCCCCAACTGGGTGGTGCCTATTATCGATCCAGCAGCCCCGCCTTGATTCGGGAAGTTACCTGGCGTCAGTGTAGTAGATGTTGCCGCGTTAACGTTCGTTACTCCAACTACGTAGTTAGGAACGATCAGCACGTCATTATAAGAGTTGACCTTAACGAGCTGGAACTGTCCGCCAAACTTCAGCGAATGCTTTCCAACTATCCAGTTCATGTTATCGGCCGCCGAATAAAGCTTGTTGTTGCGTCCCTGATCTAGGAATATGTTTGGCTGTGGAACGAGTCCGGCAAGTCCGGTGGTGGAACTCGTAGTGCCCTGCGGGCCTAAAAAGAATGCAGGATACTCGCTTATTCGATCGAACGGGACCTGACTTGTGAAGATACCCCACCGAGCTTCGTTAACGATGTTGCTCGATACTATTCGCCGATACGTGACAGTGGCGGTCTTGTTCTTTGAGAACTGCGTCACGTCAGGATCCGCCGTGAATCCAACTGTGTCAACGTCCGGCCGCAAAACGTTTTCTTTGTTCCAGCTGTAGACCCAGTTGATAGAATCCTTTGCTGTTGCGTCGATATCTATACGGGTCGTGTAAGTCTTTCGTGTCGTGTCGAATCTCCGGTTGAGTGCATAGCCCGTCGTATTTAAGCCGTCTCCGATTCCCGTCGTGTTGCCTGCCGTCGGCATTGGGTCAAGCACAAGAGACTGAATTATCGGGTCAACCGTCGACGGAATGCCAACGAACCCTTGAGACTGAGCAAAAGTCAGGATGTTAGAAACGGTGCAAATGCTGTTAACGTCGCCAGATGGGCACGAAACACCACCGCTGTTAATTGGGGAACCGGCAATTGCTCGGTTGAACTGAAATGTACCGCCCCTTGCGCCAGAGGTGAAAATTGGTCGCGTGTAACGTTGCGAAAGCGGGTCCTTGATCCCTTCATACGCGAAAAAGAAAAAGCCCTTATCTTTCCAAAACAAAGGTGTTCCCTCGCCAAACGCAGGAATGGGCATCGGACCGCCGATCTTTCCGCCGTACTGATTTCGGTTGCGGAAAGGTCTGGCAACTCCCGTACGATTGTTAAAAAAGTTATTGGCCGAGAAATATGAGTTACGGTTATAGGCAAAAAGCGCCCCGCGAAACTCACTCTGGCCGCGAGGTGTCACTAAGATAATCTGAGCACCGCCAGACCCTAGGTCAGCCTCCTGATTAGTGGTTGAAATTGTGAATTCGCCGGTGTCGTCTACTGAGGGGCGACCGGGAGCGAAGTCGGTGGCATTTGCTCGGATGAACTGATCGTTAATGCTAATGCCGTCTCGCGTAATGTTTGTCAACGTCGTTCTCATTCCGTTGATGGAAGTTCCTTGGAAGGCGTTGCTCGCTGTGCCGGCCTGCAATGTCGTCAAATTAAGCGGGTCGCGGGTAATCAGCGGTAGAGAAAGTATTTGTTGAGGACTGACCACATTCGTAACTTGGGCGGAATTCGACGTGATCACATCCGCTCCTGCAGTCACTTCGACCACTTCCTGTACATTCCCGATCTCCAGTGTTGGTGTCAGGTTGTAATCACGCCCGATGTCGATTTTCAACTCATTGGCGACGAAGGCTTTGAAGCCTTGCGCGGTAATGTTGACGGTATACAATCCGGGCTCCAAGGAAGGTACGGTGAAATCTCCCTCTGAACCAGTCGTCACCGTCTGCGTTCGACCAGTCTGGTTGAATTTAACGGTTACGGTCGCCCCAGGCAGAACGCCATCTGGACCGGACACTGTGCCGATCAAACGGCCCGTAGGCGTTTGTGCGGCAATCGTAAAGGCGAATGATGAGATCATTGCCAAAACGAAAAGCAATCTTTTCATAAAAACACTCCTCAGGTAATTTCGTGGCCGTCTTATCGGCCTTTTCTAGGGTTAAAAATAGGTCTTCGGGGTTTTCGTCAACCTATCAGTAAGGCAAGTAAGATGCCATCCCCACGGAAGAGTTAAGTGTATGTTTAGCAACACTTTACTCTTCAAGAATTCAGTCTGAATTCCGAATCCTTGTAAAAAAGTCCGAATTTATGAATTTTCGCAGCGAATGGTCAGCCGTTGTCTCTGGGGATGATGTTGTAGGCTTTGATCTTGGAGTTGAGGGTGGTGGCGTTGAGGCCGAGGAGTTGGGCGGCGCGGGATTGGTGGCCGGCGGTTTGGTCGAGGGCTCGGCGGATGAGGTCGATCTCGAAGCGCTTCACTTCGTCGTAGAAATTCACGCCGCGGGCGATGTCGATCTCTGAGGATGAACCTTCGGCCTTCTTGACCATCTCGAAGGCCAGGGCAGGGTCGCGGACTTCCGGGCGCAGGCAATCGACGGTGATCTCGTCGGTCGCGGCGATCACGACGGCGCGTTCGATTATATTCTCAAGCTCGCGGACGTTACCGGGATAGTAATAATTCTCAAGCAGCGACAACACTTCCGCACTGAAACTCTCGGAGACAACGCGACCGTTTTCTTCGTTATACTTTCGAATGAAATGCTGAGCGAGCGGCAAGATGTCTTCCTTGCGTTGGCGAAGCGGCGGCAGTTCGATCGGCACAACGGAAAGTCGGAAGTAAAGATCTTCGCGAAACGTACCCGACTTCACCGCTTCCTTCAGATCGACATTCGTCGCGGCGATGATGCGGACATCGACCTTCGTCGGCTGCGTCTCTCCTATCGGAGTAAACTCGCGCTCTTGTATCACACGCAGTAGACGCACCTGCATCTCTGGCCGCAGGTCACCGATCTCGTCAAGGAAGATCGAACCGGTATCCGCCACCTCGAACAGTCCTTTCTTCGATGCGATCGCGCCTGTAAACGCACCCTTTGTGTGTCCGAAGAGTTCCGATTCAAGCAGTTCTGACGGGATGTTCGAACAGTTCACCGCGACGAATGGCTTATCGGCTCGCGGGCTCGCCTCGTGGATCGCCTTTGCCACCAACTCTTTACCCGTTCCGCTTTCGCCCTGAATGAGAACCGTCGAGCGAGCCGGAGCAACGCGTTCCACCAGCCGGAAGATGTCTTCCATCTTGTCCGACCGGCCGACGATGGCGTCACGCGATACCGATTTCGACATCACCTGTCGCAGCGTCTGGCGTTCTTGCTCGTTGCGGCGGCGACGGATGCCTTTCGACACGAACGCGAGTATCTGATCGTTCTGAAACGGCTTGCGGATCACGCCGTGGGCTCCTTTCTCCCAAGCCGAGATCGCCGTGTCGAACGTCGCGTAAGCCGTGATCATTATGATCACCGCGTCCGGGTCGACCTTCAGCATCTCTTCGAGCGCGGTCAGCCCGCCCATACCGGGCATCGAAACGTCCATCAGGACGACCTCAAATGGCTTTCGCGAATAAAGCTCGAGCGCTTCCTCGCCCGTCTTGGCAAGTTCGACCCTGTAACCCGCCGCCGTGAGGATTGTCTCCAACACGTCGCGCATTATCTCTTCGTCGTCACATATCAGGACCGAACCTTTCTTCGCCATAGAAACTCGTCACTACCACCTGCGGTAGCGGGTGTGAATCAAAATTCTAGATTATAGACACTTATGCATAAGCCCGCACGTCAGTAAGGGCGGAATCCAACTTCACCGTGCCGCTCTATCTATCGTGCGGGCTTTCGCATCGTGATTGATAGACTATCGTTATGCCCGCCGTCTACGACAAATTCGCCGCGAACTACGACCGGGCTTTCGCGCCGCTCGAACGGCTCGGGCTTCGTCGATGGCGGCAAGAAGTTATCGATCTGCTTCCGACGAACGCAAACATCCTCGAGATCGGCTGCGGTGCCGGAGCAAACTTCGAATTCTATCCCGAATGCAAACGCTCAGTCTCAAGCGAGATCTCGATACGAATGCTTGAGATCGCCGAAACCAAACGTCGCGAAAATCATCTGATTCAAGCCGACGCCCAAAGTTTGCCTTTCGGGGTCGATGAGTTCGATGCGGCGTTCGCAACACTCGTCTTCTGCTCGATCCCCGAGCCGACGCTCGCGTTCAAAGAGCTAAAACGCGTCATCAAACCCGGCGGCCGGATCGTCCTGCTCGAACACGTTCGCCCCGAAGGCATCCTCGGCCCGGTCTTCGATTTAATAAATAAAGCAACTCTCGCCCTCGCTGACGACCACTTCAATCGCGAAACCGCCAAGCTCGCCGCCGACTCCGGACTGAAGATCGTCGAGGTCCGCAAGAAACTCGGCACCATCGTAAACCTCATTGTTTGCGAAGTTTGAATTCGTCTTATGCCTTGTTTCTTCTTTCGTGTCTTTCGTGGATAATCTCCGGAGCCTATCCACGAAAAACACGAAAGACACGAAATGCAATCCGAAGCGACAGCACCAAATGAAACAAAACTTTCCGTTCCATTATTCGTATTTATTTACGGGTAATTTCGGCGGTCGCGCACGTATAATTGAAAAGCAATGGCAACTTCAAAGGGAACAAAGATCTTTCTAATCGTCGGCGGCATTATTGTCGCTCTTGTAATTGTTGGACTCATCGGCCTGTTTCTACTTGCGGATACGCTCGGGCGTCCCAGCGTGCCTGAGAACGCCGTGCTCGTGCTGAACGTTTCCGGCTCGCTTCCTGACTACGTCCCCGAAGACGAACTCGGCAAAGCGCTCGGCATCGGGCAGCAGCAATCGTTCAGTTCCCTGCTCACGCAACTGCGAAAAGCCAAGGTCGATAAGCGAGTCGGCGGCCTGATGCTCGACATCAACTTCCCCGGAATCGGCTGGGGCAAGGCATACGAGCTCCGCGAAGCCATCGCCGATTTCAAGCAGTCCGGCAAACCGGTTTACGCCTATATGGAGATCGGGATGAACAAGGAATATTATATCGCGACCGCCGCAGATAAAGTGTTCCTTCCGCCGCCGGGCGATCTTTATGTAAACGGGTTCGCCGCCGAAGCGATGTTCTATAAAGGCTCGCTCGATAAGCTCGGCATCGAAGCCGAGGTCATCCAGATCGGTCCGAAGTATAAGAACGCGCCTGATCAATATACAAAGAAAGAAATGGGCGAAGGCCAACGCGAAGTTATCAACGCCGTCCTTGATGAATATTGGGGGAAGTTTACCGGGGCGATCGCCGAGACACGCAAGAAGAACGTCACCGACGTCGCCGCCATTATCGACAACGCGCCGTACAGCGCAACGCAGGCGAAGGATCAGGGCCTGATCGACGGAGCTCTTTACGAAGAACAGGTTTACGAAGAATTTCGCAAGGCTCTCGGCTATAAAGAGGGCGACAAGGTGCGCACGATCCGCGCGTCGCAATATCGCGACATTCCATCCGATTCGCTCGGGCTCAACAATGGCGAGCGAGTAGCTGTTATCTTTGCGTCCGGTGCGATCTCGACCGGAAGTTCTAGCGACAGCGCGTTTGGCGGACAGATGGTCGGCTCTGACACGGTCGTGAAGGCCGTCAACGATGCCGCTAACGATACGTCGATCAAAGCGATCGTCCTTCGCGTCGATTCGCCCGGTGGTTCCGCACTCGCGTCCGACCTGATGTGGTACGCCATCGAGAATGCCAAGGCGAAGAAACCCGTCGTAGTCTCGATGGGCGATGTCGCCGCGTCCGGCGGATATTACATCTCGACCAACGCCAACAAGATCGTCGCCGAACCAACAACGATCACCGGTTCGATCGGCGTCTTTATGGGCAAGCCGGTCGTAAAAGGCTTCTACGATTGGCTCGGGATCACGAACGAATACACCCTTCGCGGCAAGAACGCGGGCATCTTTCGCGAGAGCGAAAAGTGGACGCCCGAGGAACGCGCCAAAATGGAAGAGCAGACCAACGGCATCTATTTCAACAATTTTCTGCCTAAGGTTGCCAAAGGCCGTAATATGGATGCCGAAAAAGCGAATAGCCTAGGCCAGGGCCGCGTATGGACCGGAGCTCAGGCAAAAGAGAACGGCCTGATCGACGAATTTGGCGGACTCGAAAAGGCGATCGACATCGCCAAGCAGCTTGCGAATCTTCCCGCCGACAAAGATGTCCGCCGCGTTGTTCTGCCCGCCCCGAAACCATTCTTCGAGCAATGGTTCGGCGGCAATGAAGATGCTGAGATCACAGCGACCGTGAAAGAAGCCGAAGCCAAGAAAGCTCTCGTCCAGGCCATGCCCGCCGAAATGCGAAAAGCCTTCCGCTACGCCGAACTAATGGACCGCATGCACAACGGCGAAGCCATGTTCATGCTGCCTTTTGAGTTGGAGATAAAGTAAGAACCGAGGCAGTGCTGAAATTGAGCAGAAAGGCGGCTTGCCCGCCTTTTTCATTTGACCTATACTTCCGCCAGTTTTACCCTTCGCGAATTTTCAACAATCTGGAGAATATATGCTGAAGATCGTTCTTGGAGTGGTCCTAGGGTTCGTTGCCTGGACAGTACTTTGGCTTGGCAGCGATCAGGTGTTGATGATGGCCTCACCCGGATGGTATGGCGCACATCAAACGGAGTTCGAGTTTGCGGTCGGCGTCGAACAGCCGTTCACACCCAACACCACAATTCTGATCATGCATCTCGTTCGCGCGGCGATCATATCGGTAATGGCGGGCTTTCTCGCAGCGTTCATTGCCGGTGAAAATCGTAAAGCTCCGCTTGCTCTTGGCGTGCTGCTCTTGGCGTTTGGACTGTTGGTCCAGATCATGGTGTGGAATTATTTGCCCGTCTGGTATCACGCGGTCTTTCTTTTGATGCTTATTCCCGTGACGGTCTTCGGCGGAAGAGTTAAGCAAATAGCCTAACGCAAAGCCGTATGGATCGGCCGCAGCGGTTCGCCTCGGCCGTAAACTTGTCGGCTAAGTCGGTCGATCTCACGCTCACGGGACGAGAGCAGTTCGTCGGGCGGCAGATGTTCGGGCCGCTCGTAGCAGGCGTGGGCAATGCATGGCAGCGGCTTCGCGGTCTCGTGAACCAAACATCCGACGCCCGATTCGTAGAGCGGACACGCGTAAAACTCAGCGTCGTGGTCGATCCGTTCAAGCCTTGCACCGATCGCTGATCGAACGTCATCCGGCATTTCGCCAACCGCCTTCCTGATCGCCGACGCTTCCAACCGGTTAATGCGTACGTTCACGAAATGCTCGTCTAAACAGCACGCACCCGGCGTTTCGCAACTCGAACACGTCTTCGCACGGTGCTCGAATCGCTCAGCGATATCCCAACGAAACTCATCGCGTATAGCCGCCAGCCGCTCGATCCCCGAACTTTCACCAAGCCTCCGCATCACCCGAGCATTCTACATTCTAAATTCCACTTTCTGAATTATGCTGGAACAATCTCGCTACAACTTATTCACATTGGATTTTCATAATGTTAAAGTTATAGCTGGCGGGAACTGCTTTGCACCCGCCGCACTTCACCCTAAGGGATAAAGTCAATGACGAGA
>CADEGD010000019.1 GCA_902826795.1 uncultured Acidobacteriota bacterium | reverse complement strand
AAAGTCGAAACGAACGGAGGAGGAGAGAACCATCGCACCGCCACTGGAGACGGCCGCGTTTCCGCTCAATGTTGCATTCGTAACAGTTGATCCGGGCAAAGCAAGATTCGAAAAATAAATTGCACCACCATTCTGTGCATGGTTGTCGTGGAGCGTTGAGGAGGTTAGCTGCAGCTTCCCACCAAGGACGGCGATGCCGCCGCCCTCGGTAAGCGTTGAATTGTTACGTATCACCGACCTAAGGATAGTGAGGTCACCGCGGCTGCTTATCGCCCCACCGAGTTGAGTATCCGTCGATCCAAGGCCGTTCCCGTTTGCGAGAGTAACGCCGCTAAGCACCAGCGCCGCTCCATCATCGACGGTAAATATACGGCTTGAGTTTCCGCCATCGATCGTCAATCGGTCGGCTCCCGGTCCACCGATCGAAATACTTTTTCCACTGGCGATTCGCAACTCACCGCCGCTGAGCACAAGCGTTGTTGCGGTGGGAAAGGCCGCGGCATCAAAAATGATCGCGTCCGACGTATTCGCATCTGCGATCGCCTGTCGCAAACTGCCACTTCCGCTGTCGTTAGTGTTAGAGACAATAAGCGAACGAGCCTCGAAAGCTCCAATATCGGCACGCGCGTTTCCATCGCCGTCTCCATCGACGGGCCGTTGAATACCTCGCTGATCGACAGCAGCAAACGCAGTCGGGTCAGCAGCATCGATCGCCGGGTTGCCCGCCGATAGTGGATGAGTGACCGTATTCCCGCCGTAAAGGCCAATAGGGCCGAGGCCGGCAATTACATTTATCCGGTTTCCAGTCACGTTACCGACGATGGTCGCTCCTGCCGAAGAAGTAAGAAGGTTGTGGCCTTCCGATTCGAGCGTCCCAAAGAAATCTCCGCCCGAACCGGACGCAGTATTCAAGTTATTGGCAAACAAAGAATTGCGCGAAGTAATCAAACCCGAGTTACTCACACCGGCTCCGGAACTGGTCGCCCGGTTCTCCGCGACGGTAACATGATTGAGAGACATCCCGCCGGAAGTGTTTCGCAGCCCGCCGCCGGCAAGGGCTCGATTGCCGGAGATGGTCGAGTTTACTAAGCTGACTTGACCGCCCTGATTGCTGACGGCACCGCCCGTGCCCGATGGCGCCGAGTTGTTGTCGAAAGACGAATTCTGCAGGCTCAGCGTGGCTGCGACGCCGCCGGCGAGCAAAACATTGAATATCGCACCCCCGTTCACAGTGACCGTGTTTCCGGTAAACCGGGAGCCACTGATTTCGACACGTTCGCGGTTGTAAATAGCACCGCCCGCCTGGGCCGAGTTATTTGACAATATCGAATTGTTGACGACCGTCGTTACTGGGGTTGAAGAAGTCAGGTTGTAAAGGCCCCCGCCGCCGTTTGTCGACACGTTACCGAGGAGAGAGACGCCCTCTAACGTCAAGTTCCCGGCGGTAAATATCCCGCCTCCATTTGTCGCACGGTTATCAGAGATCGTTGAATCAATGATCCTAACGGCCGCCGCATTTGCATTATTCAGGCCGCCTCCATCGCCCGCCGTGGTATTGCCAGAGATCACAGAGTTTCGGATGACCTTCAATCCAAACCCCCCGGTGCTTAGCCCGCCGCCAAAGTTGTTGGTTATCTGTGTGTTTGAGACGGTAACCGTGCCGCCGAGGCCGAGCGCTCGACCCGTGTTGCCGTTGAAAACGGAGTCTTCGATCAGGACACTTCCTGCTGCGTTTATGCCGCCGGAGCAGTTCGACCCAGCACATGAGTTGTTGCGGACACTAGTGCGCAAAATGGTCAACTCTTCTCCGCGGAACAGCATTGCTGCCGTTCCGCCGTTCATTGAGCTGCTTCGATTGTTTTCGAAGACAACGTCCCGCAGAGTAGCCACACAACGATTGAACGTACCAATGGCTCCAACCAGCGTACCCTCATTTCCCCTGAGGATAACATTTGCGAGGTCTAGCCGAGTAATAATTCCGTTAGGTTGTACCCAGATCGCTCCACCTTCGCCAGAGAAGACAGCACTTATTGCCCTACCATTCGCGAGGGTCACATTTTCAATAGAAAAAATCGCGTCGCCCTCCACCACAAATATCCTTGATGCGTTGTTGCCGGAAACCGTTAAAAGGTCGCTTCCCGGGCCAAGGACAGTGATCCGACTGTTGATCGACATTTCACCGAGCGTGAGGGTGATCGTCTGTGGCGTGGAAAAAACGGCAGGGTCGAAGGCGATGGTTGTAGTTTCAGGAGCAATGTTGGCCCTGACGACAGCCTCGCGCAGACTGCAGTCGGTGTCGCACGTTCCATCGTTCGTATCGGCAGTTTTGGTTACGGTTATCGTTTCGGATGGAGTGTCCAGTGTTCCGTCCGGATTGAAACGTACGACACCGCTTCGAGGTAGATAAGCGATGGTATCGAAATCGCCGCCTATCAATATTTTGCCGTCGGTCTGTATTACGATCGGATAAATGCTATAGAACCTTCCACCGAAGTTGCGGTTGGGGTCAGGAAAGGACGGGTCATAAGAACCGTCAGCATTGAGTCGGGCGAACGAGCGATGCTCTACGCCCGCAAACTCGGTAAAGCCGCCGCCGACCAGAATTTTCCCATCCGGCTGAACGGCGAATGTCGTAATGTTCGAATCGTTAGTCGAACTTTGCAGGGACGTATCCAATTCTCCGGTTTCCGTGAGTTTGGCTAGACAACGTCGCGGGACTCCGTTTACGTTCTGGAAAAACCCGGAAATATAGATGGAACCGGTTGGATGGCGGAATATTTTTTCAACGGGTCCGTTCACTTGCGTAGAAAATTGAGTGTCAAGCTGTCCATTCGCTTCAAGACGCGCAAAATAGGATCTCTGTTGATTGCCTACTGCGGTGAACCAACCGCCGATCAGGATCTTCCCATCAGGTTGCAGGACGACCGAACTAACCTGCGAGGCGGTAGAGGTGATTTGAGGATCCTGAAACGTGCTGTCAATAGCTCCGTCAGGCAGGATGCGTGCGACTCCCTGCCTCGAAACCCCTCCAACCGTTAAGAACGATCCAGCAATTATGAATTTCCCGTCTGGCTGCAAAGCGAATTTGTAGGCATATCCAGCGACCGATGAGGAAAAGGAAGTGTCAACCGACCCGTCGGTGTTGAGACGCGCGAGACCGCTCGTATTGTGGCTTCCTATCCCGCTGAAAGAACCTGAAATTATAATCTGTCCGTTCGAAAGCCTAAGCACATCCGAAACGGTCCTAGAGTTACCGAAGATCACGGGCGGTGTAAAGGAAGTGTCCAGTGCACCGTTCGGATTGAGTCTGGCAACGGCTCGTATCGACTGGCCGCCGACCTCTCGGAAAGAGCCGCCAATAACTATCTTTCCGTCAGGCTGAACCTCTAGGTCATACACGTCTCCCTCGATCTGTGAATCGATGAATCCGTTTTGAGCAAGAAGTGATGAAACAAGGAACACGCCGACAGCAAAGACTGACAGCAGGAGGCGCGGGATATCGGGCTTTTTCATTGTGGTGCTACTGGCCGTGAGGCGTCAGGATGCGGCTGAAGCGCTTACGGGCTAACTTGTCGAGTTATAAAAATAGGGTCAGGAACAATCTGAAATATAGCATCGACCGAATACTTGAGCAATAGATTTTTGACCAGGAAGTTTAGGTGCTTTCTCGTCTGTTTTTTCTCGCGTCTGATCGTAACAAAAGAAAAAACGGGCTGTGAGGCCCGTTTTTTTACCTTCCCTTGCTCGTTTTGCGAACTGAAGTTCGCGTTCCAGGCTAATTGATGTCGGCCGGTTTGGTTTCGGCTTTTTTCTGCTGGCGGAGTTGGCGGCGTTCCTCCATGCGTTGACGCATCTCGGCTTTTTTGGCTTCGAGCTGGGTTTTCTGTTCGGGAGTCAGGACCGCTAGAACCTGCTCGTGAACGGCCTGCATTTTTGCGCGTTGTGCCTGGCGGAGTTCTTTCAGCTGGGCTTTTTGCTCTTCGCTGATGGTTCCGCCGGCCTTGCGGGTTTCGCGGATCGAATTGAAAAGTGCCTCATTTTCGCCAGTAGGCTTGTTGGCTTCGTGGATGGCTTTGATCTGCTCTTTCTGAGCATCGGTCAGCTCGATGCCGCGAAGCATGCCCATGCCGCCGCCACGCATACCGTGCTTGCCGCCCCGCTTGCCAAAGTGGCCCTTGCGGTCACCTTTCTCGATCTTCGTGCCGTCCGTCGCCGGAGTCTCGCTCGTCTGCGCCGAGGCGAAAACGCCGAACGCCCCAAGAGCGACTGCGAGTGTAGTAGTTGTGAATAATTTCCTGCGTAATGCCATTTTTATACCTCGTTGATAGTTTCTAAAGCTTAGCTTTACCTAACTTTAGATGTCGCAACCAATCGTTTAGCCGAAGGCTCGGTGTAAAGATATGTAAAAGTGTGTGAACTAAGGTGGAATGAGATCGGCTGCCGAGCCGAGATAGACGTTCGGGCAATGAGGGTGCACACTTCCTACCGGTCGTCTTTCTGCCTCGAAATTGCTAGAATCTGGTCTTTGCTGAGTGAAATAAGGTAGATTCCCGGAAATGAGATTTTTGTCAGAATTAAACTCGCCCGCCGACTTGCGTCAGCTGAAGGTCGAGGATCTGCAAGAGGTGGCGGACGAGGTCCGTCAGTTCATTATCGACACGTGTTCGCGCGTCGGCGGTCATACCGGAGCATCGCTCGGAGCGGTCGAGCTAGCCGTGGCGATGCATTACGTTTTCGATACTCCAAGCGACCGGCTCGTGTGGGATGTCGGGCATCAGGCTTACGCTCATAAGATCCTCACCGGGCGGCGAGATCAGCTTCACACGATCAAGACTTACGAGGGGCTTTCTGGATTTCTGCGCCGAGACGAGTCGGAGTATGACACTTTCGGTGCGGGCCATGCTTCTACATCGATCTCGGCCGCGCTCGGAATGGCCGTTGCTCGCGACAAGAAAGACGAAGATTTTCACGTCTGTGCGTTGATCGGGGACTCTTCACTTGCTGGCGGCATGGCAATGGAGGCCATCAACCAAGCCGGGCATTTGAAGTCACGGCTGATCGTGATCCTGAACGACAACGGAATGTCGATCGCCCCGGCGGTCGGAAGTTTGAGCGGATATCTCAATCGCATCAAGGAAGCTCAGAGCTATCAGCACCTGAAAGAAGAGATCGGCGACGCGCTCGAGAGTGTTCCAGGAATCGGCGGGAAACTGCGGCGAGCGGCGAAGTCGTTCAAGGACGCAATTGCGGCGGCGGTTCTGCCGGGAGCACTCGTCAACGAACTCGGCTTCAAATACATCGGATATGTCGACGGCCACAACGTTCCCGCTCTTGTGCGTGCCCTCGAAGAGGCGAAAAAGGTCGACGATGGCCCGGTGATCGTCCATGCTTTGACGAATAAAGGCCACGGTTTTCCGAATCCTGAAAAGAATTATTACGCATATCACGCCACCGGCCCGTTCGACCCGAAGACGGGATTGCCTTACAAATCGAGCAAGACCGCTCCACCGACCTACACGGAAGTTTTCGGCCGAACGATGTGCGAGCTGATGGCCCGCGACGAGAAGATCGTCACGATCACGGCCGCGATGCCTGACGGAACCGGAGTCGACAAGGTGCTCGAGAAGTTTCCCGAGCGGTCGTTTGACGTTGGCATCGCAGAGCAGCACGCAGTCACGTTCTGTGCCGGCATGGCGTGCGAAGGTTTGAAACCGGTTGCGGCGATCTATTCAACTTTCCTTCAGCGTGGGTTCGATCAGGTGATCCACGATGTTTGTTTGCAGGACCTTAACGTGACGTTCGCGATGGATCGGGCCGGAATTGTCGGAGCTGACGGGCCGACGCACCACGGCCTGCTTGATATTGCATATTTCCGTGGGTACCCGAACATCGTGTTGATGGCGCCTAAAGACGAGGGAGAAATGCGCGACATGATGCTGACGGGGATAGAGTTCGACGGGCCGGCGGCCCTGCGATATCCGCGCGGCAACGGCGTCGGAGCCGACATCACGCGCGAACCTCACGTCTTAGAGATCGGCAAGGGCGAAGTGCTGCGAGAAGGTTCGGATGTAGCGATCGTCGCGTACGGATCGATGGTCAACCCGTCGATGGATGCGGCGAGGATGCTGGAGAAGGACGGCGTCGATGCGACGGTCGTAAACGCGAGATTCGTGAAACCGCTGGATGAAGAATTGATAGTGTCTTTGCTCGAAGATCATCGCCTGATCGTTACGGTCGAGGAAGCGTATCTTGCGGGCGGATTCGGCTCGGCGGTGATGGAGTTGCTGGAATCGAAGGGTATGCAAGACGCCGTTAAAGTCGTTCGAATGGGCGTGCCTGACAAGATCGTGACCCACGGCGATCCGCGGCTGCTGCTTGCAAAGTACGGCCTCGACGCGGACGGCATTCACGCAAAGACTCTAGAAAACATCAAGGAACTCGGCGAGCGAAAATCAGAGCCGAAGCGTCTAAGAGTAGTCAGATAATTTCAAAATGGCAAAACAACCACAGAAGAAAAGCAGTCTTGTTCCTTTGGTGATCATCGGTATTGTGCTCGCGATGACGGTCGGCGGTATTGCGATGCTATACAGCACTTCTAAGCCGCCGGTGGCTAATAACTCTACAGCCTCAAATCGTTCGACGAATGCGGCTAACGCTCCGCGTCCGCAGGCGACTGTTCCTGCGAATGCTCCGGCAGGCGCTTCGCCCGTGTATGCGATCGGCCAGCCGACGGCGGCGGTCACGGTTGAAGAGTTTGCCGATTTCCAGTGCCCGTCATGTGCGTCGGCGCATCCTGAGATGAAGGAACTTCAGGGGCTTTATGCGGGCAACAAGAACGTCCGGTTCATCTTCCGCCACTTGCCGCTTTCGATTCATGATAAGGCAATGGAAGCAGCCGCGTCGGTCGAGGCTGCCGGTATGCAGGGACAGCCGAAATTCTGGGCGATGATGGACCAGTTGATGACCAATCAACAGGCATGGGCCAACGCTCCGAACTATAAAGAGATCTGGCGTGGTTACGCCGAGAAGATCGGCCTGAACATGCAGCAGTGGGAAAACGATGCGAGCGGAATGGGAACGCGAGGCCGCATCGAGCTCGACATGGCTAGGGCGAACGCGATCGGTGTTCGGTCGACGCCGACTGTTTACATCAATAACAAGCCGATCGCGTTTGCTGATATGAACGTCGCTACGATGCGTGGAGTCATTGACGCGGAGATAGCTGCGGCAAACCAGCCGGCACCGGTCGCAAACACTTCGAACAGCAATACCAACCGATGACCCAGGTCGATGACGAGTTAACACAGGCCGCGGGCGGGATCCTAAAGCTTCCGCTTGCGGCGGCTGTGTTGGCGGTCGTCGGCATCGCGGATTCGGCATATCTCACCGTCAGCCACTATACGAAAGAGCCGGTTCCGTGCAGCCTTGTTGAAGGCTGCGAGACGGTGTTAACGAGTTCGTATGCCGAGATCGCCGGTGTACCGATCGCCGCGTTCGGAGCCGCCGCCTATTTCGCGGCGTTCTCACTCGCGATCTTGGCGGCTTACGGCAACCGTTCCGCATGGACGTTGTTCGGAGTCCAGGCATTTTTGATGGCGGCTGTCTCCGGCTATCTCGTTTATGTGCAGGCTTTTGTCATCGGAGCTTTCTGCCAGTTTTGCCTGATCTCGGCGGCGACCAGCATCGGCCTATTCCTCTTATTTCTCGCCTCGAAACTTTTCAATCGTACCTAAAGGCATTTAAATCCATACGGTTCTCTCTTACGAAATACATAAGCGGAGATTGAGTGATATGAGCGGTCGTGCATTCGCGATCGGGCATACAACTTCACCCGGTACCGTTAGTAGCAGTTTGTCGATGGCTGGCTGGAAAATACCTTTGGAATCAGGTAGTTTATTGAGGAATAACCGTAATTGAAGTTGTGACTCAATCTATCTTACAAAGGATCGCTGCCGGAGAGCAGCCGGCCGTTCAGGAATGCCTGAAATCCTATGGAGGGTTAGTGTGGTCGCTTGCGCGTCGGATGCTGAGAAATCAGGAAGATGCGGAAGACGCGGTGCAAGAGATATTTCTGGATATTTGGAAGAACGCCGAAAGGTTCGATCCGGGCCAGGCTTCGGAAACGACGTTCGTTGCGATGATCGCAAGGCGAAGGCTGATCGACAAGATTCGCCACACACAGCGTCGGATCTCGGCGGATTCCATCGACGATGTACTGGCGGAACCGTCAGTACGCGACGACAAAGTGATGCAGACAAATGTCGAAGCTCGAGAGGCCGCAAAAGCTCTCGATCAGCTTCGGCCGGAGCAGCGGCAAGTTCTGCAGCTATCGATCGTCCACGGATTGTCGCATCAGGAGATCGCCGATTCGACCGGCATGCCGCTGGGAACGGTAAAGACGCACGCGCGTCGAGGGATAATACAGGTTAGGGAGATACTTGGTTTGGGAGGTTCGACAGGAGCAAAGGAGGTTTCCGTATGAATAGGAATATGGATGAAAAACTTCTCGACCTCCTGGCGGATGGAGCTACCGTAGGCCTTTCGGACGAGGAGGCGAGGCAGCTCGACGAACGTCTCGGAGGTGCGGGTAGCAATATGGACGCACAGAGTTTTGAATTAGCAGCGGCAGCCATAGCGCTGGCAGAAATGAGGATCGAGCCGATGCCGGCTGGCCTTGAGGCGAAGCTTGCCCGCGTGGCGGGAGAATATTTTGGAACGTCGACGAGCGAGATTCACGAGAGTATCCATGACCAGCCGACGCAGGCGTTCAAGTTTAACGAGCCAAGGCCGTCGCGTTCGTTCTTCGATTGGTTCGGTTGGGCGGCCGCCGCGATGGCGTGTGTCGCGCTCGGCGTAATGTTCTTTTACGATCAGGATCGCATGTCTGTCATGCAGGCAAAGATCGACCAGCTTTCCGCGACTCCTACTCCCGCTCCTTCGCTGGCGGAACTGCGTGATCGAATGAAGGCCGCCGGCGGCCAGATCACACGAGCCGAATGGACGAAGGGCAATGTACCGGGAACCGAGGTCGTAACGGGCGAAGTAGTTTGGAGCGACGCGGAACAAAAAGGATACATGACCTTCCGCGGGCTTCCGGTTAACGACGCGAACAAAGAGGCCTATCAGGCTTGGATCTTTGAAGACGCCAAGCTGGAAGAATTTCCCAAAGACGGCGGCGTATTCAACGTAACGACGAACGGCGAGGTCATCATTCCTGTCAACGCAAAACTGCGAACGATCGACCCGAAAGCATTTGCGATCACGATCGAAAAGCCAGGCGGTGTCGTAGTTTCGGAACGTGAGAAGATCGCATTGCTCGCACCTGTGAAACCAACGGCGACGTAAGTCCGTAAACAAATTTAAGACAACCGGTCGGCGGCTGATCCTGAGACGTTTCAGGCTCAGTTGCCGTTTCTTTCACTTTGCCTAACGTAAAAGACATCAGGAGATAGTTATGCGAACCAAGCAGATCCTTGCGGGTTTTCTAGTGGCGGCGTTCGCCCTCGTTTCAATGGCTTCGACGGGAATTGCTCAAAAGAGCGACAAGCTTCCACCGATCAAATCGAAGACTTACAAGCTAAAGAACGGCTTGACCGTGATACTTCATGAAGACAAGTCTACGCCGATCGTGACCGTCGGAACGTGGTATCACGTCGGATCGAAGAACGAGGTCGCGGGCCGTACGGGTTTTGCGCACCTTTTCGAACACATGATGTTCCAGGGTTCGGCGAGCTACGACAACGACTATTTCACGCCGCTTCAGGAAGCCGGCGGGTCGATCAACGGTACGACGAATCAGGACCGCACGTGGTATTTCGAAACCATGCCGTCGAACTTTCTCGAACTCGCTTTGTTCATGGAAGCCGACCGCCTCGGCAATCTGCTGCCGGCGATGACGCAGGAAAAGCTCGACAATCAACGCGACGTTGTGAAGAACGAGCGTCGCCAGCGCGTCGATAACGTTCCGTATGGGTCGGCTTTTGAGAAGATCGGGGCGATCATGTATCCGAAGCCGCACCCATATAACTGGACGACGATCGGATCGCTCGAAGATCTTCAAGCTGCATCGATGGACGATGTGAAGGATTTTTTCCGGCAGTATTACGTCCCGAACAACACGTGGCTCGTCGTCTCCGGCGATTTCAACGATAAGGACGCGCGCGGCTGGATAGAAAAGTACTTCGGCCCGATAGCGAGGGGTGCCGACATCACCAGGCCGAAACCCGAGATGCCGAAGCTCGACAGGGAGATCCGCGAAACGGTTGAGGAAAACGTTCCGCTGCCGCGGCGTTCGCTCGTATGGCATAGCGTTCCGGCTTATGCAAAAGACGAACCGGCACTCGACATTTTAGGCTTCATTCTTTCAACGGGCCGTACATCGCGGCTGCAAAGCAATCTGCTTTACGGCAAAGAGCTCGTCCAGCAGATCGGCGGCGGCAATTCGACGAATGAAGTCGGCGGTCTTTTCCAGATACAGGCGATCGCACGGCCGGGAAAATCGCTGGACGACATAGAGAAAGAGGTAGATGCCGAACTTGCAAAGATCAAAGCGACACCGCCGACGGCCGAGGAAATGTCTCGGGCGCTGAACAGCATCGAGTCGCAGACGATCAATGGACTGCAGACTGTGCTCGGCAAGGCCGGACAATTGACGAGCTACGCCGGATATTTAGGAGAGGCAAACTGGTTCCAGCAAGATCTCGACCGCTATCGAGCCGTTACTGCGGCAGATGTGACGCGTGTGGCAAATACGTATCTCGGCCCGAATCGTCTTGTGATGTCATATGTTCCGCGTGCGGCACAAGCGGGTCGCGGCGGCCGTCAGGCGGATCAAACGACCTCAGTGAAATCCGGGAAAAAGGATCAGGCGAAGATCGACGCCCAGGCTGCGAAACTTCCGAAGCCGGGACCGAATCCGAAATTTGCCCTTCCTGCGATCGAGAAAACAAAGCTCGCGAACGGCCTCGATGTTTGGATGGTTCAGCAGAACGAGCTTCCGATCGTGTCGATGAATCTAGTGTTGAGGTCGGGTCAGACCAATGAACCAGCGGGCAAGACCGGCGTCGCGAACATGGTATCGTCGCTGCTTGACGACGGAACGACAAAGCGGTCCGCGGCAGACATCGCAAATCGTCAGTTGGAACTGGGAATCAACATCGGTGCGGGCTCGGGATGGGATTCGACGAACATTACGCTTTCTACGCTGACAAAGAACCTTGACGGTGCTCTCGACATCTATTCGGATATCGTGCTGAACCCGTCCTTCCCCGCGAGTGAGATCGAAAGTCTTAAGGCTCGCCAACTAATTGGCCTTCGCCAGCAGCGTGCTAATTCCGGGGCGATCGCGAATGTCGCGTTCAACAAGGTGCTTTACGGCGATCATCCATACGGCCGCGACAATAATGAGGCGACGATCAAAGCGATCACCCGAGACGACCTCGTAAATTTCTACGCTAATAACTTCCGTCCGAATAACGGAACGCTGATCGTCGTCGGCAGTTTTGACAACAAGACTTTAAAGGCGAAACTCGAGTCTGCTTTCGGCGGATGGAAGGCCGGTGAAGTTTCGGCGGCCCAAATACCCGCGATCAGGCCGCTGGATAAGCCGGGCATCTATATTATCGACCGGCCCGGCGCGGCTCAATCGACTGTCGCGATCGGCCAAGTCGGCGTTGATCGTGCTAACCCGGACTTCCACGCACTTCAGGTGATGAACGCGATCCTCGGCGGCGGAATTACGTCGCGGATATCGATGAATCTTCGTGAAGACAAGGGCTATACCTATGGGGCGAACAGTTCGTGGAGCTTCCGCCGCGGACCTGGGCCGTTTCGTGCGGGCGGCGAGATACAGACGGCCGTGACGAAAGAAGCGATCGTCGAGTTTATGAAGGAACTCAACGGTATTCGCGGAAGCGTTCCGGCAACTCAGCGCGAGCTTGATTACAATAAGCAAAGCATAATTCGCCGCTTTCCGGCTGGATTTGAGACGATCGGTGCAATCTCGAATCAGCTTTCAAATCTCGTTGTTTACGGCCTGCCTGACAGCTATTTCAACGACTTCATCACAAAGATCGACGGCGTTACGCTGGCCGACGTAAATCGCGTTGCCGAAAAGTATTTACAACCCGACAAGATGGCGATCGTGATAGTCGGCGATCGAAGCCTTATCGAACCAAAACTGAAAGAGATCCCGACTTGGGGCTCAACGCTAAGGATATTGGACGCGGACGGCAATCTCGTCGAATAGACAACTGTCAGCACCAGATAAAAGAGCGTCGCGAGATTTTCTCCGACGCTCTCTTTCATTCGGAAGACCGACGCTTACTTTCTGATCAACACGACAGCCGATTGCTCAGCCTCGTGCATTTTCGTGAAGAAATCTTTGACGCTGGCGTATTTGTCGGCCGCGATCGTTTTTCGGTTCATTGTAAGCTGACGGGTTACGACGAGCTTTCCACTCTTTTCCTCGATGCTGGTCGTGTACCTGCCGAAATCGGTCTCGAGCTTGACCGGCTCCGGTATTTCGTCTACCGCAAAGCCAACCGGAAGCGTGTAAGTTACCGTCTCGCGCATCGAGTTGGATTCGAGTTCGATCGGGTTCGACCGTTTCGGTTCCGTCAGGCTGATACTGTTGCGGCGGCCGACGATGACCGGTTTGAAAACAAGCAATCGATTTTGCATCAACTGCGCATATCGGGCAGCCGAGAATTCGACATCAAGGTCAAATCCCGCATCGGCGTGTTTGTCCTTCGCAGCCAGATTGACGAGTTGGGCGCCGGTCGCACCTCGCGTCAGCCATCCTTCGATCACCTTACGAAAATCGCCCGCAGACAAACTGCGATATTCGCGTCGGAAAAGAGCGGACGTTTGGCCAATGGCTTTTTCGCGGATCGTTCCCTTTATCTCACCGGCTTCGCTAAGCGTGACGGCGATGTCGCGTTCAAGCAGATCGAAGTCGGGCGGAGTGACCGGCATTTTGGCAAGTCCGCCGTTGTCGCCGGCGATGATCAGGGCGTTGCTGCCCTGAAGATAATCGGGCAGATCGCCGACCGGCGTATACGCATCCGTCGCGTCGAAGATCAGCAGGCGGCCGAGCTTCGGATGACTCATTATCGTTGCGGACTCGGTCGTGTCGACTACCTTCACCGCGATGATCGCGTGGTTGAACTGACGCGGCGAAGCCCATTCGGCACGCACAAAATTCGGATCTCCCGAGTAGATCGCGATCGGGTACGAATCGATCTTAAGGGTCTTCAACATCGCCCGCATCAGGTTTGCCTTGTCTTTACAGTCGCCGTAGCCGCGTCGCAAAACGAGATCCGACGCGCGCGGTTTATAGCCATTGCCGTAAGCGACGCCGATATCGATCGAGATGTACTGAAGGTTCTGAACGTATGTCCCGATCGCATGGATCTTCTCGAACTCCGTCTTTGCGTTCGCGGTCAACTCACGTGCCTTGATGGCGATCTCATCCGTAATGACGACCTGCGGGTCGTAAAGCGACGATGCCCATTTGGAGACATCGGTCCAATCGGCGAATACGCGGGTTGCTGCTTGAGAGGCGGCATCTGCCGGCGAATAGTTGATAGCGATTCGCGGGACAAGATTCTGTACCGATGGGCTAAGCGGTTCGGGCGGGACCGGCGGTAGATTTCGCATTTCCCAAACGTAAGAACTTCCGCTAACAGAGGGCTTTACATCCGGCGTGTTAAAGGCCGTGCTGCTTGCCTTCCAACCCGACGGAAGATTCAGAGAGTATCTGGACACAAGCGTGGGTAAGCGGTCCTGAAACGTCCAGTTGTCTTGATAGAACAGCGGAACATCTTCCGAGACGACCGTGTATCCGAATACGTGTCCGGTATCGACCTCTCCGGACGCGTCGATGACCTTCAGCCGGCCCTCGTTATAAACGTCGTCCGGGTCGGCGATGATGTCCAGAATGTCTTTTTTCTCATAGCTCTTCGTCGTGCCGTCCGACCGGATCAGCCACGCTTCGATGCTGCGGATCTTACCGGCGCTTACAAGATAGAAGGCGCGTGCGATCGCAGTGTTTCGGCCGTCGCGGCTTAACAGCTTTACAGCATAGTTTTCGACCGTTACAAGCTTGCCGTCACTCCCGAGAGTGACTTGTTGTTCCTGATGCAGGACAACCGCTGGAACGTCCTTGGGATACGAGGGAACTGAGCTGGCCGCGGCCTGTTTCATCCAAGCGGGAGGCTGACTATCGGCTACCGCGATTGTCGCAAAGGTCGCAAGAGCGGCCGCCAGGAAAATAAGACGTGAGGTTATCTTCATTTATATACATTCTCCTGAAGCCGACGACTAGTTCTGCTTGATCGAGATGGCGTGAGTATCCGATTTGTGAAACGCGTCAAAGAGCCCTTTCACCGCCGGATATGCCGCGACCGGGAAAAGGATCTTTCCGCTGCCGCCGAAGTAGAAATCACGCGAGTATACGAGCGTGTTCGTGGCCTCATCTAACGACATCCCGACAATATTCTTGCCGATACCGCCGGTATCACCAACGTCACCGGGGCGTTCTGCGTTGTCGAGCGAGTATCCGGCCGGCAACTTAATGGAGACTGAGTCTTTTTCAGACCAGGGATATGGAAAGTAAACACTGTGTGTGCGAGTTGCCGACGCAAAAACAGGCGACGCACCATATTCAAAAAAGCCCGGTTGGACGATCATTCGCTTGCCCGCTTTTTGCGCGTAGTTAGGCACCTTGATCTTCAAAATGTACGTGAGCGGCTTCGACGAATCTTCGAAGTTCTGGATAGAGACGTTAGAGATCTCGGCCGTGCTGATATTCTCCTTGATCTCATCCTTAATGTTTTCCTCGCGTTTTTCGGGCGAATCTTTGAACTGATCTCGACGCCGCGATATGGCCTGGTGTCCTTCGTATTCAAGTTTTATTTCGCCCTCCAGAGTGCCGTCGGCGGACAGCGTGAACTTTCCGGTTCTGCGGGCTGGCGATTTTTTATAGTCCGACAACGGCGTATTTCGCCAAAGGTTGGTCGTATCGCTTATCACCAAACTGCGGACGTCCTCACGCTGCCACGGAAGCGTTTCATATGGCATGTAGGGTGCGCAGGCGTCAAAATATTTCCACTCGACGCCGACCTTTACCGCGACTCCGCCGAGCTGCACAAAATTGAGGTACGGATACTTGTCCGGATTGAAGAAGTTATCGCTTCTGTCGCCGGAAAAGACAATGGCCACTTCATAGCCGGCCGCACGAGCGAGGGCGGCAAACAGGAAATCGATCATCGTCGAGGTTCCGGTGCCTTTCTTAAGAACATCGTTAAGGCTGTCGATGTCCATATCCTCATACTTCTCTTCCGTCATGTTTGGATCGAAGGCGACGTTCTTGATATTTTTCTGGACAAAATCGTAGATCTTTCGCAGCTTCTCGTCATCGGAGGCGATACCTGCAGTAAGCTCGGCAGCTTTCGCCTTGATGTCCTTCTTCGGTTTGTTCATCGAACCTATTACCGGCTGATATCGCAACCCGAGCATGCCCCACTGAAAGAAGGTGCCAAAGCCCTGATACTGAAGATATACCCATCGGCGTACCTCATCGTCGGGCGGCATATACGGCTCTTCCTTATACGACGGGACGTTCGTCATCGTGGCGGTACGAAATCCGTCCTTTCCCTCGACGAATTTCGTATCCGGCATGTTGTATGAGTTAAAGGCAAGGCTCGACTTACCATATGGCCTAACCGCATACGTTACCGACTGCATTGGAATGTCTCTTTGAAACACGAGGCGCTCACCCGAAGCCGAGTCTCCTTTGATCGACTCGCTGTACTGATACTCCACGATCACGCCGGGCTCGATTCCCGGCACGGCAAACGATTTTGCCTGGACGCGAACCTTACCGGCCTTGGCGATGTCGCGGTCGAAGATGTCTGTCGGCTTCAGGTCGACCGTCGAGCCATCGGGTTTAATTACTCGAGCCGCCACGTCTTCAACCTTTTTCCCCTTCATGAACGGAATGTCCATCTTGCTGAATCGCTCGCGGCCGCGCTCGGTAAAGATCTTGACGCGAACATAGTGACGATAAGACAGCTTTCCGGCCTTCTTATCGTCCACACGTACGTCCCAAAAGATCGCTTCGGCATCGGCGTCGGGCTCGACCTTCGGTTTCTTTTGATCAAGCTCGGCCTGAGTGACCGGCCGCCATATGCTCTCGTCCTTCTTCTGGGCGATCGAGTCGGTTCCGGCGCCCAAAATCGCGAGCAGCACAAATAAGAAAGATAAGCGGAAGGTTCGGTTTTGAGAGGTTGTCATGTTCTATTAGGTCTCAGTTTCAAAAGTCATCGGTCCGGAATCAACAATTACTAATCACTGCATCTGCCGAACGGTCATCATGTGTGTATCGCTCTTGTGAAACGCATCGAACAAATCCTTGAGAGGCTTGTAGTCCTGCGGTTGGAACAACGTGAAACCGTTGTTTCCGAAGACGAACGAGCGATCGTAGTGGAGTACGTTATTCGCCTTATCGATCCTCATTTTGATGTTGTGGTAGCTGATCTTTGAAGAATCAGCAATCGGCATCGGAGAATCTGCATTCTCGAGCTCGTACCCTTTGGGTAAGGCGATCTGAACATCATCATTCTCGGTCCACGGATAGTGGAAAAAGATGGGATATTTCCGGTCGGCAGTCGAGAATGCAGGCGACGTGCCATATTTGAAAACGCCCGGCTGGAGGAACAATCCGACGAAGGATTCGTGAGCCTGGTTTGGGTTGAAAAACATTTCGCTGCGGTCGCCGCCAAATGCCAGCCGCGTTTCAAGTCCGAGGGAGTCGGCCAGCGAAGCGAAAAGCTCGTTGATCTCAGATTCGCGTCCTTGGAGTTTCTTATACGTATCCGAAGGGGATTTATTCGGCTTGATCTCGTCCTTCTGTTCCTCGGTCATTGAGGCGTCGTATGAGATGTTCTTGATCTTCGTCTTACAAAACGCAAAGATCTTGGCCATCTGATCGTCCGGAGTGGTAGTGCCGGCAGCTATTTCCGCCGCGGCAGCCTTAATTTCTTTCCCCGGCTTGAGCGTTTCCTTGACGCCCCACCGTCTAACGATCGCTCCGCCGGCTCGCGACCAGAAGTCTGAACTGGAGATCGCATTCTTTGCATATTGGTCCAGAGAGTAATAGACCAGTAACCAAGATCGCACCTCATCCTCGGGTGGCATATACGGCTCTTCTTTGATCGACGGAACATTCTCCATCGTAGCTCGTAAAAAGCCTCCCTTGTCCTTAACGAACTTTGTCTCAGGCATGTTGAAACGAAGGTAAGTGACACTACCCGCCGGTTTGAAATAGTAAGAGATGTTCTGGATCGGGACATCGTGCTGGAAAGGCATCCGCATGTCTTCGGCTGAGCCATAACTGAAGACTTCCTGGTACTTGTATTCGAATATCGAACCCGCCTCGATATTCGGGACGGCGAATGACTTAGCGTTGACCTTGACCTTATCAGTTCGAGCGATCTCCCGATCGAAAACGTCTGCCTTTGCCAGATCGGTGATGGTTCCATCCGGTTTGATCACGCGGGCCGTAATGTTCTTGATCCTCAGATTCGTGGTGAACGGAATATCCACCTTGCTGAATTTCTCGCGACCACGCTCGGTAAATATCTTGACGCGTTTGTAATGCTTCATGACCATGCTGTCCGGATTACTGTCGTCTACACGCACTTCCCAAAACAGAACCTCGGCGTCGGCATCAGGTTCTACCTTTGGCGACTTCAGCTGAAGTTCGGCCGGAACGATCTCTCGCCAATCTTTGTCTTGGCCGAAAGCCACGCTGGATATCAGGAAAAGGGCGCAGAGAAACGAAAGCACCGACAACGGCTTCGCATAGGAGGATGAGGTCATAGTTTTAGTTTGGCCCGCGGGAGGACGCGGAAATCCCTAACAACAAAACGGCTATTGCCGCACTAATTTTCGAAATATTTTCGAGTAGGTGAACACATGGAATATAACGAGTTCTCCGGCGCAAATCAATAGGAATATCGGCGGCGTTTTTCTTGCGAACGCCTGTGGTACACTTCTTATTTCGAAATTTGATTCAAATCTTCTCTGGAGTCGAACTATGTCATTGGATTTCAACAAGATACAGGAATATTTAGGGGGCGACGCGGAATCGCTGCTTGGTCATGTATCGAAGACGATAAGCAAAGACGACCTGTATCTTCCGGGCGGCGATTTTGTGGACCGGGTGTGGATGGACTCGGATCGGTCGCCGGCGGTCTTGCGCAGCTTACAGACGCTCTATTCGAACGGGCGTTTGTCGGGAACAGGATATCTGTCGATCCTGCCGGTCGATCAGGGCATCGAGCACTCGGCGGGAGCATCTTTTGCACCTAATCCGCAGTATTTCGATCCTCAGAATATCGTCAAGCTCGCGATCGAAGGCGGATGTAACGCCGTCGCGTCGACCTTCGGCGTGCTTGGTGCGGTGGCCCGAAAGTATGCGCACAAGATCCCGTTCGTCGTAAAGATCAACCACAACGAACTGCTGACCTATCCAAACGCTTTCGATCAGGTAATGTTCGGGACGATCGAACAAGCCCGCAACATGGGCGCGGTCGCCGTGGGAGCGACGATCTATTTCGGCTCTGACAACTCGACGCGGCAGATAACCGAAGTAGCGGAGGCGTTCGCATACGCCCACGAACTCGGAATGGCGACGATCCTTTGGTGCTACCTGCGTAATCCAAAATTCAAGGGGCCGGACGGCGATATGCACACCGCCGCCGACCTTACCGGCCAGGCGAATCACCTCGGCGTGACGATCCAGGCAGACATCATCAAGCAGAAGCTGCCGGAGCGAAACGGCGGCTATAACATGCTGAATACCGAAAGCAGCTACGGTAAGACGAATCCGAAGATCTACACGGACCTGACGAGCGACAGCCCGATCGACCTTGTGCGATACCAGGTCGCGAACTGCTACATGGGACGTGCCGGGCTGATCAATTCGGGCGGCGAATCGAAGGGAGCGGGCGACATGGCCGATGCAGTTCGCACCGCAGTGATCAACAAACGCGGCGGCGGTGCCGGCCTGATCTCAGGCCGCAAGGCTTTCCAACGTCCGATGAACGAAGGCGTCGAACTGCTTAACGCCATACAAGATGTTTATCTGTCGAAGGAAGTAACAGTCGCGTAAGCAAATCGATAGGCGCAAGATTCGAGGCGAGCTGTTTTCCGCGGCTCGCCTTTTTTACTATCATCGTGACAGCCGCAAATCAGTCTTCAGCGGAACCCAAACATATGCCAATTCAATTTGCGTCAGGGCGCAAAGTGTTGATCCCCATCGCCGCAATACTTTTTGTCGCCCTGCTGCCGCAGCTTTTTTTCATGCTCGCGGTGGGCAAGTGGTACGGCAGTTACTTTGTTTCTAATTACGACGAGCCCGCTTATTCGGCATATGTTAACGGGTTGATCCACGGTGAGCCGCGAAAGCACGACCCGTTTCTAGGGCTTTCGGATAGCCCGACGACACCGCAGCCCGAAACGCTCTACTCGATACAGTTCATCCCGGCTTACGCGATAGCCGTTCCGGCGAGAGTTTTGGGCGTCAGCGTATCCACGGCGTTTATCCTATTGGCCGCATTCATAGCGATCTTTTCAGCTATCGTTATTTACATACTTTTGTTTTCGGCTACAGAAGACGGCTTGTTGGCAACGGTAGGGCCGATCATCGTGCTGTGTTTCGGAACCGCGTTGGCGCTTCAGGGCGAACTTCGCGTACTCATTGACGGAAGGGTGCTCGCCGATTTCCTCCCATTCCTGCGCCGCTATCAGCCCGGATTTGCGTTTCCGCTGTTCTTCGTCTTTTGCCTGTTGTTTTACAAGGCGGCCAATCGGGAAACGACGAAGGCGACGGTGACGTTCGCCATCGGTGCGGGTGTCGTATTCGCGATACTCGTTTTCTCTTACTTCTATCTGTGGACGGCGGCCGCGGCGTGGCTGGCCTGTTTTGCAATAATTTATCTGATCGTTCGGCGTTCGCAGTCGCGGAACGTTTTAATCGCGGCAGGTGTTGTCGCGGGATTTGCGGCGATCGTGCTAGTACCTTACTTTTCCCTGCTATCTCAGCGATCGGTAAATCTCGATAGTGTTCAACTTCTCGACCTCACTCGAATGCCGCAGTTCGACTCGCCGTCGATGATCGTCGGCTTGATCGTCGCGGCCGCCGCGATCGTCGTTTCAAGAAGATCCGGCGAGCCGTTTGGGTCCAGCCTGATACTCCTGCTCTCTCTCGCACTCACACCGGTCATACTCTTTAATCAGCAGGTCATCACCGGCCGCTCGCTGCAGCCGGTTCACTATGAACTATTCATCGCGAACTACATGGTGCTGACGGCCGCTGTCATGCTGATCGGCGTCTTAAAGCCGGACCGAACGAGCGAGAAGCGAAATCGATTTCTTGTTTATCTCGCGATCGCAGCGTTCGCGTGGGGCTCGTTCGAATCGTTCACCTCCGCAAATCGTTCGATGACCGTGGCCGAGATCCGCGACGGCTCGCTTCCGGCGATCCGGGCTGCGGCGGCTGACAAGTCGCGCAAACAGGTGATCGTCGCGACCAATTTCGTCACGGCGGATATCATCCCGTCCGTTCCCAACGCGGTTTCATTTTGGAATGCACACACGTCATCGGCCGGCGGCATAGGCGTTGAAGAGAACAAACGCCGGTTTTATCGATACCTTTATTTTGCGGGATACACGGGGCAAGAGGTGAACGAAGCACTTCGCGCAAAGTCCTTTGAGGTGACTGCAGCTATTTTCGGCGGCGAAAGAGCTTTGCCCGTTCTAAGCAGCGGCACGAACGAGATAACGGAAAGCGAGATTACAGCTGAAGCAGCTAACTATGCCGCGTTTGTGAAAACGTTCTCAGCTGGTGAAGCCTATGCATCGCCATTGGATCACATCATCGCCCCGTCAGAATCTGAAACCACGTTTGAGAACCTCGACCGTTGGTACACGCGCGATCAAGGTCAGGAGTTCGGGTTGTTCAGGCTCTATCGCTTAACGCCAAAGAAGTAAGCTATTTTTTTGAGTAGCTGCGATGGATCGTCGCGATCCAGGCATCGTTTTTGATAAAACCCGAGCCGGCTTCCTTAAACTTTTCCGGGAGGCCGGCTTTTTGTATCTCTTCGAGAGACTTGCCAGCCTTCATCGCGTCCGTCACGATCTTCGAAGTTTCGACGAGGATCGCGTGATAGTTTTTGAGATCGGCGTGAGTGGCGAGCGGGCCGTGGCCGGGGATCAGTTTGGCGTCGGCGGGCACCTTCTGAATCAGCGAGCCGATATTGTTGATCAACCCCTGAACGCTGCCGCCGCTGTCGATGTCAACGAATGGAAATCTGCCAAAGAAGAACGTGTCGCCGAAGTGAACGACGTTCGCCTTCTCAAAAAACACGACCGTGTCGCCATCGGTGTGGCCGCTCGGGTAATGAACTAGCCGTACCTCTTCGCCGTTGATGTGGATCGACAAACTCTCGGTATACGTGACGATCGGAAGAGCGACCGGCATGTACGGAGCAGTCGCCTGGCCGAATATCGTCGGCGGATCCATCATCCGCTTGCGAACGTTGATATGTGCGACGATCGTCGAATCCTTGCCGAAAAATTCGTTGCCCTCGGTATGATCGCCGTGCCAGTGAGTATTCAGAACGAATCGCGGCTTGTCGCTGCCGAGTTCCTTTAGAGCCGCGGCGAGCTTTTGGCTGACGGCTTTGTAATCGTCGTCGACGATCAGTGTTCCCTCAGGCCCGACGATAGCTCCCACATTCCCGCCGCGTCCCTGCAGCATGTAAACATTGCCATTCACTTTCGTCGTTTTCACGACAATGTCCTGCTGTTTAGGAAAGTGACTGTTGTCACCGTGGCTGAATGCTAGCGATGAAAAAAGGCCTGTCAATAACAAGGAAGAGATCAATCTGCGCATGTTTTCTTCTCCGAGGTTTAGGGTCAAGTTGTATGTCACCCCTTGCTAACGAGCGGGCCTTCGCAGCATCAGGATCCGAGCTGATAAAGGCCGGTCAGAAACGGGTTGTTAGTCCGCTCGCTGCCAACCGTCGTGTCGGGACCATGACCGCACATTACCACAAATTCATCGCTAAGTGACATTACCTGCTCGCCGATCGATGAGATAAGCCGGTCGTAACTTCCACCGGGCAGATCGGTCCTGCCGATGGTTCCGTTGAACAGGCAGTCGCCGGTGAAAACTGTCTTCTGATCGTGTTCCGCAAGCACTATATGCCCAAGCGTGTGGCCGGGACAATGACGTATCTCAAATTTGAGATCGCCGACCTGCAAAACCTCGCCGTGTTCGACGAATCGCGTTGCCGCGGGCGGATCTTCATAATCCATACCGAGAGCGGCAAGCTGATGCGGCTGGATGCCCATCATCAACGGCTGCTGCGGCAGCGAGGTGTATAGATCATTCTCTTCGGCGTGAAGCAGCACCTCGGCATCGGGGAATTCCCGCTTAATGGACGCGGTTCCGCCTACGTGATCGAGGTGGCCGTGAGTTAGGACGATCGATTTCAGGTCCAGCCCTTCATCGCGGATGTATCCCGCCACGTCCGGCGACGGCTCACCCGGATCGATGCAGATCGCGGCACCCGTGTTCGAACACGATACGACGCGAGTGTTTTGCTGAAACGCGGTTTGAACGAAGGTTTGGACGATCATTTTTCCAACATCCTATCAATGTGGGGCTCCGGGTCAAAGTTATTTTCCGCCCGGTTGTTGAGCACGAACGCGATCGCATCTTTGTACGTCTTCGCATCGGGAACGCCGGTGAAGCAGGGGGTCTCGTTGTCCGTTAGGCTTAAATAGCTGATCAGACAGCTCAGCAGCATCCATAAAAGTATCTCGTCTTCTGTGCCGATCGGGTTGTGTTTGATGATGATCTGGCGGTCCGATCTTATTCCATCGCATATTTCGGCGAACCGCGTTTCGTTTATGCACGCCATTTGCATTATTAGAGCATGTTGGTGCTGTTTCACTAAAACTGGATGGAAATCGAACGGTTAGTGTGTTCGATTTTGTGATGTCGTATGAAAACAAGACGCTGAAAGCGTATTGTTTTGAAATGTTTTTACCTCGTATAACGAACAGAATTTTTGGTTTATTTGAAAACATCAAGATATTCGGTATTTGGCACGGACGTTGCTCTAGGAAGGGCACTCGGAAGGTAGTTTTTGACATCGCGGGCAACTGAAGGAACAAGGGGTTAATGACGCGATGTCTACAGTTTGAGGAAAAGGCCTGATTGCTTGGGGGAAATCTTCGAGTGTGGGCACGAAGACTAGATTGGGCCTTTTCCTCAATTTACAAAAGATTTTACGGTCTTTGAAAATCGGTTATGGAACGAAACGCTTCTTCTTATAGGGTGAACAATAAATCCAAATAGGGTGAACTTAATTCCAATCTCAAAATCCTCTTTATGCTTTCGATCTAAAACCGATTTTCTTTGAAACTAGCCGGAGCGTCACTGACTGACGCTCCGGCTTTTAGTTTCTTCTTCGTACATCAGATACTGAGTGCGGCCCATGCCGAGTTTCTCATAAACGCGCTGAGCTTTCTCGTTTTCTTTTTCTACATAGAGCCTGAAGCCGCAAACATTCCCTGCTTCGGCCGCCCGCATCTTAACAAACTCGTACATTTTGCCGTAGAGGCCCAGGCCGCGGTGCTCCGGCCGGACGTAGACGCTTTGGATCCACCAAAACCAGCCGTTGCGCCAATCGGACCACTCGGTCGTAACCATCAATCCGGCCGCGACCGACCCCGCATCGTCTACAACTACGTAAAAACCTTTCGCGGCATCTCCAAAGACCGTCGAAACGCCTGGAGTGAGAATGGCTTCATCCAACGTCTTTTGCTCGGTTTCGAGCGCCATCGCCTGATTAAATTCAACGAGCGACGGGATGTCGTCTCGAGTTGCGATTCGTATTTCCATTACTTGACGAGTTCCGTCGCGGTCATTAATCTTGTATGTTTTGCGTACCGGCGGGGGCCGGAGTTTCAGGTTTCGCGTTAAACATTTCAGGTTCGCGAATACTGCCTGCAAACCTATAACCTGAAACCTAAAACCTGAAACTTCGAACTATGAAACTTCGCATACTCTATCACGGCAATTGTTTCGACGGCGTTTCTTCGGCCGCGATATTCACAAAGTTCTACACGGCTAAGATTCATCCGGGCGCCGAGGTCGCCTATACGCCGACAATGCACCGGGCCGGCAATGCCTTTGACCGCGAGCAGTTCGATGGGGACGAGAACGCGATCGTCGATTTCAAATATTGTCCGGACGACCGCCTGACTTGGTGGTTCGACCATCACCAGTCGGCCTTCCTTTCGCCCGAAGACGAAGCTCACTTCAACGCCGACAAGAGCGGTAAGAAGTTTCTCGACATTCACTCCAAATCGTGTGCTGAGTTTATCGCGAGGATCGCCAGGGAGAAGTTCGATTGGGAAGATCCATCGCTGGTCGAACTCGTTGAATGGGCACACATCATCGACGGAGCTTTGTATGAATCGCCCGCTCAATGCGTAGAGCTTCGCTCGTCGGCATTGAAACTTATGCAGGTGATCGAGGGTGAGAAAGATCCGGATTTTGTTGCGAAGATCATCCGGATGCTGACCGAGAAGTCGCTGGACGAGATCATCGAATCGCCCGAGATCAAGGCGAAGCTTGAGCCGATCCTCGAACAACACTGGAAAACGGCCGAGATAATAAAAGAGCGGGCGATCTCCGAACGCGGCGTCGTGAATTTCGACCTGATCGGCACCGGAATCGAGGGCTATAACAAGTTCATTCCTTATTATTATCACCCCGAGGTGACTTACGTCGTTTCGGTCAGCCAGAGCAGTTTCCGCACGAAGATCTCGGTCGGTTCGAATCCTTGGGCTCCGAGGCCGCGAACCCACAATATCGCCGAGATCTGCGAGCGATACGGCGGCGGCGGCCATGCTGTGGTCGGAGCGGTTTCGCTTATGCCCGAAGAGGTCGAGCTGGGACGGCAGTATGCTCGGGAGATCATCGAAGAGCTACAGTTCGCCGATTAGGCCCGAGACACCTAACGACGATTTTGTTTTTGAACGGTTTGAAAAAAGGTGATCGCGGGTTGTGACTTGGAATCGTAATCGATGCTTGTTGAGAATATTTCGAGAACCTTTCGCCAAAATACCTTCTCGGAAGAACGGATGTCGCGAATGCGTTCGAGAAGTTCATCGAAATAATTGCCGCCGCCCGTTTTTGAGCAGTTCGTCGTTCATCGTAAATCCCTTTACGATGTACTCGCGAAGCCGGGCCGTCGCCCATTGCCGAAACCGCGTACCCTGAAGGCTTTTTACTCGATAACCAACAGAGATAATGACGTCGAGATTGTAGTAGTTGGTTTCGTAAGACTTACCGTCCGCGGCAGTATGTCGGAATTTCCGACATACTGCCCATTCTTCGAGCTCGCCCTCCTTGAAAATATTACCTACATGTTCTGTGATAGTTACCCTGCTCTTTTGAAACAACTCAGCCAGCTGCGCCTGAGTTAACCAAACCGTCTCGTCTTCGAGGCGGGTTTCGAGACGCGTGAAGCCGTCGTCGGATTGATAAATGATAAGTTCGCTATTTGGCATTTCAGAGCTTAGAGTTTCCCAAACAGCATCAATATCCCGATCACGATAAACGCAACAGCGACGATGCGTTGGAGCCATTCGGTCGGGACAAATTGCGTCAACAGTCCGCCGAACAAGACGGCGAGCAGCGAAACAACGACGAGGGCGAGACTTGCTCCGATGAAAACGGCGAGCTTCGATTCGGTCTTGGCCGACATCGTGATGATCGCGAGTTGAGTTTTATCGCCGAGTTCGGCGAGAAAAAGCGTGACGAATGCGGTACCGAGAATCTTCCAGTCCATGGATCGATTCTACTGAAAATCGCGTCGAGTTGCAGACCCAAAGCTAACGAAGCAGCCGATCGACGATAAAGGTCAGCCGCAGATCGCGGTAATCGTCGTTTCGCTCGGAGATGTGAAGCTGCAGGCGGTGGCGAAGGAACACGACCGAAGTGAGAAAACGTTTTTCCTCGGCCAGACGCGTGATGATATGACTTAGTGCCGACGTGATGCCGTCAAAAAGCTCTAGCGGATCAATATTATTGCCGATGAATATTTCGTCTTTGAAAAAGCTAAAATCGTTGCAGTCCGGGTCGAGGAACGGAAACTCGTCCGCCTTAAATCCACAGGCGACAGCAAAGGCCGTATCGAAACTGATCTTTGTAGACTTGAATGCTTCCTTGAATGAAAGCAGCAAGTCCGTCGCGAGCAGCGCGGCTTTCGTCCGCCGCCCGACGCTTGGCAGCTTTGGCGTCGCGACCGGCTTCATCACCGGAGCGATCTGGTCACACTTCCCAGAAACAATCGAGCGGGCCTGAGCGGCGATGCGTTTATCGACGAAGGGCTTCCTCAATACGTCAGCCGTTCTGTCCGGATCGTTTTTCAGGATGTGGATCTTGCCGGAAGGCCGTCGCGAACGCTGCAAGATGCGGCGAAAAGCGTTTTGACCCTGTGCGATGCGGCCGATGGACCGGTCGTATTCGCGGGCGTGCAGCCGCGGCGATCGCGTAAAGAATATCTCACCGTCATAACCTTCCCATTCGACCTTCACCGTACCCGTAAACCGGCGATCGCGGAGGAATCGCACGAGCATCGAGAGGTCGACGAACGACGTGGTCAGGTTCTGATAGATCGGCGAGCCTTTCATCCTAATTCGGGATACACCAACTGCAATAAAGTTACCGCTCGGGGCCGGCCTTTTGCCTTACAAGTTACGCTTTTGAATACCATAAACGCCGAATAGCCGCCGGCTTCCATTGCAAGTTAACTTTTTTTCGTTCAAAATTCGCTAGTTGGAACGGGAGCACGGTTCGCCCTTTATTTTGCGGACCAAATCGAGCGTTCCGCCGCTTGTGCGTTTCGCACGAAATCCGAAAACATTACGAAACGCGACTTATGAGCACTTCTCTATTCCGCACGAAATCCATTTCACAGATCCAGGTTGACGCTGCTGCAGGGCTCGGCGATCACAATCCTGAATCGAGCGAGCAGACTCACGGGCTGCGAAGGACACTAGGCGTTTTCGATCTGACGTTGATGGGAATCGCAGCCATCATCGGCGCGGGCATCTTTGCGATGGTCGGAAAGGCCTCTTACAACGGCGGACCCGCGGTCGCTTTGCTCTTCGTGTTTACTGCCTTCGCGTGCGGATTTTCGGCGCTTTGCTATGCGGAGTTTGCGTCGCGAATACCTGTGGCGGGCTCGGCATACACATACGCCTATGCGTCGATGGGTGAGTTTATTGCATGGATCATCGGCTGGGATCTGATCGTCGAATATGCGATCGGAAACATCGCCGTGGCCATATCCTGGAGCGATTATTTTACGGGGCTTCTAAAGGGCTATAACATAAATATACCTTTGCATTTTACGATGGATTTCCTGACGGCCCGCCGTGGATTCGCGGCCGTGAATGAAGCCGTTGCGGGCGGTGCTACAGTGGATTCGCTGACTGCGGCATGCGCAAGTGCAGACGCCGCGGTCTCGTGCGGTCAGCTTGACGGATATCTTGCATGGTTTAATGCTCCCAAGCTTGGAAGCATGCCGCTAGTTGCGGATCTGCCGGCTCTACTGATCGTGGTTGTTATTACGACCCTGGTATTTATAGGCATTCGCGAATCAAAGTTTGCCTCGACGACACTGACAATCCTTAAAATCGCGATCATATTGCTGGTAATTTTCCTAGGCCTAAATTATGTTAATCCCGCGAACTGGTCGCCATTTGCTCCTAACGGCGTCGAAGGCGTTCTGAAGGGTGTTTCGGCCGTGTTCTTTGCCTACATCGGTTTCGATGCACTCTCGACGACTGCCGAGGAATGCAAGAATCCACGCCGAGATCTTCCGATCGCGATCATACTTTCGCTCGTTATTTGCACGATACTATATATCGCCATCGCCCTGGTTCTTACGGGAATGGTCAGCTATAAGCTGCTCGATGTGGGTGATCCGCTAGCGTTCGTTTTCGGTCCGGAAGGTGCGAATCTGCCGTGGGTTGCGGGCATCATCGCGGTAAGTGCCGTCGTCGCGTTGGCGACCGTGTTCCTGGTCTTTCAGATCGGCCAGCCTCGCATCTGGATGGCAATGAGCCGTGACGGACTTTTGCCAAAAGTCTTTTCTTCGATCCATCCCAAGTTTAAGACGCCATGGTTCGCGACTATCATCACCGGACTTGTGGTTGCGATTCCCGCTTTGTTCATGAATTTGACCGAAGTAACGGACCTCGCCAGCATCGGAACGCTGTTTGCCTTTGTCGTTGTTTGCGCCGGCGTACTGTTCAAGGACAAAGAATTCAAAGAGAGCGGAACGCGCTTCGTGCCATATGTAAGCTCGCAGGTGTTGCTGCCAATAATTTTGATCGCGGTTCTCGCCACTGTTTACTATTTCAACCCGACCTTTCTTAACGACTTCTTGACTCTCACGCGGGCTGAGGGCGAATCGACCTGGGGTGCCTTCTCACACAAGATACCAATGATCTTGTTCCTGATCGTCGCCGGAACTCTTTTGTTCTTGAGCCTGACCAAAAAACTATCTCTGATCCCGGTGCTTGGGCTGTTGTCGTGTCTATACTTGATGACCGAGCTCGGAGTTTCAAACTGGACGCGGTTCGCGGTCTGGCTTTTGTTCGGTTTTGCGATCTATTTTGGATATAGCTACAGCCGAAGCAATCTCACCGGCAATGGTTTGGAAGATAAGAAAACGAATAGCTTTCTTGCAATAGCCTCGATAGGATTCTTGGTATCGGGATTTGGCTTAGGCATCACGGCCTTTTCATTCGTAGCCGACTTGATACTGCATCTTTTCCCCGCGCTCACGCGTGAGACAGTATATACGTTCGAAGTTGGGATGTTCCTCGTCGGACTTATTGTCGGCGTCGCCGGCGTTTATCTAGGCAAGGGACCGAGGGCATAGTGGTCGGGTTTACATTTCTTTGCAGATTCCGAAAAACTAATTCGTTAAAGTTAACGTCTAAGCGATTCGGAATCTTTTTATTTGCACTTCAGGGAGATCGTTATGAAAAAGCTATCGCTTGCGCTGTTCGCCATTTCGATGATGGCGATGGCCTCACTTGCTCAAGGCAAGGCAAACTACTCCGGCGTATGGAAGCTGGACGCCGCGAAATCTACATTCGAAGGGCCGATGCGGGTCGATTCGATTACGCTGACCGTCGCTCAAACCGCGAAAGACCTCAAGGTCGATACCGAATCGAAGCGGAATCCGCCCGCAAGCATGCCCGCCGGAGCCGGACAACCACCTACAAACATGCCCCCTGGAGCCGGACAACCACCCATGGGAGGCCCGCCGGCTGGCGGCCCGCCTCGTGGATTTGGCGGACGCGGCTTTGGAATGATGGGCGACGGCTCGGTTACTTATTCGCTGGAAGGTAAGGAAACGAAGGTCGAAATGGACGGGCCTAACGGCAAGATACCGGTCATCTACAAGGCCGCTGTCGAGACAGATGGATCGCTAAAACTTTCGAATACGCGCAGCTTTACGGGTCCGATGGGTGAGATCACGACTACTGTGAAGGAAACGTGGAAGCTTTCAGCCGACGGTACTACTTTGACCGTCGACCGCGAAGCAACCACGCCTCGCGGTGCTCAGACTTCGAAGCTAGTATTTGTTAAAGGCTAGCTCTGGTTATATCGAGCAAGAAGAAGGGCGGATCGAATGTGATCCGCCCTTCTAGTTTGTATGAGTGGTTGATGACTTAACCGATGAACATGTCGTCGTCCATATAAGCGCGGTCAATCTGCTTGGGAGCCGGAGCGAAAAGAACTTCCAGGCCTTTTCTTACACCAGCCATGACGGCCGCGATCTCGCGAGCCGGAACGACGATCTTTTGCTGTACGAATTCCGTCGTATCGAGCACCTGAGAATGCGTACGGTCGATCGAGTGCGAAACCATTTCTACCTTATCGCGAGCGACCAGCGCGGTTGAGGAGACGAGCGTCCGCAACTCGGCAACCTCTTCCTTGATCAGCTCGGTCGAGTCGGAAAGATGTTTCGTAGCTGTCGCGAGGTTGACCGCAACCTCGCTGAACTGCACCGATATCTCGCGGCCCTGGACGCTGATCGCATTAACCTGCCGGATCAGCGGTTCAACGCGTTCCTCGACGCGATGGACAGTCGCCGTTACACGTCGAAGCGTTAGCAAAACGCTAACGAACGCGGCTGCCATCACGATGAAGCAAATTGCGATGATGATCGAAGCGATCATCATCCAAAACTGCGGGTCGCTTGCATTCATGATTGCTCTAGTTCTCTTCCTTTACCGGATAGCTCGGGCGGCCTTCGGTGATCGACTTAGCTTCGCCCTTCCGCTTTTCAGCGATGTAAGCTTCCTTGCCGGCTTCGACAGCTGCGGTGAAAGGGTTAGCGGTGGTAGCGGCCGCGGAACGTGCCTTTTCCGCCAATTCACCCGCCTTTTCCTGCGCATTGTGGTAATACTCGGAAGCCCGCTCACGGCCGACCTCATAATACTCGCCGGCCTTTTCCTGAAGGTGGGAAGCCGTTTCCCTACTCTTTTCGATACCTTTTCGTGTAGCGTCAGCAATATCGCCGCGTAGCTCGTGGCCCGACTTCGGCGCGAACAGCAGAGCAATGACGGCGCCAATGCCGCCGCCGATCAAAAGATAAGTCAATTTAGTGCTGACGTGAGCGTCATCTCTATCGTATTCGTGTCTCATAGATATTCTCCTGTATTCAAATAATACAAATTTTTGCGATATTGTTCAGGAGCAATAAATATACCAAAAGACAATAGGTTAGACAACGAAAATCGGTTTTAAGACCGTTTTGATGCAAGGATTCCGGTGTTCTGCTATTGTAATAGATTGCCTTTGGCTATGGACCGCGAGCTTATTAGAAATTTTTCGATCATCGCCCATATCGACCATGGGAAGTCGACCCTTGCCGACCGGATACTGCAGTTGACCGGAGCCGTTGCCGACCGCGACATGGAAGATCAATTGCTCGACAACATGGACCTCGAGCGCGAACGTGGGATCACGATCAAGGCACATGCGGTGCGGTTGGATTACAAAGCGAAAGACGGCAAAGCCTATGTTCTGAATCTGATCGACACACCGGGACACGTGGATTTTTCTTACGAGGTTTCGAGGTCGCTGTCTGCATGTGAGGGCGCTTTACTGGTCGTAGATGCCTCGCAAGGTGTTGAGGCTCAAACACTTGCGAATACATATCTTGCGATCGAGAACGACCTTGAACTCGTTCCCGTGCTGAACAAGATCGACCTGCCGTCGGCGGAGCCAGACCGCATTAAAGAGCAGATAGAGAACATCATTGGGCTAGACACGAGCGACGCGGCACTGACATCGGCCAAAACCGGGCTCGGCGTCGAGGATGTTTTAGAGGCGATCGTGAAGAAGATCCCCGCGCCGAAGGGCGAGCGTGACGCTCCGCTTAAGGCGTTGATATTCGACAGTTGGTACGACAGTTACCGCGGCGTGATCGTACTTTTCCGCGTGATCGACGGAACGATACGCAAGGGTACGAAGATCAGATTCTTCAACACCGGACGCGAATATCTGGTTGAAACTATTGGAGTTAACCGTCCGCGTCCGACGCCGATCAACGAACTTGGCCCAGGCGAGGTAGGATTTATCACCGCGTCTATCAAAACCGTTGCGGACGTTCAGATCGGCGATACGATCACCGACGCTCAGCGGCCTGCTACTGAGGCTCTTCCGGGTTTTCAGGAAGTGAAGCCGATGGTCTTCGCCGGTCTCTACCCGACGGACTCGGCTCAATACGAGGATCTTCGCGATGCGATGGACAAGCTTCGGCTGAACGATGCGTCGTTCTTTTACGAGCCTGAAAGCTCGACGGCGCTTGGGTTCGGCTTCCGCTGCGGGTTCCTTGGATTGCTGCACATGGAGATCATCCAGGAGCGGCTCGAGCGTGAATTCAATCTCGACCTGATCACAACAGCGCCCGGCGTGCGGTATCGCGTGACGACGACGGATGGGGAGACGGCAGAGATCGATTCGCCTTCGAAAATGCCTGATACGGGCCGGATCTCGAAGATCGAGGAGCCGTTCATCGAAGCGACGATCCTTACGAACGATTCGTTTTTAGGCGGAATTTTGCCGCTTTTGGACGAAAAACGCGGCATTCAGAAAAAGTTCGAATACGTCACTAAAGACCGCGTGATGCTTGTTTACGAACTGCCGCTAAACGAGATCGTGCTCGATTTTTACGACCGGTTAAAGTCGGTATCGCGAGGCTACGCGTCGCTGGATTATCATCTGTCCGGCTACAAGGAATCGAAGCTTGTGAAGCTCGACATTTTGGTTTCCGGTGAGCCGGTGGACGCACTTTCGCTCATCCTTCACAACGACACCGCCACGTCGAAAGGCCGAATACTCACGGCCAAGATGAAGGAGCTCATTCCCCGCCAAATGTTCGAGGTCGCCATCCAAGCCGCCATCGGCAACAAGGTGATCGCCCGCGAAACCGTTAAGGCTATGGGCAAAAACGTCATCGCCAAATGCTACGGCGGCGACATCTCTCGTAAGCGAAAACTGCTCGAGAAACAGAAAGAAGGTAAGAAGCGCATGAAGAAAGTCGGCCGCGTCGAGATCCCCCAAGAAGCCTTCCTCGCTGTGCTCAAGGTCAACGAGAGTTGAGCGAAAGTCGTCACACTAATCTTGCGGTGAATTTAAAGACCCCATAGACTCGATCCCACGAGTCCTTCCAATACCTCACTATGATCCAAAAGATCAGAGACATGTTTAGTTTTGCGGTTTCGCTTCGGATCATTTCGAGGCCTGAAATGTTGATCATCGAAGATCGACGGCCGACCGCCCTAATGGCTCTCTGCGTCGCCGGGAGCCTGTTGTGTATTGGAATAGTGATTTTCTCGTTCTTTGGCCTTGGCAATTGGTACGATTCCTCGCTGCTCTGGGTTGTCGGCCTGCCTGCGGTTATCACGTCCGTCTACGCACTTCGCGGAAGCATCCGTGAGGTGTACGCGTTTGATAAAGCGACCGGCAATTACAGTTTTACTTGGCAATTCGTGTTCAGTAAGGAAGTGATCGAGGGTTCATCGAGTCAGTTCTGCGGTGTCGGGGTGCGAACCAAGGAAGACGATGAGGGCAATGTTTCGCATTTCGTCGCTTTGCTGCAAGAAGGCATATTCCTGCACGGAGTGAGCGAACAGAGGCTGCGCGAAGACATCCCGCTCGGCAATAGTTACGAAAACGAGATGCGGATCGTCACCGCGATCTCGGAATTCTAAAGATAAAGATCGACGAAGACACCGGTTCGCATGGTCAAGACGACGACAGTATAATCTCGATCTTTAGTCACTGACTTGAACCACCGAAACCTCACTCTCATCTCATGTTATTGACGAGTCAGGTACCTACCACAAGAGGCTTTCCTCGCCGTCCTCAACGTCAACGAGAGCTAAATCGGTTTTTGTCCGAGGTAAAATTCGGCAACTTTTCGCGACGTCCTTCCGATAACTTGAGGTACGAAAGTTTTTCAAGGAGAGCAAGTATGTCCCAAGTAGCCGACGTCGCCCGCAAACAGGCCCCAACTCCATCAGTCAGCGAACCCGTAAAGGATAAGCCGAAAGCCGCTGTCACGCAGGCCTCGGCAACGTTGGACAATGAGATCGCGGGAGCGAATAGCAAACTCAAAGATAATGAAGGCGTTGTCGATTGGGTCAAAGAGAAAATTAAGGACGCGTATGAGTCGGTATTTGGCGCGGACAAACTATCGAAAGAAGCAACGGTAACGAAATCCGGCGACAAGACGATCATCCAGACCGGCTCTAAGGATGATCAGATCAATATCACTCAGGACCCGAAAACAGGGGACGTTACTGTCGCGGTAAATGGCGAAAAGCAAACATTCTCCGGCAAGGACAAAGATAACCTCGTGATCAAGGCGGGGGACGGAAATGACGTAATTCAGGTCGATAAGAATGTCACCGTCAAGCTCACTTTAGAGGGCGAGGGCGGTAATGACGAGATCACCGTAGCCAAAGATTCGACCACGGGTCACGATATCGATGGCGGCGCAGGCGACGATAAGCTAAACGGCGGCGGCGGCGCAGATAATATCAAAGGGGCTGGCGGCGCGGATACGATCGAGGCCGGAGCGGGCGACGATACCGTCGATGGTGGTGACGGCCGTGATTATACAAATGGTTCGACCGGAAAGGATACCCTCAGCGGAGCCGGCGGAGACGACGTGATATACGGCGGTGACGGGGAAGACACCATCGACGGCGGCGACGGCAACGACTATCTCGAAGGCAGCAAGGGCAATGACGCCGTCACCGGAGGCAAGGGTAACGACATTCTGTCTGGCGGCCTTGACGACGACAAATTAAGCGGCGGCGATGGAGACGACACACTGTATGCCGGTAAAGGCAATGATGATGTCAAAGGCGACAAAGGTAACAATAAGATCTATGCAGAAAAGGGTGACACCTTAGAGAAAAGCTCCAAAGGGGTCAAAAACACGGTCGTCACCGTTGACCTGAGCAAGGCAGTTGGATCGAAGGTGGTGGTAGAGGGTTCGGATGAATTTAAAGAACGGGTTGAAGCCGATCTCGAGATGTTAAGGTCTTCCCCAACCGGACGCCAAATGTTCGCCTCCTTCGATGGCACCGGTAAGACTGTCACGATCAAGGAAACCACTGGCGGCAATGGCGCTACGTTCCCCGATCGCGGCGTAGCGGGCAAACCGCAGCCGTGGTACGACACCGCGAACAAGAAGAATGGCGCAGCCGTTGACGGAATAATCAGCTACAATCCTTCTCGCGTCACATCGGGCGGTAATGATCGGCCTCCTATCGTCGGGCTTTACCACGAAATGGGACACGCGTGGGATTACACGCATGGAACGCTTCGTGACGGCACGTACGGCGGAACCGACGCCACCGACTCTGGCTCGGTCAATATTCGTGAGCGGGTTGCAACGGGCCTAACGATCGATCACGATGGAGATCCGGCCACACCGGAGCGAATAGATCCGTTGCATCCGAAAAGGTTCAGTGAAAATGGGATACGCGATGAAATGAATCTTCCGGATCGCCCGCACTACAACTGAGATTCGATTCGACCCATCCGACCTGCAAGCCGTACCTGAACCGATCGTTCTTATGGTACTGGCTTGCCGGTTTTTTTGGGGGAGTTGCGAAAATGATGAAAATCCTGACCTTACTCACTTTGGCTTTTGCATTCTTTGATTGTTCCCCTAAGCAACGACAGGGCAATGCGGTCTCCGAAACAACGACGATGGAAGATACCTTCAATTTCAGCGGCCAAAAATCAGATATTTCGTACACAATTAGCGGCACCGTCGGCCGCGACCGGATCAAGATCAAGTACTTACTTCAAAATACGGGCAAGAAAGATTTTGTTTTGTTCAATCGCGGAGATACGAACTTTGAATTGAAAAAAGGCGTTATGTATTCATCGCCAACAGATGACGGTGTGGTCGAGATTAGCCAGCGAAGTTTTGCAGAACCGCCGGATGCGGGATGTCCCGATCGTGAGTATCCTGTTCGAGCCGGGGTGTCGTGGCTGCGCGCAGGACAAAAGGTCATCGAAGAAGTCGAGGTACAATTACCCCTCAAAGGCTTCACGCCGTTCAATGACTGTCAGCGACCCGCTCCGCTTCCCGAAAAAGTCTCGAAGGTGAAGTTTTGCCTTGGCTTCGCCGAAGCCGATCCATCAAAAGTGACTATCGACGACAAAGGCTTCACCAAAGACTGGCGGGACATCCAAGAGCAGATGTTGATATGTTCGGACCCGATCGTACTAAAGTGAGATCACGCGGCATCGAGGCCGCGAACTCACACGATCACGGCCGGCGCTGACGACTTGATCCCAGAGATTACTTTCCAGGCTGATACTTGGGGCTCGTTTTTCCTTCGAGCTGTGATGAATAGAAATACACCTCGCGAAGGCTGCCGGTTGAATAGCGCTCGGCCTGGTCGTTGAAATGTTTCGACTTCGGATCGCCGCTCTCGCCGCCGGCGGTTACGGCTTTTGCGCGCACGGTTTTTCCGAATTCGACAACCGCGACGAAGCTGTTGCCGTAGTTCCCGTAGATTTTTTTCGTGTTCGTACTACGACGAGCAGCGTATGAGGCAAGCGAGCCGTAGTTGCCGGACGCGAAGCCGACCGGGATGCTCGGCTTACTGTCGTCGAACGGATGTACGATCTTATTCGATATTCGCTGAAAGCGATTGATCTCACCCCAAGCCGTTTGCCACTTGCCGAAGTCGGCGGCGATCTTGTCTGACGCGGCTGCAAGTGCGTCGAGCATCTTCTTCGGATCGGCTTTGGTCGCAAGATAATCTTCCAGCGAAAGCTCTGCACGACGAGCATCGGCCGCTACGATAGGAACAACCAACTGCGCCCAGAAGTGTGCCAACGACGTTTCGACGGAATCTACCGACCATCGATAATTCCAGCCTCGAAGAAGCCTGATCTGGCCAGCGAGCTTCGCCTTCAACGGATCGGTCGCGGCAAGCGCGTCCCAAGCTTTTACGAGCGCCGGAATCGGTTTTTCAAAGAACGGCATCTGCGTACTGTAAGCCGCCGAGTTCAGCGATTCGAGCGTGAAATCTTTCCTGTTCTCAAGCAACCGCATAGCGTGAATACCCCGGGCATTCTCGGTCCCGATGTCGACGTACTTTGGATAATCGGCCTGCTTCAGGCTGCTCGAACCGGCGGCGGACCACGGCCAGTTGTTCGAGTTATAAACCCATCCGGTCACGGGATTGAAGAGGCTCGGCGATTCTTCCATCGTCAGAAGCTTGCCCCAATCCGTCGCGGGATCGCTGCCGTCTACCGGCTGCGTCCAATCGAATTTAGTATCGCGTTTCGGGATAAAGTTCGGATGAAAGTAGGCGACGTTGCCGTCGGCATCGGCATAGATCGTTGCGTTCGATGAATTCGCTTGAAGCTCCATTATCTTCTTGAACTCAGCTAGATTCTTCGCCTTCGTCCTACCGTAAGACTGCATCAATGCCTCGACCGGCTTGTGCATCAGGCCGACGCTGATCCATCTATCTCCCTCGGCTCGCACTATCGGGCCGTGATGCGTTCGATAGGTCGTGAATGAACGCTCGGTGAGGCCATTTCCGCTTTTGAAACTTACTTTGACCGTCTTCGAAGCGATCGGCCGTTCGGTAGCGCCGTGTTTGTAGACGTAGCCGTCGCCTTTCTTCGCAACCGTCTCAAGCCATTCGTCAATCGCATCGACCGCGCTCGATGTGTGCATCCAGCCGAGGCGTTCGTTAAAGCCCTGATAGATGAAAAACTGTCCCCACGTGGACGCGCCGTAAGCGTTCAGCCCTTCGTCGCTCGTCATCTGAAGTTCGGAACGGAAATAAAACGACGTGTGCGGATTGATCAGGAGCAGGGCTTTACCGTCCTTCGTATTCTTCGGCGCGATCGCGATGCCGTTCGAGCCGAGCGGTTCGGGAAAGGGATCTTTTTCGGCAGCGGCTACCGTCGCCATCGCGGCGTTGTCATAGAAGGCACGAAGCTGGCGAAGATCGATGGATTCGATATCGCCACCGATGCTGCCTTCGCTGAATGAAAGCGGCATCCACGGTTCAAACTTTGTGATGACCCGCGGCTTTATATTTGGATGCGTTGCGAGATAGAAATTGAGCCCATCGGCCCACGCGTTCATCAGCTTCTTCAGCCAATCCGGAGACTCGTTGAAATTCTGCTTGAGCTCGGCCTCATCGATGAAGAGCCTTTGCCGCAAGTCGCTCCAGATCGCCGATTCGCCCTCCGCTTCCGCAAGCCGGCCAAGCGAGTTCAGATAGTTGACCTCGATACGATTGAAGTCGTCTTCGGCCTGAGCATAGATCGCACCGAAAACGGCGTCGGCATCCGTCTTGCCCTTGACGTGCGCAATTCCCCAGGTGTCGCGCGTGATCGTGACGTTCGCCGCCTGCTGTCGCCATAGGGCGAGATCGGCGGGTGAGTTGGCAAAACTGAACGAAGCGAAGGCAAGTATCGTGATGAGAACGAAGGGCTGCAGTTTGAACATGCAGCAAATATAACCGCGAGGCTCGTCGGAAACCAAACAAAGAGAGGGCTTCTGACTTATTCCGGAGAAAAAGCCGGTATGATCTCTTTCAATCTCGATTCCACTACCGACCTGATTTTCACTAGCTCTTCTTCAGAATCGGCTTCGAAGCGAAGGACGAGGATCGCTTGGGTGTTCGAGGCTCTCACCAATCCCCAGCCGTGGTCGAAACTTATCCGGGCGCCGTCGATGGTTATGACCTTGTGAGTTTGAGCGAAGTGATCGGAGACTTTTTTGACCACGTCGAACTTGATCTCGTCGGGACAATCGACGCGAAGCTCGGGCGTTGAAAAAGTTTGCGGAATGCCTTCAAAGAGCCGGGAGAGCGGTTTGTCGGTTTTTGAAAGTATCTCTAACAGCCGAGCTCCGGCGTAGGTCGCATCGTCAAAACCATAGAAGCGGTCGGCGAAAAAGATGTGGCCGCTCATTTCGCCGGCGAGTACCGCCCCGGTCCGCTTCAAGGCAGATTTGATAAGCGAATGGCCAGCCCGTTCCATCACAGCCGTGCCGCCGCGAAGTTCGATGTCATTAAAAAGATTCTGAGAACATTTAACTTCGGCGATGATCGTCGAACCAGGATTGACGGCGAGGATCTCGCGTGAAAGCAAGATCATCAGTTCATCGCCCCAGATTATGCGGCCGGTCTCATCGACGACGCCGATGCGGTCGCCGTCGCCGTCGAAGGCGAGCCCGACATCGGCCTTATGTTCGCGAACCGCGGCGATCACGTCCTGAAGATTTGCTTCGACGGTCGGGTCAGGATGATGGTTCGGAAAGTTAGAATCGGGTTCGACAAAAAGCTTGATAAGTTCGACGCCGAGCTTCTCATATAGCGGGACCGCAGTTACGCCGCCCATCCCATTGCCGCCGTCGACGACGACTTTCAGCTTGCGGCCGCCCATCGATATCTTTGACGCGAGGTCGGAAACATATTCGTCGCGAACTTTCAACTCGGACGCACTCCCTAACGGTCGTGTTTCCGCCTCTGCTGGAAGCGCCAATGCGATCTGTTTTATCTCCTGGATCTGCGAGCCAAAAAGCGTCGACTTGCCAAGCGCGATTTTAAATCCGTTGTGGTGAGCGGGGTTGTGAGATCCGGTTATCATCACGCCGCCGTCGACGTTTTTCGTATGAACGGTGTGATACAAAACCGGCGTCGGCACCATTCCGATCTGAACAACCTGTCGTCCTGAGGCGAGCAGGGCGTCGGTCAACATATCGTGAAAACGCGGCGAGCTTTCGCGCGCGTCATAGCCGATGGCGATGCGCAGGGCGTTGTTGCGCGCGTAAAATTCAGCGATCGCCCGAGTCAGAGTTACGACCGTTTCATCCGAAAGCTGTTCGCCGACGATGCCGCGAATGTCGTATTCGCGAAAGATGTTCGTATTCATACGCAGGTTAACTATATAGCTATGATTGACTTACTTCCGCAAATTCTTACCGGCGACCGACCGAGGAAGCAAGGTTCTGATATACTTGTGTTTCGGCGAAAAAGGCAACATTGACGCCCTTTCGGGCATCGAAATCCATTGAGTTTCGCTCGCACTTTTTCCACGTATGAAGGCAGTTTCACTTTTAGTCATTTTGACGGGGGCGGTAATTTTTTCGGCGGTTTCGGCCATCGCACAGGTTCCGACGCCGACGCCAGACGATGCGCTTCGAACATTCGAGGTGCGGTTGCCGGTTACGGTAACCGAAAAGAAAGATCTCGTTGCCGGGCTCAAACGCGGAGATTTTGCCATTTTTGAGGACGGCGTGCAGCAGGAAGTTACGTTTTTTACTTCGGATGTAACGAATCCTCCGGTTTATGTCGGCGTTTTGATGGATACGTCGCCTTCGACGGCGGGCAAGCTGCAATTCTCACGTGAGGCGGCGAAGAACTTTATTTTTACGGTCACGCGTCTCCGCAAAGACAAGGCTGCCTTCATGACGTTCGATCATCAGATCCAGCTTCAACAGGACTTTACAGACAAGCTCGACCTGCTGGATCGTGCAGTGGATAAGGTTAAAAAGACCGGTTCGCAGACGGCCTTGTATGACGCGGTGTGGACGTTTACCGATGAGAAGCTTCGCGGAGTTCCAGGCAGACGCGTGATCGTTGTGATCACGGACGGCGACGATACCTTCAGCCGCGCGGAGCTGCAGGATGCGATCGATATTGCCCAGCGAACGGAAACAACGATATTCGTGATCTCGACGAAGGCCGGTTTCCTCGGTTCGGTGCCGGGCGTCGAGGCTGGAACGGTTAAGGATAAGGGTGATAAAGATCTTGTACGCATGGCTGAGGCGACTGGAGGCCAGGCGTTTTTCTCCGGTGACATGACTGAGCTTGAGCGCTCTTTCACGCGGATATCGAAGGAGTTGCAAGGCCAGTACATCGTCACTTATCGTCCGGCGAATCAGACTTATGACGGCCGAGAACGGAAGATCGAAGTTCGGCTTACGGATAAAAGCCTTGAAAAGAAGTACAAGATCCGAACTAAGGAAAGCTACAGGGCGATCCGCGACAGTTTGCGATAAGGGCGAACGCGCGCCGTCGGCGCCGTCATCCGACAAGAGATGAAGAATCGAGTTAGAACATTTTTACTTCTGGGCATGATGCTCGCGGCGTTTGCGGGAGCGATCTATTACGCACCCGACGCGGTTGCTCAAGATACGTCCGGAGCAAAACCGACGCCGACGCCGCCAGATCCGGAAGAAGAAGAGATCCGCATCGACACCGAGGTCGTGAATATTCTTTTCACTGCTCAGGACAAAGATAGACGGCTGTTGTTGGGCCTGAAGAAAGAAGACATTCGCATACTCGAAGACGGCAAACAGCAGGACGTGGTTGCGTTCACGCGTCAGGTCGATCTGCCCCTGAGCCTTGCGATATTGATCGATACCAGCATCTCGCAAGAGCGTACCCTGCCTGAAGAAAAAATGGCGGCGATATCGTTCCTCGAATCATTCATTCGTGCGGAAAAGGATGAGGTCGCGGTCGTGTCGTTCACCGGCGAATCGACGTTAGAACAGGGAATGACGAGCAACTTGACGCGGCTGCGTCGGGCGATCGATCGGGTAAAGTTTACGGCTCCGGCGGGTTACATTGGCGGAGGCGTGATGGCTCCGACGCCGCCTATTTCGGGTACAGGAACGCAGGTAGCCGGTTCGACGGCGATTTGGGATTCGATCTGGGTCACGGCTGAGGACGTGCTCGGGTTCGCACCGGATAAAACCCGGCGGGCGATCATTCTTTTGTCGGACGGCGTAAATACCTCAGGCCGCAAGAAGTTGGACGAGGCCGTGCAGGCGGCTCAGCGTGCCGAAGCGGTGATCTATTCGATCGGGATCGGCGATAATTTTTACGCTGGTGTAGACGAAGGAGCGTTGAAAAGGATCTCAGAACGTACGGGCGGCCGGGCGTTCTTCCCGCGGAACGAGCGACAGCTTCGCGAGGCATTCAAGCAGATCGAAGAAGAGATGCGGTCACAATATCTGCTCGCCTATGAACCGAGCAACGTAGCTCTCGACGGATCGTATCGCAAGCTTGCGATCGAGGTCGTTAACCCGGAACTCGCAAAACAAAAAGTCAGGCTCACGCACCGCGAAGGCTATTTCGCAAAAGACCAGAAGAATAAGAAGTGATGGATCGCGAACTTAAGTTCGCAAGATCGTGGGCAAAACGTCCACGATCTTTTCTTTTTTGGGGCGGACTAAGCTTCGCCTTCCGTGTTTTCCGGATCGTTCAGCCACCACTGATTTCCCCACTTGTCGATGAACCCCGCGGCACGGCCGTAACCACGGTCGCCAGGTTCCTGATTGCCCTGGCCTCCATGAGCCAAACCCTTAGCATAAAGGCCGTCCACATCGGCAACCACGACGTACATCCCGCACGGGAACGGCTTCCATTCCCCGGCGGCCTGGCCGAACATTATCGTGCCGCCGTTGATCGAATATTCGGCGTGCATTAGCTCGCCGCTCGCATGGTTCACGCGAAGCTTCTCTTCGGCCGCGAAAACGTCCGTAATGAATTTGATAAATCCGTCCGCATCGCCCGGCAGAACAATATAAGGCATCACGGGTGAATAGTGTTTAGGAGTGCTCATTTTCGTTTCTCCTCTCTCATCTTTTCGAAACTCTTTATCGACTGACGTAATGTGGCTGAGCACGCACAACCACCTGAAGTCTTTCCTTACGAATGGCAAGCAGACGGTGATGCGTTCGTCAACAACTGAGCCGCCGACAATTCCTTAGAATCCGAAACGACTGGAGCGACCACAACCATACCGAATCCTACTCCACCGCAACCCCGGCGTTTCCCGGTATTCCTACGCCCACCTCTCGTCACCCAGCCATTCCTACGCAACCCGATTTTGCGTTTGCAAGGCGAAAAAAATAGCTGCGCCAACTTAAAAAATAGCTGCGCCAAATTATTTTGGAGATCTGCTAAAGTTCTGCTCCGAGGTCCAATAGCTTCTTTTCGTCGGCCTCGGCCGGCCGATCCATTGCGGCCTCAACGTCTTCGTATCGAGCATCGGTCACACCTTCCATGCGTTTAATCTCCACGCGAACCGTTCCAATCTTTGTCGCGTGTCGTGATGTGCGTTAGTACGCACAGCCATCGGCCGTCTCGTTTCACGAAAACGTCGGAGGTCCACTCGTCAGCCTCGAAGGTCTGCCCGCCGAAATGGGCAGTGTTGACTACGCGGATCGTAAGCACCGCAGTGTCGCCGTAAACTCTGACGCGTGCGTCGCCTACGTTCTCGAACATGCTGTGCGTGAGTTGGCCGCTGCGAACGAATTCCAGAAAGTGGTCTTTGGTCGAGATGCCGCGTTCAGAAACTATGACCCATTCGTCCGCCATAAAGCTCCCTATCCGATCGGCATCATTGGCGACCATCGCGGCCGCCCAGTCTTCCCCGAGTTTCAACAACTCTTCTTGTAAATCTATAGCCATTTTTTCCGCCTAATAATTAGCAATTAAGAATATTAATTACGGATGTGTGAAGAAAATGTAGCAGGATCTGTTTGCGGCTAATTGGAAAAATGCGACATTCTCTCGGTGTCCATGTATTGCGTGCCTTCAGCGGAGTTCCAGAAGTATTCTTTCGGCGTGTAGCCTGAGAACTCGCGGAAGTCGTTGATGAAGTGAGATTGGTCGTAATAGCCGCAGGCGTATGCGATCTCGGTTAGATCGCGGACACCATCGACGCGATATTGAGTAGCCGCCTGGAAGCGGATGACCCGCGAATAGAGCTTCGGCGAGAGGCCGGCAAATTCTTTGAAGCGGCGCTCGAACTGACGCGTCGAGACAGCAAAATCGCGGGCCAAGGCGGCGATGTTGACGTTACCTTTCGCGGCAAGAATCGAGAGGATAGCCAGATGGATCTGCGGAAGATCTCTGACGTTCTTTGCGAGCCTCGCGGTTAAGAATTCGCATGCTATCGCCACACGTAGTTCATTCGTTTTTGCCGCAAGCATATCCTCGTCAAGCCGTCCCGCATCGATGCCGATCACAGATTCGAGATCGAGCGAAACGTTTGTGAAATCTGAGGCAGGCAGCGAGAAAAGCTTGGGCAAAGCGAACGGATACAGGTAGGCTCCGAAGATCCCGAAGCCTTGAAGGGTGGAATATCGCCGATAGCTGGTCGACTGAGCCTGAACGCTGGCAAGCGTCGACGATTCGATCGAGCCCGTTTCCGTAACCTCATCGAAAACGCCGCGATACGAAAATACGATCTCGACGCAGCCATCCGCCATCGAACGATGAACAAATTCATCGCCCGGTGCGACATCGGCCTCGAGCGCCCAGAAGAACCGCACGTAAGGTGCTAGGTGAGCGGGCGGATCGAAGACCTGATAGAGCATCGTGAATCTGCTAGAGTTCGGCGCCGAGGTCCAATAGTTTCTTTTCGTCGGCTTTAGCGAGCGCTGGTTTCCCCGTTTTTCTGTAGAGCGTCGCACGGCTTCGATACATCTCGGGGTTCGACGGCGCCAGCCGCACGGCCTTGTTGAAGTCGTCTAAAGCGAGGCGATAGTCTCCGTTGCCCATGTGGGCGTGGCCGCGGGTATCCAAAGCTTCAGCATAATTCGGTTTCAACTCAAGAGCCCGCTCGGCATCTTCCAAGGCTTTATCCCACAATCCCATCGCGCAAAACGTCCAGGCCCTGTTGTTATAAGCGGGGGACGCGTTTCGCGGCTCGAGATCGATAACTTTCGTGTAGTCGGCAATGGCTGAGTTGTAGAGCTTTTTTCTGTAGTGAACCAATCCTCGGGCGAAATAGGGCGCCGCTATCCGCGGATTAAGGCTGATTGCCTTCGTCAGGTTATCTATCTTGCAGTCGAGAGCATTCTCGCCGCAGCTATACATCGCGTAATCAAAGTAGTAGACCGCGCTCTTACTCGCTACGGGTGCAGGTGCGGCAGTCGGCGTTCTTGTTTTCGTAGTTGTAGTGGTACGGGGCTTTGGCTTTGTCGTTCGCGTACGAGTAGTTCTGGTCGGCGTTTTAGGCTTGGGCGTAACCGTCGGCGAAACCGTTCCGCCGCCCGCCGCCTGGGCGTAAACTTCGAATGCCGACAGCGAAATAAATATCGCAAGCGCAAGAGTGTGAGGTATCTTGGGTTTCATATTTCACTTCCTTCTCGATCTTACAACTACGGCCCTGACGGGTTTTCCGCTTCAAAGCCGCGAGGCGATCGCACGAGTCGGAACCATCATCCTAATACGGTAACACCTCAGTTTTTACGATCTGGCCGTTCTTCATTCGGATGATCCAGATCACGCCGTATTCGGACTCATCGAGGTTCTTAAAAACGTCTTTTTTGGCGATGAAGTTCGCGAGCCCGGGAACGGTGTTGCTGTGGCCGGCGACTATGTGGCGTTTGATCTTGCTTTTGGTTATCAAGTCGAGCAGCTCGGCGGGCTTGCGGGCGTCGTAGATCTCGACCGTCTTTTTTCGTTTGCCTGCGAACGGTGCCAGCGTATCGCGCGTGCGTTTGAAGTTGGTCGAATAGAACGCGCCCGGTTTGTACTTTCCGGCGACTTTTACTAGCCGCTCGGCCCGCTGCTTCCCCGCGTCGGAAAGCTCAGGATCTTGACTAGTCGCATCGGCCTTTTCGGCGTGGCGGACAAGGATTATCAATTTCTCCTGCGCGGCCGCGACCGAGGCGATCGCGGGCAGGATTGCCAAGCAAAACAAAAAGGAAACAAAATATTTCATATAAATTCTCGAAAAATCCGTAACTTTTTCCGATTTTTGCCGAAGACGATATCAGCAAGTATTGCAAATTCGGTCCGAATTCTGAATCGAAGAAAGAGGTTAAGAAAGTCATGGTGATGAGAGTAGGCGGTGCGGGCACGACAAATGCGGGCGTTGGAACTGATCCGGCTCAATTGACCGGTCAGCCGGGAGCGGCAAATGCCGCCGGACTTACCACCTTGGACGGGCTGCTCAACGCACAGGGAATCATGTCGGAACGCACGGCTACGCGGCAGGCAGCGACACCGCCGATGGACGCTCGATCCGAGGCCGTCCTGGCCCAGATAAATCCACAGATGGCCAACCGCGTCCGGCTGATGGCAGCCGATTTGAGAGCACAGGGCATCAACATCATCGTTACGAGCGGCCTTCGCACGCACGCACAGCAGACCGCGCTCTACGCTCAAGGGCGAGAATCGCTGAGCAGAGTCAACGAGCTTCGACGGCAGGCCGGATGGGGTCCGATCTCGGCGAACGAAAATCGTTCTACGGTAACGAACGCGAGAGCGGGCAGCAGCCTTCATAACTACGGGCTGGCCGTAGATGTCGTGCCGCTGGGTGCGAACGGGCAGCCGAATTGGAATGTGGGCAACGACGTTTGGCAGCGGATCGGGGCGGCGGGCAAGCGCCAGGGAATGGAGTGGGGCGGCGATTTCCAGAGCATCGTAGACCGTCCGCATTTCCAGATGACGGGCGGACGAAGCGTCTCGGACCTTCGGACTCAATACAACAATAACGGCGGCAGCCTGCCTGACATTTGGAACACGGTCAACCGAAACTATCCGCCCGTTGGCTCCCCGACCACACCGACCACACCAACAACACCTAACACGCCGGCGGGTAACGATCTCCGCGTGGGCTCACGCGGGCCTGCGGTGGCTCAACTGCAGCGAGACTTGACGAGGCTCGGCTATCCGCTTACTGCCGATGGCATCTTCGGGCCGAGGACCGATGCAGCAGTTCGACGATTTCAGCAGGACCGTGGGTTAACAGCGGACGGAATAGTCGGGCCGAGGACGCGGGCGGCGATCGCCGGATCAGGCCCGGCTCCATCTCTGCCGGTCCCTCAGGGAACACTGCGTCGGGGAAGCCGCGGGGAGCAGGTAAAACAGCTTCAAGACGCGCTGGTTCGTCTGGGATTCATGACGCAGGCACAGATGAATACCGGCCCGGGAATTTTCGGCCCGCGAACGGACCGGGCATTGAAAGCTTTTCAGCGGAGCCAGGGCCTCGAAGTTGACGGCATCTACGGACCGCGCTCTCGTGCTGCCCTTACAACAGCCCTCGGCGGCGCCTCACCGACAACGCCGACCGCACCAACTACACCGACCACGCCAAGCGCATCCGGAGCGCGGATCGACGAGATCCTTCGTGGAACAAACCTCGCCGGTCAGGGCGACCTGATCGCCAGCCTCGCACGACAGTACAATATCCCACCGGAACTGGCCCTTGCCATGTTCAGGATGGAGGCCGGATTTGCGTCAACTGGAAGCCTTGCGCAGCGGAACAACAATCCCGGCAACATAAGGTTCAACAATCAGGAAGGAGCCACGCGCGGTGCTAACGGATTTGCCAGATGGCCTTCAATGGAAGACGGCGTCCGAGCCTATTTCCGCCTGCTGGACCGCGGCTATCGTTCGTTCATCGACCGGCAGGATTGGGCGGGATTAGTTAACAAGTACGCTCCGCCAGTCGAAAACGACAGCAACGCGTATACGCGGAACATCGTCAGGTGGATGAGCGATTATCGGGCAAGAATCTCGGGATAGTCGGTTGAATGGTGTTTGAAGATTTTGTCCTTAGTGGCTCAGAAACTGCTCGGGCTCGAGAGCCGCGTGTGAGAACCGGACCTTTCGAACCGCGCCCTTAAACCAATAGACCTTGTTCTGTCGGACCCCGATCGAAGTGCGGCCGCGCCCAAAAGGTTTCATCGCGATCTTTCCCGAAAGTTCGAGTTTACCGTCGATGTAATGCCGCATCTCGGAACCGTCGTAGACGAGCGCGGCGTGATACCACCGACCCGTAGGGTGTTTGAAATTCTCGGCGTAGAGCGGAAGGCGGTTCTCGCCCGATTTGAGGAACGTATCCAGAAACCACAAATCCTTTGTCACCCTCGTTTCGAGCAACGCACGACTCTCCACGTTCTCAAGATCCTCAATATGCAGCCAACGCTGCTCAGCCGGCCCGTCAGCGTCCGGTCGGAACCAAGCTTCGATAGTAAACGCCTTCGCCCCCGCAAGCGGGTTAGTTTCGATGAATATCCCGTCATCAATCCCGCCAAACTCGACCGCTTTACCCTGATCGGTGTTGATCACCTTTGGTTGCCCTAACACGGTGGTCTTGTGTCCGCCGATTTTATTGAGGTCTTTCAGGTTCCAGACCACTGATTCGGAGAACGACGCATTCGTGAAAAGTAGTAGTAGGATTGTCAGGAAAAGATATCGCATCATCGGAATAGGCTCAGCTGGTTTGAGAGTTAGGTTACTATATCGAGGTATTGAGCATGAGCGTATTCTCCTATCATCTGGCAAAGACGACGTACGCGAACGGCCTGAAGACGATCTACTTTCCGCCCACGCCTGAGAATGTCCACGGCTTGATCCACTGTGAGTGTATGTCGGTAATGAAGTTGGGCTCGCCGATCATTTCCCCGTCAAGAATGTTGTTCAACCAGGTGGCAGTTTTCGCACAGTGGGAAAGTGAAGATGCAATCAATAAGTTCTTGGAGAATGATCGGGTCGGAAAGATCTTGGCTAACGGATGGCACGCTCGACTTTCGTTCTTGCGACAGTGGGGATCGATCAGCGGATTTGCGATACCTGACGAGGAACTCGAAACTGATCCTGCATCGCCCGTAGTTGCAGTGACGATCGCTCGGATGAAGCTGTTTCAAGTTCCGCGGTTTCTTCATTGGGGAAGGCCGGTCGAGAAGCTGGTTCGCGATCATCCCGGTACGACGCTTTCGCTAGCGTCGATAAGATACCCTCGAACTATCTCAACATTCTCCATCTGGAGATCGGCGAAGGAAATGACCGATATGGTCCGCGGACATAGTTCGGTACCGCAGCCGAAACGGCACATCGATGCGATGAAGGAACGAGACAGGAAGGACTTTCATATCGAATTCACGACCTTACGCTTCAAGGCGATTTCAGAGTTCGGCACATGGAACGGCCGCCCAAATTTTATTTCGGACCAGATCCCAAAGCATTGATATGAGATATGCCTATCCAATGCAGAAATTTCAGGATTGGGTAACTCAGCAATGGGTGATTCTGTGGGGACGGAGAATCAACCCTGCAGAACATCCGTGGTTGATGGGACCGTTCGGAAACTTAGACGTACTTGGCAGTGATTTCATCCAGCGATTTGCCGAAAAAGAAGGGCTGCTAATCGATAAAACGACTAAACCCCAAGGTCTAATACCTTCGATGCAAAAGCTAAGTCTCACCGAGAGTGAGGGCTTGTCGAGACAAATTGTTGATTTCTACGAACTGACAACTAACTACGATATCGACCTCTTCGTAAAATGGAACCCATTTTTTCAAATATTCGGCCGCTTGATCAACATTCTGTTCAGTCATCGAATCGGGCAACTAAACGTCCCGATCAAAGATGTCGCCGAAGGTGAATCTGTAACTAGCGAAATATCAACACTTATCGACCCAAGTTCAAACCAGACTAAATACACATTTTGGCATCGATCAATTAAGTCGAGCGGACAGGTCGTTTACTCGGGCGCGTATGGCGTCTGCCAACTACCTTCTGGTGAAAAGTGCATCAAAGCCGTTTTTCCGCTGCCCAATGGCAACGCGACCGTAGTCCTCTCACCCAGCGTCGGCGAAAACGGCGAACTGGTCCTTGAATCTTCAGGGAAAAAATTTGGCGATCCGGGATTCTACTTTTTGCTAAAGGACGGACAAGGCGATTATTGGACTCAATTTATTAGATCCTTCCGCGACCGCCTAACTATCCGTGAGGAAAGTGACTACCTTTGGGCCGAGCAAACGTTAACCCTCTTCAGGTTGAGAGTTGTAAGATTTGCCTATCGCATTTCGGCGAAACAACGCTAATCACACAAACATTTTTCCTGGATTGAGGATGCCGTTAGGGTCGAAGACTTGTTTGATGCCTTTCATTATTTCGAGCGTTGGGCGGTCGATGGCGTAGTGCATGTATTGCGATTTGACGTAGCCGATGCCGTGTTCGCCGGAGATGGTTCCGCCCAAGTTCACGGAGAGTTGGAAGGTTTCGGAGACGCATTCGCGGGCTCGTCGAATCGCGTCCGGGTCGTCGCGGTCGACGACGAAGTTGACGTGGATGTTGCCGTCGCCGGCGTGGCCGAAGTTGGCGACGAAGGTGTCGTGGCGTTTGCCGATCTCTTCGATGCGTGCGACGAGTTCGGGGACTTTCGATCGCGGGACGACGACGTCTTCGTTGATCTTGAGCGTGCCGTATTTCATCAGGCTGGGCGATATCGCCCGCCGAACGTCCCAGAGCTTGTCTTCCTCTTCCTTGGTCTTAGCGCGGAGCACGTCGAAGCCGCCGTTCTCATTGATGACGCGTTCGATCGTCAGAGCATTTCTCTCGACCTCTTCCTTCGAGCCATCGACGGCAACGAGCAAGATCGCACCGGCATCTTTCGATAAACCGAAGGCGAAATTATCTTCGATCGCGGCGACGCAGTGCTTGTCGATCACTTCCATCGCCATCGGCAGCAAACCTTCCGGAGTAAATTTGGTGAGCACTTTGCACGCGGCTTCCATCGAGTGGAAATTGGCGCGGACGGTCGAGGTCGCCTCGGGCATCGGGAGAAGTTTGAGAGTCGCTTCGGTGATGATCCCGAGCATTCCTTCGCTGCCGCACATCAGGCCCACGAGATCGAACCCCACGACGTTCTTTACAGTTTTGCCGCCGGTCCGGATGACTTCACCGGTCGCGGTGACGACCTCAAGCCCGAGTACGTGATGTTTCGTAACACCGTACTTCGGCGTGCGCATTCCGCCGGCATTTTCGGCGATGTTGCCGCCGATAAAAGAGTCTTTATAACTCGCCGGATCGGGGGCGAACATTAGGCCTTGTTCGGCTACCGCCTGCTGAACTTCGTAAGTGGTCAGTCCCGGCTGGCAAGTGACGTAGAGATCGTCCGCGTTGATCTCTATGATCTTCTTCATCCGGTCGGTGCCGATCACGATACCGCCGTCGACCGGAACTGCCCCGCCGGTATAGCCCACGCCTCCGCCGCGGGCCGTGACGGGGAAAATATGTTCATTCGCGAGTTTCAATATCGCGACCATCTCGGCTGTCGTCTCGGGAAACACCACGGCCTCAGGCGGAAACTTTTCCTTGACGGCGTCGGCTCCATATGGCTCGACTCGTTCAGGTTCGACGATCACATTCTCTTCGCCAACGATCGCTTGAAGCGCGGCGATCACCTCAGGCTTCGACGCATTCGTCGTCGCCCGGCCTTTTGATTGGAAATGGATGGAACTGAACATAGAACTAACCATTACTTAACCAATTCTCTATCTCAAGATTTGGGATCCGACTGAACTCCTTAACGTTTGCTGTCACAATCTTCAGATTTCGATTCAGGCACGTCGCGGCAAGCCAAAGGTCATGAGCTCCGATGACCTCGCCTCTAGACTTCAAATCAGCAAAGATCTTCGCATGATCGCGGGCAATCGGCAGGTCGATGTCGATAAGAGGAAACCTCGCAATCCACTTCTCGATTGTTGCAGTGCGCGAATCTCGGAATTTTGAGGACGCTCTATGAACGCCGTGAAGAAGTTCGCTGGCCGTTACAACTGACATGAAAAACACATCACTTTCTCGAGCCTCAAGGTTGGACTCGAGATCCAATCGACCCCGCTCAGATTCAATGAATGTGTTTGTGTCGATTAGTCTTCCCATGGATCACGTAGTGGAAGGGAGTTTAACTCCGCACGCGCTTCATTGATATCTTTCGCGAATTGTTCGATATCTTCCGGATCGAGATGAGGCCCCGAGGTCAATACCTCGCGCAATTCCGAATATGAAAGTCCTTTAGGCAATGGCCTTATTTCGGCCACCTCTCGGTTACCCTTTGTCAGCACAAATCGTTCGCCGCGATAAGCAACGCGGTTGATATAATCAGCAAATTTTCGGGCCATTTCAGTTACAGTTAGGGTTTCCGGCATGGTAACGTCCTATCAGATAATCAGATTATCTGATTATCAGATTCTTGGCAAGATATTTTGGAATTGCATTCGAGCATTAAGCATCGGTAAGATTCGCTGAGACAAAAAAATTGAGCGAAGCGGTAATCAGACAATTTGGATATACGGACGTACTTGGGTGGTCTTACTCGCGCTATTCCACGTTTCAATCGTGTAAGCGGCAGTACTATTACGAGAAGTACGCGAAGTATGACGTGGCGGGCGACCTGATGCAGATCAGGAAGCTGGCTCAGTTGACGACGGTTCCGCTTGAGATCGGGAACATCAGCCACAAGATCTTGCGGACGCTGCTCAAGAGGTTGCAGCGAACGTCGGCAGAGATCGACCCGGGACGGTTTTTTGATTACGCGTATCGCGAGGCTTATTCGATCTTTCGGTCAAAACTGTTCGATGAAATCTATTACGGAGTTCGAGACGAAATCGATTTCGAGAACGAGATTTATGAACCGGTTCGGGCGGGGCTCGATAATTTTCTGCGGAGCGAACGGCTTCAGTGGCTATTTGAGGAAGCACTGGTCACGAAAGACGATTGGGTGATCGAGCCGGACGGCTTTGGCGAGTTCCGTATCGAAGGATTGAAAGCCTATTGCAAAGTAGACTTCATCTTCCCGATCGGCGACGAACTTCACATTCTTGATTGGAAGACCGGCAAAGAAGACTACCGCAAGCACAGTACGCAGCTTCGCGGCTATGCTTATTGGGCGAACTTTCACCTTGAAAAAGAATACGCTCAGATACAGACGACGATCGCGCATCTGCTGCCGGACTATAAAGAGAACTCGCAGCGTGTAAACGAATACGACATCGAAGATTTCTCGAACGTCGTAAAGGGGCAGACGCAGGAGATGTATTCGCTCTGCGCCGAGCCCGAATTGAACATCCCGCTGCCGAAGGAAGAGTTTCGAATGACGCCGCACGAGAATTTCTGCAAGACGTGCAAGTTTCGCGAACTGTGCGACCGCATGTGAGCATTTTCCGCGACTTTCGGTTAAACTCTCTCGAAACAGGCCTCCTTACTTTCTTACAACCAGAAAATTTATATGGCGGAAAACGACAAGATCCCGACCGACGATTACGAACGCGAACTCTCCACCGATCTCGACGACGACACACCGGACAAGCCCAGGGGCATGCCGCTGCATACGAAGATCCTGCTTGGATTGCTCACCGGTGTGGTCGGTGGTTTAGCCGTGAATTGGACGCTGGGCGGAAATGATCCGAACGTTGTTTGGTTCGTGTCGAATATCACGCAGCCGATCGGGACGCTGTTCCTGAGCCTGTTACTGATGATCGTCGTGCCGCTAGTTTTCTCGTCGCTGGTCGTCGGTGTTGCCGGCATCGGCGACATACGCAAGCTCGGGCGAATAGGGCTTAAATCATTTGCGTATACTCTCCTGATCTCGGGATTATCAGTTGTTATCGGCCTCGGACTCGCGAACCTGATCCAGCCAGGCAAGCGGATCAGCGAAGATGTCGCGGTTCAGTTGAAGGAGAAGTTTAGCGGCGGCGCGGCGAGCGCGACAGATGCGCAAAAAAAGGCGGCCGAGGCGGCGAAGTCGGATTCAGCTTTGATGCAGGCGGTGAAGACCGTCGTGCCGCAGAACGTATTCAACTCGGTTTCCGGCACAAGTCCCAACATGATTCATGTGATGTTCTTCGCGTTGATCGTGGGCATCGCGATCACGCTGATACCAACTCCGGTAACGGCGACATTCGTCAGCTTTATGGAGGGCGTCTTTGCGATCACGTCGAAGATCATTGACATCATCATGAAGGTGGCGCCTTATGCTGTAGCATGCCTGATTTTCAACAATGTCGCGCAGTTCGGGCTCGACCTGCTGCAATCGCTGGCATGGTTTGTGGTGACGGTGCTGCTCGGGCTGGGAATCCATTTCTTCGGCGTTTATTCGCTTTCGATCTATTTCCTTTCAAAGCTCAATCCGCTCGAGTTTTTCCGGCGGATCCGAACTGTGATCGTGACCGCTTTTTCAACATCTTCATCAAACGCTACTCTGCCGACGGCTTTACGCGTCGGGCATGAGAATCTCGGCATTCCGAAAGAGATCAACAGTTTCGTACTGACCGTCGGTGCGACGGCGAATCAGAATGGAACAGCATTGTATGAGGGCGTTACCGTTCTGTTTATCGCCCAGCTCGCCGGTATCGAACTTACTATTGGCGTACAGCTTCTAGTGGTTCTCTATGCGATCGTCGGCGGCATCGGAACGGCCGGCGTGCCGTCTGGTTCGATCCCGTTCATCATCGGAATTCTCGCGATGATCGGCATCGATCCGGCGCTGATCGCGATTATCCTCGGCGTCGATCGCATCCTCGACATGTGCCGTACGACGCTGAACGTCGTGGGCGATCTTACAGCCGCGACATTCGTTGCGAGAAGCGAAGGATACGAGCTTCTTAAGGTTAAGGAAGATGTTGGTATCGGGTGAGATTGGGGTATAGTGTCGCTATGGCCAGCATAAACTCCAGCATCGTTGTGACGCCCCAGCAGCCTTACGTGCGAATGCGTCGGCCGGTCGCGGAGTATTACAAGATGTATGAACTTGGTCTGATCGACGTCGAGACGTTCGAGAAGTCAGAGATCATCGATGGTGAATTGATTAGAAAAATGAGCATTGGAGACAGGCATGCCTGGATCGTTAACTTTCTCACCCGCTTTTTCATTCTTAATTTGCCTGAGACTGTTCAAGTGCACGGCCAGAACCCATTGCGTCTTAGTGATTACGACGAGCCTGAGCCGGATATAGTTCTCTCGGATCTGACGAAGTATGACGGTAAGCGACACCCGACGCCTGCGGAAACGATCCTGGTCATCGAGGTTGCAGAATCAAGCTTGAGAACGGATCGAACGACTAAGCTATCCCTTTACGCAACTAACCAGATCACGGAGTCATGGATCGTCAACATTCCGAACCGGATCGTTGAGGTATATACAAAACCCGACCTGGGTGTGTACGGATCGACCGAAATCTTCGAGGTCGGAAGCATCGTCACCTCCAGTCGTTTACCCGACATTGCCTTACGAGTGGAAGACCTTTTCTCCTGATTCTAATTTACGATGTTCCCGATCGGCGACGACAACTCAGAGATAACGATCACACCTTACGTTAACTATCTCTTTATCGGGATAAACATTCTGGTGTTCGTGCTGCTCCAGCAGCTGGGATCGAACGATGCGTTCTCGTATGCGTTTTCGCTTGTTCCGCGAGAGGTGACGACCGGTGTCGATCTTCAGGGTGTGATTCCGGTCACGAATTCAGATGGTCAATTGCTTGGCGAGATCCAGCACTTCCAGACTCCGCTCGGCGTCTACTTCAACTTCCTGAGTTCGATGTTCATGCACGGCGGATTCGGGCACATTTTCGGCAATATGCTATTCCTTTGGATTTTCGGCGATAATCTCGAAAATCTTCTCGGACATATCCGATTTGCAGCGTTTTATTTGGTCTGCGGATTTGCGGCGGCGCTCGCGCAGGTCGTGATGGAACCGGGTTCGGTAATTCCCATGCTCGGCGCGTCTGGCGCTATTTCCGGTGTTCTCGGCGGATATCTTGTACTGTTTCCTCAGCGTCAAATTCGAGCGATCATCTTCAACTTTCTTACAACCGTTCCCGCCTTCGTCGCTCTCGGCCTTTGGATCGGCTATCAGCTTCTGCTTGGCTTTCTAACACCTTCCGGCCAAGGCGGAGTCGCCTACGCCGCTCACATCGGCGGATTCATCGCCGGCGTTGTTCTAATAAAGCTTTTCGCTATCGGAAGAAAGATCTAGGCGTCGATCGAAAACGTGCCGTCGCTTTTCGAAAGGTTGGGGTTGTAGAAGGGATCGGCTGCGGATTGCTGCGGCCATCTCTCCGTAAAGGAGAGTAGTTCGGCCTCGCTTGGATACTCTATTTCTCTATGATGGCACCGCTCGAGTTCCGCAAAAGGCGTCGTTAATACCCTCAGGCCTCTGGCGGAGACTTTCATGCACAGATCAGCCGCGAAGAGAGCGCTCGGGAAATTCTGATCGTCGAAGCCCTCTACCATATCAAAATCTCTCTTTTTTACGGCCAAACAAGACTCGGAAACTGCAGAGTAATTTGCGATCACGACGTTTCGGGCCGTCATGCCGGCGACATCCTTGGGAAAGCCGGCATGGGCGGGGTTGACCCCTTTACTCGTCCCAACGATCAAGCCGCCGTCCACCACGGTTTCGTCCGGGGTGGACACTCGACCGCCGACCACGCCGATCTCGCCACGAAATGCAAAGCCGACTAGCTCTTCGATCCAATCTTCGCTTCGAGGCACAAGTCCAGTGCCGACAAAAACGTAGATATCGGCAGTTGACTGAAGAGCTCCGAAGTTAAGGCGGTACGCACGCCGCGGATCAGAACAAACGGCGATCGTGATTCGCGGGTCCACGTCGGTGTCTAGAACGCTGCGGTTTCGGCTAACTGCGACGATCTCGAGCTGCGGGTAATCGGTTTTGGAGATCAAGCAAGCGAGGTCCCCTGTGGCGTTATCAGAATCAACGATGATGCTGACTCTCGGAGCCTCGTCCGGTTGCCTATAACGGACACGATGAAAGTTTTGCGGCGTCGCGCTTACGTCCGCCTCGATGCCGGACCGTTTCAAATGATCGCGAATCGCGATCCGGGCTCGTTCGTGAGCGTAAGGCTTTTGGTCACCGCTTAAAGCGACGGAACCCTCTATCACCCGCCAGTGGTAAAGCACTCGCGGAATGTGGCGGATCTGCTTTTCGGAAATTTGCTCGACCGCTCTCAGGGCCAAGTCGTAATCCTGGCTTCCTTCGAGCCCGATACGAAAACCACCTATCGACCTAAGCAACTCCGTTTTATAGGCCGATAAGTGCGTTACGAGATTGACCGACAGTAGGAGATCGTAGCTGAAATCCGGTTTGAAATTCGGTTGAAAACGACGACTGTTTGAGTCGATCATGTCCTCGTCGCTGTAGATCATCATCGCGTCGGGATGGTCGATTACTTCACGGGCTACATAGAAAAGAGCATCCGCCGACAGCTCGTCGTCATGGTCGAGAAGCACGACGAATTCGCCCGATGCGAGATCCAATGCTGAATTCGACGCCGCTGAAATATGGCCGTTCTCGGAGCGAAAGACGAGTTTGATCCGCTTATCAGCACGTGAATACTCTTCCAAAACGCGGCGGATATGCGGCAGCTTTGAACAGTCATCCGCTATGCATAGCTCCCAATGTGGATAAACCTGTCTCAACACCGATTCGATGCAGAATCGAAGCCACCGTTCGTCGACGTCGTATACTGGAACAACAACAGAGATCAGCGGGTAACGGTTGAACTCCTCTAACTGGCGTACAATCGCGTTCTCATTGTTCGCAGCGAGATCTTCGCGGTTTGCCAGCCATCGCAAGTACGCATTATGCTGCGACGATAAAAACGTATTCCATGACAATCGTCGCCGGACGCCGGCGATTCCACCTGTTCGCCAGACCTTATATGCAGTGCTAATCTTGCTTTTTAGGCTCATGAAAAACCAACCGGAATGCTTTACTTGCAGCTATAAGTCTTACGTTATCACCCTGTATCGCAATTCTTAAGCTTTATGACCGATACCTGCCCCATTTGCAGAACAGCCGGCGATAACGAGGTTCATTCGGCACGGGAGATGATGTTCGGCACGCGAGACCGGTTCGATTATGCAGAATGCAGCCACTGCGGAACGCTGCGACTTCTAAACGTTCCGGACCTCCGAGACTATTATCCGGCCGATTACTACTCTCTGCGGTCCGATGAACCGCACCACTTCGACAAGTTTAGGCGCCGGATCGCGGCGCGTCTGATAGGCAAATATTTGATTCGTGGCTCGGGGAAGCTCGGAGCTTTTCTTGCACATAAAAAACCAACTATAACGGACAAGTTTCCGAAGTGGCTCCTCGACCATCCGGCCCCGATCAGCTTCGATTCCTCCGTTCTCGATTTCGGATGCGGTACCGGAAAACTGCTGCGAACGCTTAACGCTTTCGGATTTAGAAGGCTAACAGGGGTGGACCCATATATCGAGCGCGATCTACATTATTCAAGCATCGATATTTACAAGCGAGACCTTACCGAGATCGATGTTGTGTTCGACATGATCATGCTGCATCACTCATTCGAACATATGCCAAATCCGGAGGAATCACTGCTCCAAATGCGCAGGCTATTGTCGGCGAGCGGAACGCTCCTTATCCGCATTCCGGTGGTGAACCTTGCCTGGGAGAAATACGGAGTCAACTGGGTGCAGCTAGACCCTCCTAGACACCTTTTTCTATATACGGAAAAAGCGTTTAAGTTGCTGGCTAAAAGGGTCGGTTTCGAGGTCGTGAAGGTCCTCTATGATTCGGAGGCATTTCAGTTTTACGGAAGCGAACAGTACTCGATGGACATTCCCATGAACGATCCACGCAGCTTTCGTGGAATAAGCGATACGAGTATATTCTCCCGCAGGCAATACGACGAATGGGAGAGAATGGCCGTGGAGTTGAACGAGTCAGGCCTCGGCGATCAGGCGTGCTTTTATCTGAAGCGGATCCGCGACCAAAACGCCGAACCGGAAAGCTAAGGCTTTATTATCACGCCTTGACCGGTCGGCAGCGACAAGATCGGAACGTTTCTTGATTCCGCAAATTTGTCGAAGGCATGTTTTTGCGCCAAGTGCTTTTCCCAGCCGTAATCATCCAACACTACGGTTGCCCCTGGCAGAAGCCTTTCCCAAAAAAACTCCGCGGCTGCTATCTCGGGAACAGCCGAGTTTAGATCGATCGACAAGAACCCCACATTCTCACAATCGACCTGGCTCAACGAATCCGGAATCAGCCCTTTGATTATCTTTACGTTGTCGAATTGCTGGAACGTGCGGCAAACGGCCTCGTAATCGTTCGCGTACTCGTAATCTAGGATTCCCCGTTTCTTTTCTTCCTCTGACAAATGCTCCTTCGAGACGCCCTCAAAGCTATCCAGCAGGTAAAAAGTTCGATCGGTGAGGCGCCCGAAATCGACGTACTCGACAACGGCTCGGGAGAAGCCGCCCAGGTGCACTCCGCATTCGATGAAATCTCCTCCGAGCCTCAAAGCCCGTTCCGCAGCCCAAAATAGCACGTGAACTCGCCAGTGAACTTTGCCGCCGAACCAAGACCCGAGAACGTCCCCGGCCAAGTATGCACGGGTAAAGGCGTCTTGATGCATAAAATCGCAATTATGCATCGTGATCAGCCCATCCTGGTCGTAGGTGATACGCTCCAACGGTTTCGTGCTGCCTGGATGCAGCAGCTCACGAAGGGCTCCGGAAAGCCTTTCGGGCAAATATTGCTTGGCGGCGTCTTTTAGGATTCGCATCGTGGTTCGAGAGAGCTCCCGGTGAAAGCCGGCCTATTTATCTCTTCCCTCAAGTTCTATCGTTTCCCACTTAAGCCGCGGTCGCACAACCCCAGGCAACTGGCCAGCGTAATTGGCACGCGCGGAGCCACCCGTGTTCGGATCCGTAACCGTAAAGATGACGGCGTCACGTTCCTGAATGTGGACCGTCATAGGCTCGAGAGTCGCAATAACGACCGTCACGGTTAAGCTTCCCTCGGCAAGGAGATTGCCGGGTATAGTTGAACGGCTCACGTATGCAGCAGGTCTTCGGGGCTGCCGATGCCAGCGTTCTTCCTGGTCGATCGAGACGAAAACACACGTCCCTCGCTCATCATAAAGTTGGATGTTGGGGGATAATACCGCCCCCTCTCGAAGTACATTGTATGTGACCTCGACCACTACCGGCTTAGTGATGTCTGGCGAGTTTAGCGTTTCGCCGGATTCTGAACAAACTCGTACGCTTCTCAACCGCACGACGTCGTCGCCGGGAGCGACAGAGGCTACTTCCCAAGTTTTCTCCGCACCGGAGCCGGCCAACTGCTGGACGTATCGACCGATAACTTCCGTTGCCTGACCGTCCGCAGCAATGCGGCCGTCACTGATCCAAATTGCCCGTCTGCAAAGCCGGGAGATCGAGCTCATATCGTGGGAGACGAACAACACCGTACGCCCGGTTTCGCCCGACTCTCGCATTTTCCCGAGGCATTTTCGCTGGAAGGCAGCGTCACCTACAGAAAGTACCTCATCGACGATGAGAATCTCGGGTTCGAGGTGGGCGGCGACGGAGAAGGCGAGGCGCATGTACATCCCACTTGAGTAGTGTTTGACGGGTGTGTCGAGAAAGCGCTCAACTTCGGAGAACGCGATGATCTCGTCGAATTTCGACGCGATCTCGGTTCGCTTCATTCCCAGGATAGCGCCGTTCATGTAGATATTTTCGCGGCCCGTCAGTTCATTGTGAAAGCCGGTCCCGACCTCGAGAAGACTGCCCACACGGCCGCGAATCTCCGCTCGTCCGCTGGTGGGTCTTGTGATACGAGACAAGATCTTCAGGAGAGTGGATTTACCGGCACCGTTACGACCGATAATACCAATAGTTTCTCCGGCTTTAACTTCGAAGTCCACATCATTCAGCGCCCACAATTCATCCCTTTTCGACCGCCGCGGCGATCGAAGGATCCCGCTCAGGGCGTCTCGGACGGAATCCGCCCGAGCAGCGCCGAGGACGTAACGTTTCGACAAATTTTTGGCTTTGATCGCGATCATTTAGATAACGTCGGCGAAGCTGTCCTCCATCTGGCGGAACGTAAGTACGGCAAGGATCAGGATCGTCAGCGTAGAAATGCACGCGATCGCGATAAAGGGCCAGTCAAACGGCGTACCGAACAGGGCGGCTCGCCATCCCTCGATCGTTCCGGCTAAGGGGTTGATCGCGAAGATTAATCTGAATTTTTCCGGAATTGAGGATGCGGGATAAAACACGGGAGACGCGATCATCCAGATTTGAAGCACGAAAGGCAGAGCGAACTTTATGTCACGAAAACGCACGTTCAAAGCCGAGAAAAGCATTCCGATAGCTGCCGCTTGGATAATGGCAAGGATCAAAAAAAGCGGCGCGGCCAAAATGCTCGCAGAAAAGCCGACCCGATAAAAAAGCATTATCGCAATTAGCAAAGGCAGGCTGACGAGCAGATCGAACACACACGCCAGCGTCGAAGATATCGGGACGATCAATCGCGGAAAGTAGATCTTTGTCACAAGATTCGTGTTCCCGACGAGACTGTTGCTGGCCATCGTGACCGACGTGAAAACGAAAAGCCACAGCAGGATCCCGCTGAGGGCGAACACGGGATAAGCAACGCCGATCGATTCGAATCGCACGAACGTGCTGAAGATGAGGCTGAAGATGGCGGCGGTCAACAGGGGCTGAAGTATCACCCAAAAGACGCCGATAGCCGTCTGCTTGTAGCGGACCTTAATATCGCGCAGGGTCAGGAAATACAGCAGTTCGCGGTACGACCAAATCTCAGCCAGGTCGATATCGAATCTGCCTCGCGGCGGCTCGATCGTAGTGGTGTGTAGTTGCACGGGTTCTTTCAAGCTTTATTCCCCGAGCGATTTCTCTTAAGTTTTCGGTAAAGATCTACAGCGGCCATCGGAGTCATCATTCGTAAGGCGAAGCGGACAAGTTGTGCCGGCGTTTCTGCTCCTCGCCAATTTGCTCCTGCGAGTTTCATCGCGGACGTCTTATCGCCGTGCTGTAACTCGATCCGCGCGTAGAGAAATTTGGTCCGCGTTTGCATCTTTTTGAATGTCTCTCGAGAAACATCCAGCAGATTGAAATTTCTTTCCTGTGCGGCCAGCAATTCCTCGAGCATCAACAATCTGTTTCCGCTCGTATTATACCGGTGCTGCCGCCACGCTGAAAGAACGCTTGGATCGAAGGCGAAGCTGCCCGAACGTGACAACCGAAGATACATCTCATAATCCTCAAGTCGCGACTCCTCGTTCCACGCGACATTTTCAAGGGCGGACCTTCGGTAGAACACGCTTGAGCTGATAGGCGCAATGCCGCGGATAAGCATAGGCTTCGCCGATCCGTCAGGATAGTTTGCCCAACTGTCGCTGTAGTTTGTCGTGCTGTCGAAGATATCGCCGTTCTCGTCAACCATGTATGCATGGCCATAACCTAAAACGGCGTCGGCGCGTTCGTCGAGCATGCGTGTTCGTGCTTCGATGAACTCAGGAAGCCAGAAATCGTCCGATCCGATATAGGCGAAGTATTCGCCTTCACTTCGCGAAAAGCCTTCGTTCAGCGTCCGGCACAGGCCACGATTTTCGCGTACGATCAGTTCGGAATCGAAAGGACAGTCTTTCAACACTCTTTCAATGATCTGCGGTGAGTCATCGGATGAGCCGTCATCGATCACCAGAAGTCTTAGGGGCGGCAGGGTCTGAGAAAAGATCGACCGCAGGCATTCTTCGATGAACGGCGCGTGATTGTAAGAGGGGACGAATACAAAGGTCCGTTGAGACATTATTTCCAAGTAATTATACTGTTGCTCGACCGGGCAGCCAACGCAGTGGCGATATGAAGGTTTTATTCGTCTTAGATTCGCTCAATCGCGGAGGAGCAGAGATGCTGGCTCTCGACGTGTGCCGCAATGCGGCTGCTTGCGGCCTTGATCTTTCGGTGGCGGCGATGGGCGGAGGCACTCTTGAGGACGAATTCAAGAATTCAGGTGTACCGTATTTTCGTCTGAATCGTTCATTTCCGCTAGACCTGCCCGAAATACTTAAGCTGAGAAAGATCATCACCAAAAACGACATCGATATCGTACACGGGCATCAGGCTGTAGAGGGCCTGCATGCTTACGTCGCCTCGATCGGTACCCGAACCAAACGCGTTCTGACTTTTCACGGACATTTCCCTGACGCTAAGAATAGAGAGACCTTGAAGTTTCTTGTACCGAGAGTCGATGCCAATATCGTCTGCTCAGGCGGCCTGAAAACATGGCTGGTGGATCAAGGTATTAGTTCGGCGGCGAATTTCGACATTGTCTACAACGGCGTAGATGCCACAAGGCTCAGCTATGTCGGGCCATCGATCAAAGAGGAGATCGGAGTGTCAGAGGGGTCGCTTCTTGTTGGGATGGTAGCAAATTTTTATCCGGCGGAAAGAAAGGATCAGCTGACGTTGTGTCGCGCGTTCGTTCGTGTCGCACAGCAGAAGCCTGACGTTCACCTCTTGCTAGTTGGACGGGTGCTTGAAGGAGCCGAGGATAAATTCGATGAGTGTAAAAGTACCTGCGCGGAAGCAGGGCTGAGTAAGCGGGCACATTTTCTGGGATTCCGTGAGGACACAACCAGGATATTCTCGGGCCTCGACATCAACGTTCTATCATCATTTCACGAGGGGCTGCCCATATCGCTGCTCGAAGCCATGCTTTCAAAAACGCCGTCGATTGTGTCGGACATCGAGCCGCATATGGAGGTGTCGGAGAAAGGAAGGTATGCTTTCACGTTCCGGACCGGTGACGCGTCTGACCTGGCTGAAAAAATTTTGTCTTTGGTCCGCGACCGAGCCCAGACGGAGAAATTAGGCGGCGACGCATTTGAATTCGCTAAGGAAACTTTCAGCATTGAGGCGCACATAGCAAGCCTGAAAGCAGTTTATCAGCGGATTTCTTAAAAGATTGGTCTAGCCATACCCTTTGCTTATTTAGGTGGGCGTAGACTTGTTTGTGACAGAGAGAACGACAGCAACTTTGTGAAGATTCTTCTTGGAATGCCATCGGCGGATTCGTGGGGAGGGCCAGCTGCCTGCGAGCCGCCTTTCGCCGAGGCTCTGACGCGTCAGGGCCACAACGTTGTGACTGCCACTTACGTGTATGGCGACAAGGCGTCACCGACCTCTTTCTTCACCCGAGTGCTGAGAGTTTTGAAGACCGCAGTTCGATTTCGCCGATTAATGCGTGAGCACCAGCCGGACGTACTGCATTTGAACACGGCATTCGATCTCAAAACCATCCTTCGAGATTCGGTTACCCTTCTCTTTGTAAGCAAGGGAAGCGCCAAGATCTTTCTCAAGTTTCATGGTTCAGAAGCCGATAGATTTGCGGAGAGCGGTTGGTTGGTGCGAAGGCTGATCGACATCATACGTCGTCGTGCGGATGGGTACGGGTGTCTGAGCAAGGAAGAACTCGAATCATTCAAACGTCTCGGATTTCACGAGACGAAGTTGTTTTTGGTTAGCAATGCGGTTGTGTTTGACGCCGAAATGAGTTCGCTCAACGAGGAGAAGGATATCGACGCATTTGAGATCCTTTTTGTCTCGCGGTTCGTGCGTGCCAAGGGGCTGCTTGAGACGATTAGAGCCTGCGAGTTGTTGCGGGTGCGAGGGATAAAATTCCGGCTCACATGTATTGGTGACGGTGAGGTCTTGCAGGAGGCGAAAGACCTGGTCGGCACTCTGGCTCTCGGCCGAGTCGTAACCTTTACCGGTTATATCCCGGAACGCGAAGTCACCGAATATCTTAGAAGGGCAGATGTATTGGCATTTCCTACCTCCCATCCCGAGGGGTTCCCGATCGTTCTTTTCAAAGCGATGGGTGCGGGGCTCCCGATCGTTACTACAAGGATAAGAGCAGCCGCCGACCGGCTTTCGGATCCAGAGAATTGTCTTTTTTGTACCGGCGAGCCAACATCGATCGCCGATCGGATCGAACAACTCGCAAACGATCGTGAACTGTGCTCCGCAATGTCGGCAAATAATATGGTCGCGGCGCGAGCCTTTACGCCTGACGCGGTCGCGATTGAATACTCGCAAGTATACGAGAAACTTAGAGCGTTTTGAAATTTATGGCTGTGCTAGTTACCGGCGGTGCCGGATACATTGGAAGCGTTGCGGTTGACGACCTGATCGATGCGGGCGAAGCGATTGTCGTGCTGGACAATCTGTCTCGTGGGCATCGCGACGCAGTGAACGATGACGCGGCATTTTACCAAGGCGATATCGGAGACGCCGAACTCGTCATAAAGATCTGCCGCGAGCACGATGTTACTGCAGTAATACACTTTTCAGCATTTGCTTACGTGGGCGAATCCGTCGAACGGCCGGACATTTACTATCAAAACAACGTAGTTCAGACCGCGCTCTTGCTCGATGCTGTCCGCGAATGCGGAGTGAGGCACTTCGTATTTTCGTCCACCTGCGCAACATACGGCGAGCCGGTCGCGATTCCCATCGATGAGACACATCCTCAAAACCCTACTAATCCATACGGCCGCACGAAGCTGATGGTCGAGCAAATGCTGGCGGATCACGATCGGGCGTTCGGTGTAAAGTATGTCGCGCTTCGATACTTCAACGCTTGCGGAGCAACCGAGAAACGATTCGAGCGACACGACCCGGAGACGCATCTGATCCCGCTGATACTCGATGCAGCGGAAGGTAAGCGTGAGTCCGTGTCCATATTCGGCGGGGATTATCCAACGCCAGACGGTACCGCGATTCGCGATTATATCCATATATCCGATCTAAGCCTGGCTCATCTTTTGGCGTTGAGACACCTTCAGAAAGGCGGCCAATCGGACTGCTTCAATCTCGGTAACGGGAATGGATTTTCGGTGCTTGAGGTGATCGACGCCGCGAAACGTGTAACGAGCAAAGATGTGCCGTATAAGATCGAACGTCGTCGGGCGGGCGATCCGTCAAGGCTGATAGCGAAGGCTGACAAAGCAGCTTCCGTCCTGGGTTGGAAGCCGCAGCATCCAGATCTCGAATCGATCATCGACAGCGCGTGGCGATGGCGGACGGCCTAGCCAGCGTCTTTACCGGTTAGAAGAAGGGTCAAGAATTTACGATCGTCGAATTTCGTCATTCGCCCCTGGCGGACAATGACCATATCGAGCGAAGGGATGATGTAGAGGCGTTGATTAGCGGCTCCGGCGGCCATATAAAGGTCGTTCGCAATGTTCTTGTCGATGCCGTTTTTGCTCATTGCGGTTGTGCCGGTGTCCTCGTCGCCCATGATGTTTCGCAGGCGGCCGCTGTTTTCGACGATATCGGCTTGCCCCGAATGCGAGCGGTTCAGCCAAAAGGTAAGGCCGTAATTCGGATTTGCTTTCGAGCCCTTCGAGAGCTCTTCCAGCAAAGATTTCTTGACGATCTGCTTTCCGTTCCACTTGCCGCCGTCCTTCAGTAACTGGCCAAACTTCAACCATTCACGAGCCGTCAGATACGCACCTGAAGGCAGATTAGGCTGGCCGTCCTGAATCGTCCAACGATCTGCTTTCAGCCCGATCGGGTCGAAAATTCGCCGCTTGAGATAATCCATCACCGACTCGTTTTTTGCGGCAAGCTTGCGCCGCATCACTTCGCCAAAGATCTGGAACGGTGCCGGGCCGTATTGAAACTTTTCGCCGGGTTCGAATCGCGACATGTTCTTCGCGGCAGAAGAATATGACGGCGGGCGAAGATTCTGGCCCGCGTCGATCCCGCTGGTGAGCGAGAGGAGCTGGCGAAGCGTTATCTTCGACCGCTGCGGATCACCTTTCCATTCCGTTATCGTCTCGGACACTTTCTCGTCAAAACCTTTGATCAATCCGTCATCTATCGCGGCGGCGAGCATCACGCCGGAAAATGATTTAGTCCCGCTCGCCAGCAGGTGCGGCGTGTCTGCCGAATGTCCGTTCTGATACTCTTCGAACACGACCTTATCGGCCTGCAACACGACGACCGAAAGCCCGCGTGCTTCAGCGGAATATTCCGCAGCGAGCTGATAATTAGACTTCGTCGAGGTAGATGGTTTTTGTGCATTTGCGGAACAGGCCGAGAACGCTAACAGCGACGATATCAGGAAGGTAAAGAAACGAGATCTCATATCGGGCACCTCAATAAACCGAGCTGATCTAAACCACAAAAGTCACAGAAACTCGGAAAATAAGAGATAAAAATAGCCGGCTTACACCGGCTGGGAATGCGGCGGCCGGACACGGCCGCCGGAAAAATGATCGCTATTGCCGCTGGAATTCAGGAGTTCCTAACACCAGGCTCACGGCCTTAAAGACATCCGGATTTCCGCTCGGCTCAAGCAGGCGAGCTTGGCGGCCCTGCTGCCGTCGATTGGCCGCGGGCTGCCCACCCGGACGCATCATCGTCATTTCGTCGGCATCAGCGTTATCGTCCACTTCCGCCGGTGCCTTTACCTCGGGCAGCGGCTGGTCGAATTGCTTCACGATCTGAGCCTTGGTCGCAGATGAAACCTCGCCGTCGAGTATCTCGGCGATCGCCTTATCGAGAATCGCGGACTTGGTCGGCGCCGCAAACTGCGTAAGGTTCACGCGCGTTCCGGGAATGCGGTTGCTTGCAACGGCCACCGCAAAGTTGAGCCGTTCAAGAAGCGCTCCCGTATTCACCCAATCCTCGGCGGTGTCGGGATATCCGGTCGGAGCCTGATAGCCGTAAGGAACTTCGCCGAGCTTATTCAGCATCGCAAGCATCTGCGGACCGCCGGTCGTATCACCGCCGACCGCTCGGATCGAGCTGACAGCAAGTTCGAATGGCGTCTTGATCTTTGCTCGATAGTTTTCGACGGCAAAGAATTCCTTATCGGTGAACAGCGCTCGCAGCGTCGTCTTGATGTCGCCGTTCGACTTAGAGAACGCATCAGCCACGCGGCCGACGAGAGCGTCGCTCGGGTTATCGTTTACAAACTTGGTAGCAAGTTTTCGGGCGATAAACTTTGCGGTCGAAGGATGCTTGACGAGAATGTCGATAACCTTCAGGCCGTCGTTGATTCCGTCCGCTTCGATCTTTTGGCCCAGCACGGTCTTGGAGTCTTTGTCGTGCCAGCGTTCGTTGAAATAGAACTCGCCGCTGTCGATGTCATCGGGAATTCCGGCCTGACGCTGAAGGCGATTGAGACGCCGTTCTTCGTCGCCATTGATCATCCCCGCCGCCGCTCGTCGATATCCTCTCGGATCGGCAATGGTCCAACCGGTAAAAGCACGGGCAACTTCGACGATGTCTTTCTGTGCATATCCGCCGTCGACGCCAAGCGTATGCAGCTCCATCAGCTCGCGGGCGTAGTTCTCATTGAGTCCTCGCCGCGGGCGATTCTGTTGTGTCTGCATCTGCTTGATGCGCTGATCGAGCTGCTCGTCCGTCAAGTTCTGGTTGCGCTTGATCTGTTCTCGCATTCGCGGGGAAACGTTCCCACTGCGGATGGCCTCGGCCAGACGATTGTTTCCACCCTGCTGTTGTGCGTTCGGCGATACCGATTCGAAATTATCGAGGAAGAAAAGCATCGCGGGATGCTGCGCCGTGCCGACAACGAGATCCTTAAAATTGCCGAGAGCGTTCTTTCTAAGCACGTCGCGTTCGTAGCTCGGAATGTACCAGCGAACGGCAGCTTTTCCGGCAAACACATTAAAGTGATTCTGCCAAAAATCGACCATCACTTCCTGAAGCTGCTTTTCGGAATAAACCGCCCGGAGCACGCGGTTCGATACGATCTGCGGAAGCATCTGATTGGCCGGTCGCAGGTCATACTTTCGATACAGCTCTTGGAGCTTCTGTTGGCGTTCGCGGCGTTCGTCGGCCGTCATCTGCGCCTCGTCGGCGGGCGGCATGTTCCCGTTCGGCGTTGCCGTGTTGTTCGCCGCGTTTGCCTGTGCGTTTGCCTGAGCATTTGCCTGCGCACGGCGGCCGCCCTCGAGCTGGCGGAGAAGCGCTCCAGGATTAGGATATTTAGCAAACACCTCGGCGGTGCTCATATTGAACACCTCGAGATTCTTCACCTTTGCTTCCGCCGCCGAATCGTCGATCGTGGCGGCGTTCAACTGCTGATCGATATACTTCTGCAGGCCGACTGCCTTTACCTTCTCAACATCGCCGGGCCGTGATCCAAAGCCGAGGCGATTAAGTACATGGAGTATCTTTTGGTCGTCGGTAAGCGATTTGGCAGACGGATCAAGGCCTACAGCGGCAAATGCGGGAGCCGTGAGCAGCCAAATTATCGACGCGGCCGTTATCCTTGCGACGAGAGAAAACCTTTGCTTCATGCTAAATACCTCAAAATAATGACTTTGCCGCGTTACGTTGCCGCAGGCGAGCTAATAGTTAGACGCTGGCACCGTGATAAAAGCTGAAAAAATCTTCGGGGCGGCGATTTGAAACCGGTACAACAGGAATCACGGCGGCAACATCTAAGCTTCCGGGTTTAGCCACTATTCCATTAGAATATTCTCGAACAATGAACGCGCAATATAAAAAGCTACTCTTTCTGGCCCTCGCTGTGTTTTCTCTTTCAGCGGTGGCGACGGCTCAACGCTCGACTTTTACAGATCCGGCGGCTGACTTCACTTTCGAGATCCCGGATGAAAAATGGAAGGTCGTTGGCAAGTCTCCTGTCAGCCTGGTGAACGGCACCGCGAACGACGGAGACCTCGAGATCAGGAAGCTTTCTTTGGCCGCGAACAAGCCGCTCGGAGAGTTGATGAAAGCCGAAGAGGAGAAGCTCCAGTTTCTTCGCGGTTTCGTTGCCGGCAAAGACGAGAACTTTAGCGGAGCACTGCGCGGCTCGGTTTACAATTACGAATTCGTCAGCGCAGGCCGCGGCAAATCCGGCCGGTTTTACTATTTGCGTGACAAAGACACGGTTTACGTTCTTCGCTTTACCGGCTACACCGATAAGCTCCGTTCGCTGCGAACCCAGACCGACATGATGGCGAGGACTTTTCAGATCAAGAAGTAGACATTGCGCTAGAATAACTTGTTATGGCAGTTACCCTGACACTAAACCTAAGTGATCCGGTAGAATCCTCGCTACGTCAAGCGGCGAGCGAGCGAGGTATGTCAGAAACGGAACTAGCCGAGGAAGCAGTGAGAAAGTACTTATTTCTCCGCAAGTTTCGAAAGGCTCGCACGCAGATTCAGGAGCACCTTTCCGCCATCCCGACCGATGATGAGATCTTCAAACTCGTTTCGTGAAGATCTTCTTAGATACAAACGTACTCATTGCCTCATTTGTCTCGAATGGCCTGTGCCATGAGCTACTTGAACATTGTGTATTGAACCGTCATCTCTACACATCGGAGTTCGTTCTTGACGAATTCAAAGAGAAGCTAGAGATTAAGTTTAAGGTTTCCTCCGATGTCGCTGCCGACGCGGTAGACCTGATACGCGAGCAGGCTGAGATTACAGACGAGGCGACATTGGATGGCGTTATCTCTCGCGACCCCGACGATGATCACATTCTCGCCGCGGCCACCAAGGCTGAATGCGAGCTGATAATCACCGGGGATAAGGATTTGCTCGTCTTCCTTC
>CADEGD010000018.1:35164-72077 GCA_902826795.1 uncultured Acidobacteriota bacterium | reverse complement strand
TTGTTCCGAATGGAGCAAAAACACAGACGCAAAATGGAGCGGAACAAACAACTTAGACTTAAGGTTTCACTTAATACTACCGCGCGTAAGTCTATGAACTTGATTCAAATGACTCAAAATGACCCTCGCGAAATGTTTCGACTCAAACAACTTACGGCTATTTCCGGCCGCGACGGCGATATCCTTTTGGTCGCGGATAGCTTAAGATTTACGTCGAATATAGATTTGCCCGGGCACTTACTACGAATGATCAGATCTTTCTTTGCCGCCGCTTCCCTATTACTCCTAACCACTTTTACACTCGCTAGCGAACCGCAGGTATGGACCGTGAATTCGCGTGCTGACGTCATGCGGGGCCAGGCCCGCAGCGTTTCGATCGACCAAAACGGCAACATCACGCCGGCGACGAAGGTGACGGAGCTTTACAAGACCGAGCAGCCGTATATTTGGTCGAGCGCGATCGACGCGGCAGGTAACGTATATCTCGGCACCGGCGCCGAGGGACGTATATATAAGGTAGCTCCGAATGGAAACGGATCGATGTTCGTCGACCTCACCGAGCTGAACGTTTCCGCGATCGCAATTGGAAACAAAGGCGAGTTATTCGCGGCAACATCGCCTGACGGCAAGGTCTATCAGCTCGACTCGGCCGGAAGAGCGACCGTCTATTTCGACCCGAAGGAGAAGTACATCTGGTCGCTTGCGGTGATGAGCGATGGCAGCCTAGCGGTTGGCACCGGCGAGAACGGTAAGATCTATCGTGTGCGTTCGACCAATGCTTCGCCGGACGCATCAGTACTGTTCGATACAAGCGAGACTCACATAATCTCGCTTGCTGCCGACGCGAAAGGCAATCTCTACGCGGGCTCTGATTCCGGCGGACTCGTGATGCGATTCGGGCCTGACGGCAAGCCCTTCGGCCTTCTCGATTCGCCCCTTCGCGAGATCCACGAACTCAGCGTCGGGCCTGACGGATCGGTTTACGTTCTTGCTCTCGGAGAATCGGCATCGACGGCAAAACCCGAAGCGAATCCGACGCCGGCGAGCAGCACAGTCTCAGCCGACACATCTCCGAACCCGGCGCAACCGCCGCCGCCGCAGAAAAGCAAATACGATCTTGCGGGAGCGAAAACGGCTGTCTATCGAATTCTGCCGGACGGCTCGAACGACATCCTATGGTCATCGCCGACAGTCGTAGGATTTTCTCTTCACGCTCATCAAACCGGACGCGGTATACTGCTCGGCACCTCGGACCGAGGCCGCATCTATGACATCCAAAACGATGGAAGCGAGACGCTGGCGATGCAGACCGACGCGAGCCAGATCTCGGGAATCTTCGCCCGCGGAAACGATCTTTACGCCGCGTCCAGCAATCAGGGACGCCTGTTCAAAATCGGGCCTGACGCGGTCGCCGAAGGCATCTACGAATCCGCCGTGCTTGATGCAAAGACGACCGCCGCGTGGGGAAACCTTTGGTGGACGTCGAACGGCAATCTAACGATCGAAACACGCAGCGGCAACGCTGAGTTTCCTAATGAGACGTGGTCGGATTGGCAGATCGTTCGCACCGAAGCCCGCCGCGGCAAGGCGACGAATCCTTCCGCTCGTTACTTCCAATGGCGTGCGAAACTCGCAAGCGGTTCGTCGCTTCGTGAGATGAATCTCGCCTTCGTGCCCCGAAACATCGCGCCCGAGATCACCGGCCTTCAAGTTCTTCCGGCAAACGTGGGACTGCTCGCAAATCCGCCGATCCAGATCGACCCGAACATCGAGCTGTCTGGAATTGCTCCGCAAAATTTCGGCATCGTTATCGCACCCCAGCCGCCTCGGCGCGTTTTTCAACGCGGTGCGCGTGCCTTCCAGTGGACCGCCGAAGACCGCAACGGCGACAAACTTGTCTACGACGTTTACTTCAAAGAAATCGGCGACGCGTCGTACAAACTTCTCCGGGAAAACATCAGCGAGAATTTCGCGACCATCGATGGACTCTCGCTCGCCGACGGAAGATATCTCGTCCGCGTTGTCATAAAAGATTCTCCATCAAACCCCAACGCGCAGTTCCTCAGTGGTGAGATCGTCAGCGAACCGTTCGACATCGACAACACTCAGCCGACAGTCTCAGTTTCCGGCCAGCCGCAGATGACCGGTGAATCTGCTCGTGTCGTGTTCGTCGCATCCGACCGAGGCAGCTTCATCAACCGTGCCGAATACAGCGTGAACGGCGGCGAGTGGAAACCGGTCTACGCTGACGACGGCATCTCCGACGGACCCGAAGAACGCTACACCATCAGCATCCCGGTTCGCGTCGCCGGCGAATACTCCGTTACGCTGCGGGTTTTCGATGCGACCGGCAACATCGGAAACGCAAGGGCGATGGTCAAGAAGTGAAAAAAGAAACCGTCGCAGTCATAACAGGAGCCGCGTCGGGCATCGGCCGGGCACTCGCGATCCGCTTGGCAAAAGAAGGAATCGCTGGTATAGCCATCTCCGATTGGAATGAGACGGGCTTGCTCGAAACCGCCGCCGAGATCGAAAAGCTCAGCGTTCCCGTCTCATCGCACGTCGTCGATGTAAGCAAGCTCGATCAGGTTCAGCGGTTCGCTGATGAGGTCGTCGAACGACACGGACGCGTGACGCACCTCGTCAATAACGCCGGCGTCGGACTCTTCGGAACGTTCGAGCAAGTTTCGATTGACGATATCGAATGGCTGATGGGCGTGAACTTTTGGGGAGTCGTCTATGGCTGCAAAGTGTTTCTGCCGACGCTGCTCTCGCAGGATGAAGCGCATGTCGTCAACATCTCCAGCGTCTTCGGCTTCATCGCTCCCGAAGAACAAACCGCCTACTGCGCCTCGAAATTCGCCGTTCGCGGATTCACCGAAAGCCTCCGCCACGAATACGCGGGCACCAATCTGCACGTCGCTTGCGTACATCCCGGCGGCATCCTCACCGATATCGCCCGCAATTCGAAGCTCGGCGAAAACACTCCCGAAGGCTGGAAACAGCAAGGCGCAAAATTCTTCGACCGCGTCGCCCGCACAACTCCCGAAACCGCCGCCGACGTCATATTCCGAGGCATCGAACAGAAAAATCCGCGTATCCTCATCGGCAAAGATGCCACACAGATCAGCTCGATCTCACGTCTGTTTCCGACCCGCTATCTTTCGATCATCGAAAGGCTTTCAGGACACAAGATGAGTTTAAGAAAAAAGTAAGAAATTTAAAGACCAAGATCGAGGACCGATACCGCATCCTGCCCTTCCCTGCGTAGCCAGGCAGTCAATCTGGTGTCATCGGAGATTATGAGAAATCCTGACTTCGCACTCTCGGCGACCGACGCGTCTGCCAATCCTAAAAACGAAAATAACGGTTCACCGACTAGCCCGACGGCGGACACAAAGCGCTCGTCTATGTTTCCGATGAACAGCCCCAATCCGGATTGGAGAGAGGTTGGAAGCAGATTGCTCATCTCGGTCAGAATGTGCGGCGACGTAACGCGAACCTTGAACTCGTCGACAAAAGCGGATAGAGCAGTGAGCTGGTCGATCGTGAACATCGAAGTCCGCTTGATTCGCGAGATTAATGAAATGTCTATGGATCCAACTAAATATAAAAGAGCAACATTCGTGTCGATGAAAACGCCTTTAGATTTGTATCGCTTGATCAAGTCAACAACGTACGTATTCATGCGGGCTGCAGCATTTGGCCGGTCCAGTCCGACATTGCTACGACGTTAAGATCTTTCTTGTTGATGGCAAGCCGCTTGTAGACCCTGCGATCTGCCAGGCCTAGAGTTTTTTGAAGCTGATTGGGTTTCTCGATCTTATGAAGGTAGCTGAGCGTTACGTACCACCCTTGCCATCATCGGAAAGGCCAATCTCTTCGATCTGAAACCTGTCCTGCTCACCGTTAAGTTCAACAATGAATTGCTTGGCGATTTCGGAAAGCCGTTTTATCTCTACAGCACTGCGCTGAGCGATTTCCTTAACGTCGATCATATGCCCCATTTTACATTTACTTCTTCGGCAACGCCATGGTCTCGCCTTCGGAGTTTATTTCGAGATGACGAGTGGTGTCGTCAGTCACGCTTGGCGGAACGAGGTCGCCGGTCTTGTAGCGGGAATCGGGAGCAACGAATTCCGTCTGTTGCGGCGGAAGAGCAGTTGTTGGCTGACTTGATCGCAAAGTGTTGTCCGATTGTGAAACAAATTTCGGCTGCGTCTGGTTGGTCATCCTTCTCGACTTCAACAGATCCGAAAAGCCTTTCGCCATGAACGTGAACGCCGGAAACAACATCGCCCACCACCAAGCCTTTCCGCCGGCAACGCCTGTCGTAAACAAGACGATGGCAACGATGAGAAAACCGATTCCCGAGATGATCGCCCTGATCGAATCGCCGTATATTTCGTTCGGGTCCTTGCGTCGCTTTGCCTCATGGTGGATGTGTGCAGCACCGGCGTTGTCGCCGCCCCAATCACCCATTCCCCAATCGTCGGATTTTGCCGGAAGGTTCCCGGTCATGGCCGCATTTACGAGCGCGAGATCCGCTCCGCAGCTTCGGCAAAACTTGCCGTCTTCAGGATTTTTGGTACCGCATTTCGGACAAAACATAAATCTGTTTAGTTCAAGGTTTAGAGTTTCAGGTTCAAAGTTAGAACAACGGCTGCTCGGGCTTGGAATTTGGAACCTGCAACTTAGAACCGCCTTCTCGTTGTCGTCGGGCTTCGAAAAGGATTACGCCCGCGGCGACCGAAACGTTCAGAGAATCTATTTTTCCATACATCGGGATTTTCACCAACGCATCGCAATTCTCGGCGACCAGCCGGTGCAGCCCGCTTCCCTCGGCCCCGAGCACGAGCGCCGTCGGCGTCGTCCAATCCCACTCGGTGTAATTCGTCGCCGCATCACCGCTCGTACCGACAACCCAAACATTGCGTTCTTTCAGGTCTTCGATAAACCGATTCAGGTTGGTTACCTTCGCGACCTTCACATGCTCGATCGCACCCGCCGACGATTTCGCAACCGTCTCCGTCAGCCCGACCGCCCGCCGTTCGGGTATGAAAACACCATCGGCCCCGGAACATTCGACCGTCCGCAAGATCGCCCCGAGATTACGCGGATCTTCAACGCCGTCAAGGATCACGAACAATGGGGGATCGACCGCCGCATCGATGATTTCGTCTGCATCTACGTAGTCAGCCGCAGCCGCAATGGCGACCACACCCTGATGATTGACGCCGGCGTCGACAAGCCGCTCAAGCCGCTCTTTCGGCACTGTTTCAACGATAACGCGATGCTCGCGAGCCAGCTCAAAGATCTCGTTAAGCCGATGCTGCCGGGCACCATCCGCAACAATGATCTTCTCGATCCGTCGCCCGCCCGACCGCAACGCTTCGAGCACTGGCAGCACGCCGAAAAGCGATGCCACGGCACGCGCTGGGCGCCGGTCTTCGTTTCGCGTTTCGCGTCTGTTTCTTTCCCGCTCAAGCGGCCTCGGCTTCCCTTTCATAAAAGCTTCCGCCGCATTCGCGAATACCGCGTGAATTGTTCCTCGTTAGAGGTGAGCGTTCCAGTCGACCGGCGAACGCCGAACCAATTCCGCTCGATTCCCTTCGACACATTCGAGACAGTCGGCGGCCATACTCGATCGAGGACCGGCCGTTTACCCGGATACGAGAAGTCAAAAATTGCGGCGGGCATCCTCTCCCGCAGTTCCCGGATCAGCAGTTTAACGTTCTCCGCAGCCAGCAGCGACTTCGAAGAACCGAGACACGAGAAATCGAACCCGTGTGGCAGTATGCGGAATCCAATATCGTCAAGCTTGGTAAAAATATCAATGACCGCATGGTCTGAAGACGACAGATGTTCGTCGACTTCCTTCGTTTCCTTCCGCGTCTTTTTAAGTTTCGATTCGGTATTCGTCGTAACGACTGCCCCGGTCACGATCAGGGCAATATCATCATGATCAAAGCTGGCCGTATTTTCAGAATTAAATTGGTGAAACCGTACCGAACCGTTCCCGAACGTGATCCCTTTCAGCCGTATCGGAGCCTTCGATGTCGCGAGCAAAGCGTCGTCGATCCGAACGATTCTCGCCCCAAGCCGCGACAGTCTCGCGTCGACCTTGTCCGCTTCCTCGTTCTTAACGCGAAACAGTGGCACCGGCGGGTCGAGCGTCAACAAAGATCGCGCAAGATCCACGTCGATCGGCAGCGATCCCGAAAGAGCTTCCGGGTCAACTCGGTCAACGCCGTCGACGATCGCCAGAGTAATCCCGTGCTCCCAATCCTCTATCTCCGATGGCTTGAACTGAAGCCCCTCCGCGATGCCGGTCGGCAGTTCGAGAGCTTCTCCGCAATAGAAACAGCTCAGCCGGTTTGGCGGATTAGATTTTGCGCACTTACCGCAAGCAACCATTTCCGCAGCCGCAAAGCCGAGCTGTTCGGACCTGATCGGAATACCGTCAATAGTTTTTTGATCGTCAGCCATATGAACCGTCAAACTCGCAATCTTATCACTGAAGCGTTGAAATGCTTGACCACAAACGTCTTGCGTTGCAAACTAGGGAATAGGCTTATTGATTTAGTTACATATTTTGTTTTCGGAAGTTACATTTATTTTGTTTTACTCAACGTAGACCAGAACTTTTTTTCGATCTTTTAGAAACAGGCGAGCCTTTTAGGAAAATCAGATTCGGTAACCCGTCCGACAACCAAGTTGTAACTGCATCCTTCAGGCCTATTGGGGGTTACTAAAATGCAGTTCGAGACGACCGCAAGTTCGTCGTGGAAATTCGGCCATCGTGGCCGGGTCGCCGTTTTTATCGATGGCAACAATCTTTTCCACGCGGCCAGGTTTCACAATATAGACATCGACTACAATAAGCTGCTCCGCATTTTGCTCGGAGATGGCCGGTTGCTGCGTGCTTTTTTCTACACAGGCGTTGACGTTGGTGCCGAGCGCCAGCAGGGCTTTCTCTTGTGGATGCGTCGCAACGGATTTCGCGTCGTGCAGAAGGAACTGAAAACCTTTTACGACGGCACGCGAAAAGCCAACCTTGATGTGGAGATCGCCGTCGATATGCTCTCGCTCGCGGGCCGATACGACACTGCCGTACTCGTGTCGGGCGATGAAGATTTTGTTTATGCCGTCAATGCCGTAGCCTACAAAGGCTGCCGCGTGGAAGTGGCAGGATTTAGATCTAATACCGCTCCGAGGCTAATCGACGTTGCCGATTTTTTTATTGATCTTGGCGACATCGCCGATCTTATACGCAAAGACATTTCCCAGTCTACCGAGTTTGAGGTTCCGTCGTTCGTTCCTGACGGCGATGCTCCCGAACCTGCGATCCTCCGCGGCGACCGCGATTCAGCAGCACGCAACATACGCCCCGAGAACGACTTGGTCAGGGTTCGTGACGATCAATGAAACTTTTCACTCTGAATGAAGCCAACGAGATGATCCCCGAACTCAGGCGTAAGCTAGAGCGTATGCGAAAGCTCTATGCCGAGGTCGGCGAAATGCGAGACGATGCAAAGGCTGCGGCTTCAGCCTCGGAATTCGGCGGCGGAATGGAAGGCGGCTCCGGCTACGTACACACGCTTTACGAGATCGGTAAGCTCACGACCGAGATCAATGATGCCGGTGTTCAGTTAAAAGACTATTCGCGTGGCTTGATCGATTTTCCTTACCGGCGGGGCGACCGGATAGTACTGCTCTGCTGGCAGCTAGGCGAAGGTGACGAGATCGAATGGTGGCACGATACGGAAGCTGGCTTCGCTGGCCGCCAACCACTCTAAAAAAGTTAACATTGCCCTAACTTCTTTGTTTTCAAACTGTTTGCGCGTCAAAAGTGCTTAATCCCCGTAAATATGTCTATTTTCTGCGCTTTAATGTTGACGACTTAAAGTAATTTCTGCTAATCTCACGTACAAGTTTAGTACTCGCGCTTAGCCCATTCATTTAAAATTTTGGATCGTTGGCCTTATGACGTGCCCCGTCTGTAAACGCGAACTCGCACCCACGCTTTCTATTTGTTACGCGTGCGGAACGATGGTTCAAGATAGCGTTCGCGAAGAACTCGCGACCAAGATCGGCCGCGTCTCAAAGCCGCTCGAGATTGGCTTCCTTGACGAAGCCGAGCTATCACTCAAGCTCGATACGATTCCCGATGTCGTCGCGTTTGCCGAACCAACCGATATCAAGCGACCTGCACCGATCGCAGCTGTTCCGAATCCGCCGGTGATCGACCGTCCAGTTAAACCGCGCGGCGAACAGACGGAACGCATCGCTCGCCACACGAGCCCGACACTTGTGGGATTTCAGAACCCCAAGTCGAACGTTCCCGATTGGCGCTTGCAGCTTCAAAACGCCATCCGTCAGCGTAAAGTCGAGGCTGAGCAGCCGCCGCTCATCCCGGGTCTTCACACACACCTTGTCACCAATGGTGCTAACGCTCTAAAGCCCCAATACATTCCCGAACCAGACCCGGAGCCGGTCCGCTCTGCCAGTCCGCGTCTCGAGAATGCAATGAAGCGGATCGACGATTCCAGGCGGCGATTCATGACCACGCAGGAGCCAGCGAAGTCAGCGTCCGCGGCACCGGCGAAGAATTATCCGTTTAACGTTGTCGAAGGAAGCGGCGCGGCCACCGCAACACGGCCCGCGACCGTGAACACGCTTCCTAAGCCGCGTCTTGTATCGACGACAAACGTGACGCCACGCAAAGGCCTCGACACCAATAAGCTTCCGGCGATTGCCGAGGTTGCTCCTGCCCCGGCCGTAACCGCTCCGCCAATGGTCGAACGGATAGACACTCTGGAAGTTGAACCGGAGCCGGTCAAGATAGAGATCGCTCAAGCCGAGCCTGAATTGGTCGAAGAGGCGGCAACGGTGGCCGAATCGGAAATCGAAGAGGTGGACGACCTTGCTCCGCTTTCAACCCGCTTTACCGCTGGCCTGTTCGACGCGATCATTGGCGGATTTGCTACCGCGATAGTAATGTCGCCCCTGTTTGTACGCGGTGGCGAATGGCTTTCGGTTTCCGGCATCATTGCGATCGTTGCGGCTTTCGGCATCGTGATGTTCACTTATTTGACCGTCGGCATCGGCCTTCGCGGACGAACGCTCGGTATGAAGATCTTCTCGCTCGAGGTCATCGACATCGAGGCGAACGAATATCCTACGTTTCATCAGTCGGCTGTACGGGCCGCTGTATCTTTAATAGGTTTGCCGTTGCTTGGGATCGGGTTCCTGCCAGCGTTCTTCAACGATGAACGCCGCGCGGCACACGATCTTGTTTCGGGCACGATCCTCGTTCGCGAGCTCTAGCCCCTTTTTCGCCTGATACGCCTTTTGCCATCTCGTCCGGAACCACCCGAATGGTTTCCGGACTTTTTCTTCCCGTACTACAGGCCTTCCAGCCTGTCGAGGTTGCGGGTAGACTTCCCGCATAGACCGAACAGACTAGAAAGTCTGTTCTACTTTTATGAACCTCGCGACCATAGAACAGATCATCCCCGAACTGCGCACCGCCCTTGTCGGTCGCCGCCCGGGAAAGATCTTTCCGCTCTCGCGGCATTCGATGGCGATCGACTTCCGGCTTTCCGACTCACAATATCTGTTCATCAGCGTCGAACCCGCAAATCCACGCGTCTATCTTATACGCCGTCGTCTGCGAGATATCGAAAAAGCATCGGGAAATCCGTCGCCGTTCGTGATGCAGATGAAAAAAAGGTTTTCCGGAGCCGAGATCGAAGCGGTAGAACAGGTCCCGGATGAGCGGGGATTGCGTCTGTTATTCGCCGGAACCGACGAGCTCGGTTTAGATTTTCAGTTCGCACTTGTCATCCAACTCTCCGGAAAATCCGCCAATCTTTTTCTCACCGACGCATCGAATCGTATCGGGGATTCGCTCCGCGATACGCTTGGTGAAGGACAGCAGATCGGCGACACCTACCAGCCGCCGCTGCGTAATTCTAGCGACAAACTACCACCGTCCGGCGAACAACTAGAACACGTAAATCTTTCAGCGGTTCTCGACGCTGAAGACTTAGAAAAAAAAGCTGAAGCAGAGTTTCGATCGGTCGCGAATACCGTTCGAAGCAAGATGGTTCGCGAGATATCGCGGCTAGAAAAACTTCGCAAAAAACTTCTAGACGACCGTGAATCTCATGGCGATGCGGACCGCTGGAAACGCTTTGGCGATTTGATCCTCGCGAACCTTGGTACCGCTAAACGGAACGGATCGAAACTCACGGTGATCGATTATTTCGACGACGCTACGCCCGCCGTGGACATCGACATTGACGAGAACGACGAGCTAACCGAGGCCGCCGAAAAGTTTTTCAAACGATACACAAAAGCGCGGAACGCCCGTGACGAGATCGCCAAACGGCTCGAGGCAATCGAGGATGGAATGAGATCTGCAAAAGCCGAGCTCGCCAACATCGACAAATCCATTGCAGATCGTGACCTCGACGCCCTACGCGACCGTTTAGGGCATCAACCGATCGTCGGCAGCAGTAAAAAGGAAAAAGAAAAAGTTTCCGCCACCTCAGCTGTCGCGAGAGTTTTCATATCATCCGACGGGTTCGAGATACTCGTCGGCAAGCGCGCGAAGGACAACGATCAGCTCACTTTCAAGATCGCCAAATCGCTCGACGTGTGGATGCACGCGGCCGATTATCCCGGCTCACACGTCGTCATCCGCAACCGCGACCGAAAAGAGATCCCGCCCTCAACCCTCCTCGAAGCCGCCCAACTCGCGGCCTTTTACAGCCAAGGAAAAGCACAGCCAAAGGCGGCTGTGCATTACACACTGAAGAAATTTGTAAACAAACCGAAAGGTTCGGCTCCGGGACTTGTAAGCTTGGCAAGTTTCAAAACGATTCTCGTCGAACCGGAATTTCCCGATAAAGTGCAGAAAAAGGACTAACGGCGATCAGCACCAAAGGCCCCCGGCCGTAATCTAGCCAAGGGCACCGCCCTTGGACGCAACGGATACGCAACGTCAGCACCAAAGGTGCGGCCATAATCTAGCCAGGGGCACCGCCCCTGGACACGCCGAGAAAACAACCTAGCCGCAACGCGGCGGAGTAATCAGAGTATGCCCCAATCTCTTTCACACGTTTACGTTCATCTGGTCTTTTCAACCAAGAGTCGCCATCCGTTCATTACGGATGACATCGCGATTGAGCTCTACCCATATATGGCGAAGGTACTCTACGAAGAATGCCGTTCGCCCGCAAAGATCATCGGCGGCGTGGAAGACCACGGCCACCTTTTGTTCAACCTCGCAAGGACGATCGCGCTTGCCGACGTGGTCGAAAAGATCAAGACAAGCAGTTCGAAATGGATAAAGACGAAAGGTGAAGGTTTCAGGGATTTCAGTTGGCAGGCGGGTTACGGAGCGTTTTCTGTCAGTCGTTCTAATCTGGATAGGGTCCATCAATACATCGTGAACCAAAAAGAACACCACCAAAAAAAGATTTCAAGAGCGAGTTTCGCGGGCTATTAAAGAAGGACGATTTGGAATGGGATGAACGTTATGTATGGGATTGAATTACTCCGCCGCGTTGCGGCTTGGGGGTTCGGATCGCAAACCAGGGCCGTTGGCCCTGGCTAAATTACGTAGGCACCTTTGGTGCTAAGAACCAATGGGACGGGCTCTAGTGAGAAAAACTATAACTCTGGTGCGAAGAACCTATGTGAACGCGGCTTTGATGCTGCGAACCCTTACTACTCGTTGACGACCTTTGCGACGAGCTCCTCCATCTTCTGGACCTCGGCCTTGCCGCCGCCGCGGAATACGCCGCGGAGATGGCCGTCGCGATCAATAACGAAGCTTTGAGGGATGCCGTTAAAGTTGCTGATCTTAAGTAGGCCGGTTTGCATTGCGGTATCTGCCCACACGAGTGTGTAATTCAGGTTCTCTTGCTTCGCAAAATCCTCGACCATTTCCTTCGTATCGCCGTCGTCGGTGTTAAGCCCGATGATCTCGAAACCCTTCGCGCCGAACTCGTTCTGCATTTTCACAAGTGTCGGCATCTCACCTCGGCAGGGGCCGCACCACGTTGCCCACATATTCAGCAGCAGCACTTTTCCAGTCCGGTCGGCAACCTTCGACGTGGTGCCGTCAAGGTGTTTCATGTCCGCCTGAGCAACCGCCGAAGCGAGCGGAGGAAAGTCCGACTTCTTAGCCGGGACTGAAGAAGTATTATTCACCGCAGGGCCGTTCACTGGTCCGCTAGTGGCGCCGTTCGAACCGCCGCAACCCGTAAGGCTTGAAAACACGATCGCCAGTACGACAAACAAGGCGAAAACATTCAAGATCTTTTTCATCAAACTTCCTTCCCTAAATAAGGTCCTGCAGCCGCAGGACGATCAGCGTAAAGATTACCAGCATTCCAAACATTAGCATCAGCACTATCTGGCTAACAACTTCATTCAGCATCCACGGGTGAAGAAATGTCACGTAATTGCTTAGATTGTCCGGTATCTTCTTTACGTTGCCGAGTTCTGGTTCCACCGGCGAAGGATTGCTCGCGGGATCATTCTGAAACGCTTTCGCAGCTTTTTTATACTCTTCGATGGCCACGCGAAAATCTTCCAGCATTTTTTCGTTCTCCGCGTCGAGCGACTTATAGAGCCCGAGTCCTTTAGTTCGTCCCCCAGGGTCGGCGCCTTCCTCTTCGAGGGTATCTAGCGTCGATGAGCGCTTCATAGCGTCGAACGACCACGCCGCCGGCATCACCATGCTCGCAACCTTGCTGATCCCGGTCGGGACTCCGACCAATCCAGAAAAAAGTATCTGCGGTATCAATATCAGAGGCACGAGGCTGGTCGCCATTTCAGATGTCCGCACTAGCGCCGATACGAGCAGCCCGAGCGAGATGCCGACCGCCGCAGTCAAGAGCATCGTCGCAAACTGCGGAATGCCGCCGAGGAATCCAGGCATCGGCATCACTCCGATCAGATCGAAAAATTTCAGCGGCACAAACAAAAAGATGCACTGCAGCCCGACGATTATTCCAAGAATAAACAGCTTCGATGTGAGGTATGGCAAGATGCCGAGATTCACCATTCGCTCCCGTTTGAAAACCGGCCGCTCGCGAATGATCTCGCGGGCCGACACTGACGTTCCGAACCAGAACGCGACCAAAGCGAGCACGAAGTAGACAAAGTCACGCGGAGCGTTGGCTCCCATTACGAGGAATGTGAGCAGGGCGATCGCAGGCGCCTGAGCAAACAGGATGAAAAGGTTCAGCTTATCTTTCAAGAGCACTTCGAGATATCGTCGCGACAGCGTGAACCACTGGCTGATCGCACCGAATATGCCGAGCCGACGCTTTTTGCGGACACTTGTCTTTGGCAAATTGCCGAGCTCGGAAAGCGGCTTGCGAACGTACTTTTCGTACTGCGGCGCCTGCAGAAATTTCTGCTTCCACGTTTCGGCTGTGTGATCGGTAACACCGCTCCGCACCGAATCGCCTTTGTCGGCGACCGCCTTTTCGATCGGAGCCTCGAGCTTGTCGTAGAGTTCCTTAAAGTTTTTCGCCCCGAGATATTCGAGAGCCTCTGAGGGCTTGCCATAGAAAACGAGCTTGCCTCGCATCAGCACGACGATCTTGTCGAAGAGCCGCACGTTCTCCATCGCGTGCGTCGTCATTATGACTGTTCGGCCCGATTCGGCGATCTGACGGAAGAGCTTCATTATCTTCTCTTCCGTCGCCGGATCGAGACCCGAAGTGGGCTCGTCAAGAAAGATTATCGACGGCTTCGTTACAAGCTCGACGGCCATCGAGACGCGTTTACGTTGGCCGCCGGAGAGCTCGCTAACGGGAACGTCACGGCGCTCTGCGAGTCCAGTAACGTCCAGCACCTCGTTCACTATCTGATCGATCTCTTTTGACGAAACGTCTCGAGACAGTCGCAGTTTCGCGACGTAAAAGAGCGTGCGATAGACCGACAGTTCCTTGTGGATGATGTCGTCTTGCGGTACGTAGCCGATCGACTGCTTGAGCGAATCAAGGTTGCGGTAAAGATCCTGATTGTTGACGAGTACGTTGCCGCTTTGAGCCGGGCGGTTGCCGTTCATCGCCTCGATCAGTGACGATTTCCCGGCGCCTGACGGCCCAAGCAATCCCACAAATTCATTAGGCTGGATCGAAAGTGAAACGCCGTCAAGCAGCGTGACTTGACCTCGGCCTGAGCGATTTTTTACTTGCCGGACGAGATTCACAGCATCGATGCGCGTCTTCGCCCGCGAATCGAAAACGCTGATGTTTCCAGCGGCGTCGGTCCGGATAATGAACGTACCGATTTGCACGTTGTCTTCCGGACGAATACTTTTTCGCGATACGCGGGTGCCGTTAACATATACGCCGTTGGTCGAACCGAGATCGTCTATCGCGATATCGCCGCCTGAGCGTACGAGCTTTGCATGTCGTTTTGAAATTTGCAGCCCGTCGAGCGAGATGTCGTTAGAATCGTCGCGGCCGATCGAAAGTTCGTTCTTCGGTCCGAACGCAACCGACATCAAAAGCTGCGGTTCGCCTGACGAACCCGCGTCGACCTTGGTCGATGTTGCTGCTCCTCTATTGAAAACGATCGTCTTCGGCGAGCCCGCTTCCGGTATCGCAATCGACGGCAGCGACTGTACCGACCGCTGCCCGGCGACATCCGCACCAACCGGAGCGATACGACTCGGCGAAACGAACTTCAGTATCGGGCCACCGATGCCGAGTTGGATAGCGTCGTTGTTATAAAGCGGGATCGGTGTCGTGATCCGCTGTTCGTTCACCAGCGTGCCGTTAAAGCTCTTGTTGTCGACGATAACGTAATCGCCGTCTTCGACCTTTATCTCAGCATGCTTGCGCGAAACAGTGCCGGAAGATCCGTCAAAGATCACCTCGCATGAAGGGTCTCGCCCGAGCCAAACGCTCGGCTTGTTGAGCGAGAAAGGTTGTCGAGAACCGTCGACGCTGAACTGTAGAATGGCCGTTTCAAAAGGCTTTTTACGTACCGGTGGTGTTACCGGAGAAGGCTGGATCGGTTGGACGACCGGAGGAGTCTGGATCGGCGTGGCGGGCTGAGCAGGACGGTTTGGCGGAGTCGCGGACGCGGTCGGCTGCCCAGCAGGCTCAAACCAGATCACGCGGAACATCGGTCCGTCTACGCCGAACTGAATACCGCTGCCAACCGCGATAGGCGTCGGCTGCGTCACTTTCTGCCCGTTCAAAAACGTTCCGTAGCTTGACCCGAGATCGACCAAAAGCCAGGTGCCCGCATGCAACCGCACCTCGGCGTGCTTGCGCGAAACCATTGGGTACTGTGCATTATCAAAGGCGATGTCACACTCGCTCGCATCGCGCCCGAATACGACCACCTCTTTCCTAAAGGTGTACTCCTTCCCAGCCCGCTCCTCTACAAGGACGATGTTCATTAGCTGCGAAACTTTGGCGAAAATACAAAAAGCGTAAGAACCAGCCCTACGCTCTCAAACTTCGATCTGTCGGCCGCTAGTTTGCGCGGACGAGGCGGAACCCGAGGCCCGGGCTTCGGCGGCTTCCTATCGCGGGAAACCGGAAAGTCGAGGTGATCGGATTCGGGCCTGACGTCTTATCGAACGAGCCGCCGCCGCGGATCATATACTGTTTTTCGGCTTGAGCCGGCAGATCGACGGTCGATCCCGGATACGGCCACCACTCCGACCCGGTCCACTCGAACGCGTTTCCTATAAGATCTTGAACACCCCACTGATTCGGACAAGTTTTTGTGCCCGAAACTACCGTATCGTTATTGGGGTTATTAATATGCGCACAACGCGGGTCAAACTTGTCTCCCCAGGGAAAGAGGTTACCTTTAGCACCGTTTCTTGCGGCATATTCCCACTCTTGCTCGGTCGGAAGCCGATAAGTCACATTGTCCCGCTTCGAACGCCACGCTGCAAAGGCTTTTATATCCTCCATGTTCACGTAGCGAACCGGTTTGTTCTCAGCTCCGGCGATCGGTTTTCCCTTCTCCCAATCGGCGGCCAAAAAACTCTCTTCACTCGCCGGCTTGTAGTTAGAGGTCGCCATAAACTCATAAAAGGCAGCGTTGGTGACTTCCGTCTTGTCCATCGCAAAACCCTCGACTGTTTCTTCGTGTTCAGGCTTCTCTTGCTCAGTACCGGAGTTGTTCCCCATCTTAAACCGGCCGCCCGGAATCTGAATGAGGTCCGCCTTGATCGACGTAACATTCGGAGGGGGCGTATTCCCCGGCGTGGGCGTCGCGTTGTTGACGTTACCGCCGCCACCTCCGCCAAGCAATCCGGCCATGTATGCGCCGCCCAGGCCCAGCGCGCCGACCGCAAAGAGTGCAAAAACTCCGAGGGCCGCTAGCACAAGCGGAGAAAAGAACCCTCGTCGCGGCTGCGATTCGACACCGATCTTCGGTCCCGTGTCCCATTGCTGGACGGACGTCTTTAGCATATCGACGTCCTGCGTCGTCGACATTCGTGACGGCGTATCGCGGCTGACCGCATTATAGGCTACCGTCGCCGCAGGCATCGGTATCCGCTGGGCTTCGGAGACAAGATCGGCTACAACCTGCTGCGGCCTTCCGTCGAAAACAACGTCGCTTGTCCAATCCGGAAAGCCATCCGCACTAACTCGCAGATGGTGATTGCCACTCTGAATTCCGTTCAGTGTGATCCAACCGTCAACGCGGCTTTGGCCAACGGCTACGTTATCGACAAATACTTTGGCTTTTGGCGGATTCGTTCGTATGTTCAGCGTCGAAACCGGAAGGGCTCCGCCCGAGGTCGTGTGTATGCCGATCGCTTGCGGATAGATCGCCTCTTTCAATTCGGCTATCATCTGCTCGACCGTGCCGGTACGCTTGTCCTTCTCTTTTGCAAGCGTATGCATCACTGCCGTTTCGAGAGCCGGTGAAACCGAGACTCCAAACTCCGCGAACTTCGGCGCCGGATCGCTGATGTGCTTCTTCATTATCGCCGGTATCGACGAACCCTTGAACGGCACGTCACCCGCGAGCATCTGGTAAAGCATCACACCGAGACTGTAAATATCCGAACGGGCGTCAGGCTCGTCATCAGCCCACTGCTCCGGCGCCATATAGAACGGTGAGCCCATCAATCCCGTAGTTTGAGCCTGAATGAAAGATCCCAGGAGCTCGCCCGATTTGATCTTTGCTAGTCCGAAATCGAGTATCTTCACCGCCTGCGAAATGTTCGGCCGGTCGGTGCAGATCATGATGTTTAGCGGCTTGAGGTCTCGGTGCACGATCCCCTGATGGTGTGCCGCCCCGACGCCGTTGCAGATCGCCGACATCACGTCGAAAGCCTTCTCCGGATCAAGCCGCTTTTCACGCGCCAGTAGGTCGTGCAGCGATTCGCCTTCGACATATTCCATGACGAGAAACGGAATCTGCCCGTTGATAACGCCGTAATCGGTAACCGCCACGACGTTCTGATGTCGGATCGCGGCCGCGGCAAGAGCTTCTTGACGAAATCTGGTTACAAGCTGCGGATCGTTTCCGACGAGGTCCGGAAGGATGATCTTAATGGCAAGCTGAGTTTTGAGGTAAGCATGGCGCGCCTTGTAAACCACGCCCATGCCGCCCTGGCCAAGCCGCGATTCAAGCTGATACTTGCCCTCAAGCACCGGTTCGCCGGCGATGGTATGCATCGTCGGCATCCCGTCTTTTGGACAGGTTGCTACCGAATCCTGATAGCAGGTTTTACATAACTGGCACTCTTTCATCGCAAGCCGCTAAACCGATCAAGTACCGGGAGAGAAATGCTTAAGGATATAGACACTTTTATTGGAGAACTTTTGCCGCCCGAGCACGCCTAATTCTAGTTTTTTTACGGTTTTCAAGCAAGGTCTACCGGGCTTATAGAATTAAAGGGCGACATTCTCCGAAATACTGCCTTTTCAATGGTTTACTTCACCACCACATTCACCAGTCGCTTAGGTACTACAACCACCTTCACGATCTCCTTGCCCTCGGTAAATTCCCTCACCTTTTCGTCCGCCAGAGCCTGGGCCTCCAACTCCTCATTCGCCGCTTCCGGCGACGCCATGATCCGCGACCGCAGCTTGCCGTTCACCTGAACCGCGATCTCAATCTCGTCGGCCGCTGCAAGGTCGGCTCGATACTCAGGATACCTCGCACCGCTCCCGACGATCCCGCGTGTTTCGCCCGTGATCTGCTCATACAGTTCCTCCGCCGCGTGCGGAGCGAACGGAGCCAGCATTAGCACCAACGCCCGAACTCCTTCGTAAACCGCAAACTTCTCGTCATCCGTCGCCGTCTCCGGTTCGATCTTCGCGTCGTACAACGCATTGATCAACTCCATCAATCCCGCTACCGGGGTGTTGAACTGCAGCGTTGAAAGGCTATCGTCAACCCGCTTGATCGTCTGATGCGTCTTCTGCCTCAGCCGCTTACTAATGTCAGTTCCGGTTTTTCCGTCTTTTTCTGTGATTTCTGTGTTTTCTGTGGTTCTGTCTTTAAACTCAGAGAACAAGGCGTGCCATTTATACACAAATCTCCAAACCCTCTGCAAAAATCTTACGGCACCTTCAATGCCCGACTCGTGCCACACCAACTCATTCTCAACAGGAGCCGCGAACAGCACGAACAACCGAGCTGCGTCCGCACCGTAGATCTCGACCATCTCGTCCGGATCGACGCCGTTGCCCTTCGACTTCGACATCCGCTCGATCGCGTGCTTCAATGGAACGCGGACGCCCTCGTCCGCATCTTCACTTCTTAGAAACGCATTGACGACCTTCCCCTTCTCATCGCGCTCGATCGTCACTTGATCCGGCGGAAAGTACCTCCGCTTGCCGGTCGAATCATCGAAGAACGTCTCGCCGACGACCATACCTTGCGTCAGCAACCGCCTGAACGGCTCATCGAATTTCACCAAGCCGAGATCACGCATCGCTTTCGTCCAAAAGCGTGCGTAGATCAGGTGCATCACGGCGTGATCGTCGCCGCCGATGTACTGGTCGACTGGCGTCCAATACTCAGCCAACGCCGGATCGAACGCGGCGTCCGAGTTATTCGGGTCGAGATATCGGTAGTAATACCAAGACGAATCGACGAACGTGTCCATCGTGTCCGTCTCCCGCCGGGCCGCACCGCCGCACTGCGGACACGCGACGTTCACAAACTCCGGAACCTTCGCCAACGGCGATTCACCCGTTCCTGTCATCGGCGCATTGTCCGGCAAGACGACCGGCAGATTCTCGTATTTCTCGGGCACGACGCCGCAGCCGTCACAATAGACGATCGGTATCGGCGAACCCCACAAACGCTGCCGCGAAACTCCCCAGTCCCGCAGACGATAAGTCGTCGCCGCCTCGCCGAATCCGTGTGTCTCGGCGTAGTGCGTCATCTCCTTTTTCGCGTCGTCACTCGTCTTGCCGTTCCACGAATCCGAATGAACAAGAACTCCATAATCGACGAACGGAACTTCCAACGCCATCGCCTGCATCGTGTGATGCTCGTGCGTGAGATGCGGCTCCGAAATGACTTGCTTGATCGGCAGCCCAAACTTCTTCGCAAACTCCCAATCGCGCTCATCGTGCGCCGGAACGCTCATCACCGCACCCGTGCCGTACTCCATCATCACGTAGTTCCCGACCCACACCGGCAGCTCCTCGCCGCTGAACGGATTCACCGCCTTCAATCCCGTATCGACGCCGTCCTTCTCAACCTCTTCACCAAGCTCCTTCGGCTTCGAGCTCTCCGCAACGATCGCGTCGATCTTCGCCAAAACCTCAGCCGAAAACTGATGTCGATGAGCCTCAACCACCGGATGCGTCGCCGCCAACACAACCGCATTCGCCCCATAGATCGTGTCGATCCTAGTCGTAAACACAGTAAGAGTGACGCCTTTAGGCGTTTCTTCGCTGGCCGCGGGAACGGCTGAAGCCGTCACTCTTACCTCGAAATTCACATACGCTCCGGTCGACCGCCCGATCCAATCGCGTTGCCGCTTGATCACGTTCTGCGGCCAGTCGATATCGGCCATGTCATCCAGGAGCTGATCGGCGTAAGCAGTCGTCTTCAAAAACCACTGCTCCAAGTCCTTCTTCGTCACCGGATTTCCGCACCGCCAACACAAACCGCCGCTCGCCTGCTCGTTCGACAGCGTTGCCTGATCCGTCTCACACCAATTGACCTGCGTCTTTTTCTTGTACGCCAGCCCGCGCTCGTACATCTTCAGGAAGAACCACTGGTCCCACTTGTAATACTCCGGCCGGTGAGCCGCCATCTGCCGCAACCAGTCGTAGCTCAAGCCAAGCCGCTGAAGCTGGCCCTGCATCGACTTGATGTTCTCTTCTGTCCACTCGCGCGGATTCACGCCTCGCTTGATCGCCGCGTCCTCAGCCGGCTGGCCGAACGAATCCCACCCGATCGGGTGCAGCACATTGAATCCTTTCAATCGCTTGAACCACGCGATCGCATCGCCGACCGAATAATTCCGCACATGGCCCATGTGCAGGTTCCCCGACGGATACGGCAGCATCTCAAGCTGATAAAACTTGGGCCGCTCGTCTTTCGCCACCTCGAACGCACACGTCTCAGCCCACCGCTTCTGCCACTTGGCCTCTACCTTCTTTGAAAAATACTTTTCGTCCATTGCTTAAACCTCAACGTCCAGTCCAACAGGTCGAACGCGATGCAACTCTTTGCGTCCTTCGCGTCTCTGCGTTAAACGTCTTTCCTGTTTGAAAATTGGTCACTCGGAACGTCGATAAAATCTTGATTCTATCGGATTCGCTAAAGCTATCCAATCTAAACTCTTACTTTGAATTGATTTACGGGAAACGCCACCGCACAGCCGGTCGGCCGCGAGTGGCTATCTAAGGGCGAGGGTCTTGCGAACCAATGTCATGAAAGCATCGTAACCGAACTTCCACGGCTAGTCCAGTGAATCAGCTGCGACCAACTCTTTGCGTTCTTCGCGTCTTTACGTGAAAACTTCTTCGTCTTCCGCCGCGAGCTTCCCGCTCAAGCAACTCTCAACGCGGATCTTGCGGATTCAGCAGATCAAACGGATATATCAGATCCGCATCATCCGCGTCAAACAAATCTTTCGCCCACAGTCTAGTTGTGTTCCGCGAACAACTCTTTGCGTCCTTAGCGTCTTTGCGTGAAACTTCTTATCCGCATCATCCGCTTGATCTGCGTTCAAAATCCCTCTAATACGAACCCTGCAAACCTATTGAAATTTCCCAAAATGTGATATCCTATCTAAACCGTTAAGGTAGGAGTTTTTACCCAAACGAAAGTCTTGATGAACACAAAAACTTTAATGCAGACGCGGCCGACTTGATCGCTTAGAGTCCGGCTTGACCGTCTGCCCCAAAAGTTAGGAAGCTAAGATGGTCAAACACACATCTGCAACTACCGCTCGCACTACCGACAAACCCTCAACCCGTTCCGACCAAGTCTCCGTCTCTCAATCAAGTTCTTCGACCCGTCACGACGACGTCATCCTCTCGCTCGCAAACGCCTACGAAAATAAACGCGCCCGTCAGGTGAACGAATGGGAACGCTCCCAAGCCACCCGCTGGCACCGCGCCGCGTGATTATTTCAAAGCGGATAAATTCAGACGGGCATACGAAGCGAGTGGCACGTAAGCTCGCTCATTCACTTGCCTTTCTTTTAGCGCTTTTCGCGTATTTCGCGGGTAATTCTTATGCTCAGGACGTTACCACGCTCGAGCTCGCCATCCGCGCCGGCACAACTGAACAAAAACGCGACGCCCTCTTTCAAATTCGAAATCTCAGATCTGAAATTATTTCCGGCATGGCCGTTCGGGCATTAGCAGACCCGGCCCCGATCGTCCGCGCGACCGCGGCTAGTTCCGTCATTTTCCTCCCCACGCCCGAAGCCCTCGCCGTTCTTACGCCGAACTTAAGCGACAAGGACGCCTTCGTCCGCAAAGAAACCGCCTATGCCCTCGGCAAAATCGAATACACTGAGGCCGCTCCGCCGCTGATCGAACTGATCCGGCGCGAGAAGGATCTCGAAGTAAAAGCCGCCGCCGTCACCGCCCTCGGCCAGACCGGTAACCGCACAGCGATCGAACCGTTAATAGCGCTTCTCAAAAGAAAGCCCGACGAGGACGAAGAATTCCTCCGCCGTGCCGCAGCACGTTCGATGGGCCAAATAGCGCAGATAAACAAGACCGGAAAAGCACGCGTCGTCACTCCGCAGAGCTTTCTTCCCGAAAAGTTCAAAGACCTGACCGGCGACGACCTCACGACTCGGTTCCCCGTGTTCAGCGCTGCCGTGGTAACGCTCAGCTCCGTTCTCCAAGACCGGCGCGAAGCCGACGACACACGCCGCGAAGCCGCCTTCGCCCTCGGTGCAATCGGCAGCCCCTCGTCGCAAAACATACTTCAAGCCGCGTCCGCCAGCCCCGACCCATACCTCGCCGAGATCGCCCGCGAAGCCCTCGCCAAGATCGCAGACGCTACTACTGTAAATTAAATCTCGTTTCATCGCTGCAAGGCGTGATATACTATTGCCACCGAAAAATTGGAGGTGGCGAATGCAGGCAGTAACGGAGAAGGAACGGAAGGAAGGTTTACTGGAATACTACCTCCGAGTTCGCAAGGCAACAGAGCGACTCTGCGAGCCGCTCGAGATCGAAGACTATGTTCCGCAACCGATCGTCGACGTCTCACCGCCGAAGTGGAACATCGCCCATACCACTTGGTTCTTCGAGGAGATGATCCTCAAGAAATTCGCAACCGATTACCGCGTTTTCGATCCCGATTTCGGCTTCCTTTTCAATAGCTACTACAACTCCATCGGCGCCCGCACCGCCCGCGACCACCGCAGCCTCAGCCGCCCGACCGTGAAGCGCGTATTCGAGTATCGCAAACACGTCGACGAGCAAATGTCCAAGCTCTTGTCCGATCCAGCGTTTTTTGTGCCTTCTGTGTCTTCCGTGGTTAGTGATTCTGGAACCGCAGAAAAAACTGAACACACGGAACAACACGGAAAAGAAGATCTGAAGAACTTGATAGTTCTAGGCCTAAACCACGAGCAGCAGCATCAGGAGCTTTTCATCACCGACCTCAAATACACGTTCAGCGTGAACCCGCTGTTTCCCGCGTATCGCGAGGGCTATGCTCCGGAAGAACTGTCGGAACCGCCTGCGTCAGCGGGCGGCCAGTTCGTCGAAATTGCCGCAGGCATCTACGACATCGGCCACAACGGCGACGGCTTCTGCTTCGACAACGAACTCGCTCGCCACAAGGTCTATCTCGACGACTTCTCGATCTCGAATCGCCTCGTAACCAACGCCGAGTTCATCGAGTTCATCGACGACGGCGGATACAAAGATCACCGCCTTTGGCATTCCGAGGGTTGGGATTGGATCAACGGCGAAAAGATAGACTCACCGCTCTACTGGCACGACCGAGACGGCGAGTGGCATCACTTCACGCTCGGCGGATTGCGTAAACTGCCGATGAACTCGCCCGTCTGCCACATCTCACTCTACGAAGCCTCGGCCTTCGCCGAATGGAAAGGGATGCGGCTGCCGACCGAGTTCGAATGGGAAGCTGCAAACGAAAGGTTCGATTGGGGCCTGCGTTGGGAATGGACCAACTCCGCCTATCTGCGGTATCCCGGTTTCTTGAAACCGGACGGCGCCGTAGGCGAATACAATGGCAAGTTTATGATGAATCAAATGGTCCTCCGAGGAGCGTCCATCGCCACGCCCGACGGCCACAGCCGCCCGACGTATCGAAACTTTTTCCACCCGCACCTACGCTGGCAGTTTACGGGTATCAGATTGTCAAAGGGAAATTAGACGGGATGCACAGGATAAACCTGATGACAAAGCGAGAGGCCCTACATCCGGTTTGAATAATATTTATGGCATCGACAACCTCACCGGAACTCACCCAATTCGCCGAAGACGTCCTTAGCGGCCTGTCGTCGAGTCCGAAAGCTCTCTCGTCGCGTTATTTCTACGACGACGAAGGCTCGCGGCTCTTCATGGAGATAATGAACCTGCCGGAGTATTATCCGACGCGCGCTGAGATGAAGATCTTCACTGAGCAGAAGGCCGAGATATGCGATGCATTCACGAGCGGAACGGACGGCATCGACCTAATCGAACTCGGCGCCGGCGACGGAACTAAAACCGCCGTCTTGATCGAACACCTTCTTTCGGAAGATGTCGACTTTACCTATCAGCCGATCGACATATCACAAGAGGCCAACGACGCACTCGAAACGCGATTTAAAGAGAAATTCCCGGCCCTCCGCATCGACCCGCACACGGGCGATTACTTCAAGGTGCTCGGCTCGCTTAAAAGCGACAGCGGACGAAGAAAAGTAATCCTCTTCCTCGGATCGAATATCGGCAATTTCTTACGCGATAACGCCGTTGCTTTCTTCAAATCGTTGCGAGCCGTGATGAACGAGAACGACCGGCTCTTCGTCGGGTTCGATATGCAGAAAGACCCGCGAACGATCGTCGCGGCATACGACGACAAACAGGGCGTGACCGCCGCGTTCAACCTGAACCTGCTCACCCGTATCAACCGCGAACTCAGCGGCGATTTCGATCTCTCGAAGTTCTCTCACTACGCACAATACCGCCCGATGGAATGTGCCGCCCGCAGCTTTCTGATAAGCCGCGAGAAACAGACGGTAAACATCAAAGCTCTCAACCGCTCGTTCAACTTCGAACAATGGGAAGCGATCTTTATGGAGATCTCGCAAAAATACACCCACGCCATGATCGACGAACTCGCTGGCGACGGCGGCTTCGAGATCGAACGCGAGTTTTACAACGACGAAGATTTCTACATAGATTCGCTTTGGCGTCCTGTGTGATGTGAGCCTCGCAGAATTCTCAATTCTAAATTGTTAATTCTTAATTAAAATTGGAAGAAACACTCCGGGAACGGTTAGATGTTTATTTCCGTCAGAATGTGGAATTTAGAATGTAAAATTTATAATCTGCCACAGTGAACATCAACCTTCTCACCTTCGACACGATCGATTCCACCAATACAGAGGCACTGAAACAGGCCCGGCTTGGCGCTGAGGAAGGCTTGTGCATCGTCGCCCGGCAGCAGACTGCCGGACGCGGACGGCATGGCCGGACGTGGGTGAGCGAGCCGGACGCGGGCCTCTATTTCAGCATAGTGCTGCGGCCGAAAATCGAGACTCAGTATCTGCCGCTGATCACGCTGATGACCGGCGTTGCCGTCCACGATACCCTTGGCGAATTCGGCATCGACGCCGATATCAAATGGGTCAACGACCTTCACGTCGATGGCAAAAAGATCTGCGGCATCCTCGCCGAAACCACTGACACGCCCAATGGCCTCGCCGTCATCGTCGGCATTGGCATCAACATCAAGTCGTCCAACCTCCCGCCCGAGATCGCCGACACCGCCACCTCAATCGAGGAACATGTAAGAGTGACGCCTTTAGGCGTTGAAACGGCTGAGACCGTCTCTCTTACTCAGTCGCTAACTAAATTCATCACATACTTCTACGACATCCTCCGTGGCGAGAACGGTCGGGCAGAGATCATCGATGAATGGCGAAAACGCTCAAAATATTTCTCCGGCAAACCTGTCCGCGTTGTGCTGGAAAATGAAACTCTCGAAGGCATTACCGACGGCCTCGAAACTAACGGAGCTCTCCGAATTAAGCGAAAAGACGGCTCGCTCGCGATCGTACAAGCTGGAGATGTGGAGCTACTGAGGGCAACTTGATCTATGACGGATTGAACTTTTCCAGCGTCCGTTGTAACTTTGAGCAAAGCAGCTATGAACGAAGACTTTGATTTAGACGAGGCATTCGATTTCGGCGACGACGCAAATCTCGCCGAGGATATCGCAGACCTCCAAGATTCCATCGACGACGCTCCGGACGTAATGCTCCGCACGGCGATTCTTCAGAAAGATCGAATGACGGCTTTGCTGTGCATCAAAAGCGCAACTGCCGGCGCGGCTATCTGCCGCGTCGATCCGCGTGAAACGTTCCCTGCCGTACAGCTCTATGACGATCGCGATGCCGCGATGCTTTGGTTCTCCCGCTCTTTGAAGTCTAGCCGCAAGAATGGCTGGGACGTAGTCTACGATGGCCTACCGCTTCAAGGATAAAAGTTCAAAAGTGAAAAATGGTAAAAGTGAAAAAGTAAGGTCGGCTGGATCCAGCACTTTTTCACTTTTCCACCTTTAAGACGTTTCCACTTTCCATGCTTCTCGCGATTGACATCGGTAATTCCTCGACGAAGTTTGGTATTTTTGACGGAGAGTTGCTTCTTCACAAGTTCTCTATCCAAACCAAGCGCGATTACACCGCCGAAGAGTTACTCTTTGACCGGCTCAAGCTTCACGAACAGCAGTTCATACAAGTCGACATTGACACGTGTCTAGTGGCAACCGTCGTTCCGGAACTCAACGGAGTTGTATCGCAGGTCTGCAATGAGCTTTTCAAGATCACGCCGCGGTTCGTCGATGCCAGTTGGGATTTTGGATTCACGATCGATTACGACCCGCCGTCGGCCGCCGGAGCCGACCGCCTCGTCAACTGTTTCGCAGCCACCTCGAAATACGGTACGCCGGTCGTTACATGCAGTTTCGGAACGGCCACGACGATCGATGTCGTCAATGAACGCGACGAATATATCGGCGGAATCATCGCTCCCGGCATGGCGACGATGGCAAAGGCCCTGCATCTCGCCGCAGCCAAGCTTCCCGAAATTTCTATCGAAGACCGGGCAAGTGTTGTTGGGAAAACGACGATTGCCTCGATCCAGTCGGGCATCGTTAACGGCCATGTCGCAATGGTGGAAGGGTTGCTCAAACAGATTGGAGGCGGAGCGAAGGTCGTCGCAACTGGCGGGTTCTCCCGTCTGATGGCCTCAAAAACGACCATGATCGACGTAGTCGATGAAAACCTTACGCTCGAAGGATTGAGGCTGCTAAGCATTCGCGAGGGCGTCCAAAGGCTTGCCAGCACGCATTGAACGTGATTTAATGTTTGTTTGCCTAATTGCAGGCACATCTTCGGCCGAAAGGAGGTGAGAAAGGAATGGCTTATATATCAGTAAACAACAACGAATCGATCGAGAGTGCTCTCCGTCGTTTCAAGCGCAAGGTTATCTCAGAAGAGATCATCAAAGACCTCAAAAAGCACGCTCACTTCATTCCGCCGGGCCAAAAGGCGAAGCTGAAATCGGCAAACGCTCGTAAGCGTAACCGCCGCCGCTTCCGCCAGCAGCGTCCGATGAATGCTGCTCCACGGCCGAACAACGGCTAAGAAAATTGTTCGATCAGTTAAAAAATGCGTGAGGCCGTGATCAGTCCTCACGCATTTATTTTTTACTACATGACGGCAAAGTTCCCCAAGATCCTCATCACCAACGACGACGGTTATCACAGCGAGGGCATCGAGGCGCTGGAAAAGGCGATGAAGCTCGTCGGCGAAGTGTATGTGGTCGCACCCGAATCCGAGATGAGCGGCGCGTCGCACAGCCTGACGCTCGCCCGTCCGCTGCGCATCCGCCAACTCGACGAACGGCATTGGACCGTCGACGGCACCCCGACCGACTGCGTCACGCTCGCTCTCAACCGCATTCTCCCCGACGAACTTCGACCCGATATCTGCGTTAGCGGCATCAATCACGGGGCAAATCTCGGTGAAGACGCGTCTTATTCCGGAACCGTCGCCGGAGCGCTTGAAGCGACGATTCTCGGCGTGCCGGGAATTGCGTTCAGCCTCGTGGCAAACCGCAGCCACGACTTTACCGAGTCTGCCGTCGTCGCCCGCAACGTCGTCGCCAAGGCACTGAACGAAGGCCTGCCCGAATTCACTCTGCTCAACGTCAACGTACCCAAAGGAGTGCCCAAAGGTATCAAGGTCGCGAAACAAGGCTTCAAATCCGCACGGCCGGTGATCAGCGAGCACATCGATCCGCGAGGCAAGCCTTATTACTGGATCGGCGAGGTCCGCGACGGCTTTAGGGCCGAGGGCGGAACCGATTTCGAAGCGGTTGAAGAAGGTTACGTTTCGGTCACGCCGATGCGGGCTGATCTGACTCACTATTCGGTGCTCGAAGATCTGAGGAGTTGGGACGAATAGGTGAACGCTTCGGCTCCAAACGTCAGAACCTCGGACGGCTTTGAGATACCTCGCGGCCGCATGGCCGCGCATCTTCGAAGCTACTATAAGATCGCCGACGAGCGCGTACTCGGGGCGATGAATACCGTTCCTCGACACCTCTTCGTCCCGAGCGCTCTCCAGTCGCAAGCTTATAAAGATAACGCCCTGCCGCTTTCCGTCGGCCAAACTATCTCGCAGCCGTTCATCGTCGCTCGGATGACGGAGCTGCTCGAACTCAACGGCCGCGAACGCGTACTCGAGATCGGCTCCGGCTCGGGCTATCAAACTGCCGTCCTCGCACTTCTCGCACGAAAGGTTTTCGCCATCGAACGGATCGCGTCGATCGCGTCGAACGCGAAAGAACGGCTGATGGGCCTCGGCTATCGGAACGTGTCTTATCGCGTAGGCGACGGCACGCTCGGCTGGCCGATCTATTCGCCATTCGATGCGATGCTCGTGGCCGCCGGGGGGCCTGAGGTTCCGCAGCCGCTGGTGGATCAGCTTGCCGTCGGCGGGCGAATGGTGATCCCGATCGGGAGCGAGCAGAAAGTTCAGGTACTCGTCCGCGTCACGAGGAAAGAAAAAGGCTACACTACTGAAAACTGCGGCCCGTGCGCGTTCGTTCCGCTGATCGGTGAACACGGCTGGAAGTAAACGATGGAAGCGATCATAGATTTTTTTTATTTCATTAAAGACAACATCCTCAATCCGAAGGTTCTGATCGACTGGATGCTGTCGTTGCTCGGGCCGTGGGTTTATGCGGGCCTCTTCTTTATTGTGTTCGCAGAGACCGGGCTCGCGATCGGATTCTTTTTGCCTGGCGATTCGCTTCTCGTCGTATGCGGACTTTTCGCCGCTGCCGGCAAGCTCAACGTTTGGCTGATGTGGGGGCTGCTTTTCGTTGCCGCCGTTGTAGGTGACGCCGTTGGCTATTACTCCGGACGTAAGGTCGGCCCTGCCATCTTCAGCAGGCCCAAGTCGCGATTCTTCAATCCAAAGCATCTTCAGAAAGCCCACGCCTTCTATGAAAAACACGGAGGCAAAACGATCATCCTCGCCCGTTTTGTACCGATCGTTCGTACCTTTGCCCCGATCGTAGCCGGCGCCGCCGAAATGTCTTATCGTCAATTCGTGACCTACAATGTAGTCGGCGGATTCGCCTGGGTTACCAGCATGCTGTTCGCGGGATACTTCCTCGGCGGCCTCGTCGAGCAATTCGTCCGCAACGTCTTCGGCGTCGAAGGATTCCTGCTCGAAGACCACATCGACAAGGTCGTTATAGTCGTCGTTTTCCTGTCGATCTTGCCGATCATCTTCGAATACATCAAGGCCCGCCGCGAAGCGAAAGCCGAGGCGGCCGCGAATTGACTGGAGCTGCAAGCATCCCTGCTTGCGAAACAACACCGACTGGAGCGGCAAGCATCCTGCTTGCGAACAAAAGATTAGGCAAGCAAGGATGCTTGCCGCTCCAATCAACGGGCCGCTTCGGTCAAACGGGTTGACTAATCCCGCACTGTAACCTAGACTTACAGATTGATTATCGGGGCGTGGCTCAGCCTGGTAGAGCGCACGGTTCGGGACCGTGAGGTCGGAGGTTCGAATCCTCTCGCCCCGACCATTTCCGAAAAGCGGCGAATGCGAATTTGCCGCTTTTCTCATGTCTTTTCCATGTCTTTCCTGCATTGTTCTATGCACTCTGTGACTCTGTCCTCATAACTCCCGTTTGCTACGCGACATAAAACTCAGCAGCACCGTCAGTAGAAACGCGAGGCCGCTCACGCCGATCACGCCGTAAAAGGCCGTCGTGTAATCACCGCCCGCGGCATCGGCTAATCGCCCGGTGACGAGTCCGCCGATAGCCGCTCCGACGGTTTCGATCACGATCAGCACGCCGAGGATCTTGGGATACTCGCGGTTGCCGAAGAAGTCCGCGGCGATACGCTGAAGCAGCACGAACGTCCCGCCGTATCCGAATCCGAACGGCAGCAAGAACGCACAGACCGTCGCTTGCGTCAGGTCGAGCAGAACCGTCGTCGACCCGAACATCACCAGGCAGCACACGACCATAACGCTCGTTGGCGCGAACCTGTCGCTCAGCCAGCCGAACAGAAACTTCCCGGCAACACTCACTGTGAATAGAGCGGACAAGCTAAAGCTCGCCTGTTGCGGCGAGAGTCCGATCTTCGTCGCCTGCAAAATGAACTGCTGGGTGGTGACGAATATCGGATAGAACACTGCTGCGGCACATAGGGCGAGTATCCAAAAGGTCGGCGTCGCGAGAGCCTCGCGCAGAGTCTTACCCGAAACCGCAACGGGCGTTGGAACGTCGACCGGTATCGGCTCACCATCCGGCAGCATACCGACCTCCTGAGGACGGTCTTTCACCAAGAAGACGATCGCTGGTACGAGCACCAGCCAGATAACAAAGCTCAACATCAGCATCGCCGTCCGCCATCCGTAAGCGGTGATCAACGGCGTCGCGATCAGCGGGATGACGACGCCGCCGATGCTCGTGCCGGTTAGCAATATCCCGAGCGCAAGCCCTCGCCGTCGCACGAACCAGTTCGACACGAGCACGATGCTCGGCAGCACGCCGACGAGACAAAGCGAAACGCCCATCACCGTTCGCGAAGCGTAAACGACCCAAGGCATCGACGTTTGCGAATGGATGATCAACGCTCCACCGAGCAGCCCGCAGCCCGCGAGCATCAGATTCCGCAGCCGAAATCGCTGTATGAGTGCTCCGGCGATCGGCGACAAGATCCCCGCGAAGAAGAATGTCAGCGTTGCCCCAAGCGCTATAAAACTCTCCGCACCGCCCGCCGGAACCGATCCCGCCGCTACGAAATCCTCACGGATCGACCTGAAGAAAACCGGAATCCCGCCGATCGACAAGCCGTTGCTCACGACCAGCGCCAGCGTAGCGACCGCGACGATCGCCCAACCGTAAAAGATGCCGCCAGATTTCGTAGAGCCCATATTCAATTTCGCGACCATTCAGGTTACCCTGCTGTCTATGCACGACCGAATCCTCATCCTTTCCGCGTCCGTCGGCAACGGACACGTAACCGCCGCCGAAGCCTTGAAGAAATCATTCGAAGCCGAGGATGTCGGCCGCGAGATCCGGTATGAAGACGTGTTAAACTTCACTAATCCGTTGTTCCGACGGCTGTACGGCAAGGCGTATATCGACCTCGTCAACTCGATGCCTGAGGTGCTTGGCTGGATGTACGACCAGCTCGACGAGCCGTGGAAGAACGAGAAGCGTCGGCTCTTTTTCGACAAGCTCAACACACAGCCGCTCGTGAAGATGATCCGCGAGTTTGATCCCGACTGGGTCGTCTGCACTCATTTCCTGCCGTCCGAGATCATTTCCGATCTCAAGGGCAAGGGGAAACTGACTTGCCGACAGGCGATCGTCGTCACTGACTTCGACATTCACGCGCTTTGGCTGTGCCGCAACTTCGAGCGGTATTTCGTCGCCATCGACGAAGGCCGCCACTATCTCGAATCGCTCGGCTTCCCGGCTGAAAAGATCACCGTATCGGGCATCCCGATCGATCCGAAATTCGCTCTTCACGAGTCGAAGCACGAGATGCGGCGGAAGTTCGGGCTCGATCCGGACACACCGACGATCATTCTTTCACTCGGCGGATTCGGCGTCGGCAAGCTCGACACGCTTATCGACTCGCTGCGGACCATCAACACTCCCGTTCAAATCCTCGCGATGTGCGGCAAGAACGAAGAGCTAAAGTCCAAGCTTGAGAAAGAACAGGTCGGCACGGTCAAGATCGTCCCCGTCGGATACACGAAAGAGATGGACGAATACATGAGCGCTTCGGACTTGATAGTCGGCAAGCCTGGCGGACTCACGACGTGCGAAGCACTCGCGAAAGGACTCGGCTTCGTGATCGTCAATCCCATTCCCGGCCAGGAAGAACGCAACTCCGACCAGCTTCTTGAAAACGGCTGCGCCATCCGCTCGAACAATCCGGCGACGCTTGGTTACAAGATCGAAAAGCTTCTCAAAGATCCGGAGCGGATGAGCTCGATGAGCGAGAACGCCCGCCGATTTGCCCGGCCCGATGCGGCGAAAGAAATAGCCCAAGTTATCAAAGAGCGATCTGCATGACGGCATTGATGCCGACCGAATCGCCGTACGGGAACGTCAGAGTGCCAACTCGTTCGAATCCGTGGCGGTTGTAAAACGAAAGCCCGCGGCGATTCTCTTCCCACACGCCGAGCCATAGCACAGACTTCCCCGCCGAAGTCGCTTCCTCAATACACCGATCGAGCAACACATCCCCGACTCCCGTTCCCCAAACGCGCTCGATCATGTAAAACCGCTGTAGCTCGATCGCATTCCGATCCGTTACCGATTCGTGCACTTCCCCATCGCGTAGCTTTGCATAACCGACCGTCTTGCCCTTCCGCAGAACTAGAAGATAGGTGAATGCTGACGAATCAAGCTCCGCCGCGATCACCTCCGGCGAAAAGTTTTCAACCAGATAGTTTGCAAGATCGTGCGAATCGTCCTGCTCGAAATACGCTTCGTAAAACGAAACCGTCGCGATCGAGGCGATCAGGTTTGCGTCCTCCGGCGTCGCACGCCTGACAGTTATCTCAGACATCGATCTGGTATGTAGCGACGCTGGTTGGGGTTTCATAACAGCGGACCTTATAGACCTTTACGCGCTCGTCACCGACGCGTCCGTTCAGATACTCGACAAAATAGCGGGCGATGTTCTCTGCCGAAGGGTTCAGCTCCTCATCGAACGGCGGCAGCTCGTTCAGATTTCGATGGTCGAGATAGGTAACGATCTCGTTGGCCGCCTTCTTCAAATCGCCGAAATCGATCAGCAGCCCGATGTTGTTCAACTCCTCGCCGCGGGCAAATATCTCGATCTTATAATTATGCCCGTGCAGGTTCTCACACTTCCCCTTGTAACCCCGCAACTGATGCGCGGAAGAGAAGTTTCGCTCGATCATTACCTCGAAAAAGCTTGCCATATGTTGATCGCCTTAAATCTTAGCGAATCCGATTTGCAAAACGAACTCCTCGTAAGTTGTTTGTTCCGTTCCTTTTCGCCAGGGTCATTTTGCTCCATTCGGAACAAGATCATAGACTTACGGGCGCCTCCTTCCGTTTTAACGCTTTCAGGCAGCGGTTTATGGTCGTTGAACCTACGCCGAGCTGTTCCGCGATCTCGCGTTGGGTGAACTGGCGTTCGGCTAGGCCTCTTACCTGCTCTACGAATTCAGGCCGGTCGGCCTGGCCATAGCTCCAACCGTTGTGAGAGCGTTCGTCGGTAAGATCGACATAGGTAAAGCCGAGAAAGTTTCCTTCCTTTCCGATCTTGACTGTGGCGACCTCGGTCTCGGCGTCGCGGTCGGGGGTGTTGCGATGTTTCGTAGCCTTGATGTACCGCAGCCGCTTGCCGCGGCGTGATGTTCCGAGGGCGAACATACTGTCGGCAAAGACCGAAAGCATCTTCGAACCGTTAAGATGTGCGATCTCGATCGGTGTGCGGGAGAACCGCTTTTGCGTATGGGCGAGCACGAGGATCGAAATGCCGAGTTCTTTTTTTAATTGAACAAGCGTTTTCATCAGCCGCTGTGCCGTGGGCGAGGCCTCAAGATTTGGGCTAAGCCAGGTGATGTTATCGAGGATGATGAATTTGGCATCGAGATATTCAACCAGGTGCGTGATCGAGCCGATGAGAAAATCGTGAAAATTTTCAAAACCCGGCGGCAAAGAACGGAGCACTTGCGGCGGACAGCGAATAAGGTTATCGGGGAAAGGAGACGTTTCGCCGGGCCGTGAGGCGTCGGACGTGTAGCGTTTCTGAAACTGATCGTCGGTCAGCTCAAAATCGAAATAGGCGACGCGTCCAGGTTCGACGTCCATTTCGAACGGCTCAAGACGCGGGCCGCCCGCAAGAGCCCGGGCGATCTGCATTGCCAGGACGCTCTTGCCGCTGCCCGTTTCGCCAAACAGTACGGTCATCTCGCCCTCAAGCCAAAAGTCGCCGAACAGCCGCCGTTCGCTTTTCGGCTTACCGTTCGCTGCATTTAGATAGGCGTTAGCGGGCCGGGCGAGAAACAGGTTATCGAAACGGCGAAAGTTGAGACGCGGAAGCTTCTCCTCCGTAAGCTTGTCTACGTAGTGATAATTCTCTCCGTGCTCTTCAACCACTTGATCGCGGGCGACGATCTCTGCCCGCGTCGTATCAAGCACCCTCTGCTGCTCGGCATTCAGCCTGATCGGCGGCGGCTCGTACGGCTTTTCGTTCCCGCCATACAGATGCGGGTAAGATTCCATTAACTCTTCCAGTGTGTCTATTGATTCGTCATCATAATCCATATCATTCGTCACACGATCTAAAACGATCGGACGACTATGATGTCAGATGTTGTGAAGATTGTAAAGTGTTTTGTGCGTGGGACGGTCATGTCTGCGGATTATGCCGGCTTAGCGGCATTGGATTTTAGCCGTGGGTTTCAACCCACGGAAAAGATCGGATACAAACCCGCGTCGGGTACCGACGCGATGATTCAATCGAGCAGAAGAGGAATAATTATGTTTGGCATTCGTTTTCAATCGTCGCTACGCGACAGGGATCGTTCGCTATTCTACCGTGGGTTGAAACCCACGGCTAAATTCAGGCTGCCGCTATCGCGGCGAAATCGCCACGCAGAGGACACTAAGTTGACTGACCTACATATGTTCATCTGGGAGAATCATCTCTCACCTACGTCCGGGCTGCTGACACGAAGACTTGTTCGAGGTCTTCGAGGCGGTCGGTGATGCGCATGCGGGGGAGGGATTGGAGGAAGTCGCGGCCGTAGCCTTTGGTTTTGATACGGGGGTCGAGGATGGCGATGATGCCGCGGTCGGTGCGGCTGCGGATGAGGCGGCCGATGCCTTGTTTTAGAGTGATCACGGCCTGAGGAATGCTGTATTCGAAGAAGGACCTGCCGCCGTTTTCGTCGATGAATCTTGAGCGAGCGGCGACGATCGGATCAGTGGGGACGGCGAACGGGAGCTTGTCGATGATCACGCACGAAAGCTGCTCGCCCTGAACGTCGACGCCCTGCCAAAAGCTTGAGGTAGCGAAGAGCACGGCGTTCGGCGTTTCGCGAAATTTCTCCAGCAGACCGGCCTTCGACATCGACCCTTGAACAAAACAGGGATAGCTCACCCGCGACGAAACGAGTTCGTAGAGAGCGTTCATCGATTGATTGCTCGTGCAGAGAACGAACGCGTGGCCGTGCGTGACCGACAGTATCTTTACGATCTCACCGGCGGCAAGCTGCGTAAACTCCGGCGAACGCGGATCGGGCATCGCCTTTGGCAGATAGAGGATCGATTGCTCTTCGAAATCGAAAGACGACGGCGCCGTGAATCCCGATGTCTTCGCCGTATCCAGCCCCAGCCGCTCGCGGACGAAGTTGAACGAACCGCTGCTCGATAAAGTTGCCGACGTTAATACGCAGGTGTCGACCTTGTCGAAGAGCTTTTCGCGAAGGAGTTCCGAAACATCGACCGGCGATGCCCGCATGAACATTCCTTTGCCGCGTTTCTCGATCCAATAGACGTAATTTCGCTCGGTTTGCGACGTGACGAAGTCCAGATCAAACCGCGCCTGCCGCGCGCGGCGGACGAGGCTGTCGATCTCGGGAGCTTTCTCCGCCAGCGGGTCTAGCGTCGAAACGAGGCTGCCGATCGCTCCGTCGAGTGCGAGATATGCTTCGCCGAGAGGCGTCGGCTGGTCTTTGCCATCGCGGTCGCGATAGGTGAAAAGGTCTTGCGTGAGCGGATAACGTCCGTCAAACCGAGCCATCGCGAACTTGATCCAAAACTGGTCGGACAAGGCGATGATCTTTGCCGCAAGTTTCGTCAGGTCGCGCGTAACGATCGCGTCGGTTATCGGAAGCGTGTCGGTATCGCGGACGAGTTCGTCGAGCTGAAAACTCGATACTTGAAAGCCGAAGTAATCAGACGCGATGTCTTCGATCAGATGGGCCTCGTCGAAGATCACGGCGGCGTAGTCGGGAATCACTTTTCCGAACTGATTTCCGCGCACGTTCAGGTCGGCGAAGAACAGATGATGATTGACGATCACGATGTCTGCCGCCTCGGCCTTGGCCCGCATCCGCGTGATAAAACACGGCTCGTACTCCGGACATTTCTGGCCGATGCAGATATCGCCGCGGGCATTGATGCGGTTCCAAAACGACAGGTCTTCCGGCAGGTCGACTAACTCCCGCCGGTCGCCGGTCTGAGTTTCGTACGTCCAGCGGCGGACGGCATCGAAATGATCTATCTGGCCGACGCCGTCGAGTATCGGTTGATGCTCGGCTTTTTGAACGCGATAAAGGCACGCGTAGTTTGCCCGGCCTTTCATATACGCCGCCGAGAACTTTTTCGGCAAGATCTTTTGCAGGAACGGTATGTCTTTTTCCATCAACTGTTCCTGCAGATTCTTTGTGCCGGTCGATATGACGATCCGCTTTTTTTCGTTGAGGGCGGTGGCGATCGCCGGGATAAGGTAAGCCAGCGTTTTGCCGGTTCCGGTGCCCGCTTCGACGATCAGATGGCGTTTCTGGGCGAACGCCTCCGCGATCGCGTTGGCCATCTTTACCTGGCCTTCACGATACTCGTACTGTTTATGCGATTTTGCGATTACCCCGGATGGGCCGAACACGTCTTCCATTGAGATCGAAATACTA
>CADEGD010000018.1:0-35154 GCA_902826795.1 uncultured Acidobacteriota bacterium | reverse complement strand
ATTCAACATTGACACCTTGCCAGCCTATCTGTGAGAATCTCTCAGAAGTTCGCTTCATTAACAATTCGAACCACCGGCAACTCGCAGTAATTTCGACCTTAAACGCATCCCAAGTTCGCCAGCGACCGGAATCGCAGTGAGGTGAACGCCTTGGGTCCGTCAAACGGCTGAATTTAAAGCGGTATCCGTCGTTTTCTATCCACATTCGCCGGCAATTTTTGTCGCAAAAAGACTTTTCTGGAGATTTAAGAATGGATCACGGTAAACAGACTGGCTCGACGCTTCGAGCTATCCCGGCCCTCGCGGTTCTTGCGGTGCTCACGTCGTTAGCACTCGTCCCAAGCTTTTTCGTATCCAAGGCCCAGCAAAAGGGCGGTGGTAAAGGCTTGGTCGAGCGGACCGAGAGTCATGCCGACGGCATCGTCAATTACGACATCCGGCTTGATAAAGACTCGATGTTGAAGCGCGGCGAGATGCGGCTTCGCGACAATATGGGCGCCGACGTTGCGGCCGACCTGCGAGATGGCATGGCCCAGGCCGAGCAAAGGCTGAGATCGAGATTTCCAGACTTGAAGATCGAGTTTGCCCGGGAAACGGGAATGCCCGAGGTCATCGGCCCTGACGCAAAGTCTGACAAGGCGTCGATCGAGGGTGCGAAAGGTGGAGACCGTGTCGCGGCTGTTCGAAGTTTTCTGCGGGCGAACAACGAGCTTCTCGGCGTACCTTCGGGCCAGATAGACGAGCTGGTCAGTGTTGCTGACTACACGAATCCTGCCGGAAACATGTCGTGGGTGATCCTTGAACAAAAGATCGGCGGAATTCCGGTGTTCCGCGGCGAGGTTGTTGCGGGATTTGGCACGGACGGAAGCCTTGCCCGAGTCGTCAACGGACTTGCCGCCGGCGTCGAAGAATCGCGTATCTCCAAGGAATTTAACGATCCGTTTGCCGCTGTTTCGGCCGCGGCCGGCCATATAAATCATCAGCTGCGTCCGTTCGAAACGAAACTGGACGAAAAGGCGTCCGACGAACTTCGCTCGGTCTTTGGCGAAGGCGATTTCGGAACGACGGCGGAGAAGATGTACTTTCCGCTCGAGCCGGGAACGATCGTGCCCGCTTGGCGAGTTTTGATCCGTCAGGATGTGGCGTCATATTACGTTATCGTCGATGCCCGGTCGGGTGATCTTTTGTGGCGAAAGAATCTGACGGAAGATCAGACGCAATCGGCAAGCTACAACGTCTACACAAATTCAAACGCGATGGTCAACATCGCCGACAGCCCGTTCCCGATCACTCCGGGGCCGACGACGCCTAGTTCCGCGAGTCAGGGTGCTGGCGTCAGCCGTACGCTTGTTACGCGGGTAGGAAACGAAGCTCCGTATCAGTTTAACGATCTGGGATGGTTGACGGATGGAGCGACGACGCTCGACGGAAATAACGTGCAGGCCGGCTTAGATCGCGAACTGCCGAATAGCGGAAGCCCGGCAAACCCGAATGATATCGACCCGAACGGAGTTCCCTCGGCAAGTTCCGGAAGAAATTTTGACTTCCCTATCAATCCCGCAAACCCGTCGCCGTCAGGCCCTCAAACGGGCGATTCGCCGACGCCGGCCGGGCAGACGCTAACCTGTAATGCGCAAGGCACGAACGCCGCGCCGACCGATTTTCAGAAAGCGGTCACCACTCAGCTTTTTTACATCACGAACGTTTATCACGACGAGATGTATCGACTGGGCTTTACCGAGCAGCATCGAAACTTTCAAACGAACAACTTTGGCCGCGGCGGCGTCGGCAATGACCGCGTATCGGCCCAAGCTCAGGATTGCAGCGGAACGAACAACGCCAACTTCACGACTCCGTCGGACGGCAATCGCCCGACAATGCAGATGTATATCTTCACGGCTCCGACCATTGACATGGACGGTTCTCTCGATGCCGATGTGATCATTCATGAGCTAACACACGGCACCTCGACTCGTCTGCATGCCAACGCAGGCGGCCTCGGAGCCTTAGATTTCTCGCGCGGAATGGGCGAAGGCTGGTCGGACTTTTATGCTCACGCGATGCTTAGCGAGCCTACCGATCCGATCAATGGCGTATACACGACCGGCGCGTATGACACGTATCAATTCCGCGGAGCCGCATTTGGAAATAGCTACTACGGCATCCGCCGATTTCCGAAGGCTGTGATGGCATTCACTGGCGGGCCTAATAATCGTCCGCACAATCCGTTGACGTTTGCCGATATCGATTCGACGAAGATCAACCTTAGTGACGGAGCCTATAGCCCTGCTTTCGTCGGCAGTGCCGATCAGGTTCACAACGTAGGCGAAGTTTGGAGCAGTGCTCTCTGGGAAGTTCGGGCACGGATGGTTCAGCGTCTCGGCTGGGCAGACGGTAACCGACGCGTCCTTCAATTGGTCACCGACGGAATGAAGCTTTCGCCTGCGGGACCGAACTTCATCACCGGCCGCGACGCGATCATTGCAGCGGCTCGGGCAGGCGGCAGTCCTGCGGATGTGGAAGATGTATGGCGCGGTTTCGCGATTCGCGGTGTCGGATTTTCAGCCTCGATCCAGGCGCTCGGCGGCAGCAGCTCCGGCGGTACGAACACTATCCGTGTAACGGAAGCGTTCGACATGCCTAATCTTTTATTACTGCCTGACATGACCGTCTCGGATTCGCCGGGCGGCGATGGCGATGGCGTGGCGGAGCCCGGCGAGACTCTTCGCCTGACGATTCCGCTGACGAATAACTCGGGCAGCGCGGCCAACAACGTGTCGGTACAGGTCGTCGGTTCGCAGACGATCTCTTACGGAACGATCGCAAACAATGGAACTGCCAGCAACGTGTTCACATACGCGATCCCTGCAAATCTGGCGTGCGGTACTGCGATCAATATAACGATCAATGTTACGAGCAGCCTCGGGCCGGTATCGTTCTCTAGGACGATACCCACCGGAGTTCCGGTCGTAACGGCGACGGAGAATTTCGACGGCGTAACCGCTCCGGCATTGCCGGCTGGATGGACGGTCGTGAACGATGTTAATGGTGGATTGAATCCTTTCGTGACGTCAGCGGCTTCACCTGATTCGGCTCCGAACTCGGCTTTTGCTCCGAACTCAAATGCAGCGTCCGGTGTTAACGGCTCTACGAGCCTTACTTCACCGCTGTTCGCGATCACGTCTGCCTCGGGAACGGTCACCTTCCGCCATCGTTACAATACCGAAGCGACATGGGACGGCGGCGTGCTTGAGATCAGCATCGACGGAGCCGCCTTCCAGGATATCGTTACCGCTGGTGGTTCATTCACGCAGAATGGCTACAACGGAACGCTACTTGTTAATACAAGCGGGCCTAACCCCATCGGAGGCCGGCCGGCTTGGAACGGCAACTCGGCGGGTTATATAACCAGTACCGCCCGGATCCCAGCCTCGGCGGCCGGAAAGAACATTCGGCTTAGATGGCGTTTCGGCACTGATGATAACACCGGTGTCGAAGGATGGTTTGTCGATACCGTACAGGTCAGCGGACAGTCTCAGTGTTCGTTTGCTTCGGGCCCCAACAAACGCTCTGATTTTGACGGCGACGGCAAGAGCGATTTCCCGATCTATCGGCCAAATGACGGCAACTGGTACGTGTGGACGGCGGCCTCGCAGTTTATTGGCGCCACGTGGGGCATCAGCGGCGACGTTCCGGTTCCCGGAGATTATGACGCCGACGGAAAGACCGATATGGCGATCTACCGGCCCGCACAAAGCGGCGGCATTGCTTACTTTTACGCTCTAAAGAGCTCGGATCTGACGTTCACGCAGGTTCCTTGGGGAATCGAGGGCGACGTGCCGGTCGTTAGAGATTACGACGCTGACGAGGCGGCGGATTACGCGGTTTACCGGCCGTCTACCGGCGTCTGGTATGTGTATGAGGCGGATGGCGGCATCCAGTCCGTAGGGTTCGGCTCTCCGGGTGACGTACCTATTCCGGGCGACTTCGACGGTGACGGCAAGGCGGACTTTTCGATTCGCCGCGGCGGCGATTGGTACATATTCCAGACAACGACCGGAACATATATAGGCGCTGCTTGGGGTGTTCCGACAGATATTCCCGTTCCGGCCGACTATGACGGCGACGGTAAGGACGACCTTGCGATCTATCGTCCGTCAGACGGCAATTGGTGGGTTTATGCCAGCTCAAACCAATCCGTCCTGAATGTTGTCTGGGGTCTGCCGGGTGATATTCCGGTCCCGGCGGACTATGACGGCGACAATAAATATGACCCGGCCGTTTATCGCAACGGAACCTGGTGGGCGACGTATTCATCCAACGGCGGACATGTAGGCCTGGCCTTCGGAACGTCAACGGACATCGCGGTTACGAAGCGGTACATACCGTAGCCGGCCCAAGTTCCGTATCACGGCGGTTCTTTCCCTTCGGCCAGTCCATTTGGGCTGGCCTTTTTTGTTTCGAAAGCTCTTGATTTTATTACTAAATGCGCGTAAGAATATTACGTTCCATTCTATTCACGTTCGAAAATTCGCACTCCGTCGTCGCGACACGCAGCCTCATCCATCTTCGTGTCCACGAGTTTGGATCAGGATTTGATCCCTTGTTTATATAATCCCGCGGGCGATCGGTATCGTCCGTTAACCCCTGCAAGGAGGACAGATGAGTAAGACTACACGGTTCAGGTTTTTTGGCTTTTTAGCCATCGTGGCGGTCACGTCACTGACGGTCTGGGTATTATTGCCCGCCACGGAAGCACAGGAAAGGACGAAACTCACAGACAGCGGTCGTGAGGATTCCATGGTAGAAACGAATCCCGTCGACAACACCGACGATATTCTTTTGAATGCCGGCACCATCAACGTAAAAGCGATAAAGATGGGCGTGAGCGGCGATGAGAAAGAAGTCGGTCAGACCGCTAAACTCTCGGGTGAAAGGCTGCACCTGGTGCGCTTTAACGGCCCGATCAAGAGCGCCTGGGTCGACTCTCTGAAGCGTGAGCGCGTAACCGTGGTCGACTACATTCCGAATTACACCTACCTCATATGGGGTGACGACGCGGCGATCAGCAGCATCAAGTCTATTTCGAAGAACGCTGCATCGCCGATCGAATGGGAAGGCGAATATAAGCCCGAGTATCGCATCATGCCGAGCGTCTATCGCAACAACAAAGACGAACGGATGGGCATGCGGTCCGACCGGTACGAGATCCAGTTGTTCAAGAATGAGAACGCTAACGCCGACACTTTCAGAGCAATCGAGGGAGTTCGGCGTGGCGAGGTCATCGGACTGCAGGAAGTCAAACACTATGTGAACTTCGTTGTCGCTTTAGACGAACAAGGACTTCAGGCAGCAGCATCGCGTCCGGACGTCATCTCGATCCACCCTTATGTCGAGCCGGTTAAGTTCGACGAGGCTCAGAACTTGATCCTTCGCGGTAATCTCACCGGAAACCTTCCGACACCCGGCGATTACCTTCAATACCTTCTCGGAAAGGGATTTACCCAAGCTCAGTTCGATGCCTCGAACTTTAGCGTTGACGTTTCCGACAGCGGTATCGGCAATGCAAATCCGGCGGCAGAGAACCAGTTTGTCCTCCGTCGTGAGGGCGACCCGGCACAGGCAAGCCGCGTGGTATATTCACGCCTTGAGGGAACTCCGAACGCAGGCAGCACCCTCCAGGGCTGCGACGGACATGGAAATATCAATTCCACGATCATTGGCGGCTACGTTCCGTCCGGCGGAATATACGCGGCCGCACCGCACGCAGATGCAAATCTGATGCGTTATGGACTAGGTGTAGCACCATTCGTCAAGGTTGGATCTTCGGTAATCTTCGACCCGAATAATTTCACCAGCCCAAACGTTTCTAATCTTCAGTCGCGTGCATACGCCGACGGAGCTCGTATCAGCTCGAACAGCTGGGGCTCGAACGCGGCTGGTGCTTATACCACGACTTCCCAATCTTATGATTTCCTCGTTCGAGACGCTCAGCTGAGCACCTCGGTAAATCCGACCGCGGGCAACCAAGAGATGGTGATCGTCTTCGCGGCGGGCAACGCAGGACCGGGCGGACAGTCAATGGGATCTCCGGCAACGGCGAAGAACCTTATCTCCGTTGGAGCCTCCGAGAATGTGCGAGCGTTCGGTGGGGCTGACGGATGCGCGGTCGCCGATACGGGTGCCGACAGCGCCAACGACATCATCGGATTCTCAAGCCGCGGGCCAACAACCGACGGGCGAAAGAAGCCCGACATCATGCTTCCAGGTACTCACGTGACGGGCGGCGCGGCTCAGAACGTGCTTTCTAATCCTGTTACCGGAAATGGTACCGTCTTGACCTGCTTCGCGGCAGGCGGCGTGTGCGCGGGCCCGGGTGGAAGCGACTTCTTCCCAGTTGGTCAGCAGTGGTATACGGCATCTTCCGGTACGAGCCACTCGACTCCGGCGATTGCTGGACTTGCGGCCCTTATTCGCCAGCATTTTATCAATACCGCCCCGATCGGCGGCAGCCCGGGTTCGGGCACTCCGCCGAGTCCGGCCTTGACCAAGGCGTTGATGATGAACTCCGCGTCGTACATGAACGGCGTCGGTGCAAACGACAACCTTCCGTCAAACAATCAGGGAATGGGACTGGCTGATCTCGATAACTACTTCGATATCTTTGGTCAGGACTACATCATGCGTGATCAGTTGGCGGCTGATACGTTTACCGATTCGGCCCAGACGAGGACGTTTACCGGCACGATCGTCAACAATACGAAGCCGTTTCGCGTTACTGTCGCTTACACTGACGCTCCGGGAGCGACGACCGGTAATGCCTTTGTCAACAACCTCGACCTCGAGGTCATCGTTGGAGGCACAACCTATAAGGGAAACAATTTCGTCAGCGGCAACTCGGTTGGCGGCGGAACCGCGGACACCCGCAATAACGTAGAAAGCGTATTCCTGCCGGCTGGAATCTCGGGTAACTTCCTGATCCGCGTCAAGGCGACGAATATCGCAGGCGACGGCCTTCCGAATAATGCAGATACAACGGATCAGGACTTCTCGCTCGTAGTCTGGAACGCTGACGAACAGCCGGTAGCGGTTGTCGGCGGCGGAGCAACTGCGATCACGGCGGAAAGCTGTGCCATCAACGGTGCAGTTGATCCGGCGGAGACAGTAACCGTCAATTTCGACCTTTCTAACATCGGTTTGGCGGCAACCACGAACTTGGTCGCGACCCTTCTTCCGACCGGCGGCGTTTCGAACCCGAGCGGCCCGCAGAATTACGGAGCCCTTGCTCCGGGCGGCGGAGCTGCTACGAGACCGTTTACTTTCACCGCTACGACCACCTGCGGCCAGACGCTGACTGCCTCTCTTCAACTTCAGGATGGCAGCAACAACCTCGGCGTGGCTACGTTCAATTTCTTAACCGGTGCACTTGCGGCACCGACGAATACATCGGTCTCGACCGGCAACTTAACGACACCGATCAATGACAACGCTACCGTTCAGATTCCGATCCAGGTAACGACGACGGGTGCCTTGTCCGATCTGAACGTTAAGGTACGCGCTAACCATACATTTGACGGTGACGTTCAAATGTCGATCACGAGTCCGCAGGGAACGACGATTCCGCTCGTTGCCGGACGCGGCTTGGGCGGCGATAACTTTGGAACCGGCACAAACGATTGCGCCGGAACCTTCACCGTGTTTGATGACGGTGCGGCGACGGCTATCTCGGCCGGTGCGGCCCCGTTTGCCGGCAGCTTCCGTCCGGAATCACCGCTTGCCGGTCTAAACGGCCAATCGATTCTGGGAACGTGGATCTTGAGCGTTACCGACACGGCAACCGGCGACGTCGGAACCCTCGGCTGTGCTCAACTCGAGATCCAACGGCAGCGGTACGTCTGCTGTGGTGTGGCAGGAACGCCTGAAGTGGCTAGCGGCGGAGCTCCGGCCCTGGTCAGCGAATCGTTTGTTCCCGCGAACAACACGCCGGATCCGGGTGAAACGGTCACTTACAACATAGCGATCGTCAACACTGGTGATGGCCCGACCTCGAATCTGGTCGCAACGCTCCAGAACTCCGGCGGAATAACGCCTGTCACAACGTCACAGAGTTACGGGGTAATAAATCCTGCTGCTCCCGCGGTCGTGAGGCCATTCACGTTTGTCGCGAATGGGCCTTGCGGCGGTACTGTGACGGCAACATTCCAGTTGCAGGATGGTGCCACGAATCATGGAACTATCTCGTATACGTTCCAGCTTGGAACCACCGTGTCGGGTTCGCCGGTTACGTTTAGCAATGCGGCGGCGATCACGATTCCAGACGTCGGGACGGCGACTCCATATCCGTCAACCATCACGGTTTCTGGAGTACCGACATCGATTGCGAACGTTACGGTCACTTTGACCGGCTTTTCACACACATTCCCGGGCGATGTAGACATGCTTCTTGTCAGCCCGACCGGACGAAAGTTCATCATGCTCTCCGACACCGGCGGCGGTACTGATGCCGTCAATGCCAACGTCACATTAAGTGACGCTGCTGCGGGTCCGCCGGCGACGATAGTAACCGGCACCTTCAGGCCGGCTGACACCACGACGCCTGACGCGTTTGCGGCTCCGGCTCCGGCTGCGCCGTATCTATCGCCGGCTCCTGTTGGAACTCAGACGCTGACAACTGCCTTCACCGGAGCTGCCGGTGGAGATCCGAACGGTGTTTGGAGCCTCTACGTTGTCGACGATGCCACCAGCGACGCAGGAAGCATTTCCGGCGGCTGGTCTATCTCACTGACCTCGCAGTCGAATGTTTGCTCGACGACACCGGGCGGACCTGAGAGGGCTATCCGATCCGACTTCGATGGCGACGGTAAAACGGACCTCTCGATCTATCGTCCGTCAACGGGTGAATGGTATCTTTACAAGTCCGGCAACGGCAGCGTTGGAGTCGTGACCTGGGGTATTAACGGAGACAAGCCGATGTCCGCCGATTTCTCCGGCGATAAGAAGGCAGACTTCGGTATCGTTCGTCCGGGCTCGCCAAACCAAGGCTTCTGGCTGCTCGATAGTGCGGTTTACGGTTATGAGGGATTTGATTGGGGTGCGAACTCCGATATTTCTCTCACCGGCGACTATAACGGAGACGGCAAGGCGGATATCGCGGTTTACCGCCCGTCGACGAACGTGTTCCACATCCTGATCCGCGGCACTAACGAATATCGCGGATTGGCGTTCGGTGCTCCCGGCGATATTCCGATAAGCGGCGATTTCGACGGTGACCGTGCTACGGACGTAGCCGTCTATCGTCCGAGTACCGGCCAGTGGTTCTATGCGGATGCAACCGATCCGGTTGGGAACCTCACGATCGTCACTTTCGGTCTCGCGACGGATAAACCCGTCCACGCCGATTACGATGGTGATGGAACGGACGATATCGCGATCTACCGGCCTTCAGAGGGCAGATGGTACATCTACTACTCGCAGAGTCAGTCGATCGGCATTATCACGTGGGGCAACTCGACCGACGTTCCCGTGCCCGGTCAGTATGACGGTGATAACAAGTATGACGTCGCCATCTACCGTGCCGGTACGTGGTGGGTATATGGAACTCAGGCCGGGCCTCTGACGGCTAACTGGGGCGTCGGTGCGGACATTCCGGTTCCGGCAACTCACTATGCGCCGTAAACACTAATTGACGATCCGCCCGTTCTTAAGCGAACGGCATAAGAGGCTGCCGATTTTCGGCAGCCTCTTCACTTAAGGAAAGTGTTGACATTCGCACGCTCTGAATTCATTATTGTGACATCTTTCTTGTGCAGTAACGCCCCCTCTCGGTTTTGGTTTCAGTAAAACTTTTTTCTGGAGTCTCTATCAATGAACAATCTTCGATATAGCCGTACGCTGATCAAGGCAGCATTCGCGGCAGGCGCAGTGTTTGTTTTCTTTGCGGTTCTCTTTCAATCGTCTTTCCGGTCGGAAAGGGCCTCGGCAGCATCTTCAGGGCCGTCTCCTTCATATACGGGAGCTCCGAATGAATCGAACTGCACGGTCTGCCATACCACGTTTGCGGTAAACAGCGGCTCTGGAAATGTCATCATTAGCGGACTTCCCAGAAATTATTTGCCGGGGCAACAGGTTCCCGTTCGGGTTACGGTCAACGATGGAACCGGAGTTCGGTACGGCTTTCAAATGACCGCAGTCGAGAACGACGGAGACCGGGCTGGCACGTTCGTCGTTCCTCCGCCCGCACCGGTGGCGATCATGCAGCTCGTTAACGGCTTTGTGGGAAGCCAGAACCGTCAGTATATAGAGCACACGTCTCAAGGGCTCACGCCAACTCAAGCCGGAACAAAATCGTGGGATTTTACCTGGACGGCCCCGGCGAGAAGGGTTGGTAAGGTCAATTTTTTTGCGGCTGGGAACGCGGCCAACAGCGACAGCAGCAGCGACAACGATCAGATCTACACGACGACGAATTCCATTCGGTCGGGATCTTCGATCGCCAGTTTCGATGAGGATGGCAGCTCCGATGTTTCGGTATTCCGCCCCGCAAACTCTACCTGGTATAGCTTCTCGAGCGACGGCTCGGGCGAGAAGCAGGCTACTTTCGGCGCGTTGGGCGATATTCCGGTTCCGGGCGACTACGACGGCGATGGGATCACCGACCGCGTCGTTTTTCGGCCTTCAACCGGATTCTGGTATTTCTTTCTGAGTTCGAATGGAGCTTACTTTGGCTATCAATGGGGTGTCGGTACCGATATCCCTGTCGCGGGCGATTATGACGGAGACGGCAAGACGAACGTTGCCGTATATCGCCCGTCAAACGGAACGTGGTATATCCTCAACGCCGCGGGCGGCTTGACCGCAGCCGCGTGGGGAACCGCCACCGATACTCCAGTCGTCGGCGATTTTGACGGCGATGCCAAGACAGACCTTGCGGTATACAGGCCGTCTACCGGGCAATGGTTCATATATCGGACCGCCGATGGTTTCACTGTTGTTCAGTTCGGACTTGCTTCCGACAAGCCGATCGAGGCGGATTACGATGGCGACGGACGCCATGACGTAGCGATCTATCGGCCGTCGACCGGGCAATGGTGGGTTCTGCGTTCGACTGAAGGACTGATCGGAGCAACGTGGGGGACGGCGACGGATACGCCGGCACCTGCCGATTTCGATGGTGACGGACGGGCTGACCTAACGGTCTTCCGCCCATCGACAGGAACCTGGTATTCCTATCGCAGTTCGGATGCTGCCGTTTCGATCGTCAATTGGGGCCTTTCCGGCGACGTACCCGTTCCGAGCGTATATTAGAGAAAGATGAATGACTCGCCAAAGGCTAAAGCCCTTGGCGAGTCATTGAGGAAACATGTCTGGTCAAATCGGCGGCTGCTCGGCCGCCTTTTTGTTACGGCTGTTTCTGCGGATTGCCGGACGGCTGCTGAACTGGAACTGCCGGAAGCAGAACTGGTCCAGGAGTCGGGGTCGCGACCGGATCGTCTGAGTTAGACGAAGGGTTGCCCAGCGGAACCGGCTGAAGGATCGTAGCCGCAGGCTTCACGCCCGATGCACCGGATGAAACGCTGTAATCCGGACGATAGATCCTCGGAGTGATGAAGAAAAGGATCTCGTTCGTATTACGCTGAACGCCCTTTCTCTTGAACAGGTTACCTAACAGCGGAACTTTCGAGAGTCCCGGTGTACGGTCCTGGCTTTCCCGCTCGTCGTCAAACAACACACCGCCGATAACAGTCGTTCCTCCATCCGGAACCGTGACCTGCGTCTGCATTTTCTGCGTGTTGATCGCAGGAGCAAGACCACCCGTAACCGGCGGGGTCGAGCTATTCTCTGCGAGAACTTCGAGCACGATCGTTCCCTGATCGGTGATCTGCGGGGTTACCTGCAGCTTCAGCGGAACGTCGATGTAAGTCGTCGTCGCGATCGCGGCTCCACCGGCGGACTGTCCCGGCTGGATGGTCGTGATCGGGATCTGAGTCTTGCTTTCGATGATCGCTTCGCGGTTGTTCAGAGCGGTGACACGCGGTGTTGCGATAACCTTTGCCTGGCCCTTCTGTTCACCCGCCGTGATCAGCATGTTGATCGTCGCGGTTCCGAAAACGCCTGTCGTCAGGCCGATGACCGTGTTAGGTAAGTTTGAGCCCAAAGTGCCGTTAGGACCCTGATTCGGAAGATTTGGCGGAGGCGTCAAGCCGACAGGCGACGTGTTCCCGCCAAGCGTTCCACCCTGAGCACCGCTTCCGCGGGCTCCGACGACAAGTCCTGAGATCTGGACACCAACGTCTCGGCTGAAGTTTCGGCTTGCGACGACGATGCGTGCTTCGATCTCAACTTGAGGCTCGGGCTGATCAAGAATAGCGACGAGCTGACGGATCGCGTCGATGTTCTCGCGAACATCCGTGATGATCAGCGAGTTGCTGCGTTCATCGATCTCGACCGATCCACGACGCGAAAGGCGACGCTGAATGATCGGAAGAAGTCCGGTGCTGCTGCCGCCGGCTGAACCGGTCGAACTGGCTGCAGGAGTTGCGGCCGCTCCTGCCCCAATAAGTGAGTTGGCTGCGTTTCCGCCCGACGGCGTTCCCGACGTAGCGGTACCGCGAAGCAGTGTTCCTTTAGCTCGTGCGTAGTTGAGCCGGATAAATTCTGTGTACAAGGCCGAGCCGTCAAGTCGGGTCTCGTTCGCCTGACGAATGATCTCACCCTCGGTTGCGAGGATCTTTGAATCCGCAACGCGAAGGATCGGCCCGTTTACTTGAATACCAAGTTCCTGAGCTCGAAGGATCGAATCGAGTGCGATATTCCAGGGCACATCGCTGACATTGACCGTTACCGGAACCTTCTGTACCGACTTGTCGATTACAAAGTTTACGCCGTACTGCTCGGTAACATAATTGAGAATGTCGCGGACGTCGGCGTTGACAACGTTAAGGTTAATCGGCTCACCGACGAATCCCGGGTCGCCATAGCGGCGTCCCTGATCCGTTCGCTGGGCGATCGCGAGAACGCTCAGCGAAGCTACAATAAGAAGAGCGATAACAGTTTTTCGGATGTAACCGCTCATGTTGATTTGAGAATTCATGTTTCCTCCGTAACAAGCTGCACCTGCAAAGTCGTGTGTGCGGAATTGCGGGTGATCGTTATTGAACAACTATCCTGATTCACCTGAGGCGAATCGATAGAACTCCTAATTCTTTTTCTTGGAAGCAACCCTGACAGGCTTCTTGGTTTTTGCCGCAGGCTTTTCTGCCTCGGCGGTCTTCGGTGTCTGCTTCTCCATTTCGTTGAGCGGTGAAACGACGGCCGCATCGGCTACTTTCTTCTGGTCCTGAACGAATGGCTGGGCATTGACCGGAGCATCCGATTTGGCTTCGTTGGAAGCGGAAGGCGCCGTACCCTGGATCATGTCGCGATCGGTGTATTGGCGAAGCGGTTTGTTCTCGACGCTGGAGACGAACTTATCTTTTGAAAGCTTCGTGACCTTGCGAAAAACGAGCCGGTTCTCTTCTACCGCAACGAGCTGGCCGTCGAAAAACTTTTCGCCGGGATAGATCGTGTAAGAAAGTTTGATCGGCGTTGCTTCAACGACCGCGGCATATCCGCGAGGCGTTTTGAAGATGCCGGTGACCGCCATCTCGTCAAGCGTCAGAACCGAGGTGACTTTCGGTATCGGCAGGTTGTTGGCAACCGCATCTTCCCGAAGACGCTTGTAATAATCAATGCGCTGGGTGATCGCCGGAGCTCCGAAGGTCTGCGGAGCTGCTCCGTCCTTACCGGTTCCGCTTCGCGGACCGACGGCTCTCACATCCTTGATACGCGCCCATGCCGGCTTGGCGAAAGGATCGCGTCCCTGCGCGTTTGCCTCGACAAAGGCTCCTGCGAAAAGCACCACCGGTACTATGATCGCTGCGCGTCGGATAAGATTTCGTGTGAAGTTCTTGGTCATGGCTTTTCTCTCTAAACTGGTGGGTAATTCGGTTGATGGCGGTTTCTATTTTGCTGCGGCGGGGGCTGCTGCCGCTGGAGCGGCGGCTGGTGCTGCGGGGGCGGCGCCGGCCGGCGTGCAGGGCGGTTCACCCGGCTTGGGCTGCTGACCCGGTGCACACGGCTTGCCTGCAGGTTTGGTCAGAGCTTCGGGATCGGCGTAGTAGGCCTTGAGTTCGAACATCGCATGGATGGTCTTGTCGGCCGTCTGCTTGTCGAGCTGATTGATCCGGAAGTTGGCGATCGACACGATACGCGGCAGTTTTGCCATCTTGTCGAAGAAGGTTCGCAGGTTCGTGAAGTTGCTGTCGACCTCGACCTCAACTGCCTTTGCCGTTACGGCTTCCTGCGTAGAATCTTCTTTCGGCGAGAACCGCATCACGATCATTCGCGAATCGCGGGCGTTATCCTGTAAGCCCTGAAGAACGTTCGTGATCTCACGCTGTTCGGGCAGAAGGACCTTCAACTCTTCATACTCGGCTGCCTTGCTCGTGTACATCGCCCGGAATTCATTTATCCGCTGGGTCGCTACGCGGGCCGCTTCGTTCTTAGCCTGCAGAGCCGATACCTGCTGGTTTAGCACTGCTACCTCGTCACGGGTCGGGCCGGTAACGAAATAGTAGACCGCTCCGTAAAGTAAGCCGGCAACTACGAGCAGGATCAGAAGCTGGAAGTGCCATTTAAGGTTGATCAGTTTTTCTAACATTGTCTTAATCCTTCTGTTTCTAGGTGAGATTCAATAGGCTGGAGATGTTCGGCTAGTTCTTTGCGACCTGGGGCGCGGCGGGTGCGGGCTTTCCGGCTGCCGGTGCCGCTGGCTGGCCGTTGGCGGCAACCGTCGTATCGGCCGCTTTGCCCTTGTCCGAGTTGTATCCTGCCTTGATCGTAAAGTTCACGACGTTAACTTTCGGAGCTTCTCCTGAAGTTGGGGCCGACGCCGTTTGGTTGACGACCTCCTGACGCTGCGTTTCGATGCTCAGGTCGGAGAACAATCCGCTCGAGAACTCAAGGCTTCTACCGAACTGCGTTACCGCTGATTCGTCAGGTGAGTTTCCTGTGATCGTCACCATGTTGTCTTTCTGCTCGATGGTCTGTAGATATAATCCGGGAACCATCGAAATTCGCTCGCGTACCGCTTCAAGCACGGCCAGCGGGCCGGATTGCGAAGCTCGCAGCTTTTTGATCGCATCGATGCGTGCGTCGATCGCGGCGATCTTTTCTTCAAGCTCTTTCTGCTCTTTCATTACTGACTCGAGCTCGGCGGCGATCTGCTTCTGTTCCTCAAGCTGGCGTTCGGCCTCGGCCTTCGCCATCTGAGTGCTGATCACGTCCCAACCGATCACCGCGAACAGCAGGAATGCTGCTGCCAGCGACATCATGAGGAGGCGCATGCCTGGGCTTGAGACCTTTCGGTCGACCGACATCACTGCCGAGCCCTGGCGCTCTGTGACTGAATTAAGTAGGTTGATCTTTAACATTTTCTTAGTTCACTCCCCTCATTGCCAATCCAACGGCTACGGCCATTTCGGGCATGATCTCGCTGAGGTAATCAGGGTCAAATCTTCGGGTGTCTACCTTAATGCTTCGGAACGGGTCAAGTACCTCGACCGGCAGTTCAAGGCGTGCGGAAAGGTCCTGAGCCAAGCCCTGGAGCTTTGAACCGCCGCCCGAGATAAGTATCTTTTGCACGACCGTCTGATTGTCTTCGGTCGTCGCTCGATAAAAGTCGAACGTCTTCTGGATCTCCATTGCGACGATCTCGGTGACGTTGTTCATCAGCGGCTCGATCGACTTCTCTTCCAAGCCTTCGACTGCCGTGTTGACCCCGCGCTTGACCGCCTCGGCCTGCTGATAGCTAAGGCCCAGGCTGCGTTGAAGAACGTCGGTAAACTGACTGCCGCCCACCGTGATGTCACGGCTAAAGAGCGAGGTGTTGCCTTTGACGATGTTTACATTCATCGTCGAGGCACCGATATTGAGAAGCGTCACCACCTGCGACGAATCCGGCTGGTAGTTCACTTCGTAGCAGTTCTGCAGCGCGAACGAATCAACGTCGATCACAACCGGCTGCTTGCCGGCGAGTTGAACTGCCTGCTTGATATTGTCGATACGCTCGCGTTTGCACGCGGCGATCAGGACCTGTGTCGAATCTCCCGTGTGGCCCGTGATCTGATAATCGAGGCTCACGTCGGCAAGGTCATAAGGAATGTGCTCTTCGGCATGCCAGTCGATCGACTCTTCCAGTTCTTCCTGACTCATCGGGGGAAGAACGATGTTCTTGATGATCACGGAATGTCCGCTCACGCCGGTCACTACATTGTCCGCCGAAACGTTGTGGTTCGTGCAGACATTGCGGATCACGTCCGAGACGGTATTCAACTCCATGATCTGTCCGTCGATGATCGTGTTATCGGGCAGGTTCTCGAAGCCAAGACTTACAAGGCTGAGACTGCCGACCTTGCCATCAAGCTCAACCATCTTGACCGAACTGGAACCGATATCTAAACCGGCAACGCTTTTCTTTTTACCGAACAGCATTATTTTTACTCACTCCTATACAGGGCCAATCTAAACTTGTTGTTTTCTTAATTTGGACGATTCGGGTATTGGGCTTTGAGGTAAATTTATTCTTTGCCACACCGGTATGTCGCGAGGTTTGAGGGGTCTTTCAAGGACAGGCCAACTGAAAGCGGTGCCAATAACCCGTTCGTTCCGGAGCAAGGATCAGGCGTCTAGGACGTCTTTTCCTTATTTGATTTGAAAACTTTTCGCATCGGGTGGCGAAGGGAAACGATCGCGAGGAGCGTCGTCAGAGATTGAATTTACACGGTTGAACATCTAGTGTCAACACTTTTTTACAATGTTGAACGATTTGGTGAAAGAAAATCGGTCAGAGTGATAGGGTCGTCGGTCTCTTCGATTTAGTCGTTATTTGAGCTTCACGCCGTTATCACCGTCAATCGGCAGGGTTTTCCGAGGATTAACACAAATTCGCGCAACGCCAGATCCGATTAATAGCCATTGAGCCGTTATCAAACTTATCGAAATTATTGAGTTCATAGGCGTTATAAAAATGGACGAATCGAAAGGACTCATGATCAGCTTCGTCAACATAGCGCCGGGAAATCCAGCGTTACCAAAAAGAACATCAACCCCAGTCGTTGAGTGGACACCGTAACCAAAAGGATTCAGCGGTCGATCGCCTAAAAAAGCGAAAGCGACGACCATCCAGTGAACGACCGCAAGTCCCCAACATAGAGGATTCGTCAATATGTATCGAATTGCTTTCACGATTTTGATCTTGAACCTGATTCGATGCGCGAGACTCTAGAGATCTAAAAGTGATCGCAACACGTCTCTTATCTCGGAGCAATAGGTGACCGCTTCCTTACTGTCGTCAATTTCCGCTAACTCACCTGGATAACGGAACTCTACAGCGAATGCTGTCAGAACGAGGGCTTTATCGGAAAGATCTTGAAGTTGAGGATATGCTTCTCGCAACAAACTTAGAAGTTTTCCAAGATCGTGGATTTTAGGGAACTGAATCTCACTTTCGAACAATAGCGCTTTAAGGTATTTCTCCACACACTGCTGTGCATGAAAACAGACGGCATCATAATTCGGGCCATCCGTAACAACGGCTTCACGCCTCATGGTTCGCCAGTCACCTTCGGCTTTGAGAATCCATTCCTCAGTTTCCGGATTCATAAAGAACTCGACCCCGCGTAATTATCTCCTTCAAGAAGAAGTCACCACGGGAAATTCGTTTGCTTACTTCCTCTGGTGTTCTAACCATAAGGTCGAGAGCAATATCACTTGAAATATTCTGTCTGATCTTTATTGCCTGACGTACACTTCTTCCTTCAAACGGCATTATCACAAGAATATCTACGTCTGAATCCATGGTGGGAGCCCCGTAGGCGTGCGATCCGAATAAGATAACCTTCTGAGGACGGAACCGTTCAACGATCTCTTTACAGAGCCCATCAATTTGATTCTTTACATCCATCACCGCTTATTTAACTCCATCTTCGCCACCGACTCAAGATGCACTTCATCGGGCCCATCGGCGATCCTCAGCGATCGCGCGTAGATCCAGAAGTTCGCGAGCGAGGTGTCTTGGCAGACGCCGGCGCCGCCGTGAGCTTGTATCGCCCGGTCGATTATCTTGAGCGCCATCTGCGGAACAACTGCCTTGATCATCGCGATCTCTTTGCGGGCGGACTTGTTCCCGGCCGTGTCCATCTTCCACGCGCAGTTGAGCACGAGCAGCCGTGCCTGATCGATCTCACACCTTGCCTCGGCTATCCACTGTCGGATTACGCCGAAATTCGCGATCGCTCCGCCGAAAGCTTCCCTACTGTTCGTCCGCTCGATCATTAATTCAAGCGAACGCTCGGCCGCACCGATCAGCCGCATGCAATGATGAACGCGTCCGGGCCCGAGCCGGCCTTGGGCGATCTCGAATCCGCGGCCTTCACCGAGAAGGATATTTGACTTTGGCACTCGCACATTCGTGAACGAAATTTCCGCATGGCCGTTCGGAGCATCGTCGAATCCGAACACATTCAAAAGCCGCTCGACCTTAACGCCGGGCGTATCCATCGGCACGAGGGTCATCGACTGCTGCAGATGTTTCGCTGCCGTGGAGTCGGTCTTCCCCATAAAGATCGCCAGTTTACACCGCTTGTCGCCCGCTCCCGTCGACCACCACTTGCGTCCGTTCAAGATGTATTCATCGCCGTCCGCGACGATCGACGCCCGAATATTGGTCGCATCGCTCGAAGCCACGTCGGGTTCAGTCATCGCGAAGCAGGAACGGATCTCACCGTTCAACAATGGCTCAAGCCACGTCGCTTTCTGATCTTCCGTTCCGTAAAGATGAAGCACCTCCATGTTTCCCGTGTCGGGGGCGGAACAATTAAACACCTCACTCGCCCACGTAACGCGGCCCATCATTTCGGCAAGCGGTGCGTACTCGACGTTCGAAAGCCCTGAAACGTCCGGCAAAAAGAGATTCCACAATCCCTCACCTTTTGCCTTCACCTTGAGATCTTCTATCAATGACAGCGGCTGCCAGCGATCGCCGCTAGTAATATCGTCAAGATATTTCTGCTCGTTTAAATAAACAAACTCGTCCATAAACTGAGCCAGCAGATCCTTTTTTTCGAGCAGTTGCTTTGAGTATCCGAAATCCATAGATGGTTTGAGCGAGCATCTCATTTTCTACATCAGCAGTTCGTAACGCAAATTAGTATTGCGAAGGCCTCAACCTACCCTCGAGGTTTTTCGGTGGGAGGGTATTTCGTGATCTCCCATTTATGCTCCCGCGTTTAAGGTAGTAGATATTTGACAACTAGTCTTAATCTAGAGAATGCGTAGATGACTCGTTCGTTGTAGGTTGTCGTAGTGGAGTGGCAATATTGACGAATGAGCGAGACAAAACCGGTTCGCGAAGGCGAAGAGATCGATCTTACGGGTTTGGGGAGATACCTGAGAGATCGTCTCGACGAAGCTGACGCAGAAATTGATGTAGAGCAATTTCCCGCGGGCAGTTCGAATCTTACATATCTCGTGTGTGTGGGAAACGCCGAATATGTGCTTCGTCGGCCGCCGTTCGGAAATACGGTTAAAACGGCCCACGACATGCGACGAGAGTTTGAGACGCTCTCGAAGTTGTCGACCATCTACCAACCGGCTCCGAAACCGCTGCTGTTCTGTGATGACGAATCTGTCATCGGCTCCGAGTTCTACCTAATGGAGCGCCGCCAGGGCCTCATAGGCCGCGGCAGATTTCCGGATGAGTATCAACCCGCACAAAGCTCCCCTCCTTACGAAGGAGGGGTCGCAGCCGCTTCGGCTGACGGGGTGGTTCTCTTCTCGCCGGTCGAGTTGTGTCAAAGTTTCATCGCAAACCTCGCCGACCTTCATTCCCTCGACTACAAAGCTGCTGGCCTGGAACATCTGGGACGTCCCGAAGGCTACAACCGTCGCCAGGTCGAAGGTTGGACGAAACGATACTTGGCCGCAAAAACTCACGAGTGGGACGCGCTTGAAAGTGCGATCAAATGGCTTAACGAAAATATCCCCACCGAGTCTGGGACATCGCTAATTCACAACGATTACAAATTCGACAACGTGATGCTCGACCCGGAAGATTTGAGACGCGTAACCGCCGTGCTCGATTGGGAAATGGTCACGATCGGCGATCCGCTAATGGATCTTGGGACTACCCTCGGCTATTGGATGTCGTCTGATACTGGTGAAGAGTTGATGAACATGCCGTTCAACCCGCGCGTTCTGATGGAGAATGTCACGCGGCAACAACTCGTTGAGATGTACGAGCAGGAAGTCGGACACGAGCTTCCGGAAATGCTGTTTTACTACGTCTTCGGCACCTTCAAGATCGCCGTCATCGCCCAGCAGATCTACGCAAGATACGTCAAGGGATTTACTCAGGACAAGCGATTTGCGGTGTTCGATACTTTCGTTGCCGCTCTCGGAGAGATAGCCTCAAATTCTATCGAAAATCGATCGATATAATTGTCCGTGACATCGTTCACAACTCGCTGAGTATTTCGTCTATCAGTTCAGCCAATTCCTGCGCATTGTCTTTCGTAAAACATATCGGCGGCTTTACTTTCAAAGCATTCACAAACGGCCCGTCCGTTCCGGCTAAAACGTTTTTCTCACGCAGCTTGTTTTGAACGATCGAGGCAAGCTCGGTGTGCGGCATTTTGGACTGCTTGTCTTTCACAAACTCTAAACCAAGGAACAAACCTTCACCACGAGCGTCGCCGCAGACCTCGTATTTTTCGACCAGATCCTTGAAAAGTTGAAGCAGATATTCGCCGACCTCCTTTGCATTTCCGGGAAGACCTTCATCGTCCAAAACATCTAACACCGACTGTCCGACGGCGCAAGAAACCGGATTTCCTCCGAAAGAGCTGAAGAACTCCATTCCGTTTTCAAAAGACGCGGCGATTTCGTCCGTCGTCACGACCGCCGCCATCGGATGGCCATTGCCCATCGGCTTGCCCATCACGACGATGTCAGGAACCACGCCGTGCATTTCGAAGCCCCAGAAATATTGCCCCAAACGCCCGAAACCCGTCTGGACTTCATCGCTGATGCACACGCCGCCGCGTTCTCTGATGAACGGATAAACACTTTTCAAATAATCTCCGGCAAGCGGGACCTGCCCGCCGCAGCCGACGATCGGTTCGGCGATAAATGCCGCGGGCATCACACCGCTTTGATCGATCTTGTCGAACAGACCTTCCGCATAAAGCTCTCCGGCTGAACCATCGTTGTCGGTAAACCGGCCCTTGTAAGTGTCGGGAATTTCGGCTTCGATGATTGTTTCATTCTTGCCGCTGCCGCCTCTGCGATTGTATTTGTAGTGGCTGATGTCTATGCCGAGCCGGGTGTTTCCGTGATAGCCATGTTCCATTACGACAATGCCTCGCTGGCCAGTGTGTGCCATTGCTAGGCGGATCGCCAGATCGCTCGCCGCGCTTCCGGAATTCACAAAGAAGACCTTTGTAAGATTTGACGGAAATTTTTGAAGTAGATTCTCGGCGTACTCGTTGTATGTGTCGTTCAGGTACCGCGTGTTCGTGTTGAGCCGTGCCATCGCTCTTTGCCCTGCCTCGACCACTCGCGGATGACAATGGCCAACTTGCGGGATGTTGTTGTAGCAATCAAGGAAGGAGTTCCCGACCGCGTCGAACATATACTGAAACGCCGCCCCGACCATTTTGATTGGCCGATTGAATTGAAGTGAAAGAGCTTTGCTTGTAGTACGGCGTCGCTTCTCCAGATCCTCTCTAACGGTATCGGCCAGCTTTGAAGAAAAGACGCACGCTTTTCGGAATTCGTCCTCGACAAAAATCGGGTTGAGGCGGATCCATCTTCGCAGCAGAGCCCACGCCGGTTTCTCCGAGATCGTGATGTATGTGCTGTCGGGTTTGTCGAGCTTAGACTTTGCGGAGTTACAAACACTTATCCCCAACCGGGCTGCGATCAACCAATAGAGCAGCTCAATTTCCAATTCCTCGAGCCGCAGCTTTTCGTGATAACCGCGAATTATCGGCAGTGCCCATCTCACCGGATCGTCCTTTTCCATGACGGCGTAGGTGACGGCAACCGCGAGTTCGTTTATCAGCGGCGAATAACAGGCGTCACCAAAATCGATCAGGCCAGTTACCTCGTGGTCCGTCGTCAGAATGTTCAAGTCATTTGCGTCGTTGTGTATAACGGAGTGACGGAGATCGTGAATGAATGGATCGACTCTTTCGCGAGTTTGTAGAAAGACGTATTCGACCAGCTTTCTATCGCCGGCATCATTGATGAACGGCAGGGATCTTTTATTCAGATCATGATGCTTCAGATCCCATTCAAATCGACGGGCCTCAAATCCCGCGAAGCGGAGCGACAGCATCCGCTTATTCATCTCCGCCAGAAAGCTTCCTAGCGAATAAAAAAGTTCGGACGTGTGCTCTGCTTCAGCAAAGAAGCAGCCCTCCATAAAGGATAGAAGGTGAGCATACCCATCGGCGGTTTTCCGCAAAAAATTCCCATTCGAGTCCTTGAAAGGAACCGGAAAAGCAGCCGGCAGTTCGTTCGATAAAACAAGCAGTAGCTCATTCTGGGCGGTCAGCAAATCCCTCAGATTGGCTTCCTGTTTATGGAACTTCAAAACGAAGGTCTTCTCGCCAGTCGTGATCTTATAGTTCTCGCTTCCATAGCCTTCAAGCGGCTTGATAGCTTCCGCTTGAAGGCCGAACGCTTCTTTTAGAAACTCACCAATATCAGATCTCATTGGTCGGATGGTTAGATTTCTGCCTAAGAAATTATCGTTCGAAGTAGATCTCGTTTCAGGCTGTTCGTTCCCGCCAGGTTTGAGGGTTTGAGCCGTCGTCGCGGCGTTCCATCGTGATCGCACCGGGCGAAGGGCAGACGAGAGCGCAGAGATTACACCCGACGCATTCTTCCTCGATCACACGCGGATAGCGGTTGCCGTTCGATTCGACAAACTCAAACGATTGGTGAGCACCATCTTCGCAGGCGACGTAGCAGAGATTGCAGCGGATGCATTTTTCTTCGTTGACGTGGGCTTTGACGACGTAGTTTAGATCGAGATTTCCCCAATCGGTCACGCGCTCGACCGATGCTCCAACAATGTCGTTGACTGACGCGATTCCCTTGTCATCGAGATAGCCGTTCAATCCATCGATCATGTCTTCGACGATGCGATAGCCGTAATGCATCACCGCCGTGCAGACTTGGACCGATCCCGCGCCGAGCAGCATAAATTCGACCGCGTCACGCCAAGTCGAAATCCCGCCGATGCCGCTGATCGGAATGTTAACCTCGGTGTCGCGGGCAAGTTCGCTCACCATGTTGAGAGCGATCGGCTTCACCGCCGGACCGCAATATCCGCCGTGTGCCGCTTTACCGTTAACGTTCGGATGCGGAACGAACGTGTCGATATCTACGCCCATTACCGAGTTGATCGTGTTTATCAGCGAAACGGCATCCGCACCGCCCTTTGCCGCAGCCCGTCCGGGCGGGCCGATGTGAGCGACGTTCGGCGTGAGCTTTACGATCACGGGTATCTCGGAAACTTCCTTCACCCACTCCGTGACCATGCACGTGTATTCGGGAACCTGACCCATCGCCGAGCCCATCCCGCGTTCGCTCATTCCGTGCGGACAGCCGAAGTTCAGTTCGAACCCATCGCAACCTGTGTCCTGAGAACGCTTGACGATCTCGTGCCAGGCTTCCCGCTTCGACTCGACCATTAGCGACACAATGACCGCGTTGTTCGGATATTTTTTCTTACACTCGGCGACTTCTTTCAGGTTTACTTCGAGCGAACGGTCGGTGATCAGCTCGATGTTGTTAAGCCCAAGCATCCGCGTCGAACCATAGTCGATCGCGGCCAACCGCGAAGAAACATTCGTGATCGGCTCGCCAAGCGTTTTCCACACGGCCCCGCCCCAACCCGCGTCGAACGCGCGCTCGATCATCGAACCCATATTCGTCGGCGGAGCGCTCGCCAGCCAAAACGGATTCGGCGATCTTATACCTGCGAAGTTTATGCTTAGATCCGCCATTTTCTGAGTCGATGTATTTGTTTAGACAGTTTCAAGTTTCTTCTTCAGTGCCTTCAAGAACTTCTTATCTTTCAGCATCTCATTCTCGATCGACGTTGTTTCCGACGATCCGCCTTCCATTATCTTTCGCAGTTCGTTGTTGATCTGCGTTTGATAAGGAGCGGCGTTGGGCTCCTTTGCACGATCACGGAAGTACTGGACTACGGTCCGGTCCAGATAGATCGAAACTTTGACCTTACTGGCTTCCTTTAGCTTTGCCGCCCATGGCGAGCGGCGAACCTTGTACGTGCCCGGCTTCATCACTTCGTCTTCCGTCAGGCCGCTCGCTAGTTCCGCCTTATATTCCTCTTCCGTAACCACATAGTCGGGCAATTTATCTTTTTTGCTCATTGTAATACTTCACTTGCTTGGCACTTGCCTTTCTTGCAGTAATGATTCGAATCATCTCTTCTCTGACTGTGTAACCTACGAAAAGAAGTCGAATGCTTGAGAGACCAACTAATTGAAACCTAACTTCATCCACGGAATGATCGTCATCGAAGAACTCAACAGCGTTTTCATCCGAGAAGGCTTCCGCAGCCTCGTTAAACGATACTCCGTGGTTTCTCAAGTTTGCTGCTGCCTTTCCCGGATCCCATTCAAACTCCATGAAAATTATACCGACATATATGGATATATCAAGATGTTATATCAGATCCGGCAAACATCACCTGCTGTCCGATGAGATTCAAATGGATACCTTGCGCAGCAAGTTTGCCCATCTGGGCGGCTTCGACAGCCTCGCCACCGCCGTTGACGCAGTCGCCGCCGGCGAAGACTTTCGGGTTCGTAGTCTGCATTTGTTCGTTAACAATGACGCGTCCGGCCTCATCGATGTCGATCTCGCACACGTCGGTAAAAAACGAACTCATCTTCGTCTGCCCGATCGCCTTGATGACGACATCGCAAGCAATCTCAAACTCGGCACCATCTCGACGTTTGCAGACGAGACCAGCCACGTTTCCGGCTCCGTCTGACATCACGCGGACAGGTATAGTTTCCCAAAGGAATTCGATGCCGTCCGCTTTAGCAAGCTCTAGTTCGTAGTCGTAAGCAGGAGCGTCTTTTTCGGTACGTCGATACATAAGGATCCCTTTCTCAGCCCCGAGTCGTTTGGCCTGCGTTACCGCGTCGATCGCCGTATTGCCTGCACCGATCACGACGACGGTCTTGCCGACCGGCACCGATTTCCACTCACGCGTTTTCACGAGCTCGATAAACCGCAGCGCGTCGTAAACGCCGCGAAGCCCTTCACCGCCGACGTCGAGCAAGCGGGTTTTTCCGAGGCCTACGCCGACGAATAGTGCGTCGTGCGCATCCAAAAGCTCTTTAAAGATCACGTGGGAACCCGAGCTTTCGCCGTCATCGGTATGTATCGCGGAAGTCACGTTAGTATTCAACCGAAACGTGATGCCGAGCCTCTCGATCTGTGATATTTCTGCAAGCGATTCAGCTTGCGTCATTTTATATTCGGCCATGCCGTAAGTGTTCAGGCCGCCGGGGTTTTCGCGTCGCTCGTAAACGGTCACCGTGTAACCGAGGCGAGCGAGATAGGTCGCGCAGGATAATCCGGCAGGCCCCGAGCCGATGATGCCGACCGACTTTCCATTCGCATCGCCCTTTTCGAAAAGGGCCTTCGAGCCATTCAGCACATTTTCCGTCGCATACCGCTGTAGCCGCCCGATCTCGATCGGCTTCTGAACGAGCGTTTTCTCAACGCACGCTCCTTCGCACAAGACATCGACCGGGCAAACTTTCGCACACGTGGAGCCGATCGGGTTCGCATCGAAAATAACTCTGGCTGAACCAGATAAATTTCCGCTCGCGATCTTTTTGATAAATGAAGGAACGTCGATGTGCGTAGGGCACGCGCGAGTACATGGGGCGTCGTAGCAATAAAGACAGCGATTCGCTTCGGCCAGAGCCTCGGCCGCGGTCATAAGCGGATGGATCTCCGCAAAGTTCTGCTCGATCTGTTCAATTGAGATCTCTCGCATAGCAATCACTTACCGCGGAGGGACACTGAGCGGACGGAGATTCGGGGGCAAACCGATTTCAAATTACCATCCCGCGATCTCTGTGTGCTCGGTGGCAAAAATCAAAACTCGGCGTCCGCTTCTATCTCCACAAGCATATGCGGATCGATCAGTCCCGAGACTTCGACCATCGTCGTCGCAGGCATGATCTCGCGGAAATATTCGCCGTGGGCACGTCCGTATTCTTCCCAGCGGGTAATGTCGGTCACGAACATCCGCGTGCGAACGATGTTTTCAAGAGTTGCGTCGAAGTGTTTCAACGCTCTCTCTATGTTGAGAATACATTGAACCGTTTGAGCATACGCATCACCTATGCCAACAACATTACTGTTCTCATCAGTAGCGGTCGTGCCCGTCACGTAAATGCGGTCACCAACGCGGACAGCCCGCGAATAACCGACGATCGACTCCCATTTCTTGCCTGACGAATATCTCTCTCTGTGCCGCACTAATTCACCTTTACGAAATGAGTGCCGTTGAAACGGTAAGTGATGAAGTTGTTAGTGACACGCCCTTGTGGGGTTTTTTCGTCTTCGATCACGACCGGAAATTTGAATTCTTTTCGGGCAGCATTAAATGTGAAGAGCTTGACCGGCCGCTCGGGTCGATCGACCACCGAGAAGAAATCGTATTGGAAATTTATCGAATTCTGTAAACCGCTTGCAGTCCTTATCAGCTTCGTATCACGTTCAAGTCTGTTGCTCTGAATTCGTAAAACCTTAATAGACTGTCCAGCAAGTGACGTGGAAGCGACAAAGGTCGATACGGCCAAATAGACTGTCCCCTTTCCAGTGCTGAGCTGGAAAATATCGTGATAGAACGCTCCGACATCTTGGTTACTTTCATCATCTGTCACAGCCCACGAAAAAACCTTTCCGTTACTTCCTCGGTACTGAAAAACACTGTCGTGGTCGTGCATCGTTCCACCGGTTTCTTCATCCCACGAATAGATACGGAGATTCCCGTCCCTTGACGTTGAAACCTGCATCTTCCCTTTCAGTTTGGGAAAGGAATACATGAGAACATCGGAGCGTTTACCATAGCGAACCAGTTTTTTTCTCAACTCACGATTTTCCGCGTAGACCTTATCGTCGTCGGAAGTGCCACCGTAATTACCGAACTTCGAAATGTTATCGAGATGCCGGACTATCTCGTTCTCGACGGACGAAACCGTCTGAGCACTGTGCGGGCTGAACAACAAAAAAGCCGTAATGACCACCCCTAGAGATCTGAATAAGAGTTTCATAATCAATCAGCGACGATCGCCTCGTATGCATCGGGGCGGCGATCGCGGAAGAACTGCCAAGTGTTTCGAACTTCGCGGATCTTATCCATGTCTAGATCGGCGACGACGAGCTCGTCCTGATCCCGTGAGCCTTCGGCGATGATCTGCCCGCGCGGATCGCAAAAATAACTTTGTCCGTAAAACTCACCGATGTTCCAGGGTTCTTCCGTTCCAACGCGATTGATCGCACCGACGAAATAACCGTTAGCTACCGCGTGAGCGGGCTGCTCCAATTTCCACAGATATTCACTTAAGCCTGCGACGGTCGCAGATGGATTGAAGATGATCTCTGCGCCGTTCAAGCCTAAGCATCGGGCTCCTTCAGGAAAATGCCGGTCGTAACAGATGTAAACTCCGATGCGGGCGAACGCGGTATCGAAACACGGATAACCGAGATTACCCGGCCGAAAATAGAACTTCTCCCAAAACCCGGGAGCGACGTGCGGAATGTGAGTCTTGCGATACTTGCCGAGATACTTCCCGTCCGCGTCGATCACCGCCGCCGTGTTGTAGTAAATGCCCGTCTGTTCTTCTTCATAGATCGGCACGATCAGTACCATGCCATGCTGCTTCGCAACGTCCTGCATCAGCTTTACCGTCGGCCCGTTAGGAACTTTCTCGACCGCCTCATACCAGCGCGTCTGCTGCTCGGCGCAGAAGTAAGGTGTGGTGAAGATCTCCTGAAAGCAGAGCATCTGTACACCCTGTTTCGCGGCATCTTCGACCAGCTTCATCTGATTGTCGATATTTGCTTTTTTGATCTCCACGATCGGAGCATCCGCGGGAGCCACATTATGAGCTTGAATTAGTCCGGCTTTGACTACGCGTGCCATATCAATTTTTCAGCGATCACCAGTAACTTAACGGCAAATGTTATCACCGCTGAATCTACCACAAAATTGACGGCGAACATACACATGACTAGTCACCATTCTTTCAGTTCGCTCGAGATCTGAATCGGCATAAGAGCCATCGCGGCATCCGGCGTTGGCAACACCTTTCGCCGGGGATTCGCCCCCGTCAGAAGTACGTTCTAGCGGTCTAATCAGGAGAATTTATGTTAAGAAATTTTGTCGCCGCGGCTATCGCCGTGGCAGCGGTGGTGTCGTTTGCGTTCGCTCAGGAAAAGAACCACGGTGGTGGCTCGGCGTGTTCCGGGCGTGGAAATAATGGCAGCTACTTTTTCTTCGACCGCGGGTTGCGGGTGATCGGCCTTACGTCCGATCAGCGAATCGTTTGTTTTAGCGAGACCAATACCCGGAACGTGCGAAACATCGGTACGGTTTCCGGGCTGACCGGTTCAGACACCGCGTTGATAGGCATTGATTTTCGGGTGCAGGATGGAAAGCTGTACGGCGTAGGTAACGGCGGCGGCGTTTACACCATCGACACTGACAACGGTTACGCAACATTTGTAAACTCGCTGACCATCCCGCTTGAAGGAACCGCGTTCGGCGTCGATTTTAATCCGGCCGCTGACAGGCTTCGGATCCTCAGCGACACTGGCCAAAACCTTCGCCATAACGTGAACGCCGGCGGTGTGACTCTGCGTGACGGAATCTTAACCTACACACCTCCTCCGGCGTCACCTGTCGCAGCACCCGGACTAACCGGTGCGGCATACACCAACAACGATCTCGATCCCAATACCGCGACCACGCTCTTCGATCTCGATACAAATCTCGATCAGGTAGCGATCCAGTCTCCGGCAAACAATGGCATACTTGCCGCCACCGGAAAACTGGGATTGGACGTAAACGCCACCGCCGGGTTCGACATCTACAGTCGGCTTGATGACGGATCGACCGTCAGCAACGCGGGTTATGCGGTTCTGACTTCTTCAGATGGAAGCAGCCGATTCTATTCAGTATCCCTGACGACCGGCAAGACGTATCTTCAAGGCTCGTTCCGGTCATCGAATCGAATAGTCGATATTGCGATTCCGCTAGACCAGCGATAGGCAGTCTGTAGGATTTTGCCAGCGGCCGCCGACTATCGATAGATAACGAACGTCGGCGGTCTCTAGCTATTCCTCCTACGACCCGACATCAGTGCGTAATAAAGCAAGAAAGCTATTCCGAACGTTACGAACCAAGCATAGATATAAAGGGTGTCAAAAATATTCGGATCAGAGACCTGGCCGCCGGCCGTCGTCGCCGCACGAATAAAACCCGGCACGACCGGTGCGATCGCGACAGCAAGGGCAAATATCGCCCGCCAGTTAAAGCCGTCGCCATACGAGTAAATGCCGTCAGTTTTGAACAGCTCAGCAAGCTCTAGACGCTTGTTTCTGATGAGAAAATAATCACAGATCAATATCCCGCCGATCGCTCCCATCAACCCCGAATATCCGATCAGCCATGTGAAAATATATGCTCCCATCGACGACATCAACTGCCACGGCATCATCAGGATTCCGATCACAGCCGTGATCAGTCCGCCCATTGCATAAGAGATTTTCTTTGGCGCAAGGTTCGAAAAATCGTTCGACGGCGAGACGACGTTCGCGGCCATGTTTGTAGAAAGCTGAGCTGCGAAGATGACGATCATCGCGAACAATATCACCAACGTGCTGTCGAATTTCTTGATCAGCTCGACCGGATCGGGGATCGCTTCGCCGTAGATGATCACCGTCGCACTCGTTACAGCAACGCCGATAAACGCAAACGCGGTCATCGTGGTCGGAAGGCCCAACGCTTGCCCGAGCATCTGCGATCGTTGCGACTTTGCGTACCGTGTGAAATCCGGGATGTTTAAGCTCAACGTCGCCCAGTATCCAACCGAGGCGGTCAAAGCTCCCGGAAAGATGGTCCAGAAATCAGCCTGTCGTTTCTGCAAGACTGATACACCAGAGAGTACATTGCCGAGGCCGCCCGCCGCGCTCGCCGCCCATACAAGAAGCACGAGTCCACCAAGCAGCAAGATCGGAGCGGACAACGATTCAAGATGTTTGATCCCTTCGATGCCTCTCAGAATAATGACGACTTGGATGATCCAGAATAGAAAGAACGATATCCACGTGTGCAGCGGATTTCCGCCGATCATCGCATCGATTCCCGTCCAACCGCTCCACAACGCCGCGAACAACGCATCGATCGCTTTGCCGCCGATCCACGTCTGAATGCCAAACCATCCGCACGCGACGATCGCTCGCAATATTGCAGGAATGTTCGCTCCCTTCGTGCCGAACGAAGCCCTCGCCAGCACCGGAAACGACACGCCATACTTTGTGCCCGCGTGTGCGTTCAGAACCATCGGGATCAGCACGACCGTGTTACCGAGCAGTATGGTGATCATCGCCTGCCACCACGTCATTCCGGCCTCGATAAATCCGCCGGCGAGCGTATACGTCGTGATCACCACGCTCATCCCGATCCAGAGCGCCGCAATATTCCACGTCGACCACGTCCGCTGCTCGATCGTCGTCGGGGCTAGATCGTGATTCCACAGCGGCGAGGCAGACACATCCTCCCTAAGCTCTTCAAAGTCAGCTTGATGAAGATCGGGTGAATCGCTCATACAAAATTAGATTGGGGCGCAAGAAATGAACGCCGCTAGTATAGCCCAAATTATTCAAAAAACTGCCACTAAGCTCGTGAACGTGATCTAAGCAGAAGGTAGGCTGGGGCGAACAACGAGATGATCACGAACGCTACAAGGCTGTTTGCTGGGTTACTCACTAGATAACCGACAAAGAAGACCGTCGCGACGAGAAGCGTCAAGCCGGGAACGATCGGGTAGCCCCAAGCGCGATAGGGTCGCGGAATATCGGGTTCGTTGCGGCGAAGAATGAACAACGCGAGGTAAACAAATCCGTCGCCGACCAGTGCGAAGAACGCGGTGATCGCAAGCAGCGATTCGAAGCTGCCCGTCAGCGCCGCGATGCAGCTAAGCAGCGCCAGCGCCCCGAGCGCTACCGATGGAGTTCCGCCCCTGTTGACCTCCGCAAGCTTCGCCGGCAGCAATCCGTCGCGGGCCATCGCGAACGGAACTCGTGGGCCGTAAAGCAAGATCGCGTTCGCGATACCGATGGTCGTTACAATTCCGAAGACGGTAACAGCGATCGCTCCGCTCTCCCCGATAGTTCGCTCGGCCGCCAGCGCTCCCGGAACCTTGGCCGAGGCCATCTCGGACATCGGCAGAACATACATGAAGGCGGCGTAAATAAGAATGTATGACGCCGCGACGATCAATATTCCGACAAACATCGAACGCGGAATATTTCGAGCCGGGTCGGTGTTCTCTTCCGAAAAATACACGCTGCAATACCAGCCCGCATATCCCTCGTTAACCACCTGAAACGCCAGCATCGACGCGGCGAAAAGAGCGAAGTAGGAATCAAAACGCACGACCGACTCGTTCGGGGAATTATTGGGCGAACCGCCGTAGGCGAAGCAGATAATTATAAAGGCGGCGAACATTCCCACCTTTGCCACACTCATCAGCTTCTGAGATAGTTCGCCCTCGCGCAGGCCGAGCCAATTGAGAAAGCCGAAGACGAGGATCGGTACGACGGCTATCTGGTTGGTCCAAGGTTGCAGGTTCGGGAAAAGCTCGCAGAAAAATTCGCTGCAGACGATAGAGATGTAAGCGACCGCGCAGACGTTGATGATGAAATCATTCATGCCGCCGGCGAAGCCGACAAAATCGCCGTATGCCCGTCGAAGGAAGACATAGCCGCCGCCCGCCTTCGGCAGCATGGTTCCAAGCTCGGCGTACATGTTTGCGCCCATTAGCGCCCATATGGCTCCGAGAGCCAACACGCCGATGATCAGCCATTCGCTGCCGAGATGTCCCGCGACTATCCCCGATGTCCTGATGACCGAACCGCCGATCACGGCGCCGACAACGATCGCCACGCCGAAACCGATCCCCAATATTCGTAGTAATTGATTTGACGCCGGACGCGAGACGCCCGACTCGACGACGATCGAATTGTCCATTTATCGCAAGAAAGAAGCTTACGTATTTTGCGATAGTTTGGCCGAAATGTCTTGCGTGGACGCAACCGAGATACCAAGCCGCTCTATCTCGGATGCTTTAGAGGGATTATCGGTTAGAAGTACGATCGACCTAACCTGCAATTCGTTGAGAAGCGCCGCGGCAGGCTCGTAAGAACGAGCATCGGCGGAATATCCGGCCTTTTCGTAGGCTTCGCCCTGCGAGAATCCGGCCTTTTTGAACGGAATGCTTTTCATCAGGGCAAGATGCCCGTTGCCTCTTCCTTCTTGGTCGAGATAGATGATCACACCGCAGCCTGCTTCGCTGATCACAGATTGAGCCGCTGCCATCTCTGCGGCACATTCGCATTCGACGCTATTAAACACATGTCCGCCAAGACAAGCGGAGTGAACCCGACAAAGAACGTTTTCGCCAAATGCGACATCGCCCAACACCAACGCGATCGACTCGCGTTGACCGTCGGAAAAAAGGATCTCAGTAAAGAGTCCGAACTCGGTGTGGAGCTCACGCTCGGCCAGCCTGACGGTCATATCATCGCCCTATCGCGGAAATACCGGCGGAGGCTGGCCATGCGCATTTCGCTGATCCGATCACTTCTTAGGAAAGCCAGAGTTCGCTTTCACTTCCTCGATCTGTTTGACGTGACGTTCAGTGTGGGCCGAAAGGAATGCGACCCATAGATACGCGTCAAGCTCTTTACCAAACGCGGGATTCATAAAGAAACGCTCGCGCATATCGTCATTGCCTGCCTCGATGAAGCCGATCGTCGTCGCCCGGCGCTGCTTGAACGCCGCCATTGTATCCGTCATCGACGTCCACGGTGCCTTGTCCGGTCGGATCGGTTCCGGTGCCTGAAACTTGTTCGTTCTGTCCGGCACCATCGTCTGTATCTGCTGCATGGTGACTTCCGATGCTTTCGCGGAATTCGCCGGGGCCTTCATGATCTGGCCGGTGATCAGGTCGAACAAAAACGACTCGGCTAACGCGATGTGCTCCGAAACCTCAAACACAGACCATTTGTCCGGTGCGGGCTTCCACTTCAACTGCTCTTCGCTCAGGCCTTTGACCGAGTCCATGAACAGCTTCTGCGTGTGCCTCAAATATTTGACTGCGGCCTTTCGCTCTTCCTTCGTGACCAGCTTCGCATATGTCGACCCGGTTCCGAATATGAAAATAGCTGCGATAACGACGACAAATAAAACGTTAATTCTTTTCATTTTTCTTCCCCCAAAGACCTATATCCTGACACACTCGCCGCGTTTAATGAACTGCCCATCACCCTGCTTGCCGGTGTGCTCACCGTTTTCGATGACGACGCGTCCGCGTGACAGAACGGTCTCGACCTTACCTTTTACCGTCCAGCCTTCGTACGACGAATAATCGACGTTCATGTGCTCGTGCTCGACGCCGAACTTCGTTTCGCCGTTCGGATCGAAGATAACGATATCCGCATCCGAGCCGACGGCGATCGTCCCTTTCTTTGGAAACATGCCGAACATCTTCGCCGCCGCTGTCGAGGTCAGTTCGACAAAACGATTCAGCGAGATGCGATTCTCAATCACTCCGCCGTTGTAGATCAACGCCATCCGGTTCTCGACGCCCGGAGCACCGTTCGGGATCTTGTCGAAACTCTCTTTACCGAGTTCCTTCTGCTCTTTCATACAGAACGGGCAATGATCGGTCGAGATGACCTGCAGGTCGTCCATCTTGAGGCCCTTCCAAAGTTCCTCGTTGTTGTGCTTCTCGCGAAGCGGCGGCGTCATCACATACTTCGCTCCGTCCCAACCGTCGCCGTAATCTTCGACCGAATGGAAGAGATATTGAGGACACGTCTCGGCAAACGCCGGAATGCCGCGGTCCCTCGCCTGCCGAACTTGATCAAGCGCGTCCTTCGATGACAGGTGAACGATATAGACCGGCGACTCCGCCATCTCGGCGATCGCGATCGCACGATGAACTCCCTCGGCCTCGGCGATCGTCGGCCGCGTCAGCGCGTGAAACTTCGGAGCCGTGCGGCCATCGGCAAGAAATCGCTTGATGATCTCGTTGATTACGATACCGTTCTCGGCGTGCATGCACACCAGTCCGCCGCGAGTTCCCGCCGCCGACATCGCCCGAAAGATCGTCGCGTCGTCCGAGAGAAAAACGCCCGGATAAGCCATAAAAAGTTTAAAGCTCGTGATGCCTTCGTCGATCAATTTGAACATTTCCGGTTTGTGCGCGTCTTCGAAATCGGTCGTGATCAGGTGAAAACCGTAATCGATGACGGCTTTGCCTTCCGCTTTCTGATGCCATTTATCCGCGCCCGCGAGCATCGATTCGCCTTTCGTCTGGACGGCAAAATCAATGATCGTTGTCGTTCCGCCAAACGCCGCCGCTCTGGTTCCGGTAAAAAAATCGTCGCTCGATGAAGTTCCGCCGAACGGCAGTTCCATATGCGTATGCGGGTCGATCCCGCCCGGAATCACCAATTTTCCGCTTGCGTCAATTATCTTGTCGGCTTCCATCTCAAGCGTTTTGCCGATCACGGAAACCTGTTCGTCTTCGATTAAAATATCCGCTTTATAATCGTCAACCGCCGTCACGATGCGTCCATTTTTGATTAGTGTTTTCATAATTTTCACGAAATCCAAGTCATTACTTTTTCAAGGATTTTCCAGTCATCGCTCTCTTTTTTCAAAATGTAATAGTTTCCCTCTCCGCAGATATATCTGCACCA
>CADEGD010000017.1:32901-76461 GCA_902826795.1 uncultured Acidobacteriota bacterium | reverse complement strand
TTTAGCTGAAGCCAATGAAAGCGGTCCGAACCATTGACCGTTTAACAACGTTTGTGTCCCGTTGTCCCGCTGTCCCGTTGTCCCACGCCCGTAAATTTCGCCTGTTTTCGCGGAAAAAGGATGTCAAAGACCCAATGCAATGTACTATGGATGGGACAGACTGTCAAGAAAATAACAGGCGTGGAGCAACGTGCGAATTTTGTGTCGTCACCGCAGAGACTTTGTGCTTAAGTTCCTTTTTCAACACAAAGATCACGAAGGGCGGACATTGAGATCACAAAGAAGAAGGCCTCAAAGCTTTCAGACTGACACACTATTCCATTTTCTTGTTCATTCCTGTTTTTCATGTTCTGTGGTAAGAAAAGATAACCACAGAATAAGAAGAACCAGATGAACAAACCCGATATTGCGAAGATCCTCGACGATCTAACATCCAATTCTATCTCGCAGGAAGATGCCGTAAACCAGATCAAGAATCTCTCGTTTGAGGACATCGGTTACGCGCGCGTCGATCACGGGCGAGCATCGCGGCAGGGATTTCCCGAAGTGATCTTTGGCCAGGGGAAAACGTCGGAGCAGACCTGCGGGATATTCGAAAAGCTCATCGCCCGCTCTCCGAACATACTCATCACGCGGACGAACGAAGACGTTTACGGCGATATCCGCAATATCTACACTGATGCCGAGTGGCATGCGTCGGCAAGGGTGATACGCGTGATGCGGGACCAAAGCGATCTTGGAGTGGGTGAGATAACGATCTGCACGGCGGGTACGAGCGATATTCCGGTCGCTGAGGAAGCCGCTCTCACCGCTGAAGCGATGGGAAATCGGGTTCAGCGGATCTGGGACGCGGGCGTTGCGGGCGTTCACCGTATTCTTGCCGAACGCGAAAGGCTCCAGAAGTCGCGCGTCGTGATCGTAGTCGCCGGAATGGAAGGCGCGTTGCCGTCGGTCGTCGGCGGACTCGTAAGTGTACCCGTGATCGCCGTGCCTACCAGCGTCGGCTACGGCGCATCCTTCGGCGGCGTCGCCGCCCTGCTCGGCATGCTCAACTCCTGCGCCTCCAACGTCACCGTCGTCAACATCGACAACGGCTTCGGTGCGGGATTTTCAGCTAGTTTGATAAATCGGAAGGGGGACAGCTTGATTCTCGCACCTAATTTACACTATATTTAATGCAGATAAGGTGTTAGTTATGATTGACCTAAAAAACGATATAGATTCGCTCTCAAACTTTAAGCGTAATACGACGGGCTATTTAAAAGAGCTAAAGCAGTCCGGGAAGCCGGTTGTTCTCACGATCAACGGGCGGGCGGAGCTTGTCGTTCAGGACGCCGCAAGTTATCAGCGACTTCTGGAAGTAACCGAACGTATCGAAACGATCGAGGCGTTGCGGCCTGCGATAGAAGAAATGAGGGCTGGTAAAGTTGAGCCCGCCGAGTCATTCTTCGCGGAAATTTTGAAAGATCGACCGAGAAAGGTGTCGAAAAAGTGATCTTCCAGGTTGTCGTGACACGATCAGCCAAGGCCGATATCTTCGAGATCAGGACTTGGCTGATGGAACACGATATTGATCTGGCAGACCGCTGGTTGTGGATGTGCAGTGAATCCATCACCTCACTTCGGACAATGCCAGCCAGATGCCCGATAAGCATTGAATCAGCCGCCTTTGATGTTGAAGTTCGAGAGCTGCTGTTCGGAAAGAAAAGGAATGTCTATCGGATCTTGTTCTCTATCGAAGGCAGCAGAGTCAGCGTTCTTCGCGTCCGCTCGACTCGTCAACAACGCCTGATTGACCTGCTCGACAAAGAATAGTCCTCAGTTCAGGATCGACAAATAGGCTTTCCAAGGTCCGACTGCTTGGTCGTAGCGTTTTGCCATGACGGTTGCGATCTGGCGGATGTGAGTGAGGTCGTGGACGACCCATGTCGCGATGAGTTCGCGTAAAGAGACTTCGCCGAACTCGGGGTGTACGCCTTTTAGTTCGAGTTCTTCATCGACCAATTCCCACGAGCGCAAGGTCTCGATATTTTCGGCGCGGACGCGGGCGAATTCGTCGAGCCGCTCGGCAAGCGATTCATGATGCGATCGCTCAAACTGGCCGTATCGATCGAACGGCGGAAACGTGCGAGCGTCAGCTTGAGCCAGAATCACCTTCGCACGCGGGATCCAGTCGGCCTCTTCGGCGTAAATGTAATGGCCGATGATGTCGTACGGCTCCCAATTGTCGCGGTCACCTTTGCTTGCCGTCCAATCCACGGAAAGATCGCCGAGCAAGGCGCGCAACGTCGCCGGGGTAACTGCAAGGACCTCGATAGAACGCTCAAGGTCGAATTTCATATTGCTGAACTCCGACCGAAAGTACGCATTAATTTTCGCAGAGGTTCCGGAACAAAGAAAAAAGAGCCGAAAACTACGGCCCTTTTGAATAGAAATTCGGAAAGGTAAATTTATGCGGCGATAAGGTCCATGTCGAGCTCAAAAACCTCTTCGCCTTCGAGGCTTTGCAGAGCTATCGTACACAAAGCACTCACAACATCAGGATCATAGTGACGACCGGCATTTGCGGCGATACGTTGCAAAGCTTCATCCGACGAAGCTTGTTTTGCGCCGCCCGTAAGCGAGTCGAAAGCGTTCGCGACCGACAATATCCTGGAATTGAGGGGAATCTGTTCATGAGCAAATCCGCGAGGCTGGCCTGAGCCGTCAAAGTGCTCAAACTGAAAACGCAAGATCGACGCAACCTCATTCAGATCTCGAACCCGCTCAAAGAGGTCGAGCCCGTCCTCAAAACAACTTTCGATGAAACGATAGTCTCTGTCGCTAAAGTCGGTATGTTGGTCGAGAGTTTCACTTGCAAGCCCGGTTAACGGCGTCTCGTGAAGATATGCCGCGAGAGCCAACTTCTCGATCTCCGACCGTTCAAGATTCATCGCCTCGCCGATCGCCGAAGATAGATCGCGGACCCGCTCGGCGTGGCCTCGGGCAAGCGGATTTTTAGCATCGAGCCGCTGCATCAAAACCTCGATAAATGCATCGCGCGTCGATTTCAGTGACTCTTGCAAACGCTCGTTCTGGAGTTGCAGCTGCCTCTGCGCCTTCATGGTCTCATAGTGCTGCAGAGAACGCTTGACGGTCGCAGCAAGCTCTTCATTTGCCCAAGGCTTGGTTACGTATTTATAGACGACGCCGGAATTTATCGCCTCGACAAGGGTTCCCGCATCGGTGTATCCGGTAAGCATTATGCGAACTGTTTGCGGCCGCATTTCGGCAGCCTGCTTGAGAAAATCGATCCCGGCCAATCCGGGCATGCGTTGATCAGAGATGATGACGGCCACGTCATGTACCGAGAGAAGTTCAAGCGCCTCCGTCCCGCTCGACGCCGTGAAAACTTCGTAGGAGTCGCGAAATAGCCTTTCCAACAGGCGTGTGTTCGCGGTTTCGTCATCGACGCAAAGTATCTTATAAGCTGAATGCATATACTTCTACCTCTGAATTAGTGTGAGAGTGCGGGATCGATTCGCGCCTTTCCGGAAGCCTTTGAAGAAGCTCCACCGTAAACGTCGTCCCTACCCCTGGTTTAGAATCTGCCTTGATCGTTCCCCCGTGATCTTGAATAATGCCGAACGAGATCGACAGGCCGAGGCCCGTTCCCTCGCCGACAGATTTGGTCGTAAAGAATGGATCGAAAATTCGCCCCGCCACCTCCGGGTCGATGCCGCAGCCCGTGTCGCTTACCTGAACTTGAACGCGATCGTCGGCATAGCGGGTGCGAATGGTAACTGTTCCGGCGTTCGGCCCTATCGCTTGCGCCGCATTCACAAGAAGGTTCATCCAGACCTGGTTGAGCTTTGCGGTGAATGCTTCGATAAGGGGCACATCACCAAAATCGCGTACGAGATCGACCTTTCCGCCGCTGAAGTAACGAGAAAGAATGCGGATAGTCGATTCGATGCCCTCGTGAATATCGGTCGGTTTCAGCTCGGCCTCGTCGAGCCGCGAGAAAGTTCGAAGGTTCTGAACGATGTCGCGAACGCGTTCGGCACCTTCGCGGCAGTCCGCGATGATCGAGTCGAGATCGGACATTGTTCTCGCGTACCCGATGTCTTTCTTGAGCGAATCTGCAGCCTGAGCAACTTCGTCTGGAAGCGGCGCGTGTTCATAAAACCGCACTACGCGTGCGAGGTCGCCGACGCAACCGCTCAACAGGTCGAGGTTGCCGTATAAAAATCCGACGGGGTTATTGAGTTCGTGAGCGATGCCGGCCGCGAGTTGGCCGATCGAGGCCATCTTCTCGTTTTGAACGATCTGCGCCTGTAGACGTTGCAACTGCTGCTTACCACGAATCAGCTCTTCATTACGCGCCTCAAGGTCCGCCTTATACTGCTTGGCGTTCATCAGGAGGCTGCGATGTTCAAGAGCGCGGGAAACGGTAAGCTGGACCACCTCGTTGTCGCAGGGTTTAATGAGATAGTCGAACGCGCCTAGCCGCACCGCATCGAGCGCTCGTTGCGGACGATCAACGCCCGATACGACGATCACCGCCGTTCGCGGATAAACGTCGATAACCTTGCGCAGCAATTCGATGCCCGAGAGACCGGGCATTATTATGTCCGTAACGACTAATGCGAATTCGGCCGCTCTAAGACATTCAAACGCCTCAAGAACAGTCTCGGCTTCGTAACAATCGTAAGCAGACAACGCCTTGATCAAGCTTCGGCGAACAACCGCCGAGTCATCGACGATCAGGATCTTCTCTTGTTCAAGAAGACCCTTATCGGTAAGTTGGTCAAGTGGAATTTTTGGTACGAGGCCCGAGAGGGTTTGTTGAAGCTGCATAGGTGGAAGCGACTGTCGCAGGCTTTCGGTTTAGTGCGTTTCGATCCTAAGGATCACTCCGCACCATCGCAAAAACTGTGCCCTTTCTTTGCATCGATTATTCGCGTAAAGAGCGGCTAATTTCGGTCAGGCTGACAGAAATTAAGTGCGGAAGAACCGTAGATCGCGGATTTTGTCTCGCTCTGATACACGACAAGAACTGACAATAAAAGTCATCCATGACGAAAATTGTCAGCTTGATTAGGGATTGATGATGACCAGAAGCCGATCGGCCCAGTCGCTTCGGGAATTGCGAAGTATCTCGTATTGGACCTGTGCCATCGCGGGATTCTTGAGTTTTACGTAAGTACGGCCGAGGTTGTAGCGTGCTTGGTCGAGATCGGCGTCGTAACCGACGGCGTTATTGAAGGCGGTCAAAGCCTCCTCGTATTTTTCTGTTTCGAAATAGCTCTCACCGAGAAAGTTGTAGTTCTTCGCCTCGGGTTTGTAGATCAGCAGCTGATCGAATGTTGCGATCGCCTCTGCCCAGCGTTTCTTTTTAAAGTACGCTTGCCCGAGCTTTTCTAAAGCGTTCGCGTGATCGGGTTTCAACGCAACGGCTCGTCGATAAGCGAGTATCTCCTCGTCGGGCTTGCTCAGCTTGTTGAGCGTCAGCCCGTAAGCGTACTGGATATCCGGGTTATCATCGTCCAGGCGAATCGCCGTCTTGTACGCCTCTGACGCCTCTTTGAAATCGCCAAGAGCAAAGCTGGACGCGCCGATGTTGACGAAGGTCTCGGGCCATTCGGGACGAAGCTTTGCGGCCTGTTTCGAGGCCTTCAACGCGTCTTGATGACGGCCGAGAGCTCCGTAAGTAAAGCCCGCTTGATACCATGCTTCGGCGTAGTTGGAATCAAGCTCTGCCGCTTTTTCAAAGAAAGGCAATGCACGCGCATAATCGTCGCGAGACAGTTGCGCTACTCCTTGCGAGTAAGAACGCTCTGCGTTGGCGCGCTTGTTTCGCTGGCTATCCGCCGAGAGTGCCGCCACGGTCTGCAGCTCATTTACCTTTAGCTGCGAGATACGCTGCGCTGGTACGGCAAAATTCAGACTCTGGCCCTCGGCAGCCTGAAGCGTCGCGACCCCGACAACTTGGCCGTACATGTTCACGACCGGCGAACCCGATGAACCCGGGGAGATCGGCGCGGTGATCTGGATGATCTTGCCGTAGCCTGAGATCTCGCGAACGGCGGAAACGATGCCGTCTGAGACGCTTCCCTCCAGCCCGAACGGATTGCCGATCACGACGATCGATTCGCCCTCCTGCGGCACGCGGGCGACGATCGGCAACGGCCGCGCGAGTCCGGTTGGTACCTCGACTTGTAGCAACGCCAGATCACCTTCGCCATCTACCGCGAGCACGCCTTTAGCTACAAATTTCTTGCCGTCGACGAGTGTTACTACGACACGATTCGACCGCTCGATGACGTGGCGGTTGGTGATTATCCGGTCGTTGGCGATGAAGAATCCGCTGCCGCGAGAGACGGTCTCGCCGCGGGTATTAAATGTTTCTATCGAGACAGACGAGGGTTTTACACGCTTTACCAGTTCAGGCAAAAACTCCTGCGCTTGCGACGTAGCAAACAGCAGAAGGATCATGACGTGAAGTAGAAAAAGCGTCCTCATCAGGAAAGGCGTACTTCAATAATTATAGAGTTTAACGCGACGGCAAACAACGAAATAGAACCGTTAGCGCAACTCAGGCATTACACGCTAAAATGCTGGGTATGGTCAAAAAAATTGCTCTCGGCGCTGATCACGCGGGGTTTGAAGAGAAGGAGAAGATCAAAAAAACGCTCGATGACCTCGGGATCGAATACGAAGATATGGGCACGATGACGCCGGAGAGCGTCGATTATCCGGACTATGCACAGAAGGTTGCCGAGAGTGTTTCAAACGGAGAATACGAACAGGGCCTGCTCGTGTGCGGATCGGGAACCGGCATGGCGATCGCGGCGAACAAGGTAAAGGGAGTGCGAGCGGCCGTCGCATGGTCGCCCGAGATCGCGTCACTTGCCCGTCAGCACAACGACGCGAACATACTTTCGCTGCCGGCACGGTTCCTGACGGAAAATCAGTCAGCTGATGTTGTCAAGGCTTTCTTTGAGTCGGATTTCGAGGGCGGCCGACACGGACGTCGCGTCGACAAGATCAAAGGCCTGGAAGACGCGGACTTCAAATAGTTGCTTTGCGCGGACGCTCGGGCGTATGATGCTCAGGCGTTTGCAATGATCTATAACGTACACGTTCCCGCATTTCCGCTGAACCAGTTCATCGACGTGTTCATCTATTTCGAACGCGTCGAACACGCTCACACTGTCGATCGATTCCTGCCCAACGGCGACACCGAGATACTCATCGACTTTCACGACACGCCGCAGTATATCTACGACAATCAGAGCCTAAGGGAGATACAGGCGTGCAACCACGTTTGGGCTTCGGGGTTGCGAACCGAGCCGATCACGATACCTTCGGGCAACGGAGCGGCGATGATGGTGATCGCGTTCAAGAAGGGAATGTCCGCGCCGTTCTTTCCGTTTCCTATGGATGAGATACGCGACAGTGTCGTGGATGCCGATCTTTTGTGGGGCAGCGATTTCGGGAATCTGCGCGAACGGCTATTGGCGGAGAAAAATGTCGACCGGCGATTCTTGATGGTCGAAGATTTTCTGCTGCGGAAGTTTCGTTCAACGCTGGAGTTGAATCCTTGCGTGTCCTTCGCGGTCGGCGAGATGATCGAACGCCCGGACGTATTGAGCATCCGCCGAATGAACGAGCAGATCGGTTATTCGCAAAAGCATTTTACCGAGATGTTTCGAAAGCAGATCGGAGTTACCCCGAAGGCGTACCTAAAGATCATGCGGTTTCAGAAAGCGGTACGAACGATCGACGCATCGGCCGAGATCGATTGGGGCACGATCGCCGGGGACTGCGGTTTCTACGACCAAGCCCATTTCATCCACGACTTCAAACATTTCTCCGGCTTCACGCCCGAACAGTATTCCAAGATCCACACGAATTATCAGAACTACGTCCCGGTCGGATAAGGTAAATTTTTTCCAATACGTCGAACTCCGTCGCGGCTATGCTTTAGCCGATATGGAGAATCTTTACATCAATCACATTGCGGTCCTCGTTTGTGCGGTGATGAGTTTGGTCATCGGCTTTATCTGGTGGTCGCCGATGCTGTTTCAAAAGCCCTGGCAGGCCGAGACAGGCTTGAGCGACGAACAGTTGGCGAAGGTGAATCCGGCGAAGACGTTCGGGCTGACATTCCTGCTCGCATGGCTCGTTTCATATAACTTAGCGTTCTTCCTGGGCGCTCCCGGAACGACGTGGCAATGGGGCATCGGAGCGGCGATGCTGGCGGCGTTGTGGGTCGTCGCGATGTTCATCATCATCGCTCTTTTCGAACAGCGAACGTTCCGTTACGTCGCGATCAACTGCGGTTACGTGATGGTTTACTTCGCGGTGATCGGCTTCATTTTGGGAGTGTGGAGGTAAAGATGGCACAGAAAACATCGGGTGAGTTTGAGAAGGAATTCATGGACGGGTTGAAGGCTTCGACGGGCAGCGACCTTGCGGCGTGGATGAAGGCTATCAGCGGTTTCGGCAGCAAGAAGCGAAACGAGGTGATCGCGTGGCTCAAGTCCGAGCACAGCTTCGGACATATGAACGCATCGCTGCTTGCCGGCATTCACGCGAACGGCGGTAAGCCGGTCTATCAAAGCGCCGACAATTTACTCGATGCACAGTTCGCAAAGGCGACGGAGATGAAACCGCTGTATGAGGCATTCCTGGAATTCATCAGCAAACACTTCCCTACATCGACCGTGCTTCCTAAGAAGACGTATATTTCGATACTAAACAACCGCGAGTTCGCGGCGATCAACATCAAGCCGAAGGAACTCCGCATCGGCCTCGACCTCGGCAACCGCCCGTTCGACGACCGGATCGAGAAGGCGAAACTCTCCGGCCCGATGCCGCGGATCTCGCATATGTTCGTGTTGACGGACGCAAAGCAGTTGGATAATTCGATCGCCGAAGTGCTAAAGGAGTCGTATTCGAGGTGTCACTAGAAAACTGCAAACTGACAACTCCGAAACTAGTAACTGTTAGGCACTTTCCTAACAGTTACTAGTTAGGCAGGTATCAGTTGAAAGTTCTACTTCAGCGCTGTCCTGAGAAATTCGACCAGCGGATAAGCGGTTTTGAAACTATCAGCGAGCAATTTTGGATAGTCTTTCGAAAGCACATCCTTCTCGGGAAACTCTTCGCCGACTGTGAAGGACTTCAGTTTAAGGTATTCGATGGCGGCGTGGTCGTCGTCGAAGCCTTTTGGCGGTTTGGTGAGCTTGTCGCCGTCGTGAAAGCTGCCGAATCGGTCGGCGAATTTCTTGGACTCGACGATCTTGAGGAATTCTTTTGTGTTATCGGCGATGTAGTTTCGGATCTTTAAGAGTTCAGTCGCGTCAGGCATATGTTTGCCGGCGGCGGAGAAGAACATCTTTGGTTGAACGTGAAAGTAGTAACCGGGCAGCATCGCCTTCTTTCCGCCGGGTGCGATGAACGCCCCTAGGTTGGTCTTATACGGGCTCTTGTCCTTTGAAAACCGCACGTCGCGATAGATGCGGAAAACGCACGACTTCGGATCGATGCCGACGACGGCCGGGTCGAATTTTGAGATGCGGCCGATGAGATCACCTGTGACGGCGATGACGTTGTCGTTGGCCTTCACGAACACGTCTTTGTTCGCGTTGAACCAATCGCGGTCATTGTTCTTTTCGAGCTTCTTGAGGAAATCGACGGTTTCTTTTGCCAACATAGTTTCGGTATATTAGCACAGCAAAAACCTTCAATATGAAACCGCCCATCGTCATCGCCCTTATACTAACGGCAGCACTTTCCGTTCTCGCCCAGCCGTCAAACTATCGACTCGCATTCAACGTTTTGCAGGATCAGAAGGCCGACGACTACGAGGTCTACACGATCGGCATTGACGGCTCAGGCCTCGCGAACGTTACCAATCACAAAGATGTCGCGTGGACATATTATTCGATCCCCGGAAAGCTGCTCTACAACAGTGACCGAGGAGCATGCCGCCGATGTTACTTTCTCTACGAATCCGCACTCGACGGCTCGAACACGAAGAAGGTGATGAATCTACAGCTTGAAGATTCGTGGATGGGCAGCCGCAAGAGTGGCAAGGAACTGGTCGTTAGCGGCCGCGTCGATACGCGAGTTCGGTTTCAACTCTTCATCGTCGATCGTGCGACGGGTAAGTACAAACAGCTCACGAATGAACCCGCGGCTGCGTTTCGCGACCCGAGTTTTTCGCCGGACGGCAAGAAGATCATTTACGTCTATAAAAAGAATCGAACCGATCGGGCAGAGATCGAAGAGCTTTACATAATGAACGCCGACGGCACGGACGCGAAGAAGCTGACAACCTATCCCGCTTCCGATCCGCTCGGGAAAGATCCGGGATACAAGGTCGGGCCGCCGCACTGGAACGCAAAGTATAAGTTCATCACCTATCAATCGAACCAGGCCGGAAAGCAGAGCATCTACGCCGTCACGCCGGATGGCAAGAAGCAGTGGAAGTTGACCGACCTGAAGATCGACGAAGGCTGGCACGATTGGAGCCCTGACGGAGAGTGGCTCGCCTTCGACAGTCGCGACGAAGCAACCGGCGGGTACGACCTGATGCTTTGGAACTACAAAACAAAAGAGCTTAGGAAAGTTACGGGTTCGAGCCAATTCAAATATCACCAAGGACCGATCTTCATTTGGAATTAGGCGGTGTTTTAGGCCGAGAAAGCAACTGTGCGATCTAGCAACGCATCGAACGGTCGGACGCAAATTAACGAACGTTCGTACTATGCTGACCACACTATTGAGCCGCGGTGACAAGACTCGGGAAGATATCCTGAGGACGAGTGTCGATATCGCGTCGGCCGAAGGGCTCGAGGGCCTTTCGATCGGTCGGCTGGCGAACGAACTCGGGATGAGCAAGAGCGGATTATTCGCCCACTTCGGCTCGAAGGAAGTTTTGCAGCTTGCTACCCTGGAAGCTGCCAGCCGCATCTTCGTGTCGGAGGTCGTCAGGCCATCGGAAAATATCGAGCCCGGCCTGTCGCGGCTGATCGCCCTGGTCGATACATGGATAAACAGCGTAGCAAATACCTGTAATCGCGGCGGATGCTTCTTCTACGCCGTCTCAGCCGAGATGGACGATCGCCCCGGGAAGGTTCGCGACCTTATCTCTAAGCTCACACGCGACTGGGTCAACACGCTGACAAAGGAAATGAAGCTGGCGATCAAGCTCGGAGAACTGGAGAAGTCCTGCGATGCGGAACTGGTCGTTTTTCAGCTCCATGGATTTGTGCAGGAAGGCAACTGGTTCCGTCGCCTGCACAGAAACAACCGGGCGTTTCAAATGACGCGCGAATCGGTTTACCGGGCGCTCGAAAATTACGCCACCGCCGAAGGTAAAGCCATACTTGCCAAGGCCCGATCGAGCTAACACCGGATATTTTTGAAAAGCGAGTTCCATAAGCGTAAGATTTACTCACAATACATATGGAATATTGTGAGCACGTCAGTGAGATCGTTGAGGTGACGCCGAGTGCCGATGGCTGCGAAGAATGTCTGAAGATGGGCGGCCACTGGGTGCACCTGCGTCTGTGCCAATCTTGCGGACACGTCGGATGCTGCGACAATTCGCCGAACCGCCACTCTACCAAGCATTACAATTTGACGACGCATCCGATCGTAAAGTCTTTCGAACCCGGCGAGGATTGGGGATTTTGCTATCCAGACGATTGGTTCTACGAACGGCTGCCGTCAGCGTAATTCGTTACGCCCTTACTAACGTGCGGGCTTTGCATTATGAACAAGCAGGTAAAGATTCTCCTACAAACCACTATTCCCTACTCCGATGACGATTGGCACATTGGCCGATTCTCGTTGCTAACCGAACATCTTCGCTCACTAGAGGACGCCGAAGGAAACTCGATTTACGATGTAACGACGCGAAACCGAGAGCAGGACGCGAATGGAAATGACCCGGTCCTCGCTTCCCTTTACGACAGCGACTACGACGAACTGTGGCTAATGGCGCTCGACCTGGGCGATGGATTATCGAAGGCGGACTGCGAAGGAATAACGAAATTCCGTCAATGCGGCGGCGGCATTCTCGCGACGCGTGATCACAACGACATGGGCTCGTCGCTATGTACGCTCGGCGGCATCGGAGCGGCTCATTTCTTTCATTCGAAACAACGCGAACCGGACAAATCGCGCCACTGTCGCGACGACAACGCGACGCTCAATATCGACTGGCCGAACTATCATTCGGGCGCGAACGGTGACTTTCAAAACATCAAGGCGACCGATCATCCATTACTAAAACGCGCTGACGGATCGCTGATCGAATACTTCCCCGCTCATCCGCACGAGGGTGCCGTTGGAGTTCCGGCGGATGAACCGGCGGCGAGCGTCGTCGCAACCGGAGCAAGTAAGACGACGGGGAATACTTTCAATCTTCTCGTCGCTTTCGACCGCACCGAAGATTCGCACGGCAACCTCTGCGGCCGCGGCATCGCCGAATCGAGCTTTCACCACTTGGTCGATTACAACTGGAATATCGATCTAGAATGTCCGACATTTGTCGAAGAAGCACCCGGCGATGAGTGGAAGCGATATCCGGAACGGCTCGATGATGTAAAACGTTACGTGGAAAACGCCGCAGCGTGGCTATCCAAAAGAGACTAGCCCGCGAAATACGCGAAATACGCGAAAACTCGCGAAAATTTTGACTGGTCGTTTAGACACCCATTTGCATATGGCTTCTCTTATTTAGTGGCTTTTCGCGATTTTCGCGAGCAAAAATTATGAACAAAGAAGCTTTCCCCGACATTCCGCTCGAAGCGTGGCGGCCGACGAAAAACACGCTACACCTTTATTGCCAGATCGTGGGCAAAATTCGGCTCGCGATGCATCCGCGGATGAACCACTGGTGGCACGTGCCGCTTTACGTCACGCCGCGCGGACTATCGACGCGCACGATTCCCTACGAAGGCGGCAACTTCGAGATCGCGTTCGACTTTCACGACCACAAGCTGGTTATCATGACGAGCAGCGGCAAGATCGAAGACTTTGCTCTGTACGACGGACTGTCGGTCGCGGATTTTTACGGCAGTCTTTTCTCGAATCTATCGAAGCTTGGCATCGAACCGAAGATCCGCCCTATCCCCTACGAGGCTCCATCGACGACGCCCTTTCCTGAAGACACTGAGAACAAATCTTACGACAAGGAATACGTCGAGCGGTTTCATCAGACGCTCGTAACGGTCGATCACATCCTCAATGAGTTTCGCGGCCGGTTTTGCGGAAAGTCGACGCCGGTGCACATGTTCTGGCACAGCTTCGACCTGGCGTTGACGCGGTTCTCTGGCAAACGAGTGACGCCTCGCGACGGCGCCGGAACAGTCGAACGTGAGGCGTATTCGCACGAGGTGATCAGTTTCGGATTCTGGTTCGGCGACGATAAGGTTCCCGCGCCGGCTTTCTATTCTTACACCGCTCCTGAACCCGCCGGACTCGCCGACGAACCGCTTTCGCCGTCTTCGGGAAAATGGGCAGAGTCCAACGGCGCTCACATGGCGTTACTGATGTATGAGGATGCTCGCAACTCGGACGATCCGCAAGCCGCGGTCATTGAATTCCTCGAATCCGCGTATCATGCCGGCGCGAAGCTTGCCGAGTGGAACGTCGCTGATCTCCACACATAAAAAATTTCTTCCTGTTCTTCTTGTTCGGTGGTGAAATGATTTTCGACCACAGAATAAGAAGAACAGGAAGAAACAAAAGATAGAAAGAAATCAGAATGTGTAAGTGTTCGCCGAGATCAGCACGTCCGCGATCCGCTGGCGGGCGGCGACAGTGTTGACCGGTGAGTTGTTTTTCGTGAACCGCTTCAAAGCGACGAGCAGCGTACGGCCTTCGTCACCTTCCGCTATAGCCGCAATCGTGTTTTTCGCCTTTGCCTCGACACGTTGAATCGCGTCGTTGCAATAGACGCTCGCCATATCAACGTAGCGTCCAGCGGCGTCTTCACCATCTTTCGCGGCGATCTTCTTAGCACGCAGGATCGCCGTCTCCATCTGATATGCGTCCATGATGACGTCAGCGCAGTTGAGCAGGACTTCCTGCTGATCGGCGAGCGTCATCATATACTTTTGAGCCGCCGTTCCGAGCACCATCAACGCGACCTTCTTCGCGTTCTGCGCGAGTTTCGTCTCATCTGCAAGAAGGCTCGTGTCTTCATCGAAAGACATCTGCGGATTGAGGATCTCATCCTGCAAAGCCTTCGCCGCCTGAAGCAGGCCTATCTTGCCCTTCATCGCGCGCTTCATCAACTGGCCGGGAATGAGAAGGCGGTTGATCTCGTTCGTGCCTTCAAAGATGCGGTTGATCCGCGAATCGCGATACGCCTTTTCTGCAGGATAATCCGCCGAATATCCGTAGCCACCGTAGATCTGTACCATCTCGTCCACGACGTAATCGAGGGCTTCCGAACACGCGACCTTGTTGATCGACGATTCGACCGCGTACTCCTCGATCGACTGAAGCTTCTTGTCATTGCCGTGGTCGTCACCGATCAGCGCGTCGATCATTCCGACCGTGCGATACGTAATCGATTCCGCAACCCACGTGCGGATCGCCATTTCGGCGAGCTTGTGTTTGATGGCACCGAATGAGGAGATCGGCTTGTTAAATTGATGACGTTCATTAGCGTAACGGATAGCTTCGTGCAGGGCGAGCTTGGCTCCGCCGGTGACCGACGCTCCAAGCTTGAAACGGCCGACGTTCAGTACGTTGAAGGCGATCTTAGCACCGTCGCCAACGTTGCCGATCAGGTTACCGACAGGGATCTTCGCATCTGAAAGAATGACCGCCGTGGTCGATGAAGACTTAATGCCGAGCTTGTGCTCCTCAGCACCCGGACGGCAATTTTCCGATCTTGGCACGAGGAAGCAGGAGAACTTTTCTTTCTCCCCATCAACCTTCGCAAACACCAGATACACGTCGGCGAACCCGCCATTGGTGATCCACATCTTCTCGCCGTTGAGCACATAATGCTGGCCGTCATCCGTCAGTTTCGCAACGCACTTCGCACCGAGAGCGTCCGAGCCGGAGCCGGATTCGGTCAGGCAATACGCCGAAACGACCTCGCCCGAAATGATTTTCGGCACCCACTCTTTTTTCAACTCGTCCGATCCCCAATACAAGATCGGCAGGAGTCCGATGGAGGTCTGAGCTCCGTATGTCGACCCAAAACCGCTGCCGCGGCCGACCATTTCGGCGATAATGCAGCCCGACGTTTGATCGAGCGCCATGCCGCCGAGGTCTTCGGGAATGTTCGCTCCAAGCAGCCCAAGCTCACCGGCTTTCTGTAAAAGCTCGCGGGCGACGCCCCATTCGTGACCCTCAAGCTTCGGTAGATTCGGCACGACTTCGTTATCGATATACTGCCGGCACGTGTCGCCGATCATCCGGTGCTCATCGGTAAAATCCTCAGGCGTAAACACCTCAGCCGCCGTCTGGTCAGCGATCAAAAACTCGCCGCCTTTCATATATTCTTTTTCGAGTCGTGTATCCATTGGAATCTCCTTCAGGTTAGTGGAGGAATTATAACTGAATGAACGTTCATTCAGCAAGCGAAAAAGCGTCTTCGTCCTTTGACCAAGATGTAAGATCTCATAAAGATGGCACGAGTTGCGGCATAATGCTGAGCCTGGAGGGTTAAATGAGAGTATCGGGGTTCTCTGTTATTGTAGCCATTCTTTGCATAGCGGTTTTCGCCCGCGCGCACTCGTACCCTACCTACATCAGAATAATCGAAGGTAAAGGCACAACCGCTTCCCAATTCGTTGACGACAAAACCATCGTTGTTGGTATCGATTATGTCGGATTGGATGTCGATCAAAGAGGATACGGAATTTACCCGGACGACGCGATTTACGAAAAGAATCTCGTTAGTGAACTAGATTTTAGGAAACTTGGGATCAACGTTGATGAACCCTTTAAGGCTTATAAGATTCATCAGGTCGAAAAACATATTAGGGAGTGGCTTGACGAAAAAGACTATCCGCGTGCAACGGTGCTTGCGTATGGTCAGTTGGTTAGCGAGGCGGAAATGCGGCTCAAGTACGTAATTGAGCGAGGAGACCTACTGACTGCCTACGAAGTCGCATTTAGCGGAAACAAGATCGTGCGAAGCGGTGATCTTATAGAAGATTTCGGACAATGTGCGAATGGGCGAGGTTTTAGTAAGAAGTTGCTCGAGTACTGCGCTCAAAAGCTTTCGCGCTCTTACATGTGGAGCAAAGGGTTATTCAAAGCAAAGATTACTGATGTTTCCTTTTCGCTCCACAAGAACACTAGGGTTACAGCAATCAAGGTCGACGAGGGGCCGCAATATCGACTTGGTGATATCAAGATCGAAGGAAACAAAGTATTTTCGGACGCCGAGATCATGGCCATGTCTGGTCAGTATCCCGGCGACGTAATCGACGGGCGAAGACTACAGACGTTCATATACGAGGAGCTCAAATCGAAGTACGGCGAACTCGGCTATGCGGAGTATGACGCTGAGTTTGTACCTGACATAATTGACCCGAAGGAGAAAGGTACGAACGGAATTTGTAATTTGGAGATCGTTCTGAATGAGGGGCGCCGTTTTTCGGTCAGAAAGATCGTTTTTTCGGGTGTTGATGAACCCGTCCAGAGGGCCCTTCTCGAGGAGTTTCCGCTCAAGCCCGGTGACATATTTGTTCAGAGTAAGTTTGCTGCCGGGATCGACCAAATTAACGACTCCACGAAATTCCAGTTTCTTGATAAGGATCAGCATGTTGATATCCTAACTGACTCGAACACTTCAGATGTTGACCTATTCATCAAGGTCAGAAATCGCTGATCATTCATCCATCCAAAAGCTTGACCAACATCCCGGCCGTGATCGTCTCGCTGATGTTTTCGACGAACTCTTTATTGACCTCTTTCACGCTGGCGATTCCGTTCTTAAGAATTACAGGAAAGTAGTCCAGATCCTTAGCTCCGCGATAGGTTGAAAGGACGCAGAACTCGGCACAGAAGCCGGTGATCACTGGCGTGTCGACGCCATGTTCTTTCAGGATCGCGTCGACCTCGGTCTTGTTGAAGCTGTTGCCGTAGCGTTTGTGGATGCGGATCGCTCCATCCTTCGGCGTTAGCGAATCGATGAAGTCGAATCCCTCAGTTCCGGGAACTACGCCCTCGCCTTCGTCAATGTCCTGAACGCAGATCACGGGCAAGCTCTTCTCCTCAAACCGCGGCAGCACCCAATTGATATGCTCCGCCGCCGCGTCCATCTGCGAAAGAGTTTCACCCTGATAAAACTCTTTCTGCATATCGATGATCAATAACGCTGGTTTCATCTGAATCCTCTTTCAGCCGCCATTGGCAGATCTTACAAGTGTTATTTCTCTCGAGTCGACCAGCACGCGATCGAGACCAGACCTGATTTCGCTGAGCGGCCGTTTGTATTGTAAGCATGAGGCTCCACTTCAAGATTGTGGATTCCCAAATTCCGCAGCCTCAGTTTGACGCTATCCTGGTTTCCGCGAACGACGATCCCTATCATTTCAGGCGGCAATGTACCCGGTCCGCGCTCAAAGAATTTCTCATAGCCCTCCTGAAAACCGAAGACCGCAACCGGACGGAAACCCAAAACCACGAGCGGCTTAAGAAGTTTGAAATAACTTATAGTGTCCTCGACTATGTACGTCCGATCGATATAACCGCTGCCGCGGAGGTCGATAAGAAGCTTGCCCGCCTCCGGATCGGTACTACAGCGAAGTTGGCTTTCAAACGACCGCGAGTAAGATTGCCCTGCGACCGAGTTTGACGCGGTCGCGAGCAGAAGCGAAGTAGCGAATATCAACGCTGGTTTCACGAAGATCGACGTTATAGACATCCTCCCGGCCATGAACCTATAAAAGTTCGAAGATCCCGGCTGCGCCCATTCCGCCGCCCACGCACATTGTGACCATTCCGTAGCGGGCGTTGCGGCGTTTCATTTCTTGAAGGATGGTCGCGGTTAGCTTTGCACCGGTGCAGCCGAGCGGATGGCCGAGTGCGACGGCTCCACCGTTGACGTTGACCTTTGCCGGGTTCATTTCGAGCACCTTCATTACGGAGAGTCCTTGAGCAGCAAACGCTTCGTTGAGCTCGATAACGTCTATCTGGTCGAGCGTGAGTCCCGCAAGTTTCAAGGCCTTCGGGATCGCATAGACCGGTCCGATGCCCATCTCTTCTGGCAGGCATCCGGCAGTCGCGTACGACACGAACCGTGCGATCGGCGTGATGCCGAGTTCTTTGGCCTTGTCGGCTGACATCACGACGGCGGCAGCAGCTCCGTCTGACATCTGCGACGAGTTTCCGGCGGTGACCGTTCCCTTCGCGTGGAACGCCGGCTTCAGTTTCGCTAAACCTTCCATCGACGTATCCGCCCGAACTCCTTCGTCCATACCGAACACGATCTCTTTGCGACGGACTCGGCCCTTTTCGTCGAACTCATCGATGCGGACATTCATCGGCACGATCTCGTCGTTGAATTTCCCGGCGGCGATCGCGGCTGCGGCCTTTTGGTGCGATTGCACCGAGAACTCGTCGGCCTGCTCGCGGGTGATCTCGTACTTTTTTGCGAGGTTCTCGGCGGTCAGGCCCATGTTCAGATAGTAGTCGGGATAGGTGTCCGCGAGACCGGGATTCGGGCGGAACGAATTGCCGCCCATCGGGATCGCCGTCATCGATTCAAGCCCGCCCGCAACGATCGCGTCCGCACCGCCAACCTGGATCCGCTCTGCCGCCTGTGCGATCGTCTGCAGGCCCGACGAACAGTATCGATTCACCGTCATCGCGCTCGTTTCGACCGGCAGCCCGGCGAGGATCGACGATGTCCGAGCGACGTTCATCCCCTGCGATGCTTCGGGAAACGCACAGCCCATGATCACATCGTCTATCAACGATGCATCTACGCCCGCTCTCGCGACCGCTTCCTTAATCGCGACCGCGCCCATCTCATCCGAGCGGGTGTTCTTCAACGTGCCCTTCGGCGCCTTTCCCACAGCCGTACGCACGGCCGATACGATAACTGCTTCTTTCATAATTGCTTACCTGTCCGCGGTCTATGCGGCCATAAATTCTTCCCAAGAGAAGCCGAGTTGTTTAAGTGCGCCTCTAAGTGTTCCATTTTTCAAATCCTTGCTTCCCCAGTCCGGCACAGCCGCCCCGCGGTTGTTTACCTGATTGATCCACTTGCGGTGCGATCCACCTGTTTTGCTACTTATCTCGAAACAACCTAACTTCTTCAGCTTGCGTTCGACGTCCCGATATCTCAAACCGCAGCCTCCAAATGAACGATGGTGTCCATTAGAACCGCTTCGCCATTGATCGGCTTCAGCACACTCGGAAGAGGTTTCTCCAGATGTTCATAGATCTCGATAACCGCCAGAAGAGCATCACTGACATGAGGTTCGACCTCGTCCCACGTATCCGCTTCGGTGTGCAGTTCCGGAAGCAACGGACATGTTATAGTCCATCCACCTTCCGGTTGAGGATCAAGCACGATCGGCAATTTATAAAACCGCTGCATAAATATACTCCGTACTTTCTATACTAATTGTTTGCAGATCTCTTATAAACCTTCCCGTTCCTCATCACGAACACTATGTCTTTCACAGTCTCGATCTTCTCGAGCGGGTTGTCGCGGACGGCGATGATGTCCGCTCGGAAGCCGGGTTTGATCCATCCTCTGTTACGTTCGATGCCGAGGAGCTTCGCGGCGTTCGTGGTCAATGCCTGGAGGATGACAAGATTCGGGATGCCGGTCATTTTCCATTCGTCGACGGTGTCGATCGAGACCTTGCCGCGTGGGAATTCCTTAGTGTTGTAGATCACGTCCGGCCCCCAGACCATCGTCACGCCGGCTTTGTGAGCCCTCCGCACCGGATCAATAAACATCCGCTCGTTGGTTTCCTTATTCCCGCCGGGCTCACCGCTCAGGACTGCATCACGTTCGGTAAACGGGATCGGCGTGATCGCGACGTTATTCTTCTTGGCGATGGCAAGAGCTTCGTCGGTGATCGCGACCGCGTGCTCGATCGAATCAACTCCCGCCTTGGCGGCATTCAATGCACCGGCTGCTGTCCATGCGTGAGCAGCGAGTTTTACTCCGGCCGCATGAGCCTCTTCGATGGCAAACTTAATGTCGTCGACTGAATAAATGTAACGCTGATCGTCGATGACAAGCTTGATAACCGTCGCACCGTAATGGAGATTTTGCCTGATCGCTTTCTTGATCTCGTCGCGCGTATCGGCGAAGAAATATTCGGGCTCGGCAAGGTCCTGCTTGTCCGGCTGCAGTCCGAATTGTCCACCATATGGAGCAATGATGCGTCCGGCCGTGATGAACGTCGGCCCGTCGATCTCACCACTCTGGATCATCCGCCGCACTTCGACGCACGCGTAGTTCCCTTCGTTACCGACATCGCGAACACTCGTAAAACCGTATTCGAGCATCGACTTCGCATTCACCGCACCCTGGATCGCCCGCTTCGCGTTCGAGTCAAGCAGCGTCGTGAAATAGTATCGCCCGCCATCTCGCTTGTGCTGCATGTTCATGCACAGATGCGAATGGGCGTCCATCATTCCGGGCATGACGGTTTCCTTAGAAAGATCGATCACCGTCGCTCCGGCCGGTATCGTAATATTTGAACCGACGGCCTTTATGTCCTGCCCTTCGACGATAATCACTTGATTCGTCACGACAGTTCCCGTTTCAGGATCGACGATCCGCCCAGCACGTATCGCCGTGATCTGAGCGCTCATTAATCCGACTAAAACAAAAAGCGTCAAAATAGCGAATACAAATTTCTTCATGCGGCCACGCCTCCTAGTTCGGCGCGTTGCTTAATCGCCTTTAGCATTTCGATTCTTATCCATCCGCTGAACGGCTGAACAACTGTCCAGTACAACCCGAAATATCTGCGGCTGGAATCGCCGATACACTTGATCCGAGTCTCCGTCGTCAACCGCAATCCCCTACCCATGTCATCGATAGAAAAATTCCATGCGGCCTTTGCGTAACCTTCCTTCTGAAACTCGCGAAAGTTTTCCGAATCGACATCTTGCAGATCGCCCCACGGCGTCCAGAATTTTCCGGCAAGGCCGATCAGAATTTCCTTCGCGGGTCGCTCGCCTAGTATCCGAAACTTGGAATATCTCAGGTTTCGAATCGACAATGCGTCGCTCGACATTCCCCGAAGCGTGAGCAGCACTCTGAGGATGAGCGACTCGCTAAAATCAACATCCTGGGCCGCTTCATAGATCGCGGCGGCTTCGGCACTTATCTTTATAGAATGCCGCTCCTCAAAATCGTATTCCGGTAAGAATTCGTCGATCAGCATTGTTTACTTTCCTAATATCGACACCGCTCCGAGCATTGGAAGGTGCTTCCTGTCGTGATATGTCAGCGCAAGAAAAACACACATTTTTACCTCGCTGACCGGTATCTTTTCATCTTTGTGAAAGACGATAGCCCGGCTGCCGTCGAATTTTAACAGATCGCCATAAAGCCTTTTGAAAGTTTCCACTAGCTTTGTTTGGCAGTGAAAATACAAGGCGTACTGATCTGGGGACGGCTTCCAATCCATCCTAACCGTGCTGCCGTTTTTAGTTAAGTAGCTCGGCTCCCTCCATTTAAGCGTTTCTTCCACCGCACCAACTCCTTCAGCGGCCTCAAAAACTAATTGGCGAAGCTCGAGCATCTTGCTTCTTACCGTTGCCGGATAGTTTTCGAATATTTCCGCGACTTGTGGATTCTGTATTTTATCCATGTCGATACGAACTCGATAACCGTTCAGCCGGTGCCAACCTCGACTGCGACTGCCGATAGCACTTCCCGCAAGACCCTCGACTCGATCTCTACCAGAAATCCGCGCTTACCGCCGTTGATGTAGACGCGTTCGAGATCGAAGATCGTCTTTTCAACATAAACCGGTATCTCGGTTTTCGTTCCAAACGGCGAGGTCCCGCCGAACATATAGCCTGTCCATTTCGAGGCCTTATCCGCCGAAGCCGGCTCGATCGATTTTACGTTTAGAACCCGAGCCAGGTTCTTCGTCGAAACCTCGCGGTCGCCGTGCATCAGAACGATCAGCGGCTTCTTCTCGTTTGTTTCAAACACCAGCGTCTTAACCACGGCGTGCTCGTCCACGCCCAATTGTTTCGCCGATTCCCGCGTGCCGCCCTTCTCGACGTAATCGTAGAGGTGCGGAACGAAGTCGACCTTCTTTTCGCGAAGAAATCGAACGGCCTGAGTTATCGGATAATCCATTAAGATCTAGCCCGCGAATAACGCGAATTATCACGAATAAGAAAAATTCCTATTCGCGTCCATTCGAGTTATTCGCGGGTAACCTCTTTGTGCCTAAAACACGACTTCACGTGATCGTTAACCATTCCGGTCGCCTGCATAAAGGCATACATTATCGTTGAGCCGACGAAGTTGAACCCTCGTTTTTTTAAATCTTTCGAGACCGCGTCCGAGATCTCGGTTTTCGCTGGCACGTCGCCCATCTCTTTTCGCTTCCCATCGATCGGTTTGCCGCCGACAAACGACCAAATGTATGCGTCGAACGAACCGAATTCTTCCTGCACCTTTAAGAACGCCTTAGCATTGCCAACCGCTGACGCGATCTTTAATCGATTTCGAATGATGCCGGGATTCTCAAGCAGCTTCGCCTGCCTCGCTTCTGAATATTTCGCGACCTTTACGGCGTCGAAATTATCGAATGCTTTTCGATAGCTGTCCCGCTTCGCAAGGATCGTATCCCAACTTAGTCCGGCTTGCGCTCCTTCGAGTATCAGGAACTCGAACAGCGCACGATCATCGTGCAGCGGTAGACCCCATTCGGTATCGTGATAATGTATCGCGAGCTCATTCCTCGCCCAGCCGCAACGCTTCATAATGGAACGCGAACTTCAGTTCGCAAGTTAAGCTACGTTGTGTAATCACGAACGATCTCGGTCGGGTCAATGCCGCGGAAATCTGCGTAGGCTTCGACGACGCCGTCCGCCTGCATTATTTCTTCATACGAGTTAACAGTAGTGATCCCAATCGCCTTCATCCCGGCCCGCTTTGCCGCTTCGAATCCGAAGAAGGCGTCTTCGAATACTATTGAATTGGTCGGCTCGACGCCGACGTTCGCCGCCGAGATCAAAAATATTTCGGGATCGGGCTTTCCGCGTTTTACATCCGCTGCGGTCGTGATCGCACCAAAATATTTCCGAAGATCGAGCCCGTCCAAAATAAAAGCCATGTTCGCAGGTGACGCCGCCGTAGAAACCGCCATCTTGATCCCAACCTTCGTGGAGGCTTCAAGAAATTCGACCAAGCCATCGACCGGTTTCCGGTGCGGCAAGTACGCCTCGCGATAAAGTTCCTCTTTTCGCAAGGCGAGTTCTGAAAGCCGCTCGTTCGACATCGCACCGAACACGCTTGGAATGATCTCGCGATTCGTCTGGCCTGCGGTCTCGACCAAAAACTTTCGCTCGCTGAACTCGAATCCGTTTTCCTCGATCAAGATCCGCCACGCTTCGGTATGGAACCGCATGTTGTCAACAAGCGTTCCGTCCATGTCGAATATGAACGCCCGATCCAAATAGTTCATTTACTTCCCTTTTTCGAAATGTACAGCGTCTTCTCGATCTGTGCGTGAACCAGTCCGGATCGATCCTTCAAGTCGACGTTGTAAACGCGATCGATCGACTTTGCGTTCTCAGCCAGCTCTACGATCTGGCCGATCTCGTCCGCCGTCAGTTCGAAATTCGCAAACAACGTCGTCTTTCCAGGCTTTCGAAATCTGATCTTCGCCGCCTTGTCCCACACTATGTATCCGTCGCCGAGTATCCGCATCAACATCAGCATGTAGATCGGGTCGATGGCACCGTAGATGCTGCCGCCGTAGATCGTCCCGACGTAGTTACGCGTTCGCCAACTGAGCGGCAGTTTTATCCTTATCTCGCGCCAATCGTCAGCGATATAAACGACGCGGCCGCCGGTTCCGCGATACGCCGGGAAGAAGTTGAATCCCCAGCGAAACGTCCTGCTTCGAAAACTTTCAGGCATCACGTTCAGAGTGCAAGCTTTAGCTTGTAATGTTCACTGGAACAGGTCCCTGCGTGGCGGCAGCACAAGCTAAAGCTTGCACTCTAAACTGGAAATCCTTCGGCTGCCATCACTCGTTTCGCCTGGCGAATGTGACGCCTCGAATGCTCGACAAGCACCGTGTATGCATCGTCAAGCGAATATGTAAACACCGCAAGGAAAGGCGAGGTCACAACGGTCTTCTTTCGGTCGGCACCCGCGACGGATTCGATCTTCGTATTCACCTCAGCCAAGTGATCGCAAAACTTCTGAACTATTCCTTCGTCGATATCGCTCGGCGGAACGATCGATTTTGACGGAGCCTTAACCTTTTTCGAATCCTCGCGGACCGCGTTGATCAGGAATCTTCCGCCCCAGCCAGAGAACGGCGAATAGTTTTCCCAGAAGGAGTTTTTCCGCGTTCCGGAAGCCAGCTTTTCGAACTCCGGATAAAACTCGGTGTTCGACCTGATGATGTGATCCAGACACTGAGCCACGCTCCAACTTTTCTCGCCCGGCTTCCAATTGAGCTGCTCGTCGCTGAGCGATCCGAAAGTTACTTTCGCCTCCTCGGCCACCGCGTTCATATCCGAAATTACCGATGAGATCCGTTCGTCCATATTGTTTGTCCGAGTTCCGAAGTACGCGATGAATCGCGCACTCTGAACACTAATTTCTTAGTGGCTTGCCTGTCTTTAACATCGCTGCAATCCGATCCTGCGTCTTACGCTCGCCGCAGAGCGAGACGAACGCCTCGCGTTCAAGATCAAGGAGATACTGTTCGCTGACAAGTGCCGAATGATTGATCGCACCTCCGCTCATGATGTGTGCCAGCTTGTTGCTGATGAGTTGGTCGTGATCCGAGATGAATCCGCCCTGCTTCATCATATGGAGAGCGAGCTTCATCGCCGCGGAGCCAGCTTCACCCATAACGAAGATGTCTTCACGCGGCACCGGAGCAACGAATCCACTCGCGGCGAGATTCAGCACTTCTTGTTTCGCATCCGCGATCAGACGATCGCCGTTCATCGAGACCGAATCGACATCGCGGAAGAATCCCCACGACTTTGCCTCTTGAGCCGACGTCGCCACCTTGCCCATACCGATCATCTCGAAGGTCTTCTTCAGGAACTCAAGAGGATCCGCGTTCGGAGCCTTCTGTGCCGCGTCCATCGCCCGCATCGTCATCTCTTTCGTACCGCCGCCCGCCGGGATCACGCCAACACCGACCTCGACCAAGCCGATGTAAGTCTCAGCCGCTGCACGTGCCCGATTTCCGTGGATCGCGATCTCGCATCCGCCGCCAAGCGTGAGTCCGTAAGGAGCGGTTACGACCGGCTTCGGCGAATATCGCAACCGCATCACCGCCCGCTGCAGGCTTGAGACGATCATATTGATGTCGTCCCACTCCTCTTCCTGCGCGGCGAGCAGGAGCATCATTATGTTCGCTCCCGCTGAGAAATTCCCGCCCTGATTTCCCACGACCATTCCGACGAAGTTCTTCTCCACCTCATCGAGCGCCGCGTTCATCATCTGGATCGTGTCGCCGCCGATCGAGTTCATCTTCGAATGAAACTCAAGACACGCGACACCGTCGCCAAGGTCGATCAGCGACGCTCCGGGATTCGTTTTGATAACACCCGTGCGATCCTTAACGTCCTTCAATACCGTCACACCCGGGCGAGCCGGAACAGGTTTGTATTCACCGCCGACAAGATCGTAATAGAAATGGCTGCCGTTATCGCTCTTGTAAAAGCTCGTCGCCCCGCTCGACAGCATCTTCTCGACGCTTGCGGGTATTGGCTGGCCTTCCTTCCTCATCCGCTCGACGGATTCGGCAACGCCGACCGCGTCCCAACTCTCGAAAACGCCGATCTCCCAGCCGAATCCCCACTTGATCGCGTTGTCGACCTCGACGATCGTGTCGGCAATCTCGGGGATCCGATTCGCCGAATAGCGGAACGTCCGCGACATCGTCTTCCACAAAAACTCGCCGACCTGATCCTCGCCCCATACCAGCGATTTCAAACGCTTCGGCAAGGCATCGATCTGCTTCGCCGCATCGAGCGACGGGAATTTCGATTTCTCCTGCGGCTTGTAATCGAAAGTTTTCAGGTCGAGTTCGAGAATCTGCCGCTTCCCTTCGGCATCCGTCGATTTCTTGAAGAATCCGCCTTTGGTCTTATCGCCGAGGATCTTCTTTTCCAACATCGTCTCGATCACCGTCGGCATCTTGAACACGTCTCGGTCTTCGTCATCGGGAACCGCCGGATAAAGGTTCTTGTTTACGTGAGCAAGCACATCGAGCCCGACGAGGTCCGACGTTCTGAACGTCGCCGACGACGCATGGCCGATCGCCTTGCCGGTCATCTGATCGACCTCGGTCGGCGTGAATCCCATCGCGATCATCTCGTGAACCGTTGCCATCATCCCGAATGTGCCGATTCGGTTCGCAATGAAGTTCGGCCGGTCTTTTGCCGGCACGACTCCTTTACCGAGCCGCTGATCGAGAAATCCGCTGATCTTGCAGGCGATCTCACCGCTCGTGTGTTTGCCGGGAATGACCTCGACCAGCTTCATGTACCGCGGCGGATTGAAGAAGTGAACGCCTACGAAATGCTGCTTGAAATCCTCCGAAAAAGGCTCGGCGATCGCGTCGATCGGGATGCCGCTCGTATTGGTCGCAATCACGCCGCCGGGCTTGCGATACTTTTCTACGTCGGTGAAGAGTTTGTGCTTGATGTCGAGATTCTCAACGACCGCCTCGATCACGAGATCGCAGTCCTTGATCTTCGAAAGATCGTCGGTAAAGTTTCCGAGCTTGATCAGCTTGGCGTTGTCAGCAAGCATGAACGGAGCCGGTTTAAGCTTCTTCGCGGCTTCGAACAGCGAGTTTACGATTCGGTTCCGCACCTGCGGCGATTCGAGCGTCAATCCCTTCTTCACGTCTTCGGGCGTAAGTTCGCTCGGTGCGATATCCAGTAGAAGAGTCGGAATGCCTGCATTCGCGAGATGGGCTGCTATTCCCGCTCCCATCGTGCCCGCTCCTAAAACCGCTGCTTTCGAAACTGTCATCGTCGCGGGCGGCGGCGTAGCTCGCTCACTGTCCAACGCCGGTTTAGCCATATTTGCCATGTTTATGTTCCTCGGTGTGATCTTAAAGTTCCCGAATTATAACTGAATGAACATTCATTCAGCAAGCAAATCGTGTGAAATATTGACAAGGCCTTACAATTCGTCGGATACTTCCATGTCCAAAATCATAGCCCAGAACCCCCACTCCCTGAAACTTGGTCAGCGATGTAGGAATTGCGGCTAAATCACTAACAACGAATCAGCACTAAATCAAACTAGGAGACACATGAAGAGACTTTTATACCTTTTCCTCACACTGGCACTGTTCTCAATCGCGTCGATTGCCCAAAGGAGCCCTGATCGCGAGCCCAACACAGCTCCCGCACCGGCACCAATGCCATCTGCTCCAAAGAAGAAGGCGCCGATCTTCCGGCCTACAAAGGATCAGATCACACAGGTGCAGACGAAGCTTAAGGGTGCCAATCTTTACGCCGGCGAAGCATCGGGTAAGTTGAGCGACTCGACCCGCGACGCGATTAAGACGTGGCAAGGAAGCAACGGACTTAAAAAGACCGGAACGCTTAATCGTGCAACGCTGGAGAAAATGGGCGTCGAACTCACCGACACTCAGAAGACGATCCCTGTCGATCCAAACTCGTTCGCGTCGGCTGAAGATGAAGCGAAGCCGGTTAAAGAATCGCCCGCAAAACCGGCGGCGACCGCGACCGGCCCAAAGCGTCCGGCTCCGTTCAGAGCCAACGCGGATCAGATCAAGGCTGCTCAAAAGATCCTACGCGACGGCAAGATGCTGACGGGCGGCGAAGACGGAAAGCTCGACGACACGACCCGAGACGGACTCGGCAAGTATCAAGGTGCGAACGCACTCAAAGTTACCAAGACGCTGAATGCTGCGACGTTAGAAAAAATGGGAATTACTCTTACCGAAAAGCAAAAGGAGCAGGTTGCAGCTCAAGCCGCATACGACGCGGCACGATCTACTAACTGATTCTTTCAATAAGCACTGTTGATTGCCGGTGTCAGCATGACTCCGGCTTTCTTTTTGTCGAGCGGTAAACTTGTTCAGTAATCCTTTGCGTCTTTCGCGGCTTTGCGTGAAACTTCTTCGTATGCGACTTACCCTAACAGCATTATTGTTTCTAACTACCGTTTCCGTCCTGGCTCAATCCGACGCACAGAAGGTAAGGATCTCCGCCGACATCCGTGCCGTCATGGATAAGCAGGCGTCGGACTGGAATCGCGGCGACATTCCGGCGTTTATGGAAGGCTATTGGAAGTCCGATCGGCTAACCTTCGTCTCGACTCGTGGCGTTACCAAGGGCTGGCAGCCAACTCTCGACAACTACAAGCGGGGCTACCCGGACAAGGCGGCGATGGGAACGCTTTCCTTCTCGGACCTTGAGATAACAGTGCTCTCGAAGGATGCGGCGCTTGTGCTCGGAAGCTGGTCGCTTCAGCGTGAGAAGGATAAACCCGGCGGCAAGTTTTCCTTGATATTCAGAAAGTTCAAGGAAGGCTGGCGGATCGTCCACGATCATACGAGCTAAAGAAATGTTTCACGCAAACTCTCTCGTAAGAGTATGGCAAAGACGCTATTTTATCGCCTGTTCGGCATCGGAAAGATCCCGGACGATCGGATGGAAGAATTCCGTAGCGAAGGCCTGCTCTTCTACGACGAGGGGATTCGAGCGACCGTCACTTATCTGAACTTTCGCGGCAGCGGGCGTTACTCTGACTGGAAGCGTCAATGGTTCGGGGCGTCGATCGTCATTACGCAGAAAAGGATCGTCGCCTTTCGTCGAGGCCACGTTACGACGGGCATGGAGTTCGATGATCCACGGCTGAAGCAGATGACATTCAGCATCGAGGAACCCGAGACGCTTCTTGTCGAATTCGACGCGACTGTAATCCAGCCGGATTGGAAGGGGCGTATCGAGTACCGATTCCGTACGCCGATCGCTAGAGACATCGTTCAACATCTCAATAATCAATAAACACACATTCGGAACGTCAATTGCATATTGCTCCGGAAACGGAGGAAATATGCATCATAACCGCGAGGAAGCGATCAAGAAGATCCAGGAACTGACCGAAGGAATCGATTTCTGTATGCTGACGACGATGGACGGCGGCGTGCTCCGCAGCCGACCGATGTCGACGCAAGACGCCGATTTTGACGGCGACCTGTGGTTTTTTACGAGCGAAGATACACACAAGGTAGACGAGGTGGCGAAGGATAATCGCGTTGCCGTGGCTTATTCAAAACCCGGCGACAGCACTTATCTCTCGGTCTCCGGAAAAGGTTCGATCTTGAAAGACCGCGCAAAGATGGAAGAACTCTGGAGCCCAGTGCTGAAGGCTTGGTTCCCTGACGGGCTGGACGACCCGAAACTCTGCCTGCTAAAGGTCGAGGTCGAGCAGGCCGAATATTGGGAAGGTTCGTCAAGCACCTTGGTCCAACTCTTTGGGATGGTCAAAGCCATCGCAACCGGTCAGGAAGCGGATTACGGCGAGAATCGGAAGATGATCTTGTAAACTTTGGCGATACCGCTTGCGTAGGAGGATAATAAGGCTCACCTTGTTATCCTTTTCTGTTGGAGTGTCCATCAATGAAACGAACGCTTGTCGTCATCGCCGCTGTCCTATTCGTCTCGCTGTATTCGTTCGCCCAGCAATATACGATCCAGCAATACCTCAACATCAAGTCCGCCGGATCGCCCAGTTTCTCGCCGGACGGCAAGCAGATGATTTATCTCACGAACGCTACCGGAACGTCGCAGATCTGGCTCACCGGCGCGACCGGTGGAACACCGAAGCAGCTCACCAGCTACGAAGACAACATCGGTTTCGCCCGATGGCTTCCGGATAACAGCGGCATCGTGTTCGGCAAAGCTCGAGGAGGCGATGAGAATACGCAGTTCTTTTGGATGAAGCCGGATGGTTCTGGTGTGAAAGAACTTACTAGCGACCCGAAGGTGCGACATAACTTCGCCGAAGTTTCGAAAGACGGCAAGAAGATCTACTACGCCTCCAATAAACGCAATCGTAATTACTTCGACATTTACTCGATGGAGCTTGCGACCGGCAAGGAGGAGATGCTCTATCAATACGACGGTAACGTTAATATCGCCGCCGTAAACGATGCCGGAACCCAATTCGTACTCTCACGTGCGGGCGTCGAGAAGAGCCTCGATAATGATCTGTTTCTCGTAGACGTGCGAACCAAAAAAGAAGTTCATCTAACGCCGCATACTGATGCTGCTGAGTTCGGTAACGTCGCTTTCCTCGCCGACAGCATCCTGATGACCTCGAACGATAAGCGTGAGTTCGAAGCGCTCGTTCAGGTAAGACAGAAAAACGCGTCGGGTGACGATTGGTCTGAAGCCAACCGGTCGAGCGAGGTAACGTATAGTCCGAACTGGGACGTCGGCGGCGTCACACTCAGCGACGACAGTTCGATGATGGCGTATACCGTTAACAACGACGGATTTTCCGAGCTGTATCTCCGCAAGATCGAAACCGGTGGAAAACCGTTGATCTCGACAGTATCTAAGTCTGCAGAACAAGTGAAACTTCCCGCTCAGGGAGTTGTCGGCGGCGTCACCTTTTCGAAAGACGGCTCCAAAATAGCTTTGACTTATTCTTCGCCGACTCAGAACGGCGACATTTGGCTCTATGACATCAAGTCGAAAAAGCTGACACAGGTTACGCAAAGTGACCGGGCCGGGATCGACCCGAAAAGCTTCGTCGCTCCAAGCCTGATAAAGTTCAAAACATTCGACGGACGCGAGATTCCGGCTTGGTATTACAAACCGTCCGGCTCAAACTCCGCGATAGCGAACCTGGGCTCAATGGCATCACGCAGCGGAGCGCTCGAAGCCAATGCGAAGGTTCCGGTAATCGTCTCAGTCCACGGCGGGCCCGAGGGACAATCGCGGCCGGGCTTCAACTCACTTTTCCAATACTATCTCTCGCGCGGATACGCCGTGCTCGACCCTAACGTCCGCGGCTCTACCGGCTACGGCAAGACATATACACATCTCGACGACGTCGAAAAACGCGAAGATTCCGTCAAGGACCTCGCGGCGGCGCATGATTGGCTGACCAAAAGCGGCGGTGCCGATGCTAAACGTATCGCAGTAATGGGCGGAAGTTACGGCGGATACATGACCATGGCCGCAGTCACGCTTTATCCAGACTTGTGGGCGGCGGCAGTAAATACGGTCGGCATTGTGAACTGGGAAACATTTCTGCAAAACACTTCGGGATATCGACGGCGTGCCCGCGAGGTCGAATACGGCCGACTCGACCGCGACATCGACTTACTCCGCCGCATCTCGCCGATCCGCAAGATCGATCAGATCCGGACGCCGCTGTTCGTTATACACGGCAAGAACGATCCGCGAGTTCCCTATACCGAGGCCGAGCAGGTCGTCGCTGCATTGAAGAGCCGCGAATCGATCGTTGAATATAAGCTTTACGACGATGAAGGCCACGGTATCTCAAAACTAAAAAATCGGCTTGAGCTTTATCCGCTCGTCGCCGACTTTCTGGACAAGTACATGAAATAGCGATCAATCGCGGATAACGACAAATCGCTTCGCGCTCGATTCGCGGGCCGCGTCCAACACCTGCTGGACCTGCAACCCGTCTTCAAAGGTAGCGGCATGCTCGATCGTCGTAGCGCCGGTTGCGATTGCTTCGACTATCTTCGGAGCGAATGCTAAGAACCCGCGGGCGAATCCGGTATCGGGCACGCCATCAAGGGCCGGCGCGAGATCGACCTCGAGTTCCGTCCATCCCTTATCGCCGTTTTTGGCGACATACACCTCGCCGCGATGCTCCACGCGGATCGCGCCGTCAGTGCCAAAGAATTCGATCTGGTTGACGTAATCCGGCTGCTCGACCATCGAGACTGACACAAGACCCGTAGCAGACGACGTGATCGGCCCATCGGCAAACTTGAGCAGCATGTGCGCTTCGTCGTCCGTCGTTACCTGGCGAAGGTCTTCACCGTGCGGCCGATGCATTACGTGCGTGTGAAGCTGGCAGAAAAGGCTGTTAATACGCGCGTCGAGAAACCAGTTGAACGAATCGATGATGTGAGAGTTGATGGCACCAAGCGAACCACCGCCCTCCTCCCTGTCTGACCACCAGTTCCACGCTACATTCGGATCACCTCGATGCGGAGCCCGAAAGTTATACTTCGCGTGACGCACCTTGCCGATCGCTCCTTCGCGCAGCATCGACCAAACCTTCTGCCTGCCGGGTTGAAATCTCAGCTCATGATCGATCAAAGCAAGCACGCCTGCCTTTGCCGCCGCGGCCGTCATCTCTTCCGCCTGTGCGATCTTCATGGCCATCGGCTTTTCGGCCAGAACGTGCTTGCCGTTCCAGATAGCTTCGAGCACCATGTCGCGGTGCATCCTCGGCGGCGTCGTTACGCACACCAGGTCGACTTCCGGATGCTGTACCGTTTCATGCCAATCGGCCGTAAAGTGTTCGATGCCAAACTGTTTCGCTGCCTCGGCGGCATTTTCAAGGCTTCCACTGGCAACCGAGACCAGCTTCGCCCCTTCACACGCTGCGAATGCCGGCATCTGCACCGTTCGCGCAAAACCGGTTCCGATAAATCCTATTCCGACAGTCTTGGTCATTTGGCAATTCTAACGGATGGCTTGCCCAAAATGCACAAGCCCGCACAAAAATAAGGGCGTCAGCCAGCTAACGCCTTTACTTTCTATAAACTTGCGAAAAAATTCTAATTTCCGCCCATCTCAAGGCCCGGGTTCACGGCCCGGCGGCGCTTCGCTCCGTGGCGAAGGAAATGTTCGTAAACTTCGCGATCGTAATCCGAGATATTAACGATCTCCATGCCCACGATGTATCTCTCGACTGAATCGTGAATGCTCTCGCGTTCGTATCGACGGCCTACTACCTGCATTCGGACCTTCTCTCGCGGCAGGTCGATCTCCAAATTAAGAACTCGCTCTTGCCCAACCAGATAGTGCTCTTTCATTCTGATCGAAGCGACCATGATACCGATGCCGGTCCTGCTTAGATCGACGGTTTGACCGTTCATGAACAACCCGTCGGCGGTTGACGTATGGATCAGCCTTCCCGATTCACGCTCAAACCAGAGCTTGACCGGAACGGCATACTTCTTCCGAGGGCTGTGGGATCGCTCTGCGATCAATCCGGTGAGTCTTGTAACGAGTGACCTGATCATGGCTGTGTTTCTTTTGCTAAGGCTGCATAGAGAAAATCGTCTCGGGGACCGATCTGAAGCGATGTCTACTTGTCTGATTTATCCAGCGGTTTTCCGCCGTTATCCTTACTGCTGATCCGCGGCGTAGACTTACCGTCGGAGGTCAGAAAAAAAGAGAGTTTGCCGGACGTGCCGTATTTTGCCGGTGTTGCTTGTGCCGTCCAAACCTGCTTGTCGCCGGCGAGCGTGACGAAGTAGTTATAGCCGGTCGATGTCGAGGTCTTCACGTCTTCGGGAAGCAGTTCGGCGGCGACCAACTGGTTGATCTCGCCAAACGCTCCGCCATTCATCGCCGAATAAGCGAGCTGTGCCCGGGCGATGCGGTCGAGCATGTCTCTGGCTTCGTCTTCGTGAGTCTCGACCTTTAAGGCGTAGAAGTAGTTCTTGCCCTCTTTCTTTATCCGAGCCTCGGCCATTTCATCGACGGTCAGGATGACCCAAACTTCGCCGTCCTTTCTGAGGTCGAGCGACTGGGCCTCCAGCGCGTCCGATTTTTCGCTTGGCAAGCTTGCGGTCACAGTGGCCTTATCGCCCGAAACGATCTCGCCGTTGATCGTCAATACTTCCGGGACCTTGCTGGCAATGACCTCAAAATCGACTTGAAATTCCTTCAGTTCCGCATCCGTCAGTCCTTCGACCGCTGGCCGAAGATTGGTCAAAAAGATGGCCTCGCGGAATTTCTTCTCGCGAAGCTTCGTGTAAAACGCTCTGACTGTATCGGCGGGCGACCCCGGCTTGATCTCGATAGCCGAAGCCGGCGCGACTGTCGAAACTTCTTTGCTCGCTACTCCCGACGAATTCCCAACGTTCGTATTTTCCGATCTGGACGCCTCGGCATTACAACCGCCGCAAAGAATGGCGAGAGATGTGGCTGCACATAGAAGGAAATTCGGCATCGAAAACCCGCAATACATTAAACTGATTACCCTATTTGAACTAAAGAAAAGGAGAAGGCCCTGGTGGACTGCGTGCCGGGGCCAAGGTAAAGACACGCCAAGCGTTAGTATAACCCGCCTGTGGAAAATTTGTAAAACAGTTTTTGCCGAATCGGTCAAAAAGAAACCACCGCGAGTGCGATGGTTGCTTGAGGATAGATTTTATCGCTTTATTACGGTTTTGAAGCATCCGCCTCTCGCTCCATCACGACCATGTGCTCGCCCCGGCTCACCATCCCGACGATCCGGTAGCCCGCCCCTTGAGCTTCCGTGACCTCTTTTTGCAGCGTCGATGTCAGATTCGTCGCCAGCAGCTTATAGTCATACTGCTTCGCGACAACCGGCGGACGCTCCAGGATCATCACGACCTCCACAACAAGCAGTCCAGATTTCGCGATCATCGTGCTTGGGATCAGGCGATAGCCGTCGGCCGCAGCGTCATTCAGCTCTTTTTGCATCGTACCGGTTCGCGTGGTCGCCAGCAGCTTGTACTTGTAAGGCTGTTCCACCGTTCCTTCGCGAGACAAGAAAACGGCCATCTCGGTGCTGCTCGTCGGCGAACCGACCAGGATTCGGTATCCCTTTCCCGCCACTTCGTCGATCTCCTTCTGCATCGTGCTCGTCCGGCGTGTCGCAAGCAGCTTGTATTGCGGGTTATCTTCCGGCTTTGATTGAGCAAGAACCGGAGCCGCCATCACGGCAAAAACGAACGTAAAAACTACAACGCTGATCTTTCTCATAAATACTTTTTCGAACCTTAGATTTTTGTGAATCGGAAGAGTGAAGACACATTCTTATAGACAATTCGAACGCACCGTGTCAACAAAAACCAGCGTCGTTCGCAATTTTCCCGACATCGGTTAAACTCATCGAAACTCACATTCGGAGCACAAATTGAAATGAATCTTCTCTCTGCGTCTATGCGTTTCAGCGGTTCAACTAAAACTCCTTTACTTATGAAGGAGGGGTGGCAGTCGCTTCGGCTGGCGGGGTGGTTCTCTTCTTTGCGGCCTTTGCGGCTTTGCGTGATGCTTCTTCTGCTAACAGCAGGTATCGCGGCCCAAAACGTTCCCGCGCCCAAAGACACTCTCGGTTTCACGCCCGGCAACGATCGTAAACTTGCAAGTTGGGCACAGGTCGTTGATTACTTCAAGAAGCTCGACCAAGCCTCCGACCGGATGATCTTCGAAGAGATCGGCAAGACGACGATGGGCGCTCCGTTCGTCTACGCGACGGTAAGCTCGCCCGGCAATCTCAAATCCCTTGCGAAATACCGAGACATCAACGATAAGCTCGCCGATCCACGAAAGCTCGGAACGCGGACGCCCCCGTCCGCATCTTCGGCCGCGGTCCAAAAGCTCGTAAAAGAAGGCAAGACCATCGTCCTCATAACTTTCGGCATACACTCGACCGAGGTCGGCTCGACGTTATCGTCGATGCTCATCGCCCACGAACTCGTAAGCTCCAACGACGTGCGGATCAATAATATTCTCGACAATACGATCATCCTGCTTGTGCCCAGCCTGAACCCCGACGGCGTGGACATCGTCAAAAAATGGTACGACAAGACGCTCGGCACGCCTTACGAGGGCACCGAGCCGCCGGAGCTTTATCACAAATACGTCGGCCACGATAACAACCGCGACTGGTACGCCTTCACGCAGATTGAAACGCAGTTGACGGTAGACAAAATTCACAACGTCTGGCATCCGCAGATCGTTCACGACGTACACCAGCAGGGCCGCAACGGCTCGCGCCTCTTCCTGCCGCCATACATGCAGCCCGTCGAACCGAACGTGCCGAAACAGATCGTCGAGGGCTATACCGAGCTCGGGAATTCGATCGCCAAGGCGATGCGTGACAAGGGCTATCAGGGCATCACCACTAACTCCACCTACGACGCCTGGACACCCGCTCGCGCCTATTCGCACTACCACGGCGGCGTCCGCATCCTGAGCGAAACCGCGTCCGCACGCCTCGCCACGCCGATCACCGTCAAATGGGAGGACATCCGCGCCGGTGCCGATGACGGCTACGACGCGAAGGTCGAATCCGCCAACTTCGGCCCCGTCTGGAAAGGAGGCGAATGGAAGCTCCGCAACATCACCGACTATATGTCGACCGCCGCGTTCAGTTTGTTGGATCACGCCGCCGACAATCGCGAACGCTGGTTGTCGAGATTTTATGAGATCGGGAAAGAGGCGGTGCGACCGAGGAAAGATGGTGAATTGTTTGCTTTTGTTTTGCCAGCGGAAACTGAGGAGAAGGTGTCAGACGCGTCCGACGACAATGGACGATTCGGTTTTCGACGTCTGAGTCGAGACAAGAGGCGTTCTGCGTTGCTGTCGATTTTAGACCGGGCGGGCGTTGAGACTATCGAACCCAACACCTTTAAGATCGGAAGTACGACTTACAGCAAGGGCGCAACCGTAGTCCGGCTCGACCAGCCTTACGGTAATTTCGCCAAGTCGTTGCTCGAACGTCAAACGTATCCTCAGTTACTCGATGACAAAGGCAGTCCAATAGCTCCTTACGATGTCACCGCCCACACACTATCGCTATTAATGGATGTGAAAGTAATTCCAATTAGCGAATCCTTTGAATACCGGTTGCCTGAACCGGAGTCGGGCATGGGATCAGGAAGTGGATGTGGTTGCAGTCACGGTCCAAGATTCGCCATATATAAATCCGCACAGGCGAATATGGATTACGGCTGGACCAACTGGATCGTTGAAAAGAGCGGGTTTAACCCCCTCTGCTGTGGGCAATTCGATTCGATTGTCGACAGCGAACTCAGAGCGGGAGTGAAAGACCAACCTTTTCACAAGACAAGAACTATCATCTTCCCCGACCAATCTGCTGCGCAGATCCTGAACGGCCATCGGAAGGGCTCGATGCCGGATGAGTATGTGGGCGGAGTTGGGAAAGAGGGTGTTGAGAATCTGAAGAAGTTTGTCGAGGCGGGCGGGACGCTCGTGTTTCTGAACCGCGCGTCAAACTTTGCTATCGAGCAGTTCAACCTGCCGGTAAAGGACGTGACTCGCGGCCTCGCTCGGAAAGACTTCTACATTCCGGGCTCGATCCTCCGTACCGAACTCGACCTCTCGCACCCGATCGCCAAAGGAATGCCGCAGCAGTCGATCGCCTGGTTTGAGAACTCACCCGTTTTCGAGATCCATACCGACCCGCTCGCGCTGACGCTCAACTTCCGCATAATCGCCAGTTATCCTAAAGATCCGAAGCAGATACTTCTTTCGGGCTGGGCACTCGGCGCGGAGAAGATCGCGGGCAAGGCTGCACTGGTCGAGTTCACCGTCGGCAAAGGCAAGATCGTCCTTTTCGGCTTCCGCCCGCAGTATCGCGGCCAGAGTTTAGCGACGTTTCCGCTGCTGTTCAATTCGATCAGCCAGTGAGGTAGATGGCCCGCGAAATACGCTAACGGTCGCGAAATGCTGTTTGAACACCGAGGCCGCTGAGTTCGCAGAGCTACGGAGATACATGACAAATATTTGGCTTAGAAGCTCTGCGGTCGCCCCGATCTCTGCGTTTAAAACTTTCGCGGCTTTTTGCGTATTTCGCGGGCAGAACTTTTCGTGGCAAACCAGATCCTAACTTGGACCGAAGTCTCGCAGACTCACAAAAGCCGCAACGGCATCTACCAAAGCTGCGGCACGCTCGTGTCGCTTCTCACCGACTTCGGCCGCATCAATCCTTGCTATCCGGATTTTCACGGAGATTCGACCGACGTGATCCATTACACGGGTGCGGGCCGGCGGGGCGATCAGAAACCGGATGCGGCTAATCGTGCGATGCTCGACGCGATTCGAACCGCACACGCCGTTCCGCTTTTTAACAAGCTCGGAGTTAATCGCTGGGAATACCTAGGCGAATGGCGGGTAACGGCGGGCGACTACGTAAAGGACGAAACGCGGGAACGAATGGTGTGGAAGTTCACCCTCGTGCGAAACATCACAGCTTGATAGTAACCACGCCCTCATCGAACGCAGCCGAGATGCGATAGAAGTCCGCGAGTTTGCCGAATGGCTCGGCTATCTCTTCCGAGATGAGTATTCGTCCGCTGTCGAGTTCCTCGACTATGCCTTTCACCACATAAGGCGGGAGAAAACGGATCGGCTCTCCTTGAGTCGAGGTGATGCTAACGCCGAGAATGTCGCCGCCGTCGACTGCTTTGAGCAGCATTGAGCTATTCGTTTCGACGATCGCCGACCTCACAACTTCCCTCTCGCGCCCGAGTTCGATCTTGCGGATCTCGATTCCCGGATATTCCTCTCGCATCTTCTTGGTCTCTTCGGTAAACGCGAGGAATTCCCGATCGCCCGCTCGGAAGTTAAGGTCTTCGAATAAAATTTCGCCAAAGCCGTAGCATTCCAGATATTCGCCGTAGATCGGTTTCAGCCGGGCGGTCTCAAGAATCCCGCAATTGTGCGGAATCGATTGATATCTATATTCCATTTCTCGAGTTTTGCGGGAGGAAGGTTAGAGACACAAATAGCGTGGCCCCGATGTACCTTGCGGAAAATGCTCAAAATCTTGCCAAATGATGGTCGATTTTTGTTAAATGCGTGGAATTAGTACAGAATATTCGCGATTTTCCCATTTAAATTGATCAGAAGGAGTTGCCCTAATGCCGTCAGTTCGTCTGTTCGTAATCGTCGTAATCGCCCTTTTCCTGGTTGAAGCCAACGCTCAAAACTGGTCGCCCGAGCTTCAGGCGAAGCTCAAGATCGTCGGCTCGCCTAATATCTCTCCTGATGGCAAACGCGTGGTCTACACGGTCAACGAAACCGTGATGGCAGCGGATAAGAGCGAATACAACACGCAGGTTTGGCTCGCTTCGGCTGACGGGAAAGAGAACTATCAGCTCACGTTCGGCGACAAGTCTTCAACCAACCCGAAGTTCTCGCCTGATGGGTCGTCGATCGCTTTCACATCGAACCGCAAGGACAATCGCAATCAGATCTTTATGCTGCGGCTCGCCGGCGGCGAGGCCGAACAGCTCACCGACGGAAAGGGATCGGTCACCGCGTTCGATTGGTCGCCGGATGGAAATTGGCTCGCCTTCACGATGGCTGATGCAAAGTCCGCCGACGAAGAAGTGAACGACAAAGGCCGCAACGACTTCCGCTGGTATGAGGAAAACTACAAGCTCGCAAAGCTTTATGTAGTGCCGTTTGCAAAAGACTCGAGCGGCAAACGCGACGTGAAGAAACTCGCCGACTTAAACCGCCACGTCACAGCTTTCGACTGGTCGCCTGACGGCTCGCGGATCACTTTCGCTCACGTCGCGTCGCCATCCGTGAACGATTGGCCTACGGCGGATGTATCCACGGTCGAGGTTGCCACGTCGCGGATTACGCCGGTCGCCGCAACTGAAGCGTCTGAAGATAACCCGAACTATTCGCCCGACGGAAAGTGGCTCGCCATCTCAACCAGCGACGGCCCTCCACGTTGGGCGCAGAGCGACCGCATCGTTTTGCATCCGACGGCAGGCGGAACTCCGAAACCGCTCAGCGTTACGTTTGACGCAGGGCCGGGGATCGCGGGATGGTCGCCGGATGGAAAGTACATTCGTTTCGCGGAACCTAAAGGGACCGTCTCGAGTTTTTACGCGTTCGACGTTGCCGCAAACAACATCGCTGAGATCGACACGGGCGTTGGTCCGGGCGTCGCCGGTGGTTTCAGTTTCTCGGAGGACGGTAAAGTCGGTGCCTTTGTATGGCAATCGACTCAAACCCCGCCGGAACTATTTGTTTGGTCGTTCGGCAATCGACCGGTGCAGATCTCGAAGGCGAATGAGGAGTATCGAAAGATGACGGTCGAAAAGACCGAGGTCGTGAAATGGAAGAGTAAGGACGGTCGTGAGATCGAAGGCTTGCTGACGTATCCGGTCGGATACACAGCAGGCACAAAGGTACCGCTGATCCTCAACGTCCACGGCGGACCGGCAGGGGTCTTTCAGCAAAGCTACATCGGCGGCCGCGGCGTATATCCGCTGGCAACGTTTGCGTCGAAAGGTTACGCGATCCTCAGGCCTAACCCGCGGGGTTCGAGCGGCTACGGCACAGAATTCCGCCGGGCGAACATTAAAGACTGGGGCGGGATGGATTATGAAGACCTGATGACCGGCGTAGACCACGTGATCGCTATGGGCGTGGCGGACGCGAACCGACTCGGCGTGATGGGGTGGAGCTACGGCGGCTATATGACGTCGACCATCATTACGAAAACGAAGCGATTCAAGGCCGCGTCGGCCGGTGCTCCGGTAACGAATCTGATGAGTTTTAATGGAACTGCCGATATCCCGTCCTTCGTGCCTGATTACTTCGGCGGCGATTTCTGGAACGATCCGGCGATCTATTCGAAACATTCGGCGATGTTCAATATCAAGAATGCGGTCACGCCAACGCTCGTCCAGCACGGTGAGGCCGACATCCGCGTACCGATCGAACAGGGCTATCAGCTCTACATGGCTCTCAAACGTCAGAACGTCCCGACGCGAATGCTCATTCTGCCGCGCCAGCCGCACGGCCCGAACGAGCCAAAAATGCAGATCGCGGCAATGCAGGCGAATCTCGACTGGTTCGAGAAATATTTGAAGTGAGTGTGTAAGAGTGACGCAAATTCGAAATGCAACCGACGCCGACAAACCCGCCGTTTGGCAGATCATCAAAGCCGTGATCGCTAGCGGCGACACTTACACGTTCGCTCCGGACACGCCCGAGGCCGAAATGATCTCCTTTTGGTTCTCGCCTGAGAAGCACGTTTACGTTGCTGAGGACGGTGGCATTATCCTTGGCACCTACTGGCTAAAGGCGAATCAACCGGGCCTCGGCGATCATGTCGGCAACGGCGGCTACATGGTCTCGCCGGATGCGACAGGTCGTGGGATCGGCAAGCTGATGGCCGAACATTCGATCGAAGAAGCCCGTCGCATCGGCTATCACTCGATCCAGTTCAACTTCGTCGTTAAGTCGAACACGGCTGCCGTCAATCTTTGGAAAAGCGTCGGCTTTACCGTCATCGGCGAGATACCCGACGCGATTCGACACTCGCGCAACGGCCTGACGAATGCATACATTATGTACCGTAAGCTATAATCACGCTTTTCGTTATGACCATTGATGAGCAGATAGAGTTCCTGAAGAAAGGAACAGTCGACGTGATCCGCGAAGAGGATCTGAAGGCGAAGCTTGAGCGGTCGGCGAAGGCCGGCAAGCCGCTTCGCGTGAAGCTCGGCCTCGACCCGACCGCGCCCGACATTCACGTCGGGCATACGGTGGTGATCCGTAAGCTGAAGGCATTTCAGGACCTCGGACACACGGTGATATTTCTCATTGGTGACTTCACGGGGATGATCGGCGACCCTTCGGGTAAGAACGTAACTCGGCCGCCGCTGTCTCGTGAGGAGGTGAACGCAAACGCCGAGACCTACAAGCGCCAGATGTTCAAGCTGCTCGATCCGGAGAGGACGGAGTTGAGATTTAACGGCGAGTGGATGGACAAATTCACGTCCGCCGACTTCATCAAGCTCTGCGCGAAAACGACGGTGAAGCAGATACTCGAACGCGACGACTTTACCAAGCGTCTGAACGAAGAGAAGCCGATATCGCTCCACGAGCTGCTCTATCCGCTCGTGCAAGGATACGATTCGGTCGCACTCGACGCTGACATCGAGCTCGGCGGAACCGATCAGAAATTCAACCTGTTGATGGGCCGCAACCTTCAACGTGAGTTCGACCAGGAACCGCAGGTTGTGATCACTACGCCGCTGCTCGAAGGCCTCGACGGCGTGAACAAGATGTCGAAATCGCTGAACAATTACATCGGCATAGACGAACCGCCGAACGAGATGTTCGGAAAGGTGATGTCGATCAGCGACGAGCTGATGTGGCGATACTACGACCTCGTAACCGATCTGACGCCATCCGAGATCTCAAATCTAAAATCGCAAATTGCGAACGGCGAAAACCAACGTGATACGAAAGTAACTCTCGCGAAACTGATCATCAAAGATTTTCATTCGGAAGCTGATGCAACCGCCGCTGAAGAGGAGTTCAATCGCCGCTTCGTAAAGAAAGAGATTCCGGACGAGATCGAGGAAGTACTGGTTGCAGCTCAGACTTATCGCCTAGCGGACCTCGTAGTCGCTTCCGGCTTGGTCGCCACCAAAGGCGAGGCTCGCCGTCTGATCGAACAAGGTGGTGTGAAACTCAACGGAGAAAAAGCGACATCGGCCGCGGCAGAGGTCGATCTTGCGAACGGGAATTCCCTTGTCCTTCAGGTCGGGAAACTTAAGTTCGCAAAACTAACTGGAAACTGATAAGTCGCAATTTGAAACCGCAGAAACTTTCCGTTTCGCACCAGTTCGAGTTTTCAATAGGTATGCGGAGTCATCTTCCGTATAATTAAGTTTATGCGGACACCGCGTACTCAACGGGCTAAGATTGCTGAGCGAATAAACGCTCTGGTCGCGCAAGACCGCCCGCTTCGAGAGATCGCCGGGAACCTTTCGAAGGTAGCGAAGTACGCGATCGATGAGGCGAATACGTTGTCCGTCGAAAACGTCGAGATCACGCTTCCGAGGCTGCCGAAAAAGCTCGACGGATTCCGCGTCCTGCATCTATCCGACATCCATCACAGCCCGTTCACCGGACTCGACCACATCGCAAGAGCCGTCGCGATAGCCAACAAACTAAAACCTGACCTTGTGGCGCTGACGGGCGACTACGTTTCACACGAGGCGAAATACATCGCTCCGGCCGCGAAGGTTCTGGGGGAATTGCAGGCACCGCTGGGAGTATTTGCGTGCCTCGGCAATCACGATCACTGGACGGATGCCGAGTTGGTGACAAAACATCTTGAGAAAGCGAATATTCGCGTGTTGACCAACGAAGGCTCGCGAATCGAATCCGGCGAATCGTCCTTCTGGCTCGGCGGCGTCGATGATCACATGGTTGGTAAGACCGATCTGCCGTCCGCGTTGAAAGGCTCTTTTCCCGACGAGTTCAAGCTGCTGCTGGCGCACAATCCTGTCATCTTTCTCCGCGCCGCTCGTGCCGTCTTCGATCTGACGCTCAGGGAGCCGGCCGCCGGCGGGCAGGTCCGCGCTC
>CADEGD010000017.1:0-32891 GCA_902826795.1 uncultured Acidobacteriota bacterium | reverse complement strand
ACGCCTGATCCGCCGACGCCGAACCGCTGGACTGCACAGTCTGAAAGATTCGCAAATCTACATCACCCGCGGCATCGGCACGGTCGTACTTCCGATCCGCTTTCAATGCCCGCCTGAGATCTCCGTCCTCGAGCTCAGGTCCGCAGTCTGATGAATTCCATCCTTACGATCCCCAACATCCTGACCTTCATGCGAATGGGCCTGATCCCTGTTTTCGTGAGTCTGGTCTATTACGGATACAGCAAGTGGGCGTTGGCGGTATTTCTGATCGCGGGTATCTCGGACGGCATCGATGGATTTCTCGCAAGGAAGTTCAAGCAGGAATCGGAACTCGGCACCATCATCGACCCTATCGCGGACAAGCTTTTGATGACGGTTGCTTTTATCATTCTGACGCTGCCGAACGTGCTGCCGCCGACTCGACACTTGCCGATTCCCTTTTGGGTGACGGCATCGGTCATCGGCCGCGACATTCTGATCCTCACGATCGCGGGTGCAATCAACATCATCACCGGCTTTCGCGGTTTCAAGCCGTCTTTCTGGGGAAAGGTCAGTACGCTTGTGCAGGTTATCGGCATCAGCCTTGTGATGGTCGCGGCCGTTACCGGCTACACGATCTTTCTGCCGACAACATATTTCGTCATCGTGCTTCTCGTCGTTATCTCCGGCGTACACTATGTCTTTCAGGTTGCAAGCCTGATGAAAGAAGATCAGGCGTCCTCTTCCGAAAACGCCTGATATCAGATCAAGATCTAGCTGCTATCAATTAGGCCGCTTGAACTTTGCATCCTCGATCGGAACATCGAATTTCACGTCGGTCGTGACCGTCGTGATCTCAAACGAAGCAGACTTCGAGCGGGTCTTGTACGGCATCTTGATCCCGCCGATCTCGCGGTAATCTTCGAGAAAGGTGCTCGTAGCCATCTGCCCTTCGGGCGCGATCGTGACACTGTCGCGTCGCAGCATCAGCCCGTTCTCGATATCGAAATAAAGAATTTCGTCCGGCAATCCATCGTTTGCTCCGACGACGACATATGTGTCCCGGTCGCCAACTTTCTCCATTCTGTTGACTGTGATCTTCGAGTAGGCCTTGTCCAGATCGGCGTCGCGTGAGAATTGGCTCATCCGCTTAGCCTGCTCCATTTCCTTTCCTTCCTTGACCCGACTTCCCTGCATCGGATTTGACGACCACGCGCTTGTGCCGTCAAAAGCCTCGACTATCTCACCGATACCTTGTAGCGAAACCAGCGTCGTTGTACGGTTATCCGAACGCGCATACGATTCGAATGTGCCCTTCACACCCATAGGTGAAAGCTCCACCGTGCCTGTCTCAACTCGTGACTTGTGCTTTAGCAAAGCCTCGCGGCCGCCGAGGGCCTTAACATACTTATCGATTACTTCCTTCGCGGTTGGAAGTTTAACGTCCGGTGCAGCGACCGGCTTTTTTTCCGGCGGTTTGGACGAATCGGGCTTCTGAGCGCTGACGCCGATCAGCAAGAGCATGACTGCTAACAGTGATCCAAAAATTCTTTTCATGTGATGTTTCCCCTAGTTCTTTCTGATTTCTGCAATAGCCGCATCGAGCTGTACGTCACGCCCCGCGAGTAGAGATTCGCGCGTGAGCGTGACCTCGCGGTCCGGCTTTACTCCGCGGCCCTCGATCAAGATATTCTTAGGCGATTTATAGTCGGAGATCGCGTATTGAAACATATAGCCGGTCGGCAGCGACTCAAAAACCGATAGTAAAATCGCACCAGCGGTAGTCTCGCCGATAACCCTGCCGCGATCGTTTTCCTGTATTCCCGCGGCGAACATTTCGCTCGTCGAAGCAGAACCGTGATCGGTTAGAACGACAACCTTTCCGCGAAACGGGCTCGGTTGCGGATAGCCGATCAACGACATCGATCCGGCTCGTGACGCCATCGTTCCCAGCGAAACTTGCTTATCCGTCAACAGTCCGGCAAAACCGCCAGCCAGACCGCCTACACCGCCTGGATTTCCGCGAAGGTCTACGATAATGCCGTCGGAATTTGCAAACTCGCGGACAGCAGCACGTATCTTCGCCGCCTGCGGAATCACCCACATGTTGAACCGAATGTAACCGATGTTCTCAGGCAGCAGGCGCGATTCGAAGATAACTCTCTGTTTCGGAAAGTTACCGACGGCTTGCGACATCTCACCCGAATATTTGACGCGGTTCAACTCGACCGCGACGGGCTTGTCTTCGCCGTCAAGAAACTCAAGCCGAACTTTCGTATCGGCCTTCCCTCCGATGGCCGCCTCAGCGGTTCGTTCCAGGTAAACCCGCCGAATCATCTCGGTCGTATTGCGTTTTGCAAAAGAATCTACCAGCGGCTTGAGCGTATCGGTTAAAGATTTGCCATCCACCTTACTCAACACGAATCCCGGTCTGATATCAGCCAATGCCGCGGGTGATCCGGGTTCGACGCGAAAAACAACAGGTTGGCCGCCGACCCATTTCAAGTCGACTCCGACCGACGCATTCGAATCGTTCTCCGTTCCTATGGCCGGCGGAGGCGGAAAAATATTAAAGTGCGATAGCTTCAACTCGCCGAGCATCTGCCGCAATACGTTGTGAAAATCCTGATCCGACTTCGCCGCTTTAGCTTTCGGAAGATAGCCTTCACGAACCTTTGCCCAATCGACGCCGCCAAAGGTCGGGTCGTAATGCTTCTCCTTGATGGTGTTCCAAACCTTGTCGAAGGCATCTTGCCGTACTTTCGGAAATTCGACGACCGACGCAGGTGCTTGAGCGAGGCCCGTAAAGGTCGCCAGATAGACAAAGAGGAATGCGAAAAAGGACTTGCGAAAATTTAGCTTCATTTTCGTGAATTAGTACGACGAACACGGCCGATCCGTTTCAGCTTTCGTGAGATATGGAATAAACTGAACATTATTAGGCTATAAGATTTCTGCCCGCATTTAGATACTCAGTCAAAATGAAATTCTACAACAGCGTCCTCGACCTCATTGGCAAAACGCCGCTCGTCCGCATCAACAATATTACCAAACAGCAGAAGATAAAGGCTCCGATCTACGCCAAGATGGAGAACCTGAATCCCGGCTACTCGGTCAAAGACCGCATCGGAGTTTCAATGATCGACTGGGCCGAGAAAGAAGGCATATTAAAGAAGGGCGGGACGATAGTCGAAGCGACCAGCGGCAATACCGGGATCGGCCTGGCACTGACTGCGGCCGTTCGCGGATACAAGTGCGTTTTCGTGCTAACCGACAAGGTTTCCGTCGAGAAGAATCGCTATCTAAAGGCTCTCGGAGCAGATATAGTCGTATGCCCGGCAGCCGCGAAACCGGGAACACCGGATCATTACGTACAGACGGCAAAGCGGATCGCCAAAGAAACGCCGGGCTCTTTTTATCCCGATCAGTACAGCCATCCGGCAAATCCTGCGGCTCACTATCGAACCACCGGCCCAGAGATCTGGGAAGATACGGAAGGCAAGATCACGCACTTTGTTTCCAGCATCGGAACCGGCGGCACGATCAGCGGAACGAGCCGTTACCTAAAGGAGATGAATCCGAATATCCGCATTGTCGGAGCTGATCCGTACGGATCGATCTTCAAAACCTACAAGGATTCCGGCCACGTTCCCGAACCGACACCGTATCTGGTTGAGGGTATCGGTCAGGCTCTTCCTACCGTCAACGCGGATCTTACGGTGGTCGACGAGATCATCAATATTACCGATCGCGAATCGTTCGAGATGGCCCGCCAGCTTTCGCGACGTGAGGGCATCTTCTGCGGTGGTTCGAGCGGAACCATCTTCGCCGCGGCCCTGAAAGTCGCGAAAGAGTTAGACGAAAACAGCTTGGTCGTCTTTATCGTGTGCGATACCGGCGAACACTACCTGACTAAATTCCATTCGGACGAGTGGATGAAAGAAAAACTTCTGCTCGAACCACAGCGGATCACCGCAAACTTGATCGTCGAGACAAAGAACGGCGGAGCGCCGTCGGACCTGATCTTCGTAGCTCCGACTGATACCGTCGCCGTCGCGCTCGAGAAGATGAGTGAAAGCGGGATCACGCAGATGCCGGTGATCGAAGATAACCATTCGGTCGGCAGCCTTCGTGAGAGTCGCGTGCTGACGAAGCTGCTTCAAAACCGCGACCTGATGGAATCGCCGGTCGCCGATGTGATGGACGAGAGCTTCCCTGTGCTCGAAGTTGATTCGAACCTTAACGAGATCAAGAAAAAGCTCCAAAAGTCGCCCGCTGTTTTAATAGAAGATTTTAAACGAATTACGGGTATAATAACGCGCTCAGACGTACTCGAACTGCAGAAGTAAGTCCATATCCCCAAGAAGATGGAGTGAAATGCCATGAACGAAGACGAAAGAGGCGATCAGCTTCCCGTTTCGGAAGCCGATACGACGCCTCCAAACCCGGCGAATCCGATTGCGGTACCGGCTGGCCAAGGCTGGCAGATGCCGGAGCCTAAGTTTCAGCAAACCAGCGGCTATCTGCCCGAAGGCTACCTCGATAAGGTTGCCGCTTTCGAAGCTTCTGCACCGGCCGAGCCTCCGGTCGTTGCAGATCCGGAACCGATGCCGCAGATTCCCGCCGCAGCAGCGGCCGACGTCGAACCCCAGCCCGACCTGACCGAGCAACTTGTAGAGCACGCGGCTCCGGTTGTTGCAAAACCCGCTGTAAAAGAACGGAGTGCCGGAGCACGGATCGCAATGATCCTTCTAGGCCTGCTCGCAATGGCTGCCTTCATAGCGGTCTTTCTTGGCGTGATCTACTATCTATTCTTGGCGCCGCCGAACGGCGGAAGTACGTTCTGACGGCAAAATTCGCTCTTTTGTGCGTCATAAGCTGACGGGAGAGCGGGTTTTCCGCGGGTAGTTTATTGTAAAAATGCAGGAAGGAATCGTCTCGGCAGGTGAAAAGGAATTTCCGGTCAACGGCAGAGTTTCCATCGGCCGAACGCCTGAGAATACCATCTCGTTTCCGGGTGACGAGAAGATTTCGCGAAATCACGCTTACATCGAACAGCGTGGTGAGGATTTTTTCCTTGTCGATCTCGGCAGTTCCAACGGAACTAAGTTGAATGGCGTTCCGATGTCGGGCGAACATCAGCTTCATAACGGCGATTACGCCATCCTGGGAAATTCCAGCGTCGTCGTATTTACGATCAAAGAAGACGAACCCGAAGAAGGCGAAGAGGACGATGGCGTCGAAAACGAAACTGAACCTGTTGCCGAAACTCCACCCGAAGAGAAAAAGAAAAACCGCGTAATGCTTGCCGGAGCCGGTGGAGCGCTCGTACTCGCGGTAGCGATAGGCGGCGGCGCGATGTATATGGCGAGCGGAAGCTCGTGCTCGGCGACCGCAAGGATACTCAATCCTGAGCCCGGCGATACGATCACTCAGGCAACCGATATCGAACTCGAAACCTCGGACACCGGCTGCGTCGCAAAAGCCATATTCACCCTCGACGGAGCCGAATTCGCCACCGCGATCTCGGAGCCTTACGAGGCCACGATAGACCCGAAAGATCACCCCGACCTGGCCGACGGAAACGAGCACAATCTCGGCATCGTCCTCGTCGATAAATACGGCGAACGCATCTTCGAACCGGAGCCGATCGCGCTGGCATTCGAAACGCGCAAGGTGACACCTCCGGCGAATACCACCGTCGCGCAGAATAACTCTAACACTGGTCCGTCCACTAGCAAGGCTGTATCGCTAATAGACATCCAGCAGATGACGGCAAAACTGGCGAAGCAGGTTTCGCCGGCTGCTGCATATAATCTTTCGAACAAGCAATTTCTGGAAGAAGTACAAAAACGTGCGGCTGAGTATGCTCAAAACGGAAACTTCGACCGTGCGGCACAATATCGCGATGTCATCAATGTCGCGTTCGTCCGAGAGCAAAATCTCCCGGCGCCATTCGGCTACTATCTGGCAATGAGCCGCAGCAAGTTTAGCCCTGCAAAACAGGGCGCTGACGAAGGCTTGTTCCGAATGTCGACCGAACTCGCCACGACAAACGCGTACAACGGGCAATGCGGCACGGAGACATTATCTGACCCCGCCCAAAACTGCGCGGCGAAAGCTGCAGCTCTGTATATGAAAGCGATCTTGCTGGGCGTTTTCGAGGGCGATGCCGTTTACGCCGCTGCGGCTTTTGGCAAATCGCCTGCCGACGCGGGCACATGGAAAGCATCGCTCCCGGCAAACCGCGGAGACGTATGGAACGTCGTAAAAACGCCCGAAGAGCGTGATCGGATCGCCCGATTTTTCGCCGCCGGTATCGTGGCAGAGAATCCGCAGAAATTTGGATTAAATGACCGCCCGCTAGCGGAATTGTATAAACTTGCTATGTAAAGTTTTTCACGCCGACTGGTTTTACCAATGCTGGACGTATTCCTCACATATTCTTCTCCCGATGGATCCGCTGGTGGATCAGTGGAGATCCCGATCGACCGCGACCGCGTCTCGTTTGGCCGCGGAACCGACGCCTCGCACCGTTTCGACGATAATTCCCTTTCGCGACTGCACGCCACGATCTATCGCGACGGAGACCGCGTTTGGATAGTTGATGAAAACTCTTCGAACGGCACCTTCGTCAATGGCCAGCAGCTCGCTCCGGCCGGCACGCCCCTGAGCAACGGCGACTCGATAAAACTGGGAAACTCGACAACTTTAAAGATAAGCTTTCGCGAACGAGCGGCCATTGGTGTTGTGGACGAGCCCAAAGCGAGGGCCGCTAGTGCATCTTCGGAGATCACCTACGAGGCAGAGGAAGAGGAAGAGGCTGAACGCTCCGGTCCTTCGCCGGTCAGTATTATCGCGATAAGCCTTGTCGGTCTGGCATTCTTGGTCATCAGCGTATCCGGAGCCTTCGTCGCCTATCGAGTCCTAGCTAGGAGTGAGGTCGAAGTGAGCGAGGATCTCGATGATCCGCCGATCTCGACGACGACTACAAAAGATCGCGACAACGACAGGGATGGCAAGCCTTCACCAACGCCGGTTTCGTCGACTGCGAACCAGACGTCGAGTGATACTCCGCTGCCCAACAATGACACCAAACCGGCACAGACCGGATACGTTATGCCCGCGGGTAAGAAGTATCTTGACTTGTCGGACGCCGAGAAACGCGCGTATCTAGCTGATCGTGCGAAAAAGATGGCCCAGGTGATCGGTAACAATAGCAGCGACGAGGTTCCCGCTGCTGCGCTCGACAAGATCAAAGGATTTACTGAAGGGTACGCGAAACGTATCAGCTCACCGAAGAAAACGGGATCATGCGGATTTGCCGATAATCTGCAGGCGACTTACGAAAGAGCCAGCAAAAATGCTCCTTTTATCGTAAAGGCGTTTAACGAAAAAGGGACCGACCCTCGAATCGGCCTGTATCTGGCTATGATCGAATCTGAGCATTGCGTTTGCCTTCAAAGCCCGACCGGGCCGCTCGGAATGTTCCAGTTCACGCAGGCGACCGGCAAAAGTCACGGGCTCGATACCAAACCCGGAGCCTCGCCGACCAACCCAGATGAGCGCTGCCAGCCGGAACCATCGGCTCGGGCCGCCGCCTCCTACATGAAGTCTCTGCTCGGCAGATACGGAACCGGGCCGGCCAGCGTCCCGCTTGCGATCGGCAGCTACAACAGCGGCGAGGGCGGCTTGAGTTCGAATTTGGTAAAGGCCCTAGAATCCGACGGCGGACTGCCCCGCGATTTCTGGACGCTGATCGCAAACGGCGACAAGCTGTCGAAACAGTTTCAGTCGGAGAATTTTAAATATGTTCCGAAATTCTTTGCGGCAGCCATAATCGGCGAATTTCCGCAGGATTTCGGTTTGAAGCTTCAGCCCTTATCGACTTACTCGAAGTAGCCTTAAAGCGAAAGGAACCGATCACCGGCCCGAAGCGTTTAGAAACGGGATGCCCGAACTTTGGCTAAATTACACCGACCCTGAAGGCGTCGCACGTCGTATGCGTGTGGACGGCTCGAGGTTCGTCATAGGCCGCCAGTCGACGTGCGATCTTGCCATCGCCGATTCGCGCCTGTCCCGCTCTCATGCCCAGATCGAACTTTTCGCGGGCCGTTGGGAGATCAGCGACACAGGCTCAAGCAACGGGACCGAGGTTAACGGATCGCCCGTTTTCGACCCAGTTCCGATCTACGACGGCAGTGTAATAAGCCTCGGGGGACTGCAGCTTCGCGTTGAAATTGCCGAGCCTCAGGCGGAACCGGTCGTTCCGGCTGCGACTGCCGAACCGGTCAAGCAAGCCCCGAAAGCGAGAGCAAACGCACCTTCCGGAAGTTCAGTTCCGGTCGGACTAATACTCGCGATCCCGCTTCTTGCCCTCGTGCTGATATCGCTCGCGGGCGGAGTGGCTTACCTGGTATTCGCGAGAAACAACAACGTCGTCGTAGCTAATAACAATGATGACGACGATTCGATACCCGACGACGATCCGCCGGCTAATGACAATACGGATCCTGACAAGACTCCCGCCGCTGCAACACCGACAACCAACTCCGGGCCGTCCAACTTACCGACGCCCACGCCTGCCAATCTTTCTGAGACGGCAAAGGTCGAGCTGAACGGAGCGGCGTTTATGAGGAAGATCGCTCAGAACGATTCGAAGATCTTTTTGACGACAGATCAGGCCAAGCGCGTCGCCTCAAAGATCAAACAGGTCAGCGGAAGCTCGGCGATCGCCGATAATCTCAAGGCCGCAAAGCAGTATGCGGCGCAGCTCAAAACGATCGCCACTGAAAACAATCTACAGCCGCAAATGATTGCGATTGCTGCAGTTAGCAAACTAGGAACCAATCGCGGCGATGTCGTCGCCACTGCCAAAACAATGGCTCCGATACTCGGAAAACTTAACATTCAGATCGGCAGCGAGCTGGCCGACGACTGCCTCCTGATGGTAGCCGCGTATGAGCAGGGCGCCGCCGGCGACACCATGAAAATGCGAAATATGTTGCAGAATCTTGCTAATGAGGTTAGTGAAAGTTCGCGTACGATCCGCACGATCTGGTTTCTAGAGAAGCGGCAAAAGATCAGCGGTGCGGAGTTTGATAGGGCCCTTACTTTCCTCGCGATCGGAACGCTTGCGCAAAATCCGAAAGATTTTGGCGTCAATATCGATGCATTGGACGTGTAAGGACACTTGAAACTAATTCGAGCCGGTTCCTGTTCGCTTCACGCGTCTTGATCTTGGACAAGTCCTTTGATGTTAACGAATTCGGTCGGCGCGTTTACTAATTTTGAAACTAGCTTTACTATTGTCGTCTGACCCTATATGAGCAAATACCGCAAGATCGTCTGGAACGAGGGGATGCTCCTGACGCCGCACCACTTTCAGCAGTTCGATAATTATCACGAAGAGCTGTTGAATTCGCGGGTTCGGTCGATGATGCAGCACGAGTACGGCATTGTCGAACTGCGTTTTAGTGCCGAGGCGATCGCGAATGGGAATTTCCAGCTTACTACCTGCCGCGGCGTGCTGCCCGACGGTCTGTTCGTAAACGTTCCGGACGCTGAAACGGCCCCGGACATGCGGCCTATCGGTAATCATTTTCGTGTCGATGCGGAAAGGTTAGGCGTTCATCTCGCCATACCCGCAAAGAAACTGGGTGAGGCAAACTTTCAGGCTAGCGGTGCCGGGACCAACGGTAATCTTAGATATCTTCAGGAAGGGCGGAAGATAAAAGACGAAACGACCGGAGCCAACGAACAGGCAGTTGCGTACGCGAAAAGCAACCTCCGCATTATTTTCGATGACGAACTCCGCGATGGCTTCACGTCTATGAAGATCGCCGAGCTTCAGCGAACCCCGACCGGCCAGCTCAAGGTCGCTGACGACTACATTCCGCCGATACTTAAGATATCGGCCAACGATTGGCTTACGGCGATGCTTCGACAGATCGTCGAGATATTGATCACAAAGGGCGCGAGCCTTTCGGAGCAGCGTCGGCAAAGCAACGCCTCGCTTGCGGACTTCACTACGTCAGAAGTTGCCGTGTTCTGGCTGTTGCACACGATCAACAACTCGATCCCGATAATGTCGCACTACTTCCGCTCGCCGGTACTTCACCCGGAGCGTTTGTATGAAGAATTTGTCAGGCTGATCGGGCAATTGATGACATTCTCGATCGAGATGCACCCGAAGGATATAGTGAAATATGACCACGACGATCTGCATTTCACCTTTAGCAACCTGGCCGCGCAGCTGCGTGACCTGCTTGAAACCGTTATCCCGAGCCGCTGCGTAGCGATCCCTCTGGAAAAAACGAGGGATACGCTTTACGTCGGTCGTATCGACGACGAACGCCTCATCAAGGAAGCCGGATTTTTCCTTGCCGTTCGAGCTCAAATGCCGGAAGCGAAACTTATCGAGGGCGTTCCACGCGTAGTAAAGATAGCGTCCAGAGACGTTATCGATTCCGTTATCGGTTCAGCCCTGCCCGGCGTAGTGCTGACACACGCAAGCCCACCGCCAGCCCCGATCCCGGCACGAGTCGGATTCAAGTATTTTCAGCTTGATAACATCGGCCCTTACTGGAGCGGGATCGCGGGTTCGAAAGTAATTTCGGTTTACGTACCGACGGACATTCCCGACGAAAAACTAGAGCTTTACGCCGTCAAGCCTTAGCTCAAGTTTCAAGTTAAGGGTTTCATGTTTCAAGTTCTTAGTTGCGGGCTGATTAAAAAGAGAGGGTAATATGGCAACGATTCATCGATTTGAAGATCTAGAAGTCTGGCAAAGGGCTCGTGAAATTACGAAAGACATCTATGGCTTGTGTCGTGAATCGGCTTTTTCTCGGGATTTTGGGCTCAAAGATCAAATCTGCCGGTCTTCAGAGTCTGTCATGTCGAACCTTGCCGAGGGCTTTGAACGCGATGGCAACAGGGAGTTTGTAAATTTTCTGTCGATCGCGAAGGGATCTTGCGGTGAAGTTCGTTCGCACCTTTACGTTGCTTTAGATCAAAAATATATTACCCAGAATCAATTCGATCTCGCGTACGTAAAGTGCGAGCAAAATAGTCGTGGGCTTTCGGGCTTGATCAAGTACCTGAATCAGTCCGAGATAAAGGGTCGCAAATTTCGGTAACCTGAAGCGATTCCGAAACTTGTAATTTGAAACCTTGAAACTTGTAACGCGATGAGCGAAGTAGCCTCAAAAAACGATCTCCTCACCTTTGCCGGGCCGATCTTCGACCTCGTACTGAGGGTCAAGGCGGGAATTGTCGTTCCGTCGCAGGAACTACGGCCGAAGGTTGAGTCGATGTTCGATGATTTCGAACGGCGGGCCGAGCGTTATAGGTTTAACCACAAGATCGTCAACGTCTCGAAGTTCGGACTTGCCGCCTTCGTCGACGAAGCCGTATTGACCGCGGATTTTCCCCTCAAACACGAATGGGAAAAGAATCCGCTTCAACTTAAGTTCTTCGGCGAGCAGCTTGCGGGAAACAAATTGTTCGACAAGCTCGATTCGATGCTCCCGCAAATCGAGGTTACTCAGGACGCGGTCGAGATCTATTATTATTGCATGCTCCTCGGCTTCAAGGGGCGATATGCGGTATATGAGCAAGACAAGCTTCTTGCCATTATGCAAAATACCGCGAACCAACTCGTCAAAGTCGGCAAGATAAAACCGGTTGAACTCTCACCGAACTGGATCGCTAACGATCAGCCGAAGCCGCCGGAAAAGAAAGGGATGCCGATATGGGCGAAGGTAGGATTTTTCGCATTCGTTGGGCTCGGAGTTATTGTTTACTTCGTCATGTTCATACTATCGGCTAAATTTTTGCAGGAAGCAGTTGAAAAGCTTCGGGTCTGATTCACCCGCAGAGAGTTATCGGCAATGCAGCAGTTGAACGCTTCGTCACAGATCAGCAGGTTGAAGATGGCCCTTGGCATCACCGGACTGTTCTCGTTTTACGGGATTGTCGGGCTGGTGACGATGTTCTTTCCGTATCCGCGTCTTGGCGTCTACGAGAGAACAGCTATTGTTGTAGCTTTCATTTTGATTACGCTCCCGTTCATTCTTTTAATTGGATTCGTGGCGAACCGCCGGAAGAAGAAAAAAGCCGCACTCGAAGCTGAAGCGACGGCCGGAGCGGCTGGAGCGGCGGCGGGTGACGACGCAGCAGCAGCGACTTCGCAGGCAAGCACCAGCACGGCTGTCGGAGATATCGGCGGGCTTTCCAGCGGAGCCGAAGAGGCCGTACAGTTTCTAAAATCCTCGAACCTTGGAGCCGGCGGCCGCGATGCGGTGTACGGCTTGCCCTGGTATCTCGTCGCCGGAGCGCCGAGTGCAGGCAAGAGTTCGTTGGTAATAAGCTCAAACCTGAACTTCCAAAGTCTTCCCAGCCAGCGGGCCGCCGAGCAAAAATTCGTGCGTCCGACGCCGAATATCGATTGGCGTGTAACGAGCGAGGCAGTCTTTATCGATTCGGCGGGCCGATATCAAACCGAAACTCTGAACGCCGACGAATGGTCATCATTACTTGAAACCGTAAAGAAATACAGGGCAAATCGTCCGCTTGATGGCGTGATCCTCGTCGTCGATGCCGACCGCATACTCAAGGCCGACGAGCGCGAGCTCGAGGAACTAGCAAAAGTTCAGCGGACACGGCTCGATGAGGTAATGCAGCGGCTGAAGGTGCGATTTCCCGTCTATCTGGTATTCACGCACGCCGACGCGATCGAAGGTTTTCGCGATTCGTTCTCGGCTTCAAAGGCTGAAGATAAGACTTTGGTTTGGGGCGCGACGATACCTATCGAGAAGAGCGAGAACGCCCAAGCCCTTTTCGATGGCGAATACGCGATCCTCCATGATTCGCTGATGAAGCGACGGATCGCCAGGCTTTCCGCGCCTTTCCCGCCCGTGCGGCAGCTTCGCATCTTCAATTTCCCGCTACATTTCGGCACCGGACGCCGGAAGTTTGGCGCCTTCGTAAACGCTCTTTTCAGGCCTAATCCTTTCAGCGAAAATCCGTTTCTTCGCGGCTTTTACTTTACGGCAGCGCCGCCGGCAAAGGGCGGTGGCGACAACGGCCACCAGACCGTCGCTAACAGCTTCTTTACTGAACGCCTGTTCCGCGATGTTGTATTGCGTGACAAAGACCTTGTCTCGACATTTATCGCCCAACGCCAAAAGCCGCCGATATTCGGCTGGCTGCTGACGATCAGTGCGATCCTGTTGGGCGTTCTTCTTCTTGGGCTGGCAGCGGTTTCGCTTGTTACCAATAATCAAATGCTGTCGGAATCCGAAGAGGTCGGCGACCGGATGCTGACCATTGTCAAAGCCGATGGCGGCCGCAATCCGCTTGAGAAAAACGAGACCGAAGCCAAGCGCGAGATCAACACGACCGAAGAGATGAGGATGCTGCTCGCTCGCCTTGACGAGTATGAACGCGAAGGCCCGCCTATCTACATGCGTTTCGGGTTGTATTCGGGCAACGCGGTCTACAAGCGATCACTGCTTCCAATGTATTTCTCCGTGGTGGAGCAGCGTTACAAGAAGCCGATGGTCGCGAGGCTTGAGGCCGAGTTGCGCAAATTTGCAGATAGTACGCCGGTCGCAAATCCAGCCCAGCTGACCGAAAAGGAAGAGCAGGTCCTTAGCCGTAATTACGATCTTCTGAAGGCGTACCTGATGCTCTCCGGCGAATATAAAACCCGGGCCGAATCAAGCCATCTATCGACGGCTCTTGCCGATCTCTGGGCCGCCGATTCCAAGATTCCGCCCGACATGAAACTGATCGCTCAGCAGCAGCTCGAGTTCTGGTCGAAGCAGGTTGATCGTGATGGTCCGGAGGTCGAGTTCCCGCGGATAAGCCTTAATGGAAAGCTCGTAGACGACACGCGTAAAAAGCTTCAGGCGTTTCCGGCAAAGTATCGCTATCTAAGCAGAAAAGTAACCGAGATCTCTAAAGAGATCGACGAGACGTTCGGCAAGACGACCGCCGAACGAATGTTGATAGATAAAGGTGCTAGTCCGAATTACATCGAGAGCAACTATTCGGTTCCGTCCGCATACACCCGGCCCGGATACGAAAAGATGCAGGTCGCAATCCTTGAAGCCAACGTCAAGCTCAGCGAAGACGATTGGGTGATGGGCGAACAGGGCAGATCGGCCGTCGCCAGCGCGACCGATGCCACCGACATTCAGCAACGCTATTACAAGGATTACTCCGATCATTGGCGAAATTTCGTAAAGAACACCAAGGTCAAGCAGTTCAAGACCAAGGAAGACGCGGCGAATGCCCTGCTTGATTTCTCGTCGGCCAACTCGCCGATCAAGGCTCTCGTAGGCGAGATCAAACGGCACACGCATCTTTCCGCAGAAGATGAGCAAGGCTGGTTTGACTGGATCAAGGCCAAGATCTTCAGGCAGAAAGCCGCAAAAGCTCCTGATACCGATCCGGAGAAAGATTTTCGAGCACTCGTCACCTTTATTGGAACGCCGGAGCAAGGCGCAAAGGCTCCTGTCGAGGTTTACATAACGCAGCTTGGAAATGTCCACAAGAGTATTGCGGGCCTTTCCGACGCAAAGCTGAAAGAAGCTGGTGCCGAAATGGCGAAAGACGGCGATCCGTTAAAGCTTCGCCAGCGCGAAACCGCGATCACCGCCCTCTTGGCAACCTTCAGCGAGTCTACGGCCGGGCAGGACGTGCAAGCGTTTCTTCAACAGCCGATCGACAACCTCAAGGCACTTCTAGGTGCCGGGGTCAAAGATCAGGTCGGTCGCTCATGGACTCAGGAAATACTTCCTGCCGCCTCGGACGTCGCGAAAGGCTTCCCGTTCGAAGATGGTGCATCTGAGGCGGATCTTGCAAAACTGACCGCGTTCCTAAATCCGAACGACGGTAAGTTCACCGTCTTTTACAAAGAGAAACTCGCGACCTTCTTTGAGGAGGCCGACGGAAAGGTCAAGGTAAAGGAAGGTGCTCCCGTGCAGTTCAACGACGAGTTCGTTGCTTACGTGAACAGTGCTCTTTCGCTTCAGAAAGCATTGTTCGGCAGCAGCCCGACGCCGAAATTCGAGTACGAGTTTCAGCTCAAGCCGAGTTCAGGCAGCACTATCGAGGTAAACATCGACGGCCAAAAAGTCACGACTGAAGGAACCGGTTCGATCAAAGGAGCATTCCCGGCAAGCGGTTCGGCGGAGACCGGCGTCTTGGTGAAGCTGCTTTCAGACTCCGGCCCCTCGGCCCCGGCCGCTCCAGCAGGCAATTCGAACACCGCCGCACCGTCTGCGAGTGCACCGCCATCCAGTGGGCAGCTCACTTTCCAGGGCAACTGGGGGCTGTTCAGATTTGTCGACGCCGGCAACCCGCAGAAACAGCCTGGCGGCGAGTATTCGCTCACGTATTCCGTCAGCGGAAAGTCGCTCTCGGCCACCATCAAACCGAGCGGCGGAGATCCGTTCGACAAGACACTTTTCAGAAATCTAAAGGCGCCGCAAACGATCGTTAAATAGAGGATCTTATGGAAGCAGCAAAACTTAAATTGGATGAAAGCGACCTCGGCGGAGCAATTGCCGCTGCCATCGAAACGGTCAAAAAGCAGCCGACGAACATCTCGGCCCGCACATTTTTGTTTGAGCTGTCTTGCTTCTCGGGCGATTGGGACCGTGCCGAAAAACAGCTCGACGCCATCGGGCATCAAGATCCCAACGCCGGTATCGGCTCGATAATCTACCGCCAGAATTTCAAGTGCGAGCGTGACCGGGCGAACCTTTTCGCGCATAGCACCCGGCCGGAGTTCATCGGCGGCGTTCCCGATCACGTCGAAGACCTTCTTCGTGCGGTCGATCTTGTCAGGCAGGGCGATACCGCCGCCGCGCGCGAACTGCTCGATAAGGTTGAGGAAGAAAGGCCGGCGAATGCCGTCACGATCAACGGCGAAACATACGAAGACTTTCGAGACTATAACGACCTGACGATGTGCGTCTTTGAGGTCTTTCTCAAAGACCAATACGTGTGGCTTCCGATGGAGCAGGTCGTCTCGGTCGAGTTTCTAGAAAGAAAGTCTTTGCGGGATATCTACTGGCCTCAGGCTCAGATCGAATTGATCAACGGAACATCGGGCGAAATGTTCTTCCCTTCGCTTTACGCAGATTCGTGGAAGAACGATGACGATCAGGTCCGGCTCGGCCGAAGCGTCGATTGGCGCGATCTTGGCAATGAGGTGTTTATCGGCGAGGGCTCGCGGCTGTTTTGGGCCGATGGAAAAGACCTGCCGGCTCTCGATGTTAAAACGATAGCGTTTAACAGGGACTAGTGATTTTGATTTTTTGTTGTGCTTTTATGGGGTTTTCGGCTAGAATGATGGCGTTCCCGAAAACTTGAAGCCCTTTTACCGCTGAATTTACCTGTTTAGGAGTGCGTTTTGATGAGTGAAGAACTCCAAAATCCGCCCGTGGTCGACTTTGACCTAATACTGCAGCCGATATCCGGAGAAAACCCTTCCGGCGAGGATGTGAAGTATTCGGGGATCTATGATCAGATCCGCGAGGCCAGGCGGGCCGACGATGAAATGGATCAGGGCGACTGGAAGACCGACACCAAGGTCGCCAACTACCGTTTGGTGATCGATCTGGCCGTTCCTTCGCTGTCAACTACGAGCAAAGACCTGCAGATCGCGGTATGGCTTAGCGAAGCCCTGGCCCGAACGCATGGCCTGGCCGGAATTCGGGACGGTTTGAAGATCCTCGCACAGATGCAGGACAGCTTCTGGGACACCCTCTATCCGGAGATGGAAGACGGCGATCAGGAAGGCCGGGCGAACGCCCTTGCGTGGGCCGACAAAGAGTTGGCGGAATCCGCCCAGTTCGTAGCATTAACAGGGGGTTCATCCTACAACTACCGAGACTGGATGACTTCCCAAACGCTGATCATCCCGGACAACATCGACTCGATGGGCCTGACCGAAGGCGAAGAGATCAAAAACCGTGTCGCTAAGGCCGAGGCGGACGGGAAGGTAACTTACGAACGTTGGCAGCGTGACGTCGGCCAAACCCGACGTGCTTTCATCGAGAACGTGAATCTCCTGATGGAAGAGTGCTGGACGGCTTTTAACGACCTTAACCGGACGATCGACGAGAAGTTTGACCGTAATCAGGCTCCATCGCTGACGGAATTTAAGAAAGGATTTGAGAACATTCATCTTCAAGTAAAGAGGATCCTTGAATTAAAACGAGCCGAAGAGCCGGATCCCGTCGAATTGTCGGAATCCGAAGGCGATACCGACGCCGGCGAAGGTGGAACATCTGCGGGAGGAAAGCGTTCCGGCGCGGTTCAAAGCCGGGCGGACGCCCTTTCACGCCTCGGCGAGATAGCGGCATTTTTTCAGGCGACCGAGCCGCATAGTCCGGTTTCCTATCTCGTTCAGCGGGCCGTAAAGTGGGGCAACATGCCGCTCGATTCGTGGCTGCAGGAAGTGATCAAGGATGAGAGCGTTCTATTCAACGTGCGGGAAACGCTCGGGGTCACAGGACAACAGGGAGATAATTACTAGAGGCGTACCCTTAAGTTTCTATACAAAGCTAAATAAGCAAGGAGATAACAAATAATGCCGAAACGAGAAAGCGTTCAACAAAAGATTGCTCGAATCCGCCCGCCGCGGGTCCAGATCACTTACGATGTGGAAACCGGCGGAGCGATCGAGATGAAGGAGCTGCCGTTCATCGTCGGCGTGCTCGGTGATTACGTCGGCAAACCCGAAGAAGCCCTGCCGGCACTGAAGAACCGCAAGTTCGTCGAGATTGACCGCGATAACTTCGATCAGGTGCTATCGGGAATGAAGCCGAGGCTCGCCTATACGGTCGACAACAGGCTTCAGGATGACGGCAGCAAGGTCGGTGTTGAATTGAAATTCAACAAGCTTGAAGACTTTGAGCCTGACAGCATCGTCCAACAGGTTGAACCGCTCCGCAAATTGGTTGAGGCACGCAAGAAGCTTAACGATCTAATGTCCAAGATGGACGGTAACGACAAGCTGGAAGAGATGTTGAACGACATCATGGCAGACGCCGATAAGCAGAAGCAGCTTAGCGAGTCGCTGGGGCTCGGAGCGAAGGAGGAATAGTTAGAAATGGCTGAGAAACAGAAACAAGAGGCTGCGGCCCAAGCGGCGGAAGAAACTCAAGAAGTTAGTCTGCTCGATAAGATTTTGGCCGACGGCAAAATGGCTCGCGATGATTTTCAACGCGATGCCGCAAAGGACATGATCGGCGAATTCGTCAATCAGGTCATGGCCGGCGAATTGACCATGTCTAAGAACATGGACCTCGCCATCAATTCCCGGATCGCGGAGATCGACCGCCTCCTTTCGACACAGCTAAATGTGATCATGCACCACGAAGACTTTCAAAAGCTTGAAGGTTCGTGGCGCGGCCTCAATCAGCTCGTGATGAACAGCGAGACGAGCCCGATGCTGAAGATCCGCGTGATGAGCGTAAACAAGAAAGATCTCTTGAAAGATCTGGAAAGGGCGCTCGAGTTTGACCAGTCGGCGCTCTTCAAAAAGGTTTACGAAGACGAATACGGAACCTTCGGTGGAGCACCGTTCGGCGCTCTTATCGGAGATTACGAGTTCGGCAACCACCCGCAGGATATGGCCCTGCTCGAGAAGGTCTCGCAGGTCGCCGCCGCCGCTCATGCCCCGTTTGTCGCGGCTGCCGCAGCGGATCTCTTCGGATGGGAAACCTTCGCGGATATGACCGATGTTCGTGACGTATCCAAGATCTTCGACCGAACGGAGTACGCCAAGTGGCGCAGCTTCCGCGAGTCGGAAGATTCGAGATACGTTGGGCTTACGCTGCCGCATACGCTCGCACGCGAGCCTTACGGAGCGGCAACCCGGCCGACAGAGACCTTCAATTTTGAAGAAGACGTGGACGGTACGGACAACAAGAAGTACCTCTGGTCAAACGCGGCGTATTCGCTTGGAACCCGCCTGACCGAGGCGTTCGCGATGCACGGCTGGTGCGTTGCTATCCGCGGTGTCGAGGGCGGCGGACTGGTAGACAGCCTTCCCACTCATACCTTCGCTACCGATGAGGGCGAAGTCGCTCAAAAGTGTCCGACAGAGGTCTCGATCACGGACCGTCGTGAAAAGGAATTCTCTGATAACGGATTCATTCCACTGGTTCACTGCAAAGGTACCGATTACGCAGCCTTCTTCGGAATGCAGTCATGCAACAAGGCGAAGAAATACGATACCGATGCCGCGAACGCCAATGCTCGCCTCTCGAGTCAGCTTCAGTATATTTTTGCGACCTCGCGGTTCGCTCACTATCTGAAGTCGATGATGAGAGACAAGATCGGAAGCTTTATGTCGCGCAGCGAGGCTGAACAGTTCCTGAACCGCTGGATCATGAACTACGTCACCTCTGACGATAATGCCGGGCAGAACGTCAAGGCTAAATATCCCCTTCGGGAAGCTCGGGTTGACGTAGCTGAGATCCCGGGCAAACCGGGCTGCTATCGAGCTGTTGCCTTTTTAAGGCCGCATTTCCAGCTCGATGAACTCTCGGTGTCACTACGTCTTGTAGCCGATCTTCCACCGCCAGCTAAGGGTTGATCGATTTCTACGCAAATGCTGGCTGGGCCGTCGTCTATCAAATGTAAGGGGATAACAAACGGCCCCGCCAGTGCGAAGAGACGATAAACTCGGACCTGGGAAACCTTGAAAATAAAAACAGAAGCCCAAAGTTGGCTATAAATAAGGAGATAAAAAAATGGGATGGACCGGAGTTTTGTTAGTTGAAGGCGTTAAGGGTGAAACGGAAAAGGCAGAGTTCAAGGAACACATCGATGTAATGAGCTGTAATATGGGTATCACTAACCACGCTCAGCTCGATACGTCGGGATGGTCAAGCGGACGTGCGACCGCCTCGGAGTTCAGCTTTATGCTCAAGGGCGGATCGGCAGCCGTCCAATTGGAAAGCCTTTGTGCGAAGGGCGCGACGATCAACAAAGTCACCCTGAAAGAACTCAAGAGCGCAAATGACGCGACCCTCTCGATCTTCAAGACGACCGAGTTTACCAATTGTAAGGTCACGCATGTGCAAGAGAGCGCGTCGGACGGTTCTGACAGCATGAACTCAGTCGGCTTGGCGTACGGCGAAAAGAAGGTCGATTACAAAGAGCAGAAGACGGAAGGTGGAACGATGTCGAATGCGGCAAACTACCACTTCGACTTCAAGCAGAGCAAGAGCATCGCGTAGTCGAAACTCTTCCCTGATAAGTCGGACGCGATCAAAAGCACCGACGCAACTGTTCCGGGAATATGCCGAAAATGGCGTATTCCCGGACTTCGCTAACTGATGGCCATTTCAAATCAAGCAAGTAATCGGTTAAGGGTCACTACCTCGGTCTTTGACAGGCTGCTTGACGACGATCCTAAATCGCAGAGGGAGGCCCCGACCTCCAGCCACGTGGCCCTGCGTGATCTGAAATTGTCTGTTCGGCGTGACCTGGAATGGCTGCTCAATTCCCGGCAATCGATCGTCGAAATTCCTGAAACCTTGGAAGAGGTAAATCGGTCGGTAGCCGTCTACGGGCTTCCCGACGTCACCGGCCTTAGCGTTACAAATCAAGCGGAACGGAACAAGCTTGTTCGCTCGATCGAAAAGGCCCTAAAAGTTTTTGACCCGCGATTCAAGAATCCGAAGGTCGTGCTCGAGCAAACGACATCGACCGACCGGCAACTTCGTTTTCGAATAGAGGCGATTCTTGATATCGACCCCGCACCCGAACGGGTTGTTTTCGATACGGTTTTGCAGACCGGTAACGGCGACTTTAAAGTGATCGAAAGATCCTGATTTTTTTCACCTGATCTTCTTATTGAATGCGCGACGAGTTACTTGGATACTACGAACGAGAGTTGATCTTTCTGCGTCGAATGGGCGCCGATTTCGCCCGACGTTATCCGAAGATCGCCGCCCGGCTCCAGATCGATCAGGAAAAGATAGAAGATCCGCACGTTGAGCGGATGATCGAGGCGTTTGCCTTTCTCACGGCGCGCATCGGGCTCAAGCTTGATGACGAGCTTCCCGAGATCACCGAGTCGTTCCTTAACGTTATCTATCCCCACTATCTTGCGCCGATCCCTTCGATGGCGATCGCGCAATTCTCATCCGGCAATCCGAAAGATAAGCTTTCGGTCGTGCAAAAACTCGAACGCGGGGCGCGGCTCAATTCGCGCCCGGTCGAGGGAACGCCGTGCCAGTTCCGCAGCGCGTTTGACGTCCACCTTGCCCCGTTGGAGATGCTGTCGGCAAAGCTTGAATCGCCCGCACCCAAAGACAGCCGCGGCAAATATGCGGATTGCTATGTGCGCATGAGTTTTCGCTGCTTTGGCGACGGCAACCTCAGCGAGATCAAGGATGCCGCGACCAACGCCCCACCGCAGTTTCTTCGTTTCTTCATCGATGGTGATCCGCAGCTCATATTCAACATGTATGAGTTGATCTTTAACCACGCGACCAAACTCGAATTTCGCGCCGTTGAAGCCCCCTTGGGCGACCGGACGCTGAAGACGCTTACAAACCTTCAGTTAAAACTTCCCGATCCGGTCATACTGCCCGCCGAAGAATTTATCAAGCAGGTCGGGTTTGCGGATGAAGAAGCTCTTCTGCCCTACACGAAACGTTCCTTTGCCGGATATCGCCTGCTGTCGGAGTATTTTGCCTTTCCGTACAAGTTCCTATTCTTCGACGTTTACGGACTCGATCAGGCGATCGCGAAAAAATTTGGCAGCCACTTCGACATCCTCATACATATGAAAGATGTCGTTCCGCCAGCCGCGCCCGTCTCGGCGGACACGTTCAAGCTCGGCTGCTCGCCGATCATCAATTTGTTCAATCGCCTCGGCGACCCGATCTTCGTATCGCAGCAGAAATACGAGTATCAGATCATCCCTGACGTACACCGGCAGACCACCACCGAGATCTACTCGGTAGACGAGGTCTACATGACGGACCCGCGGACGAATAAATCCCGTGAGTTCTCGCCGTTCTATTCGATGCGGCACGTCTACGGCGAACAGTTGGAAAAAGCTTATTGGTATGCCTCGCGAAAAGCGTCGCTGCGCCCTGATGACGAAGGTACTGAAGTGTTCATGTCGTTCGTCGACGGTTCGTTCAATCCGCGCGTTCCGGCGGTCGACGTTCTGAACGTGCGGATGACCTGCACTAACCGCGACCTGCCCGCCCGTCTGCCGTTCGGCGGTAAAGAGGGCGACTTCGAGGTTGAGGGAACCGCCGTATCGTCGCGCGTGCGTTGTATCACAAAGCCGACAGATACGGTCCGGCCGCCGATGCGTCGCTCGGTTCAATGGCGGCTTATCTCGCATCTGAATCTTAATTATCTTTCGCTCGTTAATGGCGAGAACGGAAGCCCGGAAGCCCTGCAGGAGATTCTGCACCTCTACAACTTTACCGATTCCGCCGTGACCCGAAAACAGATACTGGGTATCAACAGCGTCGAGTCGGTCAAGGCCGTACGCCAGATCGGCGGCCGCGTCGGCACCGGATTCGTTCGCGGGATCAATACGACATTGACGTTCGACGAGGAAGAGTTCGTCGGCAGCGGCATGTTCTTGTTCGCTTCCGTGCTCGATCACTTTCTCGGCCTTTACGCGTCGGTTAATTCGTTCAATCAGCTTTCGATCCGTTCGATGCAACGCGAAGACGGCATCAAGGATTTTCCTGCACGCGCCGCGCGGCAGGTGATCGTTTAGATTTAGACATCACGCTATCGCCGTCGCCTGGGGCGCACGGCAGTTGGAGGATAAACTTGTCCGATAAGCCTATTCATGAGGATCTGTTCGAACGGCCATACTCGTATGAGTTCTTTCAGTCCGTTCGCCTCCTCGAAAAAGTTTATCCCGAGCGACAGACCATAGGCCGAACGGCACTGCCTGACGAAGAAGTTGTCAGGATACGTTCGCGAATCGCTCTCGACTTTCCGTCCAGCGAAAACCATCAGCTTGAAAACGTCGAGCACGAATGGGGTTCGACCCTCGAGTTGATGGTCAACTTCATGGGAATGATCGGCGTAAGCGGCGTGCTTCCGACCCATTACACCGAGCTCGTGATGGATCGCATTCGCCATCGCGACACTACGCTCTGGGCGTTCCTGGACATCTTCACGCACCGCAGCGTTTCGATGTTTTTTAGGGCGTGGGCAAAATATCGTTTTCCGATCGATTACGAGCGCGGCAACGACGATTTCACGTCCAACCTTTTTGATTTTGCGGGCCTCGGCACGCTTGGGATCCAGAATAGAATGGACATCCCGGACGAGTCTCTGCTGCCATATACAGGTCTGATCTCGCAGCGGCCTCATTCGGTAAACGCTCTCGAAAATATGGTGGAGGATTATTTCGGCATCCGGGCCAGGGTCGAGGCGTTTCACGGCCAGTGGCTGGCTCTCGACCGTCGAGACCTGACCAGGATCGGCCGGCAAAAAAATCTTCTTGGCTCGAATACGATCGTCGGAAAGAGAATTTGGGATCAGCAGTCCAAGTTTCGGCTCAAACTCGGCCCGCTGACGATAGACAAGTTTCAGGCATTCCTGCCGGTCGGCTCGGGATACAAGGCTCTCAAGTCGATCGTCGATCTCATGGTCGGGTTCGAGCTCGATTACGACGTGCAGCTTTGCCTTGCGAAAACACAGATCCCGAAGACGATCTTGACGACCCGGGCGATGAGAAGGCCAATGCTCGGCTGGACCTCGTTCCTCAGAACAACGCCATCCGATCATGACGATGAGCAGTTGGTGCTCGAATTGAAAAAATGAGCAAGTTTTTAACCATTAAATACGCGGTAGATCTTTTGTAGGAGAAGAACAATGAACGTAAATCTAAAGTCCCTTGTCGGCAGGCTCAACGACGTTTCCAGAGGTGCTCTGGAAGGCGCCGCCGGACTATGCCTTTCGCGAACTAACTACGACGTCGAGGTCGAGCACATCCTTGCCAAGATCCTCGAACAAAACGACACCGACCTGCACAAGATCGCCGCCCATTACGAGATCAATGTCGATAGGCTCAATAAAGATGTCACCACCGCTCTCGATAAACTCAAGTCCGGCAACTCTCGTACGCCTGGCCTGAGCGACCGGATAACCGAGTGGATCCAGAACGGCTGGCTCGTTGCGTCCGTCGATTTCGGCGCCGCACGTGTGCGGTCGGGCCACCTGATCCTGGCGCTGCTCGCAAGCGGCGGCCTTTCGCGCATAGCTCGCGACATTTCGAAAGAGTTCGACCACATCTCTGTCGAAGACTTGCAGAAGAAACTCGTAGAGATCACAGCGGAGTCCGGCGAAGCCCGCGATGCGGTCGCCCTCGGCGAAGCCGCCGGAGTTTCCGACGGCTCGCAAGTCGCGTCCGGCATTCCCGGCAAAACCAAAGCTCTCGACCAATATACGGAAGATCTTACGGCCAAGGCCCGCAACGGCAAGATCGACCCAGTACTCGGCCGCGATTTCGAGATTCGCCAGATCGTCGACATTCTCACTCGCCGCCGCCAGAACAATCCGATCCTTACCGGTGAGGCCGGTGTGGGTAAGACTGCCGTAGTCGAAGGCTTTGCGCTTCGCATCGCTGAAGGCGATGTTCCGGATCCGCTCAAGAACGTCGCCGTTCGCACGCTCGACCTTGGGCTTCTTCAGGCAGGTGCGGGTGTGAAAGGCGAGTTTGAGAATCGCCTGAAATCGGTTATCGACGAGGTCAAGGCCTCGCCGCAGCCGATCATCATGTTCATCGACGAAGCTCACACCATGATCGGTGCGGGCGGAGCCGCCGGTCAGAACGACGCCGCTAACCTCCTCAAACCCGCACTCGCTCGCGGCGAACTGCGAACGATCGCGGCAACGACGTGGGCTGAGTATAAAAAGTATTTTGAAAAGGATGCGGCACTTGCCCGACGTTTTCAGGTCGTCAAGGTAGACGAGCCGGATGAGTTAAAGGCGATTGCGATGATGCGTGGGATCGCGGACAAGATGGAGGGCCATCACAACGTCCGCATCCTCGACGAAGCCATCGTTGATTGCGTCAAGCTCTCGCACCGCTATATTACCGGCCGTCAGCTTCCCGACAAGTCCGTCTCGGTTCTCGACACCGCTTGCGCAAAGGTCGCGATCGGTCAGGGATCGATCCCGGCTCCGATCGACGATGCAAAGCGGCGAATTCAGTTTCTCGATTCTGAGATCAATTCGCTCGAACGCGAGCAAGTCACCGGAGCCGCTCACGACGAACGCCTTGAAGACTTGAAAAAACAGCGCGCCGAAACCGAAGCCGAACTCGCGAAGTTCAACGAGCAGTTTGAAAAGGAAAAAGCTCTTGTCGAACAGATCAAGACCATCCGCACAAAGCTCGAACTATCCCGCGTTGACGCCAAACTGGGAGATGCGATCGCTGGTTCGAATGGAAACGGCAACGGCGAGGCTATGGCCGCGGCTGCTACCGGCGAGGCTGAAGCGGCTCCTGCGGGAGACGACACTGCCACCGCTGCCGCACCTGCGCCGGCAGACATGGAAGCTTCCAAGGCCGAACTAAAGCGTCTTACAGACGAACTCAAAGCGCTTCAGGGCGAAAATCCGCTCATCCAGCCCGTCGTTAACGGTCAATCGGTAGCCGAGATCATCTCCGGCTGGACCGGTATCCCGATCGGCAAGATGGTCGCGGACGAGATCAATGCCGTACTCAATCTGCATGAAACCTTGCGTGAACGCGTGCTCGGTCAAGATCATGCTCTCGAAGCGATCGCTCAACGTATCCGTACATCGCGTGCAGGTTTGACAGATCCGAAGCGGCCGATCGGCGTCTTTATGCTCGTGGGAACATCCGGCGTCGGCAAGACCGAGACGGCACTCGCACTCGCGGAATCACTCTATGGCGGCGAGCGCAACTTGATCTCGATCAACATGTCCGAATATCAGGAAGCCCACACGGTTTCCAGCCTTAAAGGATCGCCTCCGGGATACGTTGGTTATGGCGAAGGCGGTGTGCTTACCGAGGCCGTGCGTCGCAAGCCGTATTCGGTTGTGCTTCTCGACGAAACCGAAAAGGCCCATCCCGATGTGATGGAACTTTTCTTCCAGGTGTTCGACAAGGGCGTGCTCGAAGACGGCGAGGGCCGCGAGATCGATTTCAAGAACTGCGTGATCATCCTGACCTCGAACGTCGGCACCGATACGATAATGAAGCTTTGTGCCGATCCAGAAACGCGTCCCGACCCGGACGGAATTCTCGAGGCGATCAAGCCCGAAATGAACAAGGCCTTCAAGCCTGCACTTTTGGGTCGAATGGTCACCGTTCCTTTCTATCCGATCTCCGACGAGATCCTGCGGCTGATCATTAAATTGCAGCTTGGCAAGATAAAAAATCGCATTGCGGACAATCACGGTGCGCAATTTTCTTACGATGATGCCGTCATAGAAACGGTAGCGAAGCGCTGTACCGACGTGGACAGCGGTGCCCGCAATGTTTACAACATTCTCACGGGCACGATGCTTCCAGACATGAGCGGCGAGGTGTTATCGCGGATGGCGGCCGGCGAATCGATCAAAACGGTTCATGTGTCCGTCGGCGAAGGCGAGAAATTCGTGTACGACATCGCTTAATTAGACCGCGGGAGAGGCTATGGCAAATGGAGTCGAGGCACCCACACAGGAAGGGCACCTCCTAAAAATAACTACACCGTTAGGCGAAGATTACCTTTTGCTTCAATCGGTTGAGCTGGTGGAGGAGATTTCTCGGATCCCAAGGGCCGAGTGCGTCGTCCTCCACCACGAGACTGAGGACGGCCCGGTCCCAACGGTTCTCGTGCCGGAGGAACTGCTCGGCCAAGCCGTCACTCTCCAATTCTGGACGGAAGACGAAACGACGCGTTATTTCAACGGCATCGTTAACCGCGTCACGCAGGGAGATCGTGACCTGCATAACACGGCTTACTCGATCTCGGTCGTTCCGTCGATGTGGATGCTCACGCAAAAGCGTAACAGCCGCATCTTTCAGCATGTGACGGTCGAACAGATCCTGGAACAAGTTTTGGCCGGCCATCCGTTTCAGGCACAACTCGGATCGCTCGAACTCAAGCCCCGCAATTACGTCGTTCAGTATCGGGAAACCGACTTCGATTTTATTTCGCGGTTAATGGAAGAAGAGGGCATCTTTTATTACTTCACCCACACCGAAGAGCAGCACAAGATGATGTTGTGCGTCGATCCTCAGCATCACGTTGAGCTTGAGTCTTTGCCGCAGATCCCGTATCAGCTTAGCCGCGAAGGTGAAGGGTTTACCGCCAGCATCGGCAAGCTCGAAACAAACTACAATCTTCGCACCGGCAATGTGACCCTGTGGGATTACACGTTTCAGAAGCCCAAGGATAATTTCGTCTTAACCCAGCCTACGCGCTTCGACAAATTCGCAACCAACAAAGACGCGGAGATCTACAACTTCCCGGCCGGGTCCGCCAGAAAGCACGACATCGTTGATGCCGGCGGTGGCGACCGCGGCAGCGAGCTTACGAATATCAGCGACGACATTCGCCGTAACGTCGAGTTTCAACAGCAGGTCATCGACGCCAAGGTTCGCGTGCTTACGGCCGAAAGCAACGTCGTCTCGCTCGTTTCGGGCCACCGGTTCAAGCTCACCACTCACCCGACGGACGAGATGAACACTAACTACGTCATCACCCGGGTGGTGCACACGGCCACACAGTCCCCCAAATATTACAGCGACGAAGCGGGCGAAGGCTATAAAAATCGGTTCGAATGTATCAAGTGGGGTGAGGGTGCGGCTCCATTCAGGCCGGAGCGGAAAACTCCGAAGCCGATGATCCTTACCTCCCAAACCGCGACCGTCGTAGGGCCTCAAGGTGAAGAGATTTACACCGACAAGTTCGGCCGCGTAAAAGTTCAATTCCATTGGGACCGCGAAGGCTCCTTCGATCAGGGCAGCTCATGCTGGGCCCGAATCTCTCAGCAGTGGGCGGGTAACAACTGGGGTTCAATGTTCATCCCGCGCATCGGGATGGAGGTCCTGGTGCATTTCCTCGAAGGCGACGCGGATCAGCCGATCATCACCGGCTGCGTCTATAACCAGGACGCCATGCCGCCTTACACCCTTCCGGACGAAAAGACCAAGTCCGGCGTGAAGTCGGATTCATCCAAGGGCGGTCAGGGATTTAACGAATGGCGTTTCGAAGACAAAAAGGGCGAAGAGCAGATCTTCCTTCACGGCGAAAAAGACTGGGACCGCCGCGTTAAAAACGATGTCCGGGAGTGGACCGGCGGCGACCAGCATTTGATCGTTGTTGGAGATCACCTCGAACAAGTTGACGGATCGCAGAGCCTGAAAGTTGCCGGCGATCAGAAGGTTAAGATCGACGGCGGCCATCACTTAAAGGTCGGCGGCGACGAAGCGATCGATATAGGCGGCACGCAGACCGTTAAGGTCGGTGGAAGCCAGGGCATCAACGTCAGCAGCGGTCACAGCACCGAGGCGATGACCGTTTATATTAAAGGCACGACGAATGTCGTTATTGAGGCCGGTGTTCAGCTTAGCTTAAAAGGTTCTGGCGGCTTTATCGATATCGGCCCGGCCGGTGTTTCTATAGTCGGCAACTTGGTTAACATAAACTCCGGCGGCGGCGCTGGTTCGGGAACTGCTGTTGGAGCATGTCCGCCTACTGCTCCGGATGCTCCGGACGAGGCTGATAACGACAAGCCCGGCAAGAAGATGGAGCTGCTCGAGAGGTCGAAGAAGCGCAAGGAGAACAAGTCTTCGAAAGACGATCCGACCAAGAAGTCGTACATCGAGCTTGAAATGCTTACGGAAGCAGGCGAACCATGTGCCGGCGAGCGTTACCTTGTCGTGACCTCAGACGGAAAAAAGAAGAACGGCAGCTTGAACAATAAGGGTTTCGCTCGGATAAACGGTATCGAGCCCGGCAATTGTAAAGTCACCTTCCCGAACCTTGATAAGGAAGCGTGGAAGGACGCTTAAGTGGAATTGGAGTACAGATAAAATGCCAAAGCAAAAAGTAGGTGAAAACGAGTCGTGCTCTAGTTTAGCGAAGAAGAAGGGCTTCTACTGGAAGACCATCTGGGAACACGGCGAGAATGCCGCTCTTCGCGAAAAACGAAAAGACCCGAACGTGCTCGCGGCGGATGACGACATCTTCATTCCCGACCTCGTTCCCAAAGAGGTTTCAAAGGGAACTGAGGCAAAACACTCTTTCGTTCGTAAAGGCGAGCCGACCGAGATAAAGATGCAGCTTCTCGAGCTCGGCGAACCGCGTAAGAATGCGCCGTATATCTTCGAATGCAACGGAAAGTCAAAGAACGGCCAAACCGATGGTGAGGGCATACTGAAACAGTTCGTTCCGGGCGATGCTAAAAGCGCCAGGCTTTTATTCAAAGACGGGACCGAGATTCATAATCTTCGAATCGGCAGTCTAGATCCGCACGATCTCGCGACCGGCATCGTCCAGCGGCTCAACAATTGCGGCTTCAAGTTCAACGCTTCGTCGATCAAGAAAGGCATGAGCGCGAAAGAAGCCTTCGAAGAAGGAAAGGTGGGCAACAAGGGCGTTCGGGCCCTGAAAAACTTCCAGGCCCAGAATGGGCTGGAAGCAAACGGAAAACTCGACGGCGCTACGATCGCAAAGTTCGAGGAACTGTGTAAGTAAGAGGTAGCAGCTATGGGTTTACTCGATGATGCCAGTGAAAAACTTGACGCCTTGAGCGCTGGGCCTAAAACGTCTCAATCAAAGGCGGAGAAGGTCGACTTTAAAGAGGGCGAGACACTTTCTAAGCCGGAGTCAGGCGACGCTGGATTCGTCGGAAGTCAGCCCGCGGGCCAGGACACCAAACCCAACGTCGTCGACGCCGGCATTCCGACCGAGTACATCCATTTTGGGCTTGTTCACCCCGACATGGGCAAGCAATTTCCGCATATCAAATACGCCCCCGCTAGCGAGACCGATCCGCCCGATGGTCATGCGATCTGCTTCCGCGACGGACTAGAGCGGGAGGCGGTCGTATTGTTTGGATTTGTTTCCTCTACCAAACAAGCGCTGGTAGACGCAACCGCCAGCCGCGGAGGCGTCGGTGATATGGTGAACATGGCGGCTAATGCGCTAGGCGGCGGAGGCGGTTCTGCACCTGACCCGACTCAGCTCGACACGTTCCTCTCCGAGATAAAAACGATCGCCGGCACCGTGAACGTAGCAAGCGTAAAGTATCCCGATATACACGAGGCCGGAAAGAAGCTGCATGAAACCCGCGCTAATTACGTCGCGTTCTGTCAGTCGCTTACCGACCATTACGTAAAGCCGCCCGAGGGAAATCCGCTCGATGCCGCTGCCGGAGCTCTGGCAAATCTTCCCGGTGTCGGAAACATCATGGCGACGGTACAGCGTTTCGCTTTCAAGTACTTCGACCTCTACCTTGCCGGATACCTCCAGCTTCGAACCACGCACGAAGCTTCGGTAGAGCTCGGTGCTCACGACCTGACCATCAAGGCGATCAAGGCCGAATACAAGGACTTCACGTTCACGTATCCCCTGTGGTTTACGAAGCCGGATTCTCAGAAACCGAAAAAAGAAGAGAGCGACGGCGGCCTTCTCAAACCGGTGACCGAAAAGGTCGACGAAGTAAAGAAAGACGTCGAGGAAAAGGTTAACGACGTTTACGACTTTCTCGGATCTAACTCCGCTCCGAAGAAAACACCTGGTACCGACGCTCTCAAAGAGATCTTCGGCAAACTCAAAGGGCCGAAAGAAACCACTCCGGACGCGATCCCATCTGCCTCCACTTGCCTGATCGAAGGTATGGACGCCGCGATGAAAGACATCAAAGGCATTCCTCCCTTCGTAAAGAACGTGATGGTAAAGATGAACGATGCCAACATCGGGCTGCTCGAAGAGATCTTTGCCCGGATGATGTCAGCGGGCTGCGAAGGTGAGATCGATTCGGCGGCACTCGTAAAGGCGGGACGGCGTCATCTGGCGGTAAAGATCGTCGGCATCATGGGCGACCTCGTCGGTGGAGTTTTGCCGACCGATGACCTGTCGATGAACGTCGGTGACGGCAAGAAGATCAGCGCTCAACAGTTCATTTCAAAGATCGTCGAAGAAAAGCTGATGCCGTATGTCGATCCGGTCATCGAGTTCATGATCGGTGATCTCGCCGGCCAGATGGAGGCCTCGCGAAAGAAGGCTGCCGATGAAAAAGCTCAGACGATGGAAGTCATGCTTGGCAGGCTGCCATGGTTTACGTCGATAATGTTCAGGAACACATTCTTCCCGATTTGGAATCTCGTGATCGAAAAGGTGTTCGACGAGATAAACCCGAAGATTGCCGATGTGGTCCGCTCCGTCAATTCCGTTTTTGAGACCGCAAAGAACTACGTCGATACCGCTCAGGATTATAAGAATCGTGCGGGCGCAGTCAAAGATAAGATGGCGTCGGGTGTAGGCAGTCTTGGCGACCTTAAGGATGTAAAAGACTCGGCCGCCGACGAAAGTCCTGAGGCAAAAGCTCGTCGTGAAGAACGCGAAAAGCAGCAGGCCGAAAAAGACAAGCTCGACAAGTTTTACGAACCTAACGAGAAGGATGCCGAGTTTCCCGTTACTGCCCGCGTTGAAGATTGCGAGGGAATCAAAGTTTCGGAAGAGATCCCAAGTGTTCTGCCGAAGCCGGCACCGGCCGGCGAACCGACGGAAGAGCAAGCCGCAACCGCTTGATAGTAAGGAGAGAAGATATGCCGCCAGCCGCGAGAGTTAGTGACATGCACGTATGCCCCATGTCGGATGGGCCAAAGCCTCACGTCGGCGGGCCGATCCTTCCGCCGGGCTGTCCAACGGTGCTGATCGGCATGCTTCCGGCAGCGCGGGCCACCGATATGTGTGTGTGCGTTGGCCCGCCTGACATGATCGCTATGGGCTCGACGACCGTTTTTATCGGTGGTCTTCCCGCCGCTCGAATAAATGACCCGACCGCACACGGCGGTAAGATCGTTTTGGGCTGCTTCACGGTGATGATCGGCGGCTGATCCCGTTTATGCTCTATTCGGACGAGAACCGGATCGAAGGTATATATAATTTCTGCGACCGTTGGTGCGAACGGTGTGATTTCACCGCGCGCTGCGAAGTTTACGCGCGCGAACAGGCCTACAATCTTGAAGATTCGCTAGACCCCATGGGCGATGCACTTCAGGTCGTAGCCGAATCATTCGCCGAGGCCAAGGCAATGCTCATCGATCACGCCGAAGAGATGGGGATCGACCTCGATGAGGCGATGAACGACCCTGAGGTGGACGAGATCATTCGCCGTACGCGCGAAGCTTCCGAATCACCACCCGCCGTCGAACTCGCTAAGCAGTACGCACTCGAAACCCGTCACATTCTCGAAAAACCGGAAGAGTGGGCCGGCGACCCGGAGGAAGATCCTAAGATACTTGAGGCCCTGGAGGTCATCCAATACTACTTGTTCTCCGTAGCCGTGAAAGTTCACAGCAGCTATCACGCCGCCCTCGATTTCGAAGGCTACGAAGATCCTGAAGAACTCAACAACACGCAAAGCTACGCAAACGGTACCGCTAAGATCACCCTTATTATCATCGAACGCTCGATCTCATCGTGGGCCTACTTGCGAAACGAATCGAACGCCGAGATACTCGATCCCGTGATCGATCGGCTTAAGACGATCAAGCAACTGCTCGAAGAAAAATACCCGAACGCAAGAGAATTTATCCGTCCGGGCTTCGATGAGATCGAAATGGTGATGTAACAGAAACCACTTACTTCTTTTCGCCGATCTGCCTTTTAGCGCCCACCTTTTCCAGCTTTTTGATACTACCG
>CADEGD010000016.1:35383-79713 GCA_902826795.1 uncultured Acidobacteriota bacterium | reverse complement strand
GGGAGTGTCGAGGGATATTCGAGTCATAAGTTGGAGGCATAGCCTCCCTGAAATTAATTTAGACTCTCCGGAAGGGCAAGCCCTTCCGCTCATCATGGCAGCAAGCCGCTACTAGAGGGACTTGACGATGAAGAGGGTGCCGTCGTCGTCGAGGAATTTGCGGCCGGTGAAGTCGGCGTTAGAGCCAAAGGATGGATATGTCTGATTCGAGTGGTTTGAACTCATCGTCGCCGGTCATGAGATGGGCCTTTTGCTGCTTTGCGAGGGCGGCGGCGTAGCAATCGGCGTAGGAGATATTTCCGTTTTCGTTGTAGCGAGCGGCGATCTTGGTAAGTGCCAGGTCTGCATCGAACAAACGTACGCCAATTTCCTGGATGAGATGGAGCGTGCGATCGGCTTCGGCTGCGGAGGCCCGTCGAGCGACGATGTACCATATCTCGCCGGCGTTGACTACGCTCATACTAACGGGAATCGCGTTTTCCTGTGCGTCGGCGAGTGTGTCGGCGATCTTTTCGGCGGCTGGTTCGTCTTGAAGGAAGGCCATTACAGCCCAGGAATCGAGAACTATGGCTTTCGGCTTCTTCATAGTTACCGTTGCCGTTCGCGGGCCTTCTCGGCCGCGAGTTCCTTAAGCAGCCCCTTCCCTTTTAGCATTCCGCGCAGACTGTGAATATATTCGCGGGTGATGGGCCGAAGGATTATCTGTCCTTTTTCCTCGTCAAGTTCTACTTTGATCCGTGTTCCGCTCTTGATGCCCAGTCGTTTTCGCACCGACGAGGGAATCACAATCTGGCCTTTAGTCGTCGCTGTGGTTTCCATGTACGCCTCTACACATTGTGTAGCACGTAGTAGAGATGTAAGTCAATTTAAGTCTGTCTTACTTTTTCTGTGTCGTAAGCCACGCAAGCGTGGACCTGTCGCCCGCCCTTAGCGGAAAAGAAAGGAGAGAACCACCCCGTCAGCCCAAAGCGGCTGCCACCCCTCCTTCGTAAGGAGGGGAGTCGCTTTTTCTCCTGTTTCTTCTGGTTCTTCTTGTTCAGTGGTTCGGATTTAGATCTTTAACCACGGAACCGGATGAACAGGAAGGAATAAGATGACAGAAGGAGAGAACAACCCCGTCAGCCGAAACGACTGCCACCCTTCGTTAAGAGGGAGCCGCTTTTAGATCTTTAACCACGGAAGCGGATCAACAGGAAGGAATAAGATGACAGAAGGAGAGAACCACCTCGTCAGCCGAAGCGGTTGCCACCCCTCCTTCGTAAGGAGGGGAATCGCTTTCCTCCTGTTTCTTCTTGTTCTTCTTGTTCAGTGGTTCGGATCTAGTTCTCTAACCACACATATCCCCACCCGCTACCCGGGCTAAGGAACAAGCTGAAGCTTGAACTCTAAACTTTTGAATTAGAGGGATTTGACGATGAAGAGGGTGCCGTCGTCGTCGAGGAATTTGCGGCCGGTGAAGTCGGCGACGTCTTTGCGGATGTGGTCGATCATTTTTTTGGCGGGAAGGTTGAGGCCGCTGTGGACGATCTTTGCGAGGCGGTCCTGGCCGTATTCTTCGCCAGCTTCGTTGGCGGCTTCGGTGATGCCGTCGGTGTAAAGCAGCATCGTCTGGCCGGGCTCGAAGAGGATGAAGTGCTGGTGATATCGGGCGTCGTAGAACATTCCGAGCGGCGTGTCGCCGTACTCGACGTATTTGTACGTGCCGTCGGCTGACATTAGCAGCGGCGGATTGTGGCCCGCGTTCGAGAAGACGAGAGTACGATTAGTCTCATCGAGAATGCCGTAGATGGCGGTGATGAACTGGTGCTCTTCGACGGAATCCCATAGAAGGTTGTTCACCTTAGACATCGCGATGTGCGGGGCATAGCCGACCTGTACGCTCGCCCGCAAGGATGCCCGCAGGAACGACATTAACAGCGCCGCCGGAATTCCCTTCCCGACCGCGTCGGCGACGACAATGCCGATCTGATCGTCAAAGATCTTAACCCAATCGTAGTAATCGCCCGAGACTTCCTCGGTAGGAAACACATAAGCGCTGATGTCGAAATTCTGAAGTGCGGGGTCGCGATCGGGCAGGAGTTCGAGCTGCACCTGCCGTGCTATCTCGAGCTGAGCCTCGATCCGCTTCTTTTCGACCATCTGCTCGTGCAGTTGAACTTTTTCGATGATGATCGCGACGTGTGATGCGAGCAGGCTTAGCACGGCGAGGTCGTCTTCGTCATACTCGGACAACTGGTCGCTTTCGAGATCGAAGACGCCGATGACCCGCTCGTTCGAGATGATGGGCGCGACCATCTCGGACCGCGTGCGTTGACGTGCCTCGAAGTAACGCGAATCCTGCGAAACGTCCGGCGAGATTATCGGCTTTCCGCTCTGAGCAACCGTGCCGAGGAAACCTTCGCCCATTCGCAGCCGCGGCTCGACGAGTCGGAAGCCGATGTCATAGCCACGGATCACCTTGGATTTGAATATGTACGGATCTTTGGCGTCGGCACCGATCTCGATCAGATAGATGCCGGCCGCGTCGTACGGAAGCAGCGACCCGAGCGTGTCCATCACAAGATTTAAGACCTCGTCGAGATCGAGCGATCTGCTTATCTTGTTCGTGATATCAAGAAGCAGGCGCAGCTTATCTTCCGTGGTGAGAGCACGGTCAGGTCGCGACGGCTTGTTGTCGATATCGTTCATTTACGGAACGTGTACTTTGTTTTGTTAGACCGAAGACATAACCACAGAAAACACAGAAACCACAGAAAAGCACGGAACTGGATCTAACTCCCAGACATCCCTTTGCTAACGCGCGGGCCTCTGCAATACGTTCTCCTTATATAGATCCCAAAGCCTGGAGATCTTTAGTCGATATTCGACGAGCGCTCGGCTGACTTTGAAATGTCTCGCGATCTCGGCGGCGGTTTTTCCTTCACGCGCCATTCGCCTGATCGCCGTGTAGGGCAGAAGTGCCGCGGCTCCGGTGCCGTAAGCTTCCTCTTCGATCTCGGCGCGGTAATCTCTGGCAATCGTTTTTCCTTCCTTGTTCGTGTTCTTGATCGCCAACCGGCTGGGCTTGTGTCCGAGGAAAACGTGGCTCACTTCTTCCATCAGTGTAGCATTGTGACGGTTTTTACCGTGCGTTGGGTTGAGGATGATCAGCCGTCGCCCGTCCGGAAGTTTGTGCGATGCCGCTCCGCCGGACCAGTCGTCTTTACCGAATTCGAGCAGTTGTTTCACCGTGGCCTCGCTCAGCAAATCCTGAATCTCCGCAAATGACGCTACTACCAGATTTGCGTATCGAGCGAGGGCGAATGGGTCGAGCGGCTCGTCATCGAATCTCAGACCCGCAAACTCTCGGAGAGCGAGTGCACTGATCTCGTGTTTCCGACCTTTCTGTGTTGGAGGAAGTTGATCGGTATCCATAAAATGCAGAAGCCCGCATGAAGTAAGGGCATCAGCAATCACCAATACACGCTATTACTTCGTGCGGGCCTCCGCAATGTCTTTCGCCTAAACCTCTTTGAACTCCGAATCGACATCCTCGGTCGAGAGCGCGACCCGATAGTTCTTGGATTGTTTTTGCTTCGTGATCAACAGGTCGTCCTTGGTTTTGAGGAGGTCGGTCCGGTTATAGACCGAAATCTCAAAGTTATAGCCGTGAGTGATCGCATCCTTCGGACACGCTTCCACGCAAAATCCGCAAAAGATACAGCGTCCGTAGTCGATGTTGTAAACCTTTGCGTATCGTTCGTCGCGGCCGACGCGGTCGGCGTAGGGACGCGGATCCGTCTCGGCTTCGATGTAGATGCAGTCCGACGGGCAGGCCGCCGCGCACAAGTAGCACGCGACGCACTTTTCCTTCCCCGCCTCGTCAACGTGGAGAAGATGCTGTCCGCGATATCGCGGCTGAACGGTGACCGGCTGCTCGGGATACTGCACGGTCCACTTTTCTCGCGGTATTTCGGAAAGGGTACGTTTCATACCCTTTACGACCGCGACCGTCGATTGAATTACGTCGGAGATCAGCGACATGAACCTTTACCGTGCTCCCTGCATCATGAGCTGAAGGCCGCCGAGGAAGAAGACAAAAATGAGATAGCCTATTCCGGCCAGCAGGCCCAACACGCCGGTGATAAGACCGCCGATCGCGAGTCCGGCGCCGCCGTAGTTGGACGGGTCCGAGTTAGCTTTTCCACGAGCCATAAAGCCGGTGACGATCGCAACCAGGCTCGGAATCAACGTTCCGCAACAAAGTGTAAGGCCCAGGATGCCGGCCACGAGCGAAACGATGGCGAGCGTCTTATTCTGACCGGCTGCCGCGGGCATGCCGCTGCCGGGTTGATATTGAGGATTTTGCATTTCTTGTTTTTGCCAGCTTTGATCTTGCGCCGCGGGCGAAGGCGGAAAGTTTGACCCGACCATCGGAATTTTTGGTTCGGGGGCCGAATGTTCAAATGGGTTAAAGGCCGGAGCGGCCGGCTCAGCTTGAGCGAACGCGGGAGGTTCGGGTTCGGGCGCCTCAAAGACCGGTAATTCCGGCTCCGGCGACGGCTCACCAAACGGTGACGGTATCGGCGGAGTCGTCTTAAATTCAGGCCTCGGCGGCAGGTCTTTAGCAGCCGGGGGGGCGATAAATGTCGGCGGCTCCGGCTCGGCCACAACCGGCGGTACGTCAACTATCGGCGTATCGACCTCGGCCATCGCGCTCCGAATCTCGTCCTCGGACGCGTACATCGTCTTCTTCGGATCACTGCCGATCGGCGGCAGATCAAGGACCTCTTCAGACGTCGGCGGCGGTTCAGGAGCAGCCGGAGCTTGCGGTTGAGCTTCTGAAGCCGGCGGTATCATCGCGGCGATATCCTCGGAACGCGCGACCATCGTCTTATACGGATCTACTTCCGGCGCGGCGTCAACCAACGGAGTTCCGTCAGTCTGGCAGAACCGCATCGCGTCGTCGAATTCCTTTTCGCAAGTCGGGCACTTTTTCATAAGCTGTTCAGAGTGCGGGCTTAAGCCCGTCGACTTCGGGGTTCAAAATGCGTCGAATGAAGCGACCAACGCGATAAATCGCGCACTCTGAACTCAATAAAACTGTGCTCTTTATACCCTTAGCCCTAAACTAATTCAAGTTTGCTAAAGAAATAAGCGATCTCGATCGCGGCGTTCTCGTCCGAATCGGAGCCGTGAACTGCGTTCTCACCAATTGAAGACGCAAATTCCTTGCGAAGCGTGCCATCGGCGGCTTCGGCCGGATTCGTCGCGCCCATTAGATCGCGCCAGGCTGGCACGGCGTTTTCCTTTTCCAATGCCAGCACGACACAAGGGCCGCTCGACATAAACTCCGTCAGCTCGCCAAAAAACGGTCTCTCCGCGTGGACAGCGTAAAATCCCTCGGCCTGTTTTTTAGATTGATGAATAAGCTTCATCCCGCGTACCTTAAATCCCGCGGCCAAAATTCGATCTACGATCTTTCCGTGATTTCCCGCCCGAACCGCGTCGGGCTTGATGATTCCAAATGTTAAATTGCTCATTCTTAATGATTTAGTATGTAGTTGCGCAATCTTTTGCTTTCGAGGTTGTGTAAGCCAACGCCCTTGCGGGCAGGCTCTGGTCGCGCTCCACGCGAAAACCGCACCCACGCTGAAAGTGTTGCACTTAAAGAATATAGCCCTTGTTCGATGCTCGCAACTCAGTAATGCGTTAATGAACGGCGAGTAAGGTGATTAGTAAGTTTTCGTCGATAGCAAGACGTGTTCAGCGACCGAACAGTTCGTTCAGGACTTCATAGGAGAGGCCGCGACTCGCGTAGGTTTGAAAGAGAGTCTGAGTTTCCGTATTGCTGAGGAATACTGCGGAGATCTTTCGTTCGGGTACGATGATATTCAGGGCGCAGAAACCGTTGATGTAGCCTTGGCGTTCGACGGCACGGACGGTTTTACCGTCGGCGAACTTAAGATCATAGGCCCAACTGCCGAGGCCGACGAAGCCGAGTTTTGGCGACGGCGTGAACATCTCATCGGTCGACCTTTTTGAAAGAACCTTGTTCGACATCAGGGCGCGATTCCACAACTGGAGATCTCCTGCAGTAGAGTACATCGCCCCAGCCGCGCCGAAATTCCGGATCTGTACAAAGCTTTCGTTCAGATAACCGCCATTCCGATAACTGTAGCCGCCCGCGAGAGTTGAGACCACGTCTTCGTTTCTGAGCAGGCCAGTGTTCTTCATTCCCAGCGGTTTGAGGATCTTTTCCTCGAGGACAGTTTCGTAAGGTTTGCCTGAAAGCTTCGCGACGATCTCGCCGAGTATCAGGAAGTCGCCGTTGTTGTAATTGAATCGTTCGCCGGGCGTGAAAGCGAGATCACCCTGAAGATATTTGCCGATCACGAACGCGGCGTCCACCATCTTCGGATCTTCGCTGACGTAAAACTCGTCCGGCAATGCGGGTAAGCCGGAAGCACTAAGCAGCAGGTCTCGGACTTTTATCTTTCCGCCGGTATCCTTTCGGAAATCGGGAAGGTAGTCCAAAATTGTTTTATCAAGGTCGATCTTTCCCGCATCGACCAACTGCATCACGAGAACCGCCGTGAACTGCTTGGTGACCGAACAGATACGGAATTTTGTCGTGAAGCTGTTTGGAATGCCGAACTGCCGGTTCGCGAGGCCGACCGCGTCCTGATAAATGATCCTGCCGTCTTTCTCGACAAGCACGACGCCCGAAAACTCGCCCTTGGCGTAAGCCTGGCGGATCAACTCGTCGACCTTGCCGGAATCAGATGCGAGCACGGAGATCGACAAGCAGACCAGCGCTGAAAGAATTAAAAAAGCAGTCTTCATCTTTCTCATTTTCGACCAGATCTTATGGCCGGATGTTAGGCGACGAAAAAATCGTTCAATAGCCCGACTTATCAACGACTGCCCTTGCTTCTCAGTACTCAAGGTGATGGTCGACTATGGCTTTAATTCAAAGGTACTCAGATTCACATCCTTCAGCTCTTCCCTGCCCTTAGCTTCTTCGACGACTACAAGGTCGGTGCGGGCTTTCCACATCCCCATCTCTACGCGTTGTTTGAGAAAGTAGGTCTTGCCGGCTTCTACGTCCAGAGACAGGTAGTCTTGGTTTTCGGCTTCGGAGCAGAAGTATCGTTTGCCAGGGTCGACGCTGAAGTAAAAATAGGTTTTGCCGCGATTTACGCCCATCCATTTGCCATCGACGGCAAGTTTGGACGCGATCTTGTAGCCGAGCATGCTGGTGCGGAGGACGTAGATCATCGCTTTGTCCGCGGAAGGCTCCGGCGTCGGGTGTTGGGCTTTGTCGGTCTTCTGTTTGTAGTCTACTTTCTCGGTACCGCAAGCTTTGGCTCGGAGTTCTTTCTTCTCCTGCTCAAGCTCGGCTGACGTCTTTTGTGCGGCGGCGGTGAATGTAAAAGCAGCGGTGATGAACGCTAGAGTAGCTACGCAGGAGAATGTTTTCATAGTTTTGTTTGAGTCGTATCGGTTGAGTCTTAGGCCAACTCTAATCTCAGCGCACCTACCTGCTTGTACATCTCCATAAAATCAATGTTGTTCCATGCTTCGGCGATCTTGCCGTTCTCGACGCGGACGATGCTCATGAAGGTGAATTCGACGGGCGTGTTGCAGGGCGTGACGCCGATGCCTTCGCCGCAGTGCGTAGCGTTGACACGGCAGCGGACGGCGATCTTGTCGCCTTCGGTGACGGAATCTTCGACGGTCACCTTAAGGTCGGGAAAGGCGGTTACGAAGTTCTTGTGAAAAGGTTTGTAGTCCTTCGGGCCGACTATCGGCGATCCGTCCGGGTTAAAAATACCGTGGCCGACGCCGTCCTCGGCAAACATTTCGTCGATCGCGTCGGCGTTCTTGTGGTTCCAAACTTCGTCAAACCATCGTTTCGTAAATTCTGCGTGTGTCATACCGGGGTATTGACGGTTGGGGAGATTTTCTAACATCGGTCGTCCCCGTTTAGAGTTCAAGCTTTAGCTTGTTTGGGTTGCCAAGAGTAGCTGCACGGCAACGGATGCAAGCTAAAGCTTGAACTCTAAACCACTGACTAGGCGGCAGCCTTCGATCCCAGCACTTCGGTGATCGCTTGGCCGATGTCGGCGGGCGATTGGACGACGCGGATGCCGGCGGCGGAAAGGGCTTTCATCTTTTCTTCGGCGGTTCCCTTTCCGCCTGAGATGATCGCCCCGGCGTGGCCCATGCGGCGTCCGGGAGGTGCGGTCTGGCCGGCGATGAAGGCGACGATCGGTTTGATCACGTTGTCTTTTGCGTACGCAGCCGCGTCTTCTTCGGCGGTTCCACCGATCTCGCCGATCATGATGATCGCGTCGGTCTCGTCGTCAGCCTGAAAGAGTTTGAGAGCGTCCGTGTGCGTGGTGCCGATGATCGGGTCGCCACCGATTCCAATAGCCGTTGACTGGCCAAGTCCGAGTGCCGTGAGCTGCCCGACGGCTTCATACGTCAGCGTGCCGGAGCGCGAGACGACGCCGATGCGGCCTTCCTTATGAATGTGGCCGGGCATAATGCCGATCTTGCATTTGCCGGGCGAGATGATGCCCGGGCAGTTCGGGCCGATCAGGCGAGTCGGAACGCGGACATTCTTGTCCGCATCTTCGGCATTGCGGACAGGAATGTCCGCGTTCCGGCCTTTTAGATACTCCTTCGCCTTGATCATGTCGGCAACAGGGATTCCTTCGGTTATGCAAACGACAAGCGCGATTCCTGCATCGGCGGATTCCATGATCGCGTCGGCGGCAAATGCGGGTGGAACATATATCACCGACGCGTTCGCTCCAGTTTCTTTTACGGCGTCGGCTACGGTGTTGAAAACCGGAATGCCTTCGTGGGTCGTGCCGCCCTTGCCGGGCGTTACTCCGCCGACGACGTTCGTGCCGTAATCGACCATCTGCAGCGTGTGAAACGTGCCTTCTTTACCGGTAATTCCCTGAACGATCAGGCGAGTGTTCTTATCGACTAAAACTGCCAAAGCTGTTGTCTCCTAAGGGTTTTAAGTAAAGCGGGAGTATATCACGCGCCAGACTTCGTAAAAAATGCGTCGTCCTGGGCACTCTTCAGTTTGAATACTTTTTGTAGACAGACAACAAAGTTTTCTGCTATTCTCCGTATTCGGGGTTAATTTCCCCGTCCCTCCTTCCACAAAACTCCCTCCTAATCAAAATCAGATCATTCCGTAACTCGGGTTCCAACCCCAAGAGGATTATCGTCTCATGAACAACTCATGTCATAAGTGGTCCGCCACTGTCGCGCTGCGCTATCTCGCCCTGTCTTTCGTGGTAGTTGTGGCTTCGTTTTCAACGGCCCTTAGCCAAACAACCACCTTCGCACAATTCAGCCAAACGATTGCAACGAACGATTTCACTTTCAGCAATCTCGGTACGAGCGGCAACCTTAGCACGATTCCGGGCGGCGTTCCGGTGAACTTTTCTTACAGCAACATCGTGGGACTTCCGGCCGAGCTGACCGGGCCGCAAGCAGCCCACTTGACCATCACTACCGGATCAACCAACCAACCTGGCTTTAACGGATCGGGTTTTGACTTCCAGCCGTTCAATCAGACGGTTACGGTCGTTATTTCGCGGGATACTCCCGCATCTCCCGGAACGGGCGGCGGCACGAGAACAAACCTTTTGACCGCGGTGTTTTCGCCCGCTGGTCAAACGCCGGCCGCTGTCGGGCTGAGCGGCGGACAATCCGCAACGCTGTCTGCATCGACGCCCGGCAACGTAGTAACGTTCACGTCACACTTTCTTTCGTTTGCATCGACCAACGCTCGAAATCTGGGATTAAGCTTTTCGTCGGTTAATCCGGCATATGTGCTTTCCGGAAACAGTTTCTTGGCGTCCTTCACGGCGGCCGGAACGGGAACGTTCGCGTCAAATCCGGTGCCGGTTTATGCTCCACCCTCAGCAGGCGACGTATCCGTGGGCGGACGAGTTAATGCTCGCGGCGGACGTGGCCTGGTTAACGCTACGGTAAGGCTTTTGCAGGATGACGGCTCAATGCTCGTAACCCGAACCAGCAGCTTCGGCTACTTCCAATTCAAGGGAGTAAGAAGCGGCCAAGCAGTATTGATAATGGTCGAATCGAGGAATTACACCTACGAACCGCAATTTGTCTCGCTGGCAGATAATGCCCTCGAACTCCGGTTTGATCCCAATTAGTTGTCAGCAGAACGCGATACTATCTGTGCGAGAGCGGCCTAACGGGCCGCTCTCTTTTTTTGTTTGTGAACAAATATCTCCTGAACATTTTAGACGAGCGTGACGTTAGGCAGTCTGATTCTTTGTGAGTTTGACCTAAATTCCGCACGTAAAGCTTCCTTACTAATTTTTATGGCATCCGTCGTTACCGAAGTGTCGCCATCTCTCGTTAGCCGGTCATTCGCGAACAATGCCCTGCGCATCTCGGCCGCAACGTGGTTCGTCGTAGCGGTGATCGGCCAGCTAAGCTTCGCGTTCTATCTTGTCGCGTTGTACGGCCAGGGAGCTTTGCGAGGAGATTTGACGGTTCTCAGCAAAGTCATGCCTCGGGGCTATGTCGCAGGCGACACTTTTGGAAACTTGGCGGTAATGGCACACGTGCTAGTCGCCGTTATAATAATCTTGGGCGGTGCTTTACAGATAACTCCACAAGTTCGAAATCGATTTCCGGTTTTTCACCGATGGAATGGTCGTGTTTACGGCTTTCTCGTTGTCACGACCGCTTTGATAGGCCTTTACCTGGTATGGATTCGCGGCGGAGCGGTGGGAGACATTTATCAGCATCTCGGGATCAGTCTTGATGCGATACTTATTCTCGCGTTGACGGGGATGGCCGTGTGGACGGCGAGAAATCGAAAGTTTGCCGAACATAGAAGGTGGGCGCTGAGGCTTTTCATCGTCGCGAGCGCGGTTTGGTTTTTCCGCATCGGGCTCATGTTTTGGCTGGTCGTGAATCGCGGCCCTGCAGGCTTTGACGCAAAAACTTTCACGGGACCGTTTTTGACCTTTCTGTCGTTTGCCGATTACCTTCTTCCGTTGGCAATTTTGGAGTTGTATTTCTACGCGCGGGAGAAAGGCGGAACGACAATTCGTCTTGCGACCTCGGCTACGATCGGGATCGGAACGCTCGTTACGCTAATTGGAGTCGCGGCGGCAACCTTCCTGATGTGGCTTCCGCGAATTTAACAGTTCTAAAGTTCCTTTACAATTGGCCGCTCTCTTTTTAGTTGCAGAGTAATATTTCTTGAACATTTTGAGCGGATGTTACGTTAGGAACTCTGACTCACTTCTGAGTTAGGTTCAGATCGCACCGGGGCAAAGGCGGGACACGTTGGAACGTGAACTCTGAAAGCCGACTTATTAACAATGCGGCAGCTTTATTCTTTTTACACAGACGCATTTTGGATCGCGTGGAAATCGATCCTGGAGCACAAGCTTCGCGCGTTTTTGACGTTGATAGGGATCATCATCGGCGTGGCGGCGGTGATCGTCGTTAGCGCGTCGATCGCGGGGCTGAAGACTTATGTGATCGGCCAGATCTCGAAAGTGCTTGGCTCCAACCATTTTATGATCACGCGGATGGCGATGGTTGGAAATCTTTCGGGCGACGAATGGGAAGCGATGAACCGACGACATCGCGACGTAACCTGGGACGAATATCTTTACGTTAAAGAGAACTGCAAGCTCTGCTCTTACGTCGGCGCACAGAACAATTCCGGCACCGATCTTCAAGTCGGTGTCGTCGAGATGCCATCGGTACGCGTACAGGGCATCACTTACGAGATGTTCGACATTGAGGACAAAACCCTTACGGCAGGCCGAACCTTCTCCGCGGAAGAAGTGCAGAGGTCTTCGCCGATCGCGGTTATCGGATATGACGTTGCCCAGAAGTTTTTTGAGTTTACGTCGCCGATCGGCAAAGAGATAAAAGTTCGCGGCATTCCCGTGACGATCGTCGGCGTCGAACAACAGCGTGGATCTTTCTTCGGCCAGTCGCAAGACCGGCACATATATATACCGATCACGGTCTACAACCAGATCTTCACCCGCACGGGCGGCATTCAGATCCACGGCAAGACGCTTGACGACGAGAATTTCAAGCCGTCGATCGACGAAGCTCACCTGCTTTTGAGAAACAAGCGGCAGATGCTCGGCAGCGACGAGAGTACGTTTTCGGTCGTAAATGTCGATGAGTTTAATTCGACGATGGATCAAGTGACCGGTGCGATCGCGATGGTAGTGCTGCCCATCACGGCGATCATTCTGCTCGTTGGCGGTATTGTGGTGATGAATATCATGCTCGTGTCAGTGACGGAGCGGACGTTCGAGGTCGGGCTGCGGAAGGCCTTGGGGGCAACGCGAAACCAGATACTTCTGCAGTTTCTGATCGAGTCGGCTTTGCTCTGCGTGGTCGGTGGAATTCTTGGGCTGCTTTTGTCGTTCGGTGCGACGGCGTTGGTCGGTTATCTGCTGAGCATGACGATGACGATCACCGTCTTTTACGCGGCTTTATCGATCTTCGTTTCAAGTATCATCGGCATCATCGCAGGACTTTATCCGGCGTGGAAGGCGGCACGGCTTGATCCGATCGTGGCGCTGCAGAAGGTCTAGCGATCTTGCGGACAAGAATGTCCGCGGTCCTCTTATGAGAGTATCAGCATCTTTACCAGTCGAAGTTTTGAAGATGGCGGCGGACAGCGTCGTGTCGAATAAATTTCGCTCGGGCCTGACGATCCTCGGTATCGTTATCGGCATTCTGACCTTCGTGGTTGTCGCGTCGATCTTGACCGGTATGCGGCAGAACATCGTAAAGATGTTTGAAGATTACGGCACTAACAACATCTACCTGTTTCATCTCTCGACCGGATTTAGCCCGGGTAACCGCGACGAGCGAAATCGTAAGCCGCTTACGATGGACGACGCCAACGCCATCCTCGCCCAGGCTCCGTCGGTTAATGACATCGCCACCGTCGCGATCAACATCGGATCGTGGGGAACGGGCTTCGACGATAACATGATCTATAAAGACAAAAATTATCGTTGGGCGAAGACTGACGGCGTGACCGCCAATTACGCGGGCATCGCGAATTTGAAGATCAAGGAAGGCCGTTGGCTGACCGAGATGGACGATCAGGAAAGGCGAAGCGTGCTTGTTGTCGGCGTGAGTGCGGTCGAGGCGTTGTTTGACGGCGACTCTGCTGAAGCTCTCGGAAAAGAGATCCGGATGAACGGCACGATGTGGCAGATCGTCGGTGTGCTTGAGAAACGCGAGGCCGGATTTTTTGGCGAGAATGAGGAAGATCAGAAGATCTTTATGCCGTTTCGCACGGCCAGGAAAGTCGCGCCGACGCGCGATGCGGTGCTGCATATCGCCCAGGCGAAGACGGGATTTTTGAACGACGCGGTCGAAGAGATCACGGGCGTTCTGCGAGTTCGCCGCGAGGTGAAGACCGGCGATCCGAACAACTTCGACGTCAAGACCGCGGATGATTTTATGCGTCAGTTCGACGGCATGCTCGCGGGCATTGGCATCGCCGCTATCGCGATCTCGGGGCTCGGGCTGCTAGTCGGCGGCATCGGCGTGATGAATATCATGCTCGTTTCCGTAACCGAACGCACAAAAGAGATCGGCATTCGAAAAGCGATCGGGGCTACGCGATGGGCGATCGTCTTGCAGTTTCTTGCCGAGGCTATGGCCCTGACATTCTTCGGCGGCGTGATCGGGCTGGTGTTGTCCATCGGCATCAGTAATCTCATCCTGATGCTCGTGCCGGCTCTGCCCGCTAAGGTCGAGTTATGGATGATCATCACGTCTCTAACGATATCCGTACTTATCGGATTGATCTTCGGCGTGCTGCCTGCCCGGAAAGCAGCCAAGCTCGACCCGATCGAAGCTCTCCGTTATGAATAACCGAGAACGTCGGTGATAATGGCCGGCATGCGTTCCGCCACACTTTGCTTTCTCTTCGCTGTTTTTTGTGCGTTAGGTTACGGCCAGCCTAAGCTGGCGCTTATGCCGTGTGAAGTGCCCGGTGCGGAGCCCAATAAGAAGGACTCCGCGATGTGCGGAAAGTACGAGGTCTTCGAAGACCGGGCACGGAGAAAGGGCCGCAAGATTCCCATTTACATAGTCGTCTATCCCGCGACCGGCAGCACGAAGTCCGCAGATCCATTTCTCCACATTCCCGGTGGTCCGGGGTCGTCAGCGACCGAAGATGCTCCTTACGTCGTGCAGGAATTCGCAAAGATACGCGAGCGGCGCGATCTGGTGTTCATCGATCAGCGGGGCACGGGTGGATCGAACCTGCTCTTCTGCGAGTTCTTCGATGCTAACGATCTTCAAAGCTACCTCGGACAATGGAACCCGCTTGATCGCGTGAAAGCGTGTCGAACCGAACTTGAGAAGAAAGCGGACCTGCGCCTGTATACGACGTCGATCGCGGTCGACGATCTTAACGAGGTGCGAGCGGCGCTCGGTTACGACAAGATCAACCTATTCGGCGGTTCGTACGGAACTCGGTTCGTTCAGGAATATCTGCGCCGACACGGCGATACAGTGCGGAGCGTAATAATGCAGGGCGTCTCGCTGACGAGTCAACACATGCCCGGAACGTTCGCTGAAGACAATCAGCGTGCGCTGGATGGCGTCCTGAGCGAATGTTTGGCGGACAAGTCATGCAGTGAGAAATATCCGAATGTGCGCGAGGATGCGAACAAGGTCTTGGCTGAGTTGAGGAAAGGTCCGGTAGTTGTCGAGGTTGAGATCGAGCATAAGAAATCGAAGGTTTCGCTATCGAGGGACCTCGCGGCGGAGGCGATCCGCTATATGCTCTATCAGAGCGGATCAGCGAGCAGAATTCCGTGGGTGCTGAACAGTGCGGCAACCGGGAATTACATACCGCTCGCCGAAGCCGCGATCTTCTATCGGCAGGTGATCGTCGCGACTGGTGCGACAGGTATGTATCTCTCAGTCACCTGCGCGGAAGATCTGCCGTTCGTGAACGACGAAAAAAGTATGAAAGCCGGGGCGGATCTATGGCTCGGTAACTATCGTCTCGTTCAGCAGCGGGAAGCGTGTGCTCTGTGGCCGCGCGGCGATATTCCGAAGGACTACGCGTCACCTGTGCGATCCAACGTACCGGCTCTCATCCTTAGCGGCCAGTGGGATCCGGTCACGCCCCCTTCGTCCGGCGATGCAGCAGCCAAACACCTTCCGAACAGCCTTCACGTCGTCGTGCCGAGCGGCGGTCACGGATTCAACGGCCTTACCGAACCAGGCTGTGTCGGAAATCTGATGACCGCGTTCGTGAACGCCGGATCGGCTAAAGACCTCGACATGTCGTGCGTGCGATCCATCCGCCGCGTTGGATTTCAGGTCAAGTAACTTCCACGGGTCGAGGCTGTGAGTGCGACATTTTAAAAGTCATCGGCCGCCTGAAACGGTCGGGCATAAATACGAAAGACCTCGACATTCGCTCGTCGAGGCCTTTTTTTATGTCGACGGGATTACGCTTACTTTATCTCCCAGCTTGTACCGATGGTGAATGACCGTCCACGCGCCGGGGCGAACACGAATTGCTCGCTATAGGCTCGATCGAAGATGTTGGACACACCGAGATTCACGCTGAAGTTAAACTTCTCGCGACGGAAGTAGTAGCCGCCTGACAGGTTGTGAGTTACAAAGCCGGGTTCTGGCGAGTTCCCTTGCCCGCCCTGATTGACGGGAAGAAGATACGAATCGGAGAACCTTGTCTGCTTCGTAACGATCCGAGCGTTGTAGTCCACGAAGTACTGCTTTCCTACGTTCTGCCATCTCACTCCCGCGTTAGCGCGGATCGGCGAGATAAAGTTCAACGGCTGATCCGTGTCGGTGTTGTCGCCGCGAAGGTAGCTGAAGTTTCCGTAGGGTGTGAGATAGCCCATGCTTATCATGAAAGGCGCGTCGAACTCCGCTTCGAAACCCTGGATGCGAGCCCGCTCGATGTTCTGAGTCTGGAAAACCTCAACTCGCGATGTTCGTGGCGGTGTCGAGACGATACGGCAGTTGTTCGCGTCGTAGACAGTTCCGGCCGGTACGATGAACACTGGACATCCACGACTATCGACAGCCGGGGCGGTGGCGAGAAAGTTCTTGTAGTTGTTGTTGAAGTAAGTCGCCGAGGCCGAAAAACGCTTCGTGCGAAACTTCCCGCCAGCCTCAAAGTTCACGCCCGACTCGGGTTCCAACGCCGGATTTCCGACGATAAATCCGCCGACCGATCCAGCATCGGTAAAGAAAAGCTCAAAGATGTTCGGAGTTCGGAATGACCTTCCAATACGGCTGGATAGCGTGACGTTCTCGGTAGCGTTGAAGACGACACCAACGTCGCCGGTTACCGCAGTGTTCGTGACGCTCAGGCCCGACGCAAGTTCGCCGATACCGAGATCTTCGATCTGATCGGGTCGAAGGTTAGGCAGCCCGAATCCTGTGGTCGGCTCACCGCTAGTCCAAAAATTATCTACACGAACTCCGCCGACTATCTTGAATCTTGGCGTGATGCGATATTCGTCCTGCACGAAAGCCGCCGCGTTTGTAAGACTCGCCTCCGGCACGCTCGTCGTGCGATTTTCGGTAAACGTTGGCGACGTCGGCAAAGTCGAGGTACGCACAAGCCGACGGTCGGAATTGTTATCCCGGAAGAAACTTCCGCCCGCGGTAATGTAATGCGTGTTTCCGATACGCCAATCGGTTTGAATGTCAAAACCGGTAGTAGTTGTATCGGTAACAGTTTCACTCACCTGATAAAGTCCGGGGAAGAACGGCGGCACGGGACCGACCGTTAGGATATTGGTAAAGTCGCGCTCCTGCTGTTGATAAAACCCGCTGACGGATAATCGCTCGAAGTAATTGGTTAACCCTGCCGCGTCGTATCTGGCGCTGACCTTGTCGCGATTAGAGTATGGAAAGAATCCGTTGAACGTTCCGACAAGCCCTGCTGAACCGATGTCCGAAGCTCGACGACGTTCGTAAGCGGCTTTGATCGTGTTCGTTTCGTTCAAAAAGAATCTCACAGCGGCGGAGGTGTTGCTTCCATGCGATTGAGAGTTTAAAGCCTCGCCCTCATCAGTGATCCCCTCAAAGCTGTCGTCGCGAAGATCGGAGAGAAAATTTCCCTTTGGCTTTCCTGTGAAGTAGTTGCCGAACCTCTCGAGCGATTGGCTGACGCCAAATGCAAACAGCTTGCCGGAACCATTCACCGAAAGATTTCCGCGTCGGCCTTTTTCATTAGAGCTGAACAACGTGTCTAGCCGTGCACCGAAACGGAAACCGTCGGTACGGCGAGCGGGAACGTCCCGCGTGATGATATTGATGGTTCCGCCGAGCGCGTCCGTGCCGTAGAGAACCGATCCGCTGCCGCGAACGACTTCGACCGATTCAACCTGCGAGATATCCACGAGTCCGATCTCGACGCCGGATTGTCCCGTCGACGTTCGGCTGTTGTTAAGACGTTCGCCATCCACGAGTATCAGAACGCGGTTGCTGTCGAGCCCGCGGATCCGCGGCCGAACCTGAAACCCGCCTTCGTTTACTGTGGACGTTCCGGGCAAAGTGCGAAAAATGTCGCCGACGCTGTTGATCAGCTTTTCTTCGATCTGCTGTCGGCCGACGACCGATACCGCCGCCGCCGTGTCCGTCGCGGAAACCTGCGTTCTCGCCGCCGTTACCGACACGGTCTCACTCACGCCGCCAACGGGCAGCACAATGTCGATCGATGGGACCGCCGCGTCCCCTACTACGATCTCTCGAAGGACCGTTCCAAATCCATTAGCGGAAACCGCGATCTTGTAAGTTCCGGGTTTGAGTCCGTCGATCGTCAGTTCGCCGTCGTCGGTTGCGATCAATGTCCGCACGACGATACCGCCGAGAAGAAGTTCGGCTTTGACTCCGGCAACGGCGTTGCCAGCCGTGTCCTTAACGCTCCCCCGAATCTCTCCGGTCTGGGCTTTGACGCCGACGACTGCCGATAAAATGATAAAGAATAAAGGAAATAAAAGACGTTTCCCGGCCATATAATTGCTCCTTGCTTGCAGTTAATAGCCGGTCGCTCTACACTCTCTGAGATGTTCGCCGACTATTCGAGTTGTCGAACTTAATTGGCTGTACCGATGCGATTTACCAGGTCCCTTCGGTACGGCCTTTCTGATTTATTTCAATCAAATGCCAACGCTCGCCTGAGCGTCGGATTTAAATAAAGCGTTGATGCTGTCAAAAGTTTCTACAGCGGCGGCTACGATCTCGTCATCGTTCGACCCGTCGCCTGCATAAGCCGTGATCGCCTCACCGAACTGCTTCCACATCGGCCCGATCAGCGGGCCGTAGCTCGCGTAAAACGACCCGCCATTTTCCTGTGTAAGCCCGAGATGCTGATTCAAGTGTCGGGCGATAACTGATCCGCCGAGCGTCGAACCTTCGACGACGTAAAGGCTGCCGAAAGCTTTCGGTAGGCTTGAAACATCCGGTAGATTCTCGAAAGCCTCGGGCTTTTCTAACCCAAGCACCTTGGCATCCGCTTCAAGCCACTTAAGCTTTCGTCGCTGGTCGTAATCGAACCCTGCTTCCTTAAGTTCCGCGTAAGGCAAGTTCGGCTCAAAAGCCGCATAAAACGCCCAAAACTTCGCGATCAGTTTTTTGTAATCGTCGAGGCTGAACATCTGGTTCATCACGTCGACTGATCCCTCAACGTCTTCGTGCTGTCGTCTGGTAGATTCTTTGAGCTTTTGCAATATCATTTTCTGCAATTGAAAGTCGTTTTCAATAAAGGTACGACCTCTGTCGTGTTAGGTCAAGCTACAAACTGAAATGTTCGGAGAAGATTCTCTTATCAATAAAAGAACGCCCTCCCTAGTCTGGACGGTTGCGGAATTGTCCGAACCGCCAGACGCTCTGCGTCTAATGTTTCTGTAGGAGAAATGAATGAAAACGATCAAAAGAAATGTCGGCCGGCGGCCTCATCGCCACTGCATGAATCTCTCGGAGGACCAGTTCACAGTGCTGACCTTGTTGAGCCGGATCCCGATCGTTTACGGCGGCCCGCAGAAGGGACTGAACTTTATAGTGCGGCGAGGTTATTGCGCAGACGATCTTTATGAAGCGATCATCAGGTTTCAAAAGCTCACCGTACTTACGCTCAGTAAGCCCGACGGAATCGTATCGCCGAACGGGGCGACGATGCAGTACCTGAACCGCATGGCCGATCTATACGACCCTGTTACGACGCCGGGGAAAATGACCGATGACGAAGTTTACAAGGCATACGGCGACGCGATGCACGACGTAACGCGTGAGAGAATGGACCAGAACGCTCCGGAATATCTTCGAAAAGTTCAGCGTCAAAAAGAAGCGGCACAGAAAAAATGGAAAGATTGGAAAGCCCGGATAATGAAAGACGGCAAGGGAGGACTGAACGCTAAATTAGCCGTCGATTTTCTTAACGACGAAGAAAAGAAACGAAAGTCCGATACAAGCTATGCCTTCTTCTCAGGCATTGTCGGGTTCGGCGAGGCATTTATCGGTTACGACTACACGACGGACTGGCGGCGATCGATGATGTGGGCCGAAGAGTTGCTCGGAGCGTATGACCGGCGGAAGCTCATCATAAGTTCGTATGGTATGACCCGCGATCTGCCGATCATCCTGATGGCTGACTTCACGCACTATGTGATGAAAAAGGATGAGGTCAAGGAGTTTAAGAATCCAAACTAAAAAAGGCCGTCCGTATGCAGGACGGCCGATACATTTGTTCTCAGTCGATAGTCCTATTTACCGGCCGCGAGCTGGATGCGGGCATTTGCCGCTTCAAGTTGCTCACGTGTTACGTCCGTTAGTTCGATCGCGGATGAAGCATTAGCCGCGAGTTCCTTCTCCGCAGATTCGCGTGCCGCTTTTGCGGCTTCGGTGTCGATCTCGGCAGCCGTCTCTGCCGAATCGGTGAGCACCGAGACCTTATTATTGTTCATCTCAACGAATCCGCCGGCGACGACCATTTTCTCGACACTTCCCTTTACCGCATAGGTAAGTATTCCGGGCTTCATCGCCGATACGACCGGTGCGTGATTTGCAAGCAATCCCGCTTCGCCCGACGCTGTCGGAACCGTGACGGAATCGACCTCAGCGTCGAGTACCTTCTTTTCGGGAGTTACGATCTCAAGTCTAAGCATAGTTCAGTGTTTCAAGTTCAAAGTTCCAGGGGCAAAGTCATATAGAAAAACATTGAGCTTTAAACCTGGAACTTGAAACTGCCGTTAGGCTGCCGCGGCCATCTTCTTGGCTTTCTCGCGTGCCTGTTCGATCGTGCCGACCATGTAGAATGCCTGCTCGGGCATGTCGTCGCACTTGCCGTCGAGGATTTCGCGGAAGCCCTTGATGGTGTCTTCGACCTTTACGTATTCGCCCTTCAGGCCAGTGAACTGCTCGCCGACCGTGAAAGGCTGCGAGAAGAATCGCTGAATCTTACGTGCACGGGCAACTGTCTGCTTGTCGTCTTCCGACAGCTCGTCGAGGCCGAGAATGGCGATGATGTCCTGAAGATCTTTGTAACGCTGTAGGATCTTCTTAACTTCCTGAGCCGTGTTGTAGTGAACATCGCCGACGATCTGCGGATCGAGAATACGCGAGTTCGACGCCAGCGGGTCAACGGCCGGATAGATTCCAAGCTCAACGATCTGCCGGGAAAGAGCTGTAACAGCATCTAGGTGAGCGAACGTAGTGGCCGGAGCCGGATCGGTGTAGTCGTCGGCGGGCACGTAAACGGCCTGGATCGACGTGATAGCACCGGTCTTTGTCGAGGTGATGCGTTCCTGCATTTCGCCCATCTCTGTCGCTAGGTTCGGCTGATATCCAACGGCGGACGGCATACGTCCGAGAAGTGCGGACACTTCGGATCCTGCCTGCGTGAAGCGGAAGATGTTATCGACGAAGAAAAGCACGTCGTTCCCCTGATCGCGGAAGTATTCGGCAACCGTGAGGCCCGAAAGAGCAACTCGGAGACGCGCTCCCGGAGGCTCGGTCATCTGTCCGTAAACAAGAGACACCTTCGAATCCTTCAGCGCGGCCTTGTCTACCTTCGAGAGGTCGAACTCGCCGGTCTCTTCCATGTGATGGTTGAATGCGTCGCCATATTTAATAACGCTCGATTCAACCATTTCACGGAGAAGGTCGTTCCCTTCACGAGTACGCTCGCCTACACCTGCGAACACCGAGAAGCCGTCGCGGCCCTTCGCCACGTTGTTGATCAACTCCATGATGAGAACCGTCTTGCCGACGCCCGCACCGCCGAAGAGGCCGATCTTACCACCGCGAAGGAAGGGCTGAACAAGGTCGATGACCTTAATTCCCGTCTCGAACATTTCGAGGCTTGTTGCCTGCTCATCGAACGACGGAGCGTGACGGTGGATAGCGTATTCGGTATCCGCGACGATCTCGCCGAGTTCGTCAACGGGTTCACCGACTACGTTCATTACGCGGCCGAGTGTCGGTGTGCCGACGGGAACCGAGATAGGGCCACCAAGATCCTGCACCTTCATTCCGCGGACCATGCCGTCAGTCGGAAGCATCGAAACCGCACGAACGCGGCCTTCGCCCAGGTGCTGCTGAACTTCGGAGATAACGTCAACCGGAGTTTCGAGGTCAAATCCCTCTGATGTGATGCGAAGCGCCTGATGGATCGGCGGAAGATAATCTTCGAACTCGACGTCGACAACCGGCCCGATGATCTGTACGACCTTGCCGACCTTTAAGTCCCCGTTATTAGCCATTGCGATAAATCACTCCTGTGATAGATGAGAAATCGTTAAAATAACAAAGTAGTGAGGATAACATAGGCCGCCTCTGCATCGCAAAAGCGGTCGACGAGAATGGAGCTGAATACTTCTACGCTAGCGTACGCCTTGGGCGTCCGCCCTTTAGGCCGTTCGAGCGAGCCGCTGCAGACTTCACGTCCGACCGCACCTTGCCGCCAGCCCTACCCAGCTCGGCCATCCATCGCTTGCCGCCAAAGACTCCGGAAATTAACCCTGAAAGAGAAAGGTCGACATCCGGCCGTTCCCAATGAAGTCCATCGCCCGACGGCGTTACCTCCACAAGCTTTAGATCTCTCGAATCGACGCCGGCTAACCCCTCAAGGAGTTCGACTGGAACCATGAACGTAGAACCGTTCCTGAGATCTACCAACAGCCTGCGGCTCTTAGCGTCAAACCTGGCCGCGGACGCTCTGGGCTCGGCCGCATCGCTGAGCCTGGCTTCTTTGACCGCTCGCCGATACCTTGTCTCAAATTCCTGATCCATGAATCTCACTCCACCTTCGCAAAAGCAACTCTCGATTTATCGCGACCAATTCCTCGGCACGCCGGACGTCGCTTCGACGCATGTTCCAGATGCGAACCGCGTGTGCCGAGACAAGTTCTATCTTCGCCTGCGTACCTCCGCGGAAGACATGCACGTGAGGCGGCTCGTGGTCGTTCATCCAAATCCTGAATTCGAAACCGTCAGCTCGCAATACGGTCGGCGCGCAAAGATTATAACCAAACGCTTGGGTTATAACAATCGGATCATGCTGCGGTCGTTTCACCGCCCAGTGGCGTCAGGACTTCGCCGGTGATGTAGCTCGAATCTGCGTTCGAAGCGAAAAACACGAATGCGGGAGCGATCTCTTCGGGTTGGGCGGGACGATTCATCGGCGTATCGGCTCCGTGCTCTGCTACCTCTTTCGGAGGCTTGTCCGCTACATTCAGCGGAGTCCACACAGGACCGGGCGAGACGCAGTTAACTCGAATGCCCTTCTCAACCAGACTTTGAGCCAATGATTTTGTAAATGCGTGGATCGCGCCTTTCGTCGCGGAATAATCTATAAGTTGTCCACTGCCCTCCAGACCGGTGATCGAACCGCAGTTGACGATCGCTCCGCCTTTCGGCAGATGCTTCACTGCGGCTTTCGCCAGGTAAAAGTATCCGTATATGTTCGTGCGGAAAGTTTCGTCAAACTGCTGATCGGAAATATCCTCGATCGATTCCTGATGATGCTGATATGCCGCGTTGTTGACCAAAATGTCCAGACCGCCGAACTCCTCGACGGTATGCTCGACGGCCGAGACGCAGAAGGCCGAGTCTTTGACGTCGCCGGGGATGAGCAGGCACTCCGACCCTCCTGCTCAACATGAGAGGCTGTCTCCTCAGCATCGGACTGTTCTTTCGGCAAATAAGCTGATTGCGACATCGGCGCATTCGCGAGCGTGTAGTATCGCGACCGCCCTTCCGATTCCTGAATCGCCGCCCGTGATCAACGCTCGCTTACCGGCGAGCTTTTCAGAGCCTTTGTAACTAGGAGCTGTGAAGTTCGGTTTCGGCTCCATAGAGGCCTCGATACCGGGGCGGCCTTGCGACTGCGCCGGCATCGGCGACTTCGGATGCTCTACTTGTTTTGCTTTAGCCATTTCAACTCCTAGTGAACGTTTGCCTGACTGACTTTACCTTTCTGCTTCGGATTTCCAATGTCGTTTGATCCGTCGCCGATCATCGCTCTAGCGTCTTCGGCAACACCTGAAGTATGTTTTCGTAAGTTTTCCACGGCGTCAGTGATAGACTTAGAAGCCTCGTCCTTGAGGGTGTTGAATTTGTCTCTTACCAGAGCCCTGCGGTCGGCCCCCTTCTTTGGATCCAGAAAATATGCCGCCGCTATACCCGCTCCGATGCCACCGATGATCGCCAATGCTCTATTCATAGATCTTATTTCTCCTTGTTCGATCTCGCTCCTTTCCTTCCAGAACCGTCGGGATTCTTTCCGCCGCCGTCCTGTTTATTTACGGTCGCCCAAGCCCGAGACTCGGCCTCTTTCTCCGATACACCCTTCTCTTTATATGATTCGGCAATGTGGTCGGCTTTACGCTCTTGCTTTGCCGTGTATTTGCTAGTTCCGTCCTTCTTACTCGGCATGATGTCCTCTCAGTCGATCTCTTCAGTTCGTGGCGTTGTCGCCTACGCGGAAACGCATGAGAAACTGGTCGGCACGATGATACAGGTTGATCCCAGCCTGTTTACGGCCCTCTCTGGGATCTCGATTTCTCTTGATCGTCGTGCGTTTGTTGGCACTTGCGGTCGTGTGAAGTTCCAGTGACAAGACCTCGTGGTTCTCCGATTTGCGATTTGATCCAAACACAATGTTCTCCTAACTGTTTCGGTTTCGGACACGAAATTATGTGTGCCTGGATTAGGGGCAAAGTGCGTGCCAAGCGGGATTTGATTGACAGTCGAACAAGCCTTTAGTAGCCTCACCCATATAGACTTAGCCAAGGAAAAACGCACTAATTTGAGCGATCTGAAAAAACTCGAACTACCACCCCAAGGCCTGAACACGCTCTTCGGTGTACAGGATCAAAACATCAAATATCTTGAGTCTCTGCTAGACGTGAATATCGGTGCACGCGGCAATGAGTTGCTGATAGACGGCGACCCGCGTGACATCGAAACGGTCGAGCAGATACTGCGTGAGTTCGGTGAACTGTTCGCCGAGGGGCAGCATTTCACCGACAAGGAACTGAAAGACGCGTTCAAGCAGATCGCCGAGGATCGGGCTTATTCGCTGAAGGATTACTTCTTGAAGGCTCGCTTTAATCCGGCGGGGAAAAAACAGGTTGCACCGAAAACGGCGAATCAGCGGAAGTATTTGGATGCTATCGCGAACAATGATCTTGTATTCGGGATCGGCGTGGCTGGTACGGGGAAAAGCTACCTTGCCGTGGCGATGGCGGTGGATGCTCTTTTCAAGAAACAGGTTAGCCGGATTATCCTCACCCGTCCGGCGGTCGAGGCTGGCGAGCGTTTAGGATTTTTGCCAGGCGATCTGCAGGAAAAGGTCGATCCATATCTGCGTCCGCTTTATGACGCTCTTTTTGACCTTGTCGACAGCGAAAAGGTGACAAAGATGCTCGAGAAGCGCATCATCGAGATCGCTCCACTTGCTTTCATGCGCGGACGAACTCTCTCTGACGCGTTCATCATCCTCGACGAAGCTCAAAATACCACCAGCGAACAGATGAAAATGTTCCTCACGCGTATAGGCTTCGGCTCAAAAGCCGTCGTTACCGGCGACAAGACCCAGATCGACCTGCCTCGTGGTCAGCGATCCGGCCTAAAGGAAGCTGAAGAAGTACTCAAGGACATCGACATGATCGAGTTCGTCTACTTCTCCGACAAGGACGTCGTCCGGCACAAACTCGTTCAGTTGATCGTCCGCGCTTATGAAGATCATTCGACGGATCAATAATCGTTATCTCATGTAAGGAATCCTTGTGGTAAGGTAAGGAATGGGAGAGACGATATGGATTCCGAGGCAAAAGTTACAAGTAAAGGTCAGATCACGGTTCCCCTTGAGATCCGCAAAGATATGGGAATCAAAACGGGTGATAGCGTCGTTTTTGAAAAACGGGATGACGGTTATCTCGTGCGAGCGAGGAAAAAAGGAAGCCCATTCGCAAAGTATCGCGGGATAGGCAACCCCGGCATTGGATCTGGTCGCGATGCGATCAATCGGTACATACGCGACATGAGGGGTTTCGATCCGGACGACAAATGATCACTGCGGTCGACACTAACGTTTTCATTGCCCTCTGGGATGATTCAGATTCTCTTAACATTCGTGCGCAGAATGCTCTTGATAGGGCCTATGCAAAGGGCGGACTTGTAATTAGCGGAGCCGTTTTCGTTGAGCTTGTCGCCGCACCGGAACGAAGTATCGCTACGGTCGAGACTTTCCTTTATGACACTGGAATCGAGATCGATTGGCGGAGTAGTGAAAGGATTTGGCGAACGACCGGTAAAGCCTTTCAAGGCTATATCCGACGCCGACGGAAACAAAGGCAGATGGAACCAAGACGCCTCGTTACCGACTTCTTTATCGGGGCACATGCTCTCGAAAATAAACATGCCTTGCTTACGCTTGATAACAGGATCTTCAAGACTGCGTTTCCGACGCTCCAAGTCCTGAGCAGTTGATTGCAACTCGGTGATCGTTAACCTTCAGCGAAAGATAAAGATAAGGTCGGCGGATTTCATGCCGTTTTTGATCTCGCTTGAGGCGGGTGTCGACGAAGTTCGAGGCAAGCATTTCTCGGTGGCCTTCGTTTCGGACAAGCGAATGACGGAACTGAACAAGCTGTTTCGCGGTAAGGATTCGACGACGGACGTTCTATCTTTTCCTCACGAGGCTGACGAATTCGAATCGATCCATCATCTTTCGGCGTCATCGGAAACCGGCCAATTTCTTGGAGACGTCGTTATCTCTCTCGAACAGGCGCAGCGTCAAGCAAAAGCGAATACACTTTCGCTCGACAAAGAAATTAAGCAGCTCATCCTTCACGGAGCTTTGCACCTCAGCGGATACGATCACGAGACTGATAACGGTGAGATGAACGCCCGCGAACTCAAATTGCGCGAGAAGCTATCAATTTAGCCACAGAGTTCACTGAGTTTTTGCCAATTCCAATTCTCCTCTCTGTGTCCTCTGTGGCAATATTCACTTAATGTCCGACACACAAAAAACTGCCGATCCATGCGTGATGGTCATCTTCGGTGCGACCGGAGACTTAACTAAGCGAAAACTTTTCCCCGCGATATACAATCTGGCGAAAGACGGGCACATGCCGGACAAGTTCGCGATAGTCGGCGTCGGTCGGCAGGAAATGCTCTCGGATGAGTTTCGTGATCAGATGATCGAGAATCTGAAGGAGTTTGCGGGAGCCGAGGCCGACGAGAAACACATCCAGTGGTTTTGCGAGCGGACGTATTACACCGGCGGCGATTTCAACGACGACAAAAAGTTATTTGCGGATCTAAAAGACATGCTTCGCGATGTGTGCGAGGCGAACGACATTCCGGAAAATTACTTCTATTACATGGCGATCCCACCGGACCTCTTCGCCAACGTCGCGCAGAAGATAGTAAAGAACGGACTCGGCAAAGAAGAGGGCGGGCATTGGCGACGATTCATTTTCGAGAAACCATTCGGACACGATCTCGAATCTGCCAAGAAATTGAACGCCGATCTGCTAAAAGTTCTGAACGAAAACCAGATCTATCGCATCGACCATTACCTCGGGAAAGAAACGGTCCAGAACCTTCTCGTATTCAGGTTCGGCAACAGCATCTTCGAGCCGATCTGGAACAGAAACTTTGTCGATCATGTGCAGATCACGGTCGCGGAAAAGCTCGGTGTCGAACAGCGTGGCGGATACTACGACTCGGCTGGAGCTTTGCGGGACATGATCCCGAATCACATTTTTCAACTTGTCACCCTAACGGCGATGGAGCCTCCGGTGTCTTTCGATCCGGACTCGGTTCGCGACGAGCAGGTCAAGATCCTGCAGGCGATCCAACCGTTCTCGCCCGAAGATGCACTGCACAACGCCGTACGTGGACAATACGGATCGGGTAAGAGCGAGGCGTTTACACCCTCTTCGAAGAAAACGTCTAAAGCCGTCACTCCTACTGAGGTACCTGCGTATCGCGATGAAGAGAAAGTATCGAGGGATTCGAACACCGAAACATTTGCCGCACTGAAACTCTCGATCGACAACTGGCGATGGGCTGACGTTCCGTTTTACGTTCGCACCGGCAAGCGGATGGCGACGCGGAACTCAAGCATCGTTATCTGGTTCAAAAAAGCGCCGTTCATGCTGTTTCGTGATACGCCGGTCGAGCGGCTTCGCAGTAACAGGATCGAGATCCACATCCAGCCCGACGAAGGTATAACCCTTCATTTCGGTGCAAAGATCCCTGGGCCGATCGTTAAGATGGGTGCAGTAGACATGGATTTCGATTACGTCGATCACTTCGGCAAACAGGTAACTACGGGATACGAACGCCTTCTTTTCGACTGTATGATCGGCGACGCGACGCTTTTCCAACGAGCGGATATGGTAGAGGCAAGTTGGAAGGCCGTCACTCCGATACTCGACGTCTGGCACGCAATACCTGCAAGAGACTTTCCAAACTACGAGGCTGGATCGTGGGGGCCGAAAGAGGCAGACGACCTGCTGGAACGCGACGGCCGTAAATGGAAGAACGAAGAACCTGAAGTTCGTGCGGATAACAAATGAACCTTGTCGTATGCAAGAATCCGGACGAACTTGCCTCGCGTGCGGCGGCAGAGTTCGTGCGGATCGCGAATGATTCGATCAAAGAGCGAGGAGCCTTCACCGTCGCGTTGTCAGGTGGCTCAACGCCTCTGCTGCTTTATCAAAACCTGGTCGATTCGACACTCGATTGGGAACACGTATATTTCTTTTTCGGGGACGAGCGAAACGTTTCGCCCGACGAAGACGCGAGTAATTTTCGTAACGCGAATAAAGAACTGTTCAGACCGCTCCGCATCCGCGAGGACAGAATCTCTCGATGGCGTACGGAACTGGGCGAGCCTTCGAAGGTTGCTGACGACTACTTTCTTCAGCTCACCTCACGCTTTGGAGAGATTGGCGGACTCAAACGAGACACCCCCGAAATTCCCAGCATCTTCGAAATTCGGTTTGACCTTATACTTCTCGGAATGGGCGGCGACGGCCATACTGCATCACTTTTCCCCGGCACTAAAGCGTTGGCAGAGTCCGAAAAGTTTGCCGTGGCAAATTGGGTTCCGCAGCTTGGCGCGTGGCGATACACGCTTTCATTCCCGGTGATAAACCACGCTCGAAACGTGATCTTTCTCGTCGCCGGCGCCGACAAAGCCGATCCCCTCAGCTCCGTCATGGACGAGGCAGACACTAATGATCTTCCCGCGAAACGCATTCGACCGGATGAAGGCCAGCTGACGTGGTTCGTAGATCGCACCGCGGCCGGCAAACTAAGCATTTGATTTTACGTGCTGTCAAACCTAAGATTCATCGGTATTAGCCTATGGAGTTGGAGATAGCGATTTGCATCGCGATATTGTTGATCGTCGTGTTTCTTGCGACGGTCGATATGGCTTTTTCGCAATTGTCCGATCTCAGCCTTCGGCGTCTTGCTACCGAAACCGATGAAGGGTCGCGGCAGAGCACGTACGAGTTCCTTCGAGAGATCGCCGATAACCGCCCGCTGTTTCGATTTGCGATAACTACGACGATCCAGCTGCTGCTTATAACCTTCACGGTGCTCGTGGTCGTTTTAATAACCAGGTACACGCTCGACCGGACTTCCATTCTCTTATACAGCCTTCTGATCGGCCTTCTCGCGACGATCATTTTTCGACAATTGCTGCCGCGAGTTTTGGTAAGAAATAACCCCGAGTACGTTCTCCTGTTAGTATTGCCGGTTGTCCGGCCGCTCTACTCGCTAGCAACTATCATTGCGAGCCCCTTCGCATCGCTGTTTCGCTCGAAAGATCAACAGCAGAAGCTCGAAGCCACCGTGACTCCTGACTCGCCCGATGAGAAGAAGGAAGATGACGACGAGGATATTCAAGCGCTGCTTGAGGTCGGTCAGGCTGAGGGCATCCTTGAAGAAGAGGAACGCGTGATGATCGAGTCGATGGTGGAGTTTGCGGAAACTCGCGTCGGTGAGATCATGACGCCGCGAACGGAGATTTGCTCCATCCCTGCGGATTCAACCGTTCGGGCCGCACGCGATCTGATCATCGACCAGAAATATTCCCGCATACCAGTTTTTCGAGACAACATCGACAACATCGAAGGCGTGATATACGTACGCGATCTGCTTCAAGTGTGGGCGGACGGTGGAAAGGAAGATCAAAAGATCGAAGGAATGCTGCGAGATCCATATTTCGTGCCCGAGACGAAGTCTGCGGCTGATCTGCTGAAAAAGATGCAGGTCGACCACGTACAGATCGCGATAGTCGTGGATGAATACGGCGGCGTTGCGGGCGTGGTGACGGTCGAGGATCTTATCGAAGAGATCGTCGGCGAGATCGAAGACGAAGACACGGAGGACGAAGAGATTATCGAGATCATCGAGGGCGAGGATGGTTATTATGACGTTCTCGGCTCGACCGAGATCGACAAGATCGAGCGGCTTTTCGACATCGAGCTTGAGGACGGCGACTATTCGACTATCGCGGGCCTGGTTACAAATGAGGCCGGGCACGTACCGAAAGCGGGCGAGATATTGTCCATACGCGGACTGCAGATCGAGGTGCGAAGTGCGGATGAGAAACGTCTTACGCTGCTTCGCATCAGGCCGGAAACGGAAGTAGAAAGCAGCGATGAATCTCCGTCTGATGAAGAGTAAGGCCGTGTGTTAGAATCGAGTTACCAACTAACTACGGAGGCAGATAATGGCGATCAGATTAGGCGACGAAGCTCCCGATTTCACGGCCCAGACGACTCAGGGCGAAGTTAAATTTCACGAATGGCTCGGCGATGGATGGGGCGTTCTTTTTTCGCACCCGAAGGATTACACTCCCGTCTGCACGACCGAGCTCGGCATGGCCGCGAAGCTCAAACCTGAGTTCGACAAGCGAAACGTAAAGGTCATCGGCCTCAGTGTCGACCCGCTCGAATCCCACGAGGGTTGGGAGAAGGACATCGAAGAGACTCAGGGCAGTGCCGTCAACTTCCCGATGATCGCCGACCCTGATAAGAAGGTTTCCGATCTCTACGATATGATCCACCCGAACGCCAGCGACACGTTCACTGTCCGCTCGGTGTTCGTCGTCGGGCCGGACAAGAAGGTCAAACTTACGCTTACCTATCCGGCGAGTACGGGCCGCAATTTTGACGAGATCCTTCGTGTGATCGACTCGCTCCAACTCACCGCTAAGTACAGCGTGGCAACGCCCGTAAACTGGAAGGACGGTGACGACTGTATCATCGTCCCCGCTGTTTCCGACGAGCAGGCGAAGGAGAAGTTTCCCGCCGGATGGAAAACCGTAAAGCCGTACCTCCGCGTCACGCCTCAGCCGAATAAGGTGAAGGGCGAAGGACAGTCGGCCTAATTCCTAGTTTAGGTTTAGTGGGGCGATTGATTCTGATTGCCCTCATTCGAAACCACTTTGATGAAGCTATTCCTCATTTGCTCGATTCTTTTGTCCATTGCCCTGCTGGTGGTCCCAGGACACTCCCAAAGGTGGGGCCGAAAGGCTCCTTCGCTTGAACAGATCCTTATCGAAAGCGAGGCTGAAGTGATCTTCGTGGGCGAGGTTGATGGTTACGGACGCTCGTATAGTCCTGAGGGTAAAGGTGACTCAACCTATGCCAACTATCGCGTCCTTCAGGTCCTAAAAGGCGACACCTCGATATCGAATATAGCTATTACCATGCCTGGTCATATTGGGTTTGGTGAGGGTAAGACAATAGTATTCGCTACTACTGAAAGCAAAAGAGTTGAAAAGGATGGAATGCCGTGTTCGAGCAGCCCTTGCTATTTTGCTCTTTTCGAGTGGTCGATTCCCTATTCCAAAGCCAACGTGAAAAGGGTAGTAAATGCAATCAGCTCGAAATCCAAGAAAAACAAGAAGTGAAACTCCAAGCCCAAGTCGGCGAATCGCTGCACAACGTCGAGATCAAACGAGAAGGCGAGAAAGTATTTGCAACGATCGATGATCGCGAATACGAACTTGAGGCGTCCGAGCCTGAGCCGAATGTTTTCCTATTGAAACATGCCGGGCAGGTACACGAGTTCTACGTAGCACCGGCGGCTCAGCCCGGCTCGCCACAGATAGTTTCATCGAGAAAGTCCGACTTCGAAATCACGCTGATCGACCCCAAGCGGCTACGAGGATCGGCTGGCGCAAGCGGATCTGCCGACGGACTTGCGGAGATCAAGACGATGATGCCGGGCAAGGTCGTTAGGCTGATAGCGAGCGTGGGTGACTTGGTCGAGAAGGGTGACGCGGTGCTCGTAGTCGAAGCAATGAAGATGCAGAACGACCTGAAAGCTCCGAAGGCCGGCGTCGTAAAAGAGATCAAGGTTTCCGAAGGATCTACAGTATCCGCCGGAGATGTGCTGGCCGTTGTCGAATAGGGTTCAGAGTTCAAGCTTTAGCTTGCCTTCTTCACGCACAGTAAGCAGGCTAAAGCCTGAACTCTAAACTCAGAGCTTCGCTCCGCAATACTTACAGTGAACTGCATCGATGTCGTGCGGTTCCGCGTGACATTCCGGACACACGTGTGTAGACAGCGACTTCGAAGCTCGTATCAGTTCGCCGGTCACGATCCCCGTGGGTACGGCGATAATTCCATAGCCCATTATCATCACTACCGACGCAAGGAGTTTTCCAAGGCCTGTCTTCGGTGAAAGATCGCCGTAGCCGACGGTAGTAAGCGTTACGATCGCCCAATAAATGCTCGTCGGAATATCGACGAAGCCGTGCTCTTCACCCTCTACGACATACATCAACGATCCTACAACCGTAACGATCGTAAGTATTGCGACGAGGAAGACGGTGATCTTTTGACGGCTTGCACGAAGGGCCGTGCTGATGACCCGGCCTTCGGATATGTAGGAGGTCAGCTTTAGGACGCGGAATATTCTAAGTAAACGCAATATCCGAATAACCAATAAATACTGTGTGCCTGGAATGAGAAGGCTGAGATATGTAGGCAGAATCGCAAGTAGGTCGACGATTCCATAGAAACTGAAAACGTAGCGTAGCGGACGGCGAACGGAAACGAGCCGAAGCATGTATTCGATCGTAAAGAGGATGGTGAACGCCCATTCGGCTGCGTAAAGTTCTACTCCGAACGATTCACGGATCGACCGAACGCTTTCAAGAAAGACCGCTAGTACCGAAAGAAGGATCAAAGATATCAGCGTGATATCAAAGATCCTTCCGCCAGGCGTTTCGGCCTCGAACACTAATTCATAAACCCGTTGCCGCCAATCGGCAGCCGCCCGTTCTTTAAATTCCGTCTCCACTCGAACATTCTAACAGGTGCCGGATCAAGACTTTGCAAGCTTCTTTTGTACGACGCCTTCAAGATTCTCGCGAGCGATTTTCAGGTGATCGATCGAGGATGCATACCACGAATCATCCTCTGTTTCCGCCTCGCGTTCGACCTTGAGGGCCCTTTTTGTTTCGGACGGCGCAACGCCGCCGTATATGGTGCGAACATTTACAAAATTCTCGGGGGAAACAGCGGATGCCAGATCTGCCTCCGTCATCTGCAACTCGCGTCCAACATGTACCTTTGCCGCGGACTGCAGCATCTCATAGGTGATCTCACTGCTGGCATCAATAGCCGCCTTCACGCATGTGCCGACGATCTTGTGAGCGACACGGAATGAAAGATTCTCATCGCGGACGATAGCGTCAGCTAGTTCGGTAACGGCGATGAAATTTTCACCAGCACGTTTTTTGAGAACGTCAAAATTGAATGTCGCTGATTTGAGCGTATTCGCAAAAAGGTTTACCGCTCGATCGGCATCGCGCATCGCCGAATAGATCAGCGGCTGAAGATCGTCTTCGACATCGTTAATGTCACCGAACGGCGTGTTGTGAACAGAGGTGATAACGCCCAGCGTTTGTCCTAGAGCCTTCGAACCGATCGCACGGATGTGCTCGAGCGCGACCGGGTTCCGCTTCTGCGGCATTATCGATGAACCCTGAACGTATCCATCTGGCAGCCGGATCGCGTTGAACTCCATCATCGCCATCAACAAGAATTCCTGAGCGAACTTTCCGGTGTTGACTAGCAATGCCGCCACGGCTCCAAGAGTTTCGGTGAAGTAATCGACCGACGCGATCGAGCCGTACGAGTTTACTGTCGGTGCCGTAAAGCCAAGCAATTCGGAAACGCGGTGACGGTCGATCGGAAACCCGGTCGTAGTAATCGCGCCCGAGCCGAGCGGACAATAGTTCATATTTTCGAAAGCACGCTGAAGCCGGCGGATGTCTCTCCCAACATTCTCACCCATAGCCAGCAGAAAATGAGCCATCGTCGAGGGCTGCGCCGGCTGAGTGTGCGTGTAAGCCGGGATCAGCGTCTCGTGATTATGGGACGCTAGATCTAGAAACACATTTCGCAGATCCATCGCCGACCTTATAAGTTTCAAACAATCTTGTCGAAGTTGAAGCCTGTAGATCGTTACATCGATATCGTTGCGGCTACGGGCGGTGTGGAGCTTACCGGCAGTGTCGGCATCGCCGCACAATTTCGTGATCTCTTGCTGCAGAAGATAAAAAAGATCTTCAAAAGAGCCATCGTATTCGCGAGCACGGATCGCCTCGAAATCAAGATTTACAAGAGCATTCAAAATCACCCGTAACTCATCTTCCGTGATAATTCCCTGTTCGCCAAGCATTATCGCGTGAGCAAGATCGACTTGATGATACGCATCGAGAAAATACTCTTTCGCGTCTGCAAAGCAATCGGCGAGGACGTTGTCCTTGTAACTTTGAGCGGGAAATTTTTCGGCTGAGGCTTCTTTTGGAATCGTCATAGAACGCTGAGTGTAAAAATATCCGGAGCGTCGATTAACGCTCCGGACATCTCGGCCATACTAAAGATCGCTCTGAGGCAAGCTGAGCAGGTTTGCGAATAAGCGAAATGCGCCGGGATTACCATCCGGAAGTTGTCGGAAGAACGAATAAGAGTTATATACCCAATGGCCCTTTCCGAGCTTCAGGTAAACGAGGCCGCCCGTCACAGGCTGCTCGCCCTCGTCCGCGCACGAGAGAAGCGCGGTGTATTGCGGGTCGAGCCCCGTGAGGCTGTAGAGATTCCGTTCCTGCACCCAGTTGTCCCAATCAGTAGCCCCGATGCGATTCGGAGTGTTCATAGTCACGTGATTTGGAACAAGGATCGTCACAGGTGCATTCTCATCCACCACTCGGACGTTTGAAACTCGTTGCTGACCGTTTATGACCGACTCCATCTTTACCGGAAATGGTGCAAGATTCTCGCGAATGAATTCCTGCTGCTGATACTGAACGATCATCGTGCCGCCGTTGCGAACGAATTCGAGAAGGCGGCCATTATTCGAAACATAGTCAGGACGAACTTGAGACGCACGGATTCCGATCACGATCGTATCGAATCTCGATAGGTCACCGGTCGAGAGGTCGCGTTCGTCAAGCATCGTCACCGGAAGGCCGAGCAGCGTGATCGCCTCGGGCACTCGGTCACCAGTACCCATCACGTATCCCACTCGGACCGGTGCGACTTTGACATCGATCACCTTAGCCGCGACAGCAGCCGGTGAGTATCGGCGATGCGTTTGCATGTGCGGATACGCGACCTCGTGCATCGTCAACGCGTAGCTTGCTCCACCGACCTGAGCAACAGCAGGGATATTGTAAGAATCGGCTTTCGTGTTCGCCGGAATTGTTACGTCAAAGACGACAGCAGTCTTTTCTCCTTTAGCTTTCAACGCAAACTCGCTTGATGAAGGCGAAACGGTCCAGCCTGTCGGAAGATTCAGGCTGACGGAACCTTTCGTTTCTCGCGGAGCGTTGTTGGTGACGGATGCAACGACGCGTTTCTTGTTAGCGGCAGTCGAAACGGGAGCGATGATCAGGTTGGAGTCCAGAGTGATCGTCACCGCCGGGACAACATTCAAATCACGCCGCAGCTCACCGCGGATGTCATCGGCGAATCGATATTCCACGGTCTTCCACGTGGTCACCTCGGCTCCGCCAATATTCAGTTTCACCTCTGCCGTAGCGAGTGGTTTTTGGAACGGCATGTTTTTGTCCATGCCGGCCTTGCTCCAATCAAATGTGAAATTGGTGCGATCATCTTCGAGCCAGTAAGGCTGAGTCGGCTTGGCGTTTGCGGGAGCCGTAAGTTTGAAGAAGTTGGCTCCGAGCGACACTTCGTTGCGAGGCCGGAATCCGGTCGCGGGAGCTTGAGCCGGTTCGGCCTGCGACGCTGCGGTCCAACCCTCAGCCGTCTTGATCGACGCACCAGCCACTGTAACGCCCGACACTTCGGGTGCAAACACGCGAACAGCGACATTTGACGAATCGCCGGCGACTATCGTTTCAGTGTCCGCCAACGCGTCAACGATCACGCCCGCGGCAGCAAGAAGCGCGTCACTGAATTCCTTCTCCTTGAACTTCAGGAAAAAATCCGCCTCTTTGGATGCGTCGTCGGACTTGCTTGCGAGTTTTGCTCGCGCGCCTTTCACTGCCTGAAGTCCGGCAGCAAGTGGGGCGATCGACTTACTTGGATTGAAAGCGTCGAACTCATCTAGAGACTTTGCGGCGGCCGCTTGGATCGCTCGAAGATCAGTGTCGAGCGAGCCGTCCGTAATGCCCGCCAGTTTTGCGATCCCGGTGATCGACGTGTCGATACCGTCGAAGATGCCCTTCTCGTTCTCGACCTTAACGCCGTCAAGAAGTCTCAACCCCGACTGCTGCTTTCCGCGGAGCTCCAACGATCCCATCTCTTGAGATTTGTGCTGGCTCCGCCCTTCCATCGCGATCTCGAAATATGATCGGCCGATCAGCGGATCGTATTCGCCGGTTGGTACGACCACACTCGGTGGGTTTGCGGCATTTGGGGCAAAGCCCTGGCCGACATAAAGTTTCTTGGCCTGCCACGGACGAAGGCCTTCCGCAAAATGCTCGGGATACTGATTCGGATCGGCTGCGGCCTTGTAAGCGATCGGAGTCAGGTAGCCTGCGAGTTGATGCTGTCCGTGGCCATCAGCCGGAGTTCCGGAAAATCGCGAGGTGATCACGAGCGGACGAAACAGCCGAATCGCCCGGACCATGTCGCCGAGAACTTGTTTGTCATCCCAGATTCGAGCGGCTTCTTCGCGACGCTTGGAAAATCCATATTCCATGAACCGTGTGAAGAACTGCTGACCGCCATCCAGTCGACGGGCTTGCAGCAGTTCTTCGGAGCGGATGATGCCGAGAGATTCGAACAGTTCGGGGCCGATGACGTTCTGGCCGCCTTCGCCACGTGTAAGTGAAAGATACGACACGCGAGCGCTGTCGCCGCGCGCTGTTCGAGCGATCAAACCTGAGTCTTCGTCATCGGGATGCGCCGCCGTGTGCATCATGCTGGCGGTCGTTTGCAGTCGCTTGAGCCGAAGCCCGAGCCCGGCTGTTCCGTTATCGTAAATCGCTCTGACCTGCCCACGAACTACAAATCCGGGGGCAAGCATCGCGGCAAGCAAAGTAAAAACTGAGATCGATCTGATGTATTTGTAGGCCATTATTCTACTTCCCTCAATTGTTCTGTGTCTCGAACGGTCAGGCTGATGAGGTAGCCGGCGACGACCGTCACGACACATCCGACCACGTTGAACCAAAGAAACTCGATATCGGTATATCGGCTGGCGATCCAGACAGATGCCATGCCGAACAAAAGTCCAAAGAAAGCTCCGCGGGATCTCGCCCGCTTTACGCCGATCGCGAGTACGAACACACCGAGCAGTGATCCGTAAAAGAACGAACCGAACGTATTCACGACCTCGATCAGCGAGCCGAGATTCGTCGCGTAGATCGCGACGATACAGGCGAAGATTCCCCAGAAGAATGTCGCTATCCTGCCGAAGCGTACGAACTCACGATCCGTACCGTTGGGATTAAAATGCCGTCGGTAAAAATCGATCGTCGTCGCGGTCGCGAGGGCATTCAGCTCAGCTGAAACGGACGACATTGCGGCGGCGAATATCGCAGCGATGATCAGGCCGATCACGCCCATCGGCATATATGTAGTAACGAATGACGGAAAAACGTAGTTGACGTCGTTAAAGCTGGGGTTGCTGGTCGCTTTAACGTAATTAACCGCACTCTTCCGTGCTTCGTTAAAAGCAGAATCGGCGGCGACGTAGGCCGCTCGATTCGGCTCGGATTTATCTGCGATGAACGCAACGGCGGCTTGCTCGCGAGTTTCGTGAGCCGCATTGAAGGTGGTTTGGAGCGACTGATACTGTGCCGTGTTTTCAGCCTTCGCCGACTCGATCGGATTGAAGACCATCGGCGGCGTTACGAACTGGTAGAAAACGAAGACCATGATGCCGATCAGCAGAATGAAAAACTGCATCGGTATCTTCAGAAATGCGCTCATTAGCAGCGACGTGCGGCCCTCGCTAACCGAGCGCGCCGTCAAGAATCGCTGTACCTGGCTTTGATCGCAACCGAAATAAGAAAGGAACAGAAACAATGCGGCGAATACGCCTGACCAGATCGTGTACTTTTCGGTCAGGTCGAAGCTGAAATCCAAAGTTTCAAGCTTGCCGAGCGACCCTGCCAGATGAAGGCCGTCACTAACGGAAACGCCTGTCGGGAACTGAGAGATGATCACGAACATCACGACCGAAAGGCCAAAAAAGATGACGACCATCTGTTTGACATCGGTCCACGTAACCGCCTGAACGCCGCCTATCATCGTGTAGATCGTGGTCGATATCCCCATCGCAAATATCGTCGCAATTTCGCTCCAACCCAGAACGATCGATAGGATCACCGACGGAGCCGCAATGACCACGCCGACTCCGAGTCCGCGTGAGATGAGAAAGAAAAAGCTGGTAAGGGTTCGAGTTTTTGCGTCGAAACGTTTCTCGAGATATTCGTAAGCCGTGAAGACGTTCGCACGGTAAAAGAACGGAACGAGCGTAATGCACAAGATAACCATCGCTATCGGCAGCCCGTAGTAAAACTGCACGAAACGCATCCCGTCGGTGTAGGCCTGGCCGGTCGCTCCCACCAGCGTGATGGCCGACATCTGAGTCGCCATTACAGAAAGCCCGACCGCCCACCACGGCAGGCTCCTGTTCGCCAGAAAGTAGCCCTCGGCACTGCCGCTGTGCTTTGTCATCCTTATTCCGTCCCAAATGACGTATACAAGGTAAGCAACAACGACCGCCCAATCGAGAAATCTCATCGTGTTTCGGTCTTAACCTGAGAAGTATCGGGAGAACGACCACAGTAGCGTGATCACGACGATCGTCGTCAAAACCACTGCGGCATAAACCTTATGCCACCATTCGTCCGGAAGCTCTTCCGAAGGGTCTGCTTTTTTTTCCTCGTGCGATCCCATTAATTTAGGAGAGAGTTCGATTGTATCAAGCTTGCCGGACACCCACCCCATTCAGACGCCCGGCGCACGTCCCCTCGCTCGTCTTAGAAAATGAACTTGAACCCGATCTGCCCTTGACGGCTCTCTTGGGCGCTCCGAACAAAATAGCCGTTGTTGTAAAGGTCATTGACATTAATCAAAAGCTCGCCAGTTGATTGGACAAATCTAGGAATCGCAGGATTCCCACCCTGGGCCGGTGTGTTGACTATCGTTGTGCCCGAATACGTCAAAGTACTGTTGATGTTGAAGATATTTGTAGCCTCAGCGAACACCTCTAGACGGAAACGCTCTCCAAACGGGATCACCCGCGAGTATCGGAAATCCACGTTGAAGAAGCCAGGTGCCCGGCCGGCATTTCTTTCGAGACCAACCGGAATATCATTTCCAATGCCATCGCCATTTAGATCAACGTTAGTCGTAATCGGGAATGTTTCGCCACTGCCCGCGAAAGCTGTAAATCCAAATTGATTTTGATTGATGATATAGTCCAAGACCCTGTTTCCAATATCGAACTTCGGTCGGGCGACAAAGCTCGATGAGATCGTGTGACGTTGATCCGCAACACCGTAGCCCAAATCAAAATCACGATTTGTTGGATCAGTCTGACTTGCCGCTCCGACCCCTTGGAGGTTACGCTCCGGAGCGTTGTCGCGAACCTTTGAAAGCGTATAGTTGAAACTGAATTGATACCCTTGCGAAAAGCGCTTGCTAACCTGCATAGTGAGCGCGTCGTAGTTCGAATTACCACCCGATCCGACTTCAATGATGTTCTGGAAATTGGGATTCAGGCGGAATCCAACCCCGCAGTTGAACTTCGGTCGCCCATCTGCAAGTGTGGCGGCCGTCTGCGTACAGTTTGTCTGCTTATATACGGCAAGTTGCCGTCCTTCGGAATGTATGTAGCCGATCGTGAATGAGTAGTCCTTGGTCAATGCTTGTTCCAACTGAGTCTGGAAATGCATCGCGTACATGTTATTGAAGTCGGGCGAAATCACCTCGATACTCGGCGGCGGCAAAACCGTTCCTGGAGGGAGCGCTCCGAGCGTATTGGGAAACGTGGGATAACCGGCGGTGGGAGTTACGGTGCCATTAACTCCTCGACCGGTAAATGTCCGGTTAGCGTAGCGGCCGACACCGTTTTCCTGAAGAGCACCTTCATATTGCGAGAGATAGACTGTGTCGTAATAAATGCCGAAACTTCCTCGAACAACAGTTGGAAGATTTCCTCCTCTCAAAGCGTACACGGCACCGAGCCGTGGTGCGAAGTTATTCTTATCGACTTTAAACTTCTTCGATTGCGGGAGCGGAGCGTCTGCGATTCCGTCCGGAATGTTGTATAGGTCATAACGAAGGCCGTAGTTGAGCTTTAACTTTCTAGTCGCTTTCCAGTCGTCCTGCACGAAAAAATTATAGAACTCTGTGTTGTATTCAAACTCGGGATCACCAATCGTTTCAGCGTAGCTTGTGTATCGGGTACGCTGATCAACGGTCGCTCCCGGAGCGACCGCATTTAGATACGTCTGAAGATCGGGGAACGTATACGTAGCGTTCACGTTCGAGCGGCGGAAATCGTAGACCATGTTGACACCACCGCCAAACTTGATCGTATGATCACCCCTCGTCCAAGTCAGGTTGTTTTGGATCTGGTTCATCGTTTCGATGGGCGAAATCGCATTGATATTAGCTGCCGCTCCGAACGAAGCCACATTTGTGATAGTGACAGAAAACGGGCGGTCCGGCGTGTACTGAGTAGGTAGAAATATCGAATTGCGATGAGCGCGCTGATATCGGAACTCATTAAAAATGTTTGGCGTCAGTATTGAAGCAAGTTGTATTGCCAGGGAATTCGACTTATCGTCTAGGTCGACGGTGCGCTCTAAGGTGTTGAACCCTCCACCCACGTTGTTCGGCGAAAAATTCGTGAATCGGATAAATCGACCCGTGAGGCGATGATCTTTTGTCAACTGGGCGTCAGTGCGAAAAATAAAGAAATTTACTTTTTGTGACGCCGGGATCGAGTCCACAAAGATATCGGGTGATACACCACCTTCGGCGATCAGGCGCGCTTTATTTGCTGGCGTAATGTCGACTAGCTGTTGAGGACGGCCCGAAAAATCGCGCTGAACCCACTCGTATCCCCCATAAAAATGCCAGCGATCCTTGATGATCGGTCCTCCTACCGCAGCTGTAATATCGTCAACGGTAGTCGGAGGCTTTATCGCAGTTGGTAGAGCGTTGAAGGCTCGCGATGACATTGCGGTTCGACGAAAACGGTAGCCGCCTGATCCATGAAATCCATTTGTGCCCGACGGAGTAATGTTGTTCATCACAAGGCCGGGCGTCTGACCAAATTCCGCGGAGAATCCATTCGTGACAAGTTGAACCTCGCTGATGAATGTTTCGGAGATCGGGACTAGACGAAGGCCGCCGCTGTTCGCCTGAGTGTTCACATTACCGTCAAGCTGAAAATTTGTCCGTCTGGCATATCCGTTTGCACTCACCCGCGGTACGCCGAACTCGGTGTTCGGGCGGCCCACTACGTTAGCCTGCAGCAACGAGAAGTTGTATGGATTCCGTGAGACTAGAGGAAGGTCGGTGATCTCACGCGTGTTAAGTACGCGGCCAAGGTCGATCTTTGCGGCGTCGGCGATGGGAGCGTCGGACGTGATCGTAACGGTGTTTTCGAGTCCGCCGACTTCAAGGCCGATATCGACAGTTGCAGTTTGTCCTGCAACTAGTGTGATACCTTCGCGTACAAGACGTTTAAAGTTTGCGGCCTCGACGGTCACTCGATAGGTGCCCAGCGGAAGCAACGGGAAACGATAGACTCCGCTTGAGTCGGTGGTCGCCGTTCGCTCGGTACCGGTACCGACGTTGCGGGCGGTCACTGTCGCTCCTGATACGGTGGCGTTGTTCGAATCGGAGACTACGCCCTCTATTTGTCCGTTCAGTGCCTGAGACTGAGCACGCAAATTGGTGTTACCAAATGAGAGAGCGATCAAGAGGACAGCAAGCCCCGCAAAAATCTCCTTTACCGTCGAATTGATTTTCATATCGAGTTCTCCGTTCGTAGTTAGAATTTCAGACCGCCGGTCGGCTGGTTCTGTGGCTTTGCAAGCCAAAGGGAGATCGGTCGTTTGTCGGTACTAACAACAAAGTATTAGCTTAAGCAAAATATAAAGTCAAGTTAACTGCCATTTCTCGGCTGCGTGAACGAAAGTAACTCGCAGCAGCATTCTTTCTCGGTAGACCTGTCATAACGCAGCCGCTCCGAACTTTCGGGCCAGAACGAGGCCGATAGCTCCGATAAGCGTCGGCGAATCTCCAAGTGAAGACGGCAGAAGAACAGTGGGCGGAAGTCCGGCAAGCACGCTGCGCTCCGCCACTCGGTTCATTTCCGATTCGATCAGGTCCCAGGCCCGCGTGACGCGGCCGCTTACAACCACTACCTGCGGGCTAAGCCCGACAATAAGGTTCGAAATACCATTCGCGAGATAACGCACTGTCGACTTCAGCGCTTCAGACGCATGCTTCTCGCCGTTGATGGCCAGCTCGATTATATCCGCTACTTCCACACTTCCTTGCTTCATCGAATCTCCGGCGAGCAGAGCTCGATAGCGTGCGAGCAGTGCTTTTTCAGATGAATATGCTTCCCAGCATTCGCGGCTGCCACACGAACAATCAACAGGAGCATCATCTCCAGCGATCATGTGGCCAAACTCTCCGCCCGCACCTTTCTCACCGCGATATACCTGTCCGTCAAAAACGATTCCCGTCCCGATACCTTCACTGACCAGGATCATCAGGAAAGTGTCGGTTTTCCGCACCTTCTCATGTCCAAACCAAAGCTCCGCGAGCGCTGTCGCGTTCGCGTCGTTTTCTACGGTTATGTTCGAGCCGGTCTCCGACTCGATGCGTGAGCAGATGTCCCAATTTCGCCAATCGAAGTACGGTACGTGGAAGATCTCCCCGGTGCGCTGATCGACCAAACCCGGCACGCTAAAGCCGATCTCAAGCCCGCCGTTGCCATTACATTCTGTGAGCTTTTTAACGCGATCAAGGATTTGCGAAGACATGAACTCGAGATCAGGCGAGGTAGAGAATGTCTCTTTTTCGAGTATATTTCCCGCAAGATCGGCAAGAGCGATCGTCGTGGTTCTCGGGGTAAGATCAATGGCGATCGCCGCCGGTTCTCCGCTGGTGATGCGGTAGAGCGTCGGCTTTCGCCCGCCCGTAGAAACACCCGCACCGATCTCTTCAATAGTGCCGTCATCAACCAATTGGTCGACTATCACTGAAACTGTAGAGCGATGAAGATCGGTTTGCCGGGCAATCTCAGCCCTAGAGATCGGTGATTGATCGCGAACGTAGTTCAGGACGATCTGGCGGTTAATATCGCGGATCGTATTTAACCGAGCGATCTGATCTTTCGCTTTGTGCAGGTTTATTCGTTTCACTAAATAAGTAACTCGCTTGTAACGCCGTGGGAAGAATTCTAAACTCTCGTCCAAGTAGAAGACATTAGATGGACGAGCTTAGTTGGGAGCCCCGACAAATAGGGTTATAGACTAGTTGAAAAGTATAGTCAAGACTGGAAATGAGTGGATTGGGTAAAAGCTTTGCGAACTTTAGTCTCAGGTTCGATGAAATCCGCGCTCTATATCTTTCATCGAAAGCCTAAGAATTACGGGCCTTCCGTGAGGGCAGGTGGTCGGCGAAGAGGTCGTGAGAAGACGATCGATCAGCCAATGCATTTTCTCGAGCGTAAGTTTCATATTGATCTTGACCGCCGCTTTGCAGGCAAGGGAAGCCGCGATGTCATCGCGAACGGTAGCCTTTCCGCTTCCGCGCTTTTCAAGGTCGATGTTGTCGAGAATCTCGGCGAAAAGGTTGTGAACCTCTGCGGCGGGAAGATCCGTCGGTATCGACTTTATCGCCACCGTTCGGCCAGACAATCTCATCAATCCAAAGCCGATAGAGGATAACTCTTCTTCCACAATTTCGAAGGCCTGACTCTGAGCGGGGCTGAGATCCACCGTTTCGGGCAAAAGAAGATTCTGCGATTCAAGGGCACGTTCTGTTTCCTTTCGGCGGAACTTATCGAACAAAATCCGCTCGTGTGCGACATGTTGATCTATCAGCAGCAACCCCTCGTCGTCCACGGCAATAATGAAGCTTTCGTGGAGTTGAGCGACGGGCCGTATAGAACCCCGCGAAACACCTTCAGGCTCCACGGTCTTTACGAGCCCTGAAGCATTGTTGATGGGAGGGAGGACAGGATAGGAAGATGTAGTCTCGACGACCTCGCTTGTCCGAAATGCGGCG
>CADEGD010000016.1:0-35373 GCA_902826795.1 uncultured Acidobacteriota bacterium | reverse complement strand
GCGGCGGCAATTTCAAACGCCTCCACGAAATCCGTTAACTTGTCGTCAGTCTTGGTCTCAGCCATCGCCGAACTTTCCCGTTCAAAATCGCGTCTACCTTCAGGTTCCATGTTGGAAGATTTGAGCTCGAAGGGTGACGATTCATCCGCTGAAATGATGGCAGTTTCCAGCCCCGGCAGATCACTGGTGGCAAACTCGATTCGATTCTGGTCCTGCAGCCGTATATCATGTTCCGGCCTCGGAACTTCCGGATTTGGATGGTGCAAATGCGGCAAAGGCAAAGCATCCGATGTTTCGGCGACGATTCCTGCTTTAGCGAGCGCTTCTCGGATAGCTTCCGCGATTACATCCTTAACCGCTTCGTTTCGGCGAAAGCGGATCTCGGTCTTGGCCGGATGAACGTTGACGTCGATCTCCTCAAGCGGCACATCAAGAAACAGAAAGGCGACCGGATAAACGCCGTGCGGAAGAACCGAGCGATAGCCCTCTAACAAGCCGCCGGCGATCGTCTTGTCCCGAACAAAGCGGTTGTTGACGAAGAAATACTGCGAACCGCGATTCGTTCGGCGTTCACGTGGGGCGGATATAAACCCCGAAACGCGAGCGACGTACTCTCGACCGCCGCTGACAGGCAAGAGGCTGTCAAGCATCTGAGATCCGAATATCTGGAATGACCGCTCGCGAAGATCTTTGGCCGGCGTTACGCGTATCACTTCCCTGCCGTTGTTGGTCAGGGTAAACGCTATTTCAGGATGGGCAAGAGCATAGTGAGTGACGATACTCGCGATGTGATAATTCTCGGTCGCTTCGGACCGCATGAATTTTCGGCGGGCGGGCGTATTGAAGAAGAGATCGCGTACGGCGATCGTCGTTCCTTTGTCGCGAGCGGCGTCTTTCACATCGATCAGCCTGCCGCCTTCGATAATGACGCGAGTTGCCGCAAGATCGCTTTCGATCTTTGTCACCAACTCGACCTTTGCTACCGAAGCGATGGATGCAAGAGCCTCTCCGCGAAATCCGAGTGTGCCGATAGCAGCGAGATCTTCGAGTGTTCGGATCTTTGACGTGGCGTGCCGCTCGAAAGCAAGGATCGCATCGTCGCGGACCATTCCATGGCCGTCGTCGGAAATCCGCATCAAGCGTCGACCGCCGAGCTCGATGTCGATAGTCACGCGGGCGGCACCGGCATCGATGGAGTTCTCAACTAACTCCTTGATTACGGACGCCGGACGTTCGACCACTTCGCCCGCCGCAATCTGATTTGCGAGCGTGTCAGGGAGTATGCGGATCTTATTCATTAAAGGTAGAGAACGCGGTGGCCGCGATCGTCGAGATCCGACGCCTGATAGACCCAGTCGACAAAATTGGCTCCGTAGCGGTTGATGAAATAGCCGACATTCAGCGACCGCTCCTGCAACGCTCCGTGAGGCATCAGCGAAGCGAACAGCGATTCGATCCGCTGGTTGATAGTTTCGTCTTTACGAAGCTGAACGTGGCGGAACTTATTTCTTAGAGCGGCGATGTGATACTGGATCTTCTTACGCCGCTTCGCAAGATTGTCCGTCAGCGTCGGATCGATTCCTGCAAGGTTATCGTCAAGCTGTTGCAAATCGTCGTTTATGCGTTCTTCGACAATATCGAATAAAGCGGCGGTGTCACTATTTAGATGCCCTTCAACGATGCCTGGAAGCAGCTCTTCAAGGCCTCGAAAAAGATCGCTGAACTCAAGGCCGTATCGGTCGAGCGTCTTGGCGTGTTTCGTTTCGACAACAGAAAAACTTTGGCGGTGCAATATCGTCGTTACCGGCCGGCCAAGGATCCGGTAAACTTCACAGCTCTGCGCAAAATAGGATATCTCGGCTCCTCCGCCAAAGTAGCAGACCGTTGGCAGAATATAATCCTGAACTACTGACCTAAGAACAACGCTCGGTGAAAATCGGTACGGCTCGCTGGCGGCGATCTCGGCTAACTCGTGAAGCGAGAATTCTCGTGTGCCGTCTTTGGTGCGAAATGTACCTTCCTTGCTCTTCTTAAGTGCATTTCGAGTATCGTCGCGTGCCTGCCAGAAAAGCGGAAAATAGTCGTCGCCGATCAGCACTTGGGCTGCGTAGCCGTCGGCTTCGAGTTCGCGGCTGCGTGCCCGAAGAGCATCGACGATCTCGGCGGATTTTTTGATCGCCTCGACATACATCGGCGCGGCGAGCTGTTTCAGAGCGTTGTTAAGCGGGCAAAGAACGATAATGCCGTAGCGACCGAGCAGGCGTGTCAGCAGCACCGCAAAGGCATCACCGAAATACTCCCCGGACTTCCAGCTATCGAGCACGTATTCTTTCAGCTCATCGGTAAACTCGGTCGTCGTGATGCCGCGGAAGAGTTCGTCAATAGTTTCGTCGATCGAATCATCAAGCTTGATATAGCCGACTGGCAGGTTAGTGTAGCAACGCTTCGGCTCGTTTGAAACGTCGATCACGCCTCCTTTTTTGCCGATGAACGATGTCTTAGACACCTCTTCAAAGTCGTGATCTTCGGTCGCGACCCAGAACACAGGAACGGCCTTGATCCCGCGTCCACGAAGACATTCGACCATCCGAATCGCAGACAAAGCTTTATAGATCGTGTAGAGCGGACCAGAGAAAAGTCCCGCTTGCTGACCGGTCACGACTGCAGCAGTTTCTGCATCCCGGAGAAGTTCGATGTTAGCGAGAGTTTCCTCCGTCGCGCCGAACTTGCGATTCGTTTCGGTCAGTGCGTCGCAAAGTATCTTGCGGTCGGCCTTGTAATTTGCGAGAACCTCTGGGATTCGGTCGGCGATCTGCGTGTGCGAATCGATAGCGTTCGGATAGTATCGCCTGAGCGATTTAGGGTCTGTCTGATATTTAGCGAAGAGCTTTGATTGGCCGGGAATCTCGGAGAAAGGAATGCTTTCGGTTCGGATCTTGACGTTGCCGTTGCTGCCCCGACACTCATACTCTTTAGTCGCAGATTGCTGGCTCATGAGCTATCAGATTATAGAATCTCGACTGCCAACTGCAAATCGTCAGGCTGAGAAAGCGAATCGCCGCAAAGATGCACAAACAGCGCAAAATCGAGAATTTCCCCCGTCTTGCGCTTCTTGTACCTTTTTGCGGCAATTCCGGCCTAATTCCCTTCCTTCTTCACCGTATCAACGGCCGCTGTCTCGATCGGACGATCGATTCGATAGACTCCCGACGAGTGGGTTCCTGCATACATGCGATGCGGATTCTGCGGGTCGAATGCCAGTGACCAGATGCGACGGCTCGGAAGCTTGAGTTCCTTCGAATCGAACCGCTTCCAATTCATTCCGGCATTTTCCGAGATGTAAATGCCGCCATCGTTCTCAAGCGCGCTTGAGAGGATGATCGTGTCCGAATTGTTCGGATCGATCAGGATCGACGTGAAATTGCCCAGCGGAAGATTGCCGCCGCGGCGGTTCCACGTGCGGCCACCATCGCGGCTGAGGTAGAAAGCGTGAATAGTGCCGACGTACAAGTAGTTAGGCCGTTTCGGATCTGTCGCGATCGAACTAACGGGTATGCCGTCCGGGGACGAATTAGTCTTAGCCCACGTCTTGCCATCGTCGGTGGAAACGACTACGCCGGAGCGAGACGTTCCCGCCCAGATCGTTCCGGGGATAAGCGGAGTGGTGTGGATCGCGAAGATATTTTCGTCCAAGCCGCCGAAAGGAAGTCTTTCCCAGCCCTTGGCCATGTCGTATGTTCGATAAAGGCCGTTATCGGTGCCGGCGAGAATGCCGCCCTTGTCGTCGTTGGTGAACGCAAGAACCTTGACAGTCTCAGTGAGCGCCGGAACCGTGAGAGCAACCGGTGCGATTTCAGCAGGTTTTGGAGCAACGGGCTTCTTTGTCACGGCCTTTTTACGAGTTGCTCGTCGTACCGGAGCCTTAGGTTTCGGAGCAACTTGCAACGTCCACGAAACCCCGCGGTCGATCGATTTGAAAACTCCCCGACTCGACCCAAGATACATCACGGTCGGATTGAGCCTGTCCTGCAGCAGTGCGAAAGACGTATCTTTATTGATATCCAGTCCTTTCGCTTGAACCCAAGTCTTGCCGCCGTCTTCACTGAGGAAGAAAAAACCGCCGCTCATAGCCGTATTCTTCGTGATCGCATAGAGGCGATCCGGGAGTTCGGCATCAGGCGTCACCGAGTAGGTAAACCGGCTGGTAAAGTCGTTGTTGGTCGGAACGAAATTTCGGCCGCCGTCATTCGAAACGAGCACGCCAAAATTATTCGTAGCAATAAACACGCGTTCAGGCCTGTCCGGATGGACGGCGATCTTATTGACCTCCATGTTGCGCGACGTGGTCATCGACCAGGACTTGCCGCCATTCGCACTCATCCAGAAACCTTCGGTCGTTCCCGCATAGATCGTTCCCGCTTTTGACGGGTGCTGAACGATGTCGCGCGTACGACGCGAAGTCGACGGGATTCCCTGGATCTTCTTCCAGTTGTCGCCGCCATTTAGCGATTCGTAGATGCCGCTGCATGCGGAAGCGATCACGTGGCTCGTGTTTTCCGGATTCACGGTGATCGCAAAGATATCGGAGTCGTCGATCATTCCTGTCTTGATCAGCCGCCAGTTTTTACCATTATCGGTCGACTTATATGGACGCCACGTAGTGCCCGCATACAAAGTATTATTGTTTTTCGGATCGACCGCGACGGAATTGATGTCTAGCGGCATCGTGCCCGATTCAACCCGGCTGAAATCGTCACCCGAATTCTTCGAGACCCACACGCCATCCTTCGTACCGACGTAGATCAGGTTCGGGTCAGCCTTTGCCTGCGTCATCGCGTGGATAGCTTGCTCGCGAAGCTCTTTTGACTCTTTCCATGTCTGGCCACCGTCTGTCGACTTGAAAAATCCGCCCGCAAGCTTGCCGCGATGGCCGGAGGTGTAAAGAATATTCGAGTCACGGCTGTCGACAAGAAGCTGGTCAAGCGTGAGCAGCGACTTGCCGAAGCTGGCGAGAAGCCGCCAGGACGCTCCGGCATCCGTCGACACGTGTATCTGCCCATCCATCGTGCTTATGAAAAGCTTGTCGGGGTTCTTGGGATCTACCGCCACGGCCCGTACGTCTCCGCCGCTGGGGCCGAGCACCGACCAAACACCCTTATTTTGAGCATCGGTAAATACATTACCCGCATCGTCGGCGGCAAACACCGTGGAATTGGAGATAACGGAAACAACAAATGCTGCAGCGACAAATCTTTTAAGTGTGCGGTAAATCATCATGTTCAATTAGCTGAATGTATTGGTGGTCCGAATTGGCTTTCGGTCCGATCAACTGTCAGATGACGTGATCACATAACCGGTTTGCACTCAATTCGGTATCGAGGAGAACAGGAATCTACTTCTTCTATTCTACAAGATGTGCGAGTTAATGCAATACATTAAGTTTGGTGCGCGATCAGACATCCGCCGCCGTTTCGTTTCAATCTGCGTCACGCACTTTTTGTTTCATTCGAAACAAAGATCTAGCACCTCCACAAACTTTCAACGACTTACAGACCTTAATCGACAGGACGAATAGAATTTCAAAGAGCTATCGGCTCGCGCCGATCGAGCATCATCCCATGGATGCAATGTCGTGTCAAGATTTATTTGCCGTGATGCATACGGAGAGGCCGCTCGGAAGATCCGAGCGGCCTCTCTCATGTTCGCGAATTACGCGAAGCGATTACGGGGTCGGGTTAGCAGCACCCGGCGGTACACGATAAAGCTTCGTGCTTGCGCCAGAGCCCGTGTCGCCACCGTTGACCAAGGTGATGCGGCTTGCGTCTACTCGACGGAACGCTATGTGGTTCCTGATCAGACGCTCGCGGGTCGCAACCTGAGCCGGCGTACCGTAGTTGATGATGTATCCCGGGTTGTTCGGATTATTCGCCAGTTCTGCGAAGAACAGGTCGAGACGTCCGCGGATATCATCGTTCGGCAGTGCACCAAACTCATCAACCATCACCGGATCCGGATTCGGAGCAACACCAGCAGTTTCAGACGCGTCAGTCTTACATCCGCATGAAGCATCCGTTCCACCAATGTTGAGCGTCGCTGTAACTGACTGACCAGCAAGACCGGTCGTGTCCACCGAGATGCTCGGCGTACCTTGGCCGGTGGTGATCGTACCAGCCGACACCGTCCAGTTGTAGGTGATGTTCGTCTGTGTTCCGCCAGCAACATTAGCCGTGAAGGTCATCGGATCGCCAGGATTCGTGATTCCGGCAGGTCCGCTGATCGTAATTGTCGGACACTCACATTCCTTGACGCAGTTGCAAGCGGCAACCGTGACGGTCTGGGTCTGCGTTTGTCCGCAGAGTCCGCAGCCATCGTCAACGCCTGCGGTGATCGTGTACGATCCCGGAGCAACACCGCTCAGATCCCACGAAACGTTCGCACCCGAACCTACGATACGTCCACCGGAAACGGTGTAATTATAGGTGAGGATGTCGTTCTCGGGGTCGACTGCGGTCGTTGTTACACTAACTGTTGTGCTCTCGGCGCAAGACTGGCCTTCGGCCGGACGGAAGCCCGGTTCGCAGCCTAGAGTGATCGCATTGTCGCTAACCGAAAGGGCGGTTACGTTAGCAACTTTGTTGACCTGCTCTTCCTGACGCTTGTTGCGACGGCCGATGAAAGCCTGGAAGAAAAATCCGTGCGGATCGCTCGAAGTACGGAATCCCGGAGGAACTCCCTGATAGGTCGACGAAACCGGAACGAATGCAGTAGTGCAACCATCGCCATTACCGCCAGCAACTACTCCGAAACCGACGCAAGGTACAAACGCAGTCAGGTTTACAGTGTCATCGCTGAACGCATCAGCATCCTGCTGATTAAAGTGATAACGATAGCCGCCGCTGAAGCCGAACCAGCGAGCCGGGAAAACACGGGCTCCGATAAGTCCTTCATACGGATCGTTCTCAAAAGCGTTCGGCGTGCGTCCGCCGACATATCGAAGGTGGCGGAATTCACCGATCGGCTGGAAGTATCGATTGACCGGGAAGTCTACTCCTGCCGAAAGCAGGAACTCATCCGGTCGGTCAAGGATCGTTACGTCATCGCCGAAGGCTTCGCTCTTAACGCTCGAATTCCAGTGGTATCCGGCGTTGACCGAAAAGTTCATCCATTTTGCAACGCGGCCATCAAATGCACCGGTTACAAGGATGTCGCCGCGACTCCACTTACCACCAGGGCTCGCACCACGCTGAAGCTGGTTGAATCCGCTTGCGTCGTCTGCACTGTCCTGATACCAGCGATATCCGGCAACCACAGCGAGGCCCCACCAATCGTTAACGTCATTCAGGCGGAACTTGGCACCAGCCGTGTAAGTGCTGAATGCTGATTCGCCGTACGTACGATTAAGGAAAGGAGCGTCAGGCAAGTAACTGGGGGCAACGGTGAATGACGAAGGAACAAAAAAGCCGTTCGTACATGCCGCGCCTGTTCCCTGCGAGCAAACCGTGCGGAGAACGACACCCGGAAGAATGCTTCCGAATACCGATCCGAGTCCGCGAAACGCGTCAGCTCCGTCATTACCTGCAACTACGCCGCCAATGGTCGGAACACCAACCTGACCGAAGAGAGGTCCAGCCGGGAAAGACGCGGGGTAACCGAGATTTCCGAGGCTGCCGCCCTGGTAAGGAAACTGAACGAAGGGCTGCGAACCTGCCGGACGGAAAAGCGGTCGATTAGAGAATGCGCCGCTCGTTCCGGGAGCATAAATGATCGCACCCGGGCTAACGCCGTTGATCCTTGAATTCGGCAGGTAGAAACCCGACAGGTTACCGGGTGAATTAACCTTTACCGCGCGATAGGCATCCGTGTTGAAGAACAACTCAAGGTTATTCGTCACACCAACCTGAAAATTGACCGGAACTTCGGTGAAATCTGCATCACCCGGATCGCGGTCAAAATTGCTGTATGTAGCACTAAAAGTGTACTCACCCTTTCTCAGGGTTTGTCCATCATAAACAGTAAAAAGACCGGTTGGGCCACCCATCGGTCCGCCTGTTCCAAACGTCGGTGCAGTGTTTCTGTCGTCCTTGGCTGACCGCTTGCTCTTATCGACGCTAACGGTAGTGGTTCCACTAACCCGTGGCGTCTGTGCGATCGAAACGATCGCAAGCGACAAGCAGAACAGCGAAACAACAAACACTCTGTAAGCGAGTTTCATCATATTCCTCCGCCGAAAAATCAAAAGATTGAGTCCAGTTAGAAGCTAAAAGCTTTAGTTAAAATTAGTTACGAACTAACTCGTAAAAGTATCCCACAATGCCTAAAAGTTGCCAAACCTTGCAGGCTGAATTGTTTAGGCTGAATACCCGAATCGATGTCTATTTTTGCGAAAACTTCAAGGAAACGCCCGAAAAGAGACCGAAAAAAACGTAGAACCTAAGGCGAATCCTTGTGATGAAGTTATCTTATACTTTCCCAAAAGGCAAGCATTTTTAACTAATTACGCAAATTTTGTTAGGCATAAATGCCGCGCATTCTGGTGTCGTAAGCGACCCTGTCGATCGCCAACATGTAAGCCGCCGTCCGGGAATCTACGTTGTGCTTTTCGGCAAAGTGAGCAAGCTCGTTAAAGCTGGCGATCATTTTATCGGCAAGACGCTCGTTCACCTGAGCCTCAGGCCAAAAGTATCCCATGCGGTCCTGTACCCACTCGAAATAGGATACGGTCACACCGCCGGCGTTGCACAAAATGTCGGGAATAACGAAGATCCCCTTCTCGTGCAGTATCTTGTCGGCCTTCGGCGTTGTCGGCCCGTTCGCACCCTCGGCAAGGATCTTACACTTGATCCTGTCGGCGTTCTCCGAGGTGATCTGGTTCTCGGTCGCACAAGGCGCAAGAACGTCACACTCGATCTCCAGCAGATCTTTGTTCGATACATGCTCGACATCCGGATAGTCGTCGAATGATCGGTTCTGCGCCCAATACTCAAGTACGTGTGGGATGTTTAGGCCGTTCGGATTATATATTCCGCCAGCTACGTCCGAAATACCCATGACCTTGTAGCCGGTGTCATACATCAACTGCGCACCGATGCCGCCGACGTTGCCCGATCCTTGAACGATCACCGAGGTTTTGTCCGGCGTCAGTCCAAACCGCTTGATGGCTTCGTTTACCGTTATCAGAACGCCGCGGCCCGTGGCTTCCCGACGACCGAGCGATCCGCCCAGCGCGACCGGCTTTCCGGTAACAACCGCCGTGACCGTGTGACGAGCATGCATGGAGAACGTGTCCATTATCCAAGCCATCGTCTGCTCGTTCGTATTCATGTCGGGCGCCGGTACGTCTTTGTCCGGCCCGATAAAGTCGATCAACTCAGCCGTATACCGGCGAGTCATTCGTTCCAACTCGCCAAGCGACATCTGCTGTGGATTGCAGATAATGCCGCCCTTGCCGCCGCCAAACGGCACGTTCACGACCGCGCACTTCCACGTCATCCACGCCGAGAGGGCCTTTACCTCGTCAAGCGAAACGTCTGGAGCATATCGGATGCCGCCCTTTGCCGGACCGCGGGCAAAGTTGTGCTGTACGCGGAAGCCTTCGAAGACCTCGATGTGTCCGGTGTCCATCCTGACCGGTATATAAACCTTGATCTCGCGGCTGGGCACGCGCATGACCCGGTAAAGATCTTCGTCCAGCCCGAGCAGTTGTGCGGCCCGGTCAAAGCGTTCGCTCATTGCCTCGAACGGATTTTTCTCGTCGCTGCCCTTAAAGCGCCGCATTTCGTCAGCCATTGGGTTAGCCATTCTTTATTAACTCTCCAATTTGGATATCTGTATCAGGTTGCCGACTTTCTGTGGTCTTGCCGAGGTTGAACCCGAGCGAAAACCCTGAAGGTCGAGCGTTATATGTCGAAAACCTATCGATGAAAACTTTTTGTTCACCGCCTCGATCGTGACTTCATCGAACATCCGTAACATCTCGCTTGCCGCGATCTCTATGCGGGCCAGATCGTCGTGAAGTCGAACGCGAAACTCGCGAAATCCGATTGATCGAAGATATGCCTCGGCACGTTCGATCTTGTCTAGCCGTTCGATAGTTACGGGCACGCCGGTAGCGATCCTGGACGACAAGCATGGGCTAGCGGGAATGTCCCATGTCGGGAGGCCCAATTCCCTGCTGGCGTCTCGAATCTCTTCCTTGCTAAAGCCGATCTCCGCAAGCGGACTGCGAACTCCATGATTCGCCGCCGCTATCCGGCCGGGGCGATGATCGGACAGGTCGTCGGCATTAGTGCCGTCAATAACTACCGCTGCGATCTCGCTCGCTTCGGACACCAACCTAGAATAAAGCTCATCTTTACAAAAAAAGCATCGGTCGGAACCGTTCGCCGCGTAGTTCTCATCCGCGATCTCTTCAGTTTTTATCTCCCGAAAATTGAATCCGCGAGACTGCGCGAGGTCACGGGCTTGGGTGCGTTGAAATTCGGATACACTCGGCGAGATGCCGATTATGCAGTTTGCGTCTGAGCCAAGTACGTCGGTCGCGGTCGCCGCAAGGTAGCTGCTGTCAACTCCGCCGGAGTAAGCGACCAACACACGCCCCATTCCACGCATCAAACTGCGGAGCTCATTCTGCTTGTCGGCGAGGGTCAGCATAGTATGCCGCAAGGGATTTTGTGCGATAGTCTCGATCATTCCCGAAAGAGGTCGATCTGCCGCAAGGCAGGCAAAAACGAGATTCTATCCGACCGAATTGGCTAAGGCAAACAAGGCGAGTGCAGCCGATGTTATAATTCGATAATTAGCGATGATGGTTTCACGATTCTCTGCCTTCTTATTGTCCGTCATTTGCCTATCGGCCTTGGCACTGGTTTTCTTGCCGACCGCGGCGTCCGCGCAAACCGACGATAAGACGCAGCAGGCGATCGCGTTTTTCAATCAAGGTCAGGATGCCCACGAGAAGGGTGACCTCGCCGCCGCGATCGGATTCTACGAAAAGGCCCTCGAATCATATCCTGAATTTCCCGAGGCTGAACTTCAACGCGGCAATGCCCTTCTTTCCCTGAAACGAAAGGAGGAGGCTGAGAAGGCATTTCGTAAAGCGCTGGAGCTTCGCGACGATTGGACTCTCGCGATGGCGAATCTCGGATCGCTGCTTGTTGACCGCGGGAAGCTGGAAGAAGCGGAAACCCTGCTGACGAAAGCGATCGAATCGGACGAAACAAATCAGGCTGCTGTAGCCGCAATGGCCGATCTGAGGCTGCGCTCCAAGGCTGATGAGAAAGTTCTTCGCGAAGTCCTCGCAAAGCTCTCGGCCCTTTCGACAAATGTCCGTCCGACGATAGCGGTGCTGTCGGCAAAGGCTGCGGTCGAGTTTCGATTGAAGGATAACGCTGGGGCGAAAGCGACTGCTCGACGGGTGATCGAGTTAGACGCCAAAAGTATTGCTGCAAATATGATCTTGGCCGAGGTCGCTCTTATGGGTAGCGATGCAGATCTCGGCGAAAGTTATGTGACAGCGGCCGAATCTGCAGGATCGGTCACTCCTGAAACGAAACGCCTAAGAGCGGTGGCACTTAGGATGAAGGGGAAGAAGGCCGAAGCTCTCGCGTTGCTGCAATCGATCGCTGACCCGAGTGACGCCGTTACGGACATGATCGCCGATATCAAAGACGGCGATGTTGCAGACCTCACAGGACTTGAAGCGAAGGTCCAGCGGATGCCGGACGACATAAACGCATTGACGAAATTGTGCCGTGAGTTCCGGGTGACCAATCCGTTGAAGGCGATCGAGTATTGTCGGCGAGCCTCGATTCTGGAACCTAACGAGCTTAGTCACGCCATCGGGTTTGGGGCGGCTCTCGTCCAAGCAAAGCAATATGAACAAGCCGCTGGGCTTTTCCGAAAGTTGTTGACCATCGCACCGGAAAATGCGACGATACGGGCAAATCTTGGAACAGCTCTTTTTCAGTTGAAACGCTATGCGGAAGCTAAGGCGGAGTTTCGCTGGCTTACCGAAAAGCAGCCGGATTCACCTGCGGCGTTTTATTTTCTCGGCATCGCACATGATCAGTTGGGCGAATACATGGACGCATTAGCGAATTATCAGAAGTTCCTTCGCCTGGCGAATGCAGAAAAAGACAAGCTGGACATTGAGAAAGTGAACCTCCGCATGCCCGCCGTGCAGCGGCTTGCGAAAGAAAAAGGTCGAAAGGGCAAATGATTGGGAAGGTCGAATGAGCTTTATTCGAAACATGAGAGCAGACGGCGGATCGGGAACTAGTTTTCTGTTTGTTTTCGTTTTGGCTCTTTGTTTTGCCGCGAGCATCAACGCCCAACCCCCGACTCCAAACGGCGACGACGATTTTGACCCGGACGCCGCTCCGCCTCCGGTGCGTGCAATGACGAACTCGGAACGCACCCAGCTCGATCAGCAGCAAGGGCTTAAAGAACGTACAAAGCTCGCCTTGGCACTCATGAGTTCACGACTTAGCAAGGCAGAAGAATTGAACGCAAAGAACGAGCATAAGGCGATGTACGACGAGCTTGGCGGTTTTCATGCTTTGATGGACGACACACTTGAATTCCTTGAATCCACACCGCGTAAAGACAAGACCCTGGATAACTTAAAACGATTCGAAATGACGCTTCGTTCGTTCGCTCCTCGGCTTGGTCTTATCAGGCGAGAGATTCCGTCAGAATATGACCATTACGTTCGCGTTCTGTTGAGATATCTGCGTGATGCGCGTAGCAAGGCGATCGAACCGCTTTTTGGAAATTCAGTCGTACCAAATCGTCCCTCAAATTAAATGCAATACACTTCGCGTTTTTCCCTTCTCGCACTTTTCATTTTTACCGTTCTGATCTCGAATACCTCAGGACAACGTCGTGATTTCGTCACCGAGCAGGAAGGTGAATTGATCCGTGAGGCTCAGGAGATCGATCTTCGGGTCGAGGTTCTGACCAAGTTCATCGATCGACGGCTTGCGGCAGCAAACATCGCCGGGCATAGCTGGACGCCGCCAAAGAAAAATAGCGAACTTTGGGGCCCGGAACCGACGGGCACAAAAAGCGAACTTCTTTCCGACATTAGACGACTTCTTCAAAAATCGATCGATGACATTGATGACATAGCGTCGCGAACAACGACCGCGATCGAAGGAAATGAAGTCGGCGGAAAACTTTTCCCCAAGGCCATGAGAAATCTTGCAGCCGCAGCCGCTCGTTACAAACCGATCTTCGAAAGCGAACTTGGGAAATCTCCGTCGAACACAGACCGCGGACTGTTGCTTCAGTCGATCGAGTTCTGCGATCAGATCGTCGAAGCGTCTTCAAAAGTTCCCGCGGAAGAATCGAAAAAGAAGAAAACCGATTAGTCTTTTCGCCCCTCTTTCTCATCCTCCGCGATTTTAAGAGCGCCAGCGATGTTCGGATACATCCAGGAATGCACCAATCCCGGATGACGCTTACCATAAGTCGCAGGCACGTCGCGAGTCGCGTCACTCGGAATTATGAGTACGACAAGACAGATGAACGCGAGAGCCGCCGTTCGCCATGCGATTCTTTTCTCTTCCATCTTCGACGCAGTAATGTTCGACTCGCCCCGATCGCAGTAGTGGTTGATCGCAAGGCCGATCACGCCAGCCGCTAACATCAGTATGTTTAGAGTCTGGCCGTTGGGCAGTCCCCAGCGAGTCGTCGGATATTCGCGAAGCAGGTCGATAGGGATTCTCAAACCCGCGTATAGGATCATGAACCAGACTGCGACGCGTCCTGCGGGAACGCCTCGGCTTCTGATCCAAAGCAGGACCGGAACGAGCAGAAAGTTCTTCAGCCCGTCATAGAGCACAACTGGATGGCGAAATCCCTCGACGTTCGGAAATTTCACTCCCCACGGGAGGTCGGTCAAACTCCCGAATATCTGGCCGTCGATAAAATTCCCGATACGCCCGAATCCGAGAATTATGCATGCTGAGATGGCAAGAACGTCGAGCAGCGGCCGAATCGGAACTTTGTAGAAAAGGCAAAAGATCGTCACACCGACGGCTCCGCCGAAGATCAATCCGTGTGATGCAAATCCGCCGACCCAGATAGCAGGGATTAGTTCCAGGTGTCCGCGGTAAAACTCCCATTCATTGTTTAGAACTACCAGCGTTCGGCCGCCGATCAGGACTCCAAGAGCGAGCAATATCGTCAGATCGAACACCGCCGACATCGACAAGCCCAATCGCTCACGATTGCGTCGAATGAAAAAGTGAGCGTTCAGAAAGCCGAGAGCGAAACTCAGCCCGTAGAACCAAAGATGTACGCCGCCAACGGAGGCGATCACGGGATCAATATCGTGTACGAACGGACCGATCATCTCACTTCAACAAGTCGATGATGTAACTCCCGGAAAAGATGTAAAACGAGCAGAGGATCAATTCGCCTGCAAAGATGGCAAGAATGAATTTGGGGAAGTTCATCCGGATCGATCCCGCCACATAACAGACGGCGTCGGTCGGTACCAGCGGAAAGAATGCCCAAAGAAAAACAAACGCAAGGCCCGTCGGACGATCCAACTTCCGGCGGATCTTGGCGACCGCCGCCGGCTTTCGAGTCTCGAAAAAATCGCTGATGCCAAGGAAATCCGAGAACCAGTAGATCATCGATGAAGACGCAATGATTCCGAACATGGAAACAACCAGCACTAGCCAAGGCTCACCGGGAAATGCAATTGTTCCGGCGAGAACAAGCGGGGTGCTTGGAAGAAGAGTCAATCCACGGACGATCGAGAAAACTGCGAAGATGACTAATGCCGAACTCTTAAATTCGTTCAAGAGTCTGGCCATACTTTCCGGCGTGAAGATTTGAGGCCAGGCGAGATAACCGAGAATGGTGCAAACGATAATGCTGAACCAGACGAATATTGAGACGTATCGAATCATTCAGTGGCTTGTTCGTGGAACGCTTCGAAGGTCAGGCTTCAATTTTCGAAAACGAGTAACTTCCAAGGCCGACGAACAAACAAGCACTTATACAAAGTACGCCGAGGCTCAGCAAGGGCGAAAAATGACTTGCGCCGAGAAGTACGTTCCGTAAAGCGTCGATTCCGTAAGAAAGCGGATCGATGCGCGTCAGAAAACTGAGAACGCCGGGAAGATCATTGAGCGGGAATAGGGCTCCTGAAAGAAAATATATCGGCATCACGACAAAGTTCATAATCAGCTGAAAACCCTGCATGTCCTGCAATTGTGACCCGATCGCCATTCCGAGCCCGGCAAAGACTATCGCCGTCAAGATCATGAAGAACACGGCTACGGGAAGCATCAGCCAATTCGCCGGTCGAAACCCCGCTATCAAGCAGATGATCAGCACGAGCAATCCCTGGATGGTCGCAACCGTTGCACCGCCAAGCGTTTTACCGATCATTACCGTTATTCGCGGGACGGGTGCAACCAAAGTCTCTTTCAGGAATCCGAACTGGCGATCCCACAATAATCCGATGCCGGAAAAGACAGACGTGAAAAGCACTGACATTCCGATAACTCCCGGGGCGACGAATTGAAGGTAGCTTCCGTTTCCTGCCTTCTGAAAGACCGGGCCGAGGCCGAATCCGAGAACGAGCAAATACAATAGCGGTTGACCGAGCGATGCGACGACCATAGCCCGCGAGCGCGTGTAGCGTTTGAGTTCTCTAAGCCACAGGATATAGATCGCGTTCATCTATCGTCTCCACATCTTTGCCATCTGGCGGATCTGATCTGCCGAGTCCGCTTTTTCTTCCCGAATTGAAGAACCCGTAAGGATAAGGAAAGCAGCTTCAAGGGAATCCGTTTCGGTTTGTCTCTTCAGTTCGTCCGGCGAACCTTGAGCGATGATCTTGCCGTGATCGATAACCGCGATACGATCGGCAACCCTTTCTGCCTCGTCCATATAGTGGGTTGTAAGGAAAACTGTCACGCCTTCAGATGCGTTCAGATTCTTCACATGAGTCCAAAGCTGGTTTCGGCTCTGCGGATCAAGTCCCAACGTTGGCTCGTCAAGAAAAAGTATTTTCGGCGTATGCAGAAAACCACGAGCGATCTCGAGACGCCGTTTCATCCCGCCTGAGAACTTCTTAACGTAATCGTCTTTACGGTCCCAAAGTTCAAAAAGCTTGAGGAGCATCTCAGTTCGCTCGTGACGCAATTTTCGCGGGACGTGATAAAGGACCCCGTGCAGGTCCATATTTTCGAAGGCGGTCAATTCCTGATCGAGGCTTGGATCTTGAAAAACGATGCCGAAACGCTTTCGGGTTTCATTTGCTTGAGTTGCCGGGTCAAGTCCGTCGATCTCAATTGCACCGCTGGTCGGTTTCAGCAAGGTTGTGAGGATCTTGATCGTAGTTGTCTTGCCCGCGCCGTTCGGACCGAGAAACGCAAAGATCTCACCTGCCGCCACATCGAACGAGACGTCGTCAACCGCCGCAACATCGCCGAATTTTCTTACGAGATTTGTGACGGTTATCATCGAGTTGCGACTCTAGAACGATCCTTGTCTTAGGCCGTTTTCACCGAAACCTCAGAATCCGGTTTCCAGCGAAGGATAGGTTTCCGGGCAGCGGTTGCTTCGTCCAGGCGTCCGATTCGGGTCGAGTGCGGAGCGTCGAGCACGAGCTGCGGATTTTCGCGGGCTTCGCGGTCGATGTCTTTCATCGCTTCGACAAATGCATCCAGATCCTGGCGACCGACGGATTCCGTCGGCTCGATCAACATTGCGCCTTCTACGACGAGTGGGAAGTAAACCGTCGGCGGATGAAAGCCGTAATCGATAAGACGCTTTGCAATGTCGAGCGTGTGTACGCCGGTTCGAGTCTGATTCTTGTGAGAGAAGATCGCCTCGTGCATGCAATCTGATTCGTATGGTTTGTGATAGGTGTCCTTGAGCTGCTCGCCGACGTATCGAGCGTTCAGCACGGCGGTCTCAGTGGCTTCGCGAAGGCCTTCGGCTCCGTGTGTGTAGATATAGCTCAACGCACGAACCATCATGCCGAAGTTGCCGAAAAACGCTTTGACCCGTCCGATCGAATTGGGAACGTCGTAGTTCAAATGGTATCGTTCGCCTGACTTCTCGACGCGTGGAACCGGCAAAAATTCAGCAAGTTCTGCAGTGCAGCAGCAAGGTCCGCATCCGGGGCCGCCACCGCCATGCGGAGTCGAAAAGGTCTTGTGCAGGTTCAGATGAATGACATCGACGCCCATGTCACCCGGCCTTGCGACACCGACAAGGGCATTCATGTTTGCACCATCCATATATACGAGCCCGCCGGCTTCGTGAATGATGTTGCAGATTTCTTTAATATCCTTCTCGAAGATGCCGACCGTATTCGGATTAGTGAACATCACGCCCGCGACTCCGCCTTGCGCACAAAGCTCGCGAAGGTGATCCATATCGGTCAGGCCTTCCGCGGTTGCTCGGATGGCCTTCACCGTAAATCCGGCGAGAGCGGCAGACGCAGGATTAGTGCCGTGGGCCGATTCGGGGATCAGCATCACGCGTCGATCTTTCGATGCCTCACCGTCGCGTTTATCAAGAAATGCTCGGATCAACATCACACCGGTCATCTCGCCCTGAGCTCCGGCAGCCGGTTGAAGCGAAACTCCAGGCAATCCGGTGATCTCCGCAAGGTCTTCTTGCAGCTTGTAGATGAGTTCTAGTGCCCCTTGCGATTCCTCTTCGGGTGCTAGCGGATGAAGATTCGCGAATCCCGCAATGCGTGCAGTCTTTTCATTGAGCCGCGAGTTGTACTTCATCGTGCACGAACCCAGCGGATACATTCCGAGGTCGATCGAGTAATTCCACGTCGAGATTCGCGTGAAATGCCGCACTACGTCGATCTCCGAAACCTCAGGCACACCTATCAGGTCGTCGTCGCGTCGAAGCTCGGCGGGAACGACGTCCGCCGTCTCGGGAACGTCGAGTTTCGGCAACCGATAGCCGATGCGGCCCGTCTGCGACCGCTCAAAGATCAACCCCTCGTTCTGCGTGGGATGCTGTGTAACTTTCTTGATACTCATAAAAACTATGCTGCCGGTAAACCCTTTCGTGCCACATCTGCGACCACGCTACTGAATCTATCAAGTTCCCAAAGCGTCGTGTAAACGTTCGGCGTGATGCGGATGCCGGTGAATTCTTCGTGTACGATCGGCGTCGTGAATATCTTGTGCTTCGACATCAGATATCCGCCGAGTTTGACCGGATCGACGCCGTCGATCTTGAAATTCGCGATCGCACACGACTGTTTAGGATCGAACGACGTGTTGAACCCAACCTTCGGTATCGCCTTGAGATTGTTCATCCAATAGCGCGAGAGATATCGCAGCCGTTCTTCCTTTCGCTTCCCGCCCATCGCATTGTGAAACAAGATAGCCTCGCCGATAGCAAGCCGCATCGCAGCCGAGTGCGTGCCAATTTCCTCGAACTTGCGAATGTCCCCGCGATTCTTGTCTTCGCTCGCCATCAGTGCCCAAACCTTTGCGATCTTGTCTTTCTTCACGTACAAAAGGCCCGTTCCCTTGGGAGCGTAAAGCCACTTGTGCAGCGACGAACCGTAGTAATCGCACTGCAGATCGTCACGTTTGAAGTCGAACTGAGCGAACGCGTGAGCGCCATCTACTATCGTATCGATACCACGTACCCTCGCCATCTCACAAACCTTCTTGATCGGGTTGATCTGGCCCGTGAGGTTGATCTGATGCGAGACAAGAATTAGCCTCGTCCGGGGCGTGATCGCTTTCTCATATGCTGCGGCGATGTCATCCGGGTTCGCTGGTGCGATCGGGATCGGGATGAGCTTCAACTTCAAACCTTCGCGGAGTTCGCGCTGTCGAAGCGTGGTGATCATCCGAGGGTAATCTTGCGTCGTCGTCAGGATCTCGTCGCCGGATTTTAGGTCGAGACCCATCAATAGGATCTCGAGTGACTCGCTAGCGTTCCGCGTGATCGCTATCTCCTCGGCATCGCAGCCGAACAGTTCCGCGAGCCCCGTCCGAACCGTCTCCGATTGCGGCTCCAACAACTGCCACATGGTATACGCCGTCGCGTCTTCCTGCTGCCACGTATAGCGGACGAACGCCTCCGTGACCAGTCGCGGGCTCGGGCTGACGCCGCCGTTGTTGAGATTGACGATACCGCGCGTGACCGAGAACGATTGTTGAATAACGGACCAGAAATCCTCATCCGACGCGACGTCGACTGGCGATAGATGATCGACCGACTTCCCCGCTGCCTTCACTTCCCTCCACAACGAAGCAACAGTCGCCGACGACATCGCCATCAGGCCAAGGCCCTTGCCGGCTGAAGAGATGAATTTTCGTCGGTCAATGTCCATACTCAGCTTCGATCGACCTTTTCCAGAACCGGAGCTTCGTCAAGCTCGGTCTTACAGAATCGACAAATGTATGCCTCAGCATTTAACGCCTTGTGACAATTCGGGCATTCAGTCAATTCCGCCCATGCATCTGCTCTCAGCAACGAGACCTCTTTTCTCTCGATCAGAATATTCCGAGTAAAAAGCGAAGCTCCGATCGCAAAAATCACGAGCATCACCACACCCAAACAGATCACAATTTCGAGCGTCCCAAACAACATACGCTCCTGTCCCTAACCCATCTAGAGGTCACGCTGACAGAATCTGCAGACCTTCGCGGCCAGTTGTATTCGCTCCGCACAGTGCGGACACGCTTTCGTCTGGCTTAGAAATCGCCTGTTAAAAAATCGGAACCCGAAATAACCCGCCGAAATTAGAATACCAATCCAGATCACGCATACTGCTAGTATCAGGATGATTTCGTTGGTCCCAAACGGCATTTACTTAATTAAGTGCGGCAACGAGCTTATCGATATTCGCCTTCGAACTCGTCTCAGTCACACAAACTAAAAACTCGTTCTCGCGGCCTGAGTAGTACTTCGACAATGCAAGTCCGCCGATCACTCCCGCCGAACGAGCGGACTCAAGCACCTCGCTGGCCGCACGAGGCCCGCGTACAACGAACTCGTTGAACGTCGGAGCCGAGAACGGTATCGAATAGCCCTCAAGACCGGCGATCTGCTGTTTCGCATACGCCGCCTTCTGAGCATTCTGCTCGGCGACTTCCTGCAAACCCTTGCGGCCCATCGCTTCCATATATATGGTCGCGGCAAGCGCGATCAACCCCTGATTCGTACAGATGTTCGACGTGGCTTTCTCACGCCGGATGTGCTGTTCGCGAGTCGAAAGCGTTAGCGTAAATCCGCGGTTGCCGTTCTTGTCGTACGCGATTCCGCACAGGCGTCCCGGCATGTTACGAACATATTTATCCTGCGTCGCGAAAAGTCCGACGTGCGGGCCGCCGAAACTCATCGGTATCCCGAACGACTGCCCTTCGCCCACGACGATATCGGCACCGCACGACCCCGGCGACTTCAGCAATCCAAATGAAATTCCCTCAGTCACGACCACCACGAACAACGCACCGACAGCGTGTGCCGCATCGGCGAGTGCCTTCAAGTCTTCGACACATCCAAAAAAATTCGGCGATTGTACGACCAACGCCGCGGTCTTGTCGTCAAGCGCCGAAAGATCGCTAAGGCGTCCGGTCGATTCGTCGAAAGCAACTTCGACTATCTCAGCATCCCCATGTCGCGTATAAGTCCGAGCCACCTCACGGTATTCGGGATGCACGCTCGTCGCCACGACGATCTTGTTCCGACGCGTAACGCGTTGGGCCATCAGATATGCCTCGGCCATCGCGGTCGAGCCGTCATACATAGAAGCGTTCGCGACTTCCATTCCCGTTAGCTGACAGATCAGCGTCTGGAATTCAAAGATGTATTGCAGCGTCCCCTGCGAGATCTCGGGCTGATACGGTGTGTACGACGTGAAGAATTCCGACCGCTGGATCAGGTGATCGACGATCGTCGGCGAAAAGTGCGAATAAACGCCCGCACCGAGAAACGAAGGCTTTGTCGCCGCCGTATTCCGGGCCGCCATCTCTTCCATCGCCGCGATGACCTCCGGCTCCGCAAGCGGATCGGTGATCTTCAGCTTGCGATTAAGCTGAACGTCGGAAGGTATCGAGCGAAACAACTCGCTCGCATTAGAAAGCCCGATAGAATCAAGCATCTCTGCACGTTCTTCGGGCGAATTTGGAATATATCTCATTGGGTCTTTGGTCTTAGGCCTTTTGGCCTTGGCTATCCGGTCAGCAAAGACCTAAAACCAAAGACCAAAGACCGAATAATTACGCACTAGCTTCGAGGTATTCCTCGTATTCCGCACTCGATAACATGCCGTCGGCTTCGCCGGCGTTGTCCATCTTGATCTTGATGAACCAAGCGTCGCCGTACGGATCGCCGTTTACCTTTTCAGGCGTGTCGTTGAGGCCATCGTTTACCTCGACAACTTCACCGCCGATCGGCGTGAAAACTTCGGACACGGCTTTCACCGATTCAACCGAGCCGAACGCTTCGTGCGCGGCAAACTTGTCGCCTACTCGCGGCATGTCGATATACACAACATCGCCAAGCGAGTGCTGGGCATAATCCGTAATGCCGATCGCGGCAACATCACCGTCAACCGACACCCACTCGTGGTCTTTGCTGTAACGTAAATTCTCAGGAATGTTTGACATTTTCTTCAATGGAACGCGGACGCCCTCGTCCGCTCTTCTATTTTTCTCTCTTATAGAACGGCGTCGGGACGACCTCGGCGGCGAGACGTTTTCCTCTTACATCAATTCTAATTTCTTGCCCGACATTTGCCAATTCGGGCGGCACGAACGCGAGGCCGATGTTTTTCTTTAAGAACGGAGCAGGCGAGCCCGACGTAACGACACCGACCCTGTCGTTACCGACATAAACGTCGAACCCGTCGCGTGCGATGCCCGGCTCCTTCATCTCGAACCCGACAAGCTTCCGCTTCAATCCGGCTTCCTTTAACTCGACGATCTTGTCCTTGCCAATAAAGTCGCCCTTTTGCAGTTTCGTTATCCAGCCGAGATTGGCTTCAAGCGTCGAGATATCGTCGCCGAGTTCGTGTCCATATAACGACATCGCCGACTCCAGCCGCAGCGTATTTCGAGCGGCAAGCCCGCACGGCAGAATCCCTTCCGACTCACCTGTCTCGAGCATCTTTCTCCAAAGCTGCTCCGCCTTTTCCGCAGCCGCGTATACCTCGAACCCGTCCTCGCCCGTATAACCCGTCCGCGAGATGATCGCGTCCACTCCGTCAACCTTTCCTTCCGTGAAATGGTAATACTTGATCGGCTCAAGCACCGTCTCGGTCAACTGCTGCAATATCCCTATCGCCTTCGGCCCTTGGATCGCGATCTGGCAATAATCCGCACTGGCATTCCGAATTTTCACGTCCGGCTTGGGCGACGCAAAGCCCGCCTCCGATGAGGGTACATCGGCGAGAAATCCGCTGACCCACGCCCAATCCTTCTCGGTCGTTCCCGCGTTCACCACCAGAAGCAAACGGTCTTCGGCAAAGCGATAAACGAGCAAATCGTCTACGACTCCACCATGCTCGTTTGGAAAGGCCGAGTAATGTGCCTGTCCGTCGACTAGCTTTGTGACGTCGTTGGTCGTGATGCCGTTGATGAACTCGATCGCGTCCGGCCCCTCGACCCATATCTCGCCCATGTGCGAAACGTCGAACAGCCCGGCGCGCGTTCGCGTCGCCATATGTTCCTCGATCACACCGGTCGGATACTGCACAGGCATATCCCATCCGCCAAAATCGACCATCCTCCCGCCAAGCTCGCGATGCACCGCATTCAACGGCGTCTTCTTAAGGTTTTCATTGGACATACGTCGGTAAACTGTCGAAGCTATCACGCACGATTGGGAGTGTCAAAAAGCTCCGTTCGCCACGCCTTCCCACACAGTCTGGTTCTGTATACGGCGGGCGAGAATTTCACCGTTTGGTGGCGATCACCTCAAGAAATTCGCCGTGTACGAGCGTACCGCCGTCATTACTACGGTTGTTGTCTGCCCATATGGCTTCCATGTCTCTGGTGAGTTCTGCGTGGCGGTCTTCGGGTACGGCCATGAACATCATAACCGTCGGCCCAAAGAATTTGCGGAAGAATTGGACGACCTCTGACGGCGGAAAGTTATATATCATTTCAGCCATGCGATTCGTCAGTTTGAGATCCGAGACGTGGTCCCCAAATCGTTCTTTCACTATGTCGGGATCGCCCCACTGGACCGGCGGCGGCACAGGCGAGGGCGGGAGATATTTTCCGGCAAGGGCAAACATTTGTCCCGCGACACCGGTCGGCGTCCAGTTTGCCATTGCGATACGTCCACCCGACTTGCAGACGCGCAGCATTTCGCTCGCAGCAACTTCCGGACGGGGCGCGAACATCGCTCCAAACATGGTCATCACCAGATCGAACGAATCATCGTCATAGGGCATTGCCTCAGCGTCGCCGTGATCGAACTTGATGTCTAGCCCAAGGTCCACTGCACGTTTTTTCGCCGTTGCGATCAGGTTCGCAGCAATGTCGACGCCGGTGACATCAGCACCTTTGGCGGCCGCGACGACAGCTAGATTACCACTTCCGCATGCGACATCGAGCACCTTCATCCCCGGCTCTATGTCGAGCCGTTCGACGAACTGCTCAGCCGTCGCACCGATGTGCTTCGCAACCTCGGCAAAATCGCCCGCCTCCCAGGTAGCTTTCAAGCGTCCCTTTAGTTCCGTGAATTCTTTGGTAGTTGTACTCATCACTTGTCCTCCCGGCTATATTGGCGCTCCGAAACCCAGAGTAGAAGGATCGACAATTCCGCAACAGGGGCGAGCGTCACGAAAAGTAATGCCTCTCTAACAATTCTGCCCCTTGCACGTCGGGGCTAACTCCTCATCGCCGTCAAAATCTCATCGACCACCTTCTTGGCATCGCCGAAGAGCATCAGCGTATTTTCCATATAGAAGAGAGGGTTGTCGACGCCGGCGTAGCCGCTGGCCATGCCGCGTTTCATGACGACGGTGTCGCGGGCTTCCCAGACGTGGAGGACAGGCATGCCGGCGATGGGCGATGCGGGATCGTCTAAAGCGGAGGGGTTGACGATGTCGTTGGCGCCGATCACCCACGATACGTCGGTCGAGGGGTATTCGTGGTTGATCTCCTCCATCTCGAAGACGATGTCGTAAGGAATGTTGGCCTCAGCGAGGAGGACGTTCATGTGTCCGGGCAGTCGGCCGGCGACAGGATGAATAGCGAACTTAACTTCCGTGCCGCCTTCCTTGAGGATCTTGACGACCTCGGCAAGCGAGTGTTGGGCCTGTGCGACGGCGAGACCGTAACCAGGTACGATGATAACCTTCTTGGCGGCCTGCAGTTTTTCTGCTGTGCTTGCCGCGTCGATCGAATGCACTTCGCCTGCGGGAGCCGAACCTGCGGCAGGTGCAGCACCCCCTTCAGTACCAAACCCACCGAGCATCACGCTTACGAACGAGCGGTTCATGCCTTTGCACATGATGTAGCTCAGGATCGCACCGCTCGATCCGACCAAGGCGCCGGTGATGATCAGCAAATCGTTCGACAGCATAAAGCCAGCCGCCGACGCCGCCCATCCTGAATAGCTGTTGAGCATCGAGACGACGACCGGCATGTCCGCACCGCCGATAGCCATGATAAAGTGAATGCCGAGCACGCCGGTAAGCACCGCCGCAGCAATAAGATACGTGTTCCCGCTGACTCCGGGGGCCATCGCAAACATCACGCCGAGCACGATAGTCCCGATAAGCATCGCGAGGTTAATAATGTGGCGACCCGGGATCATGAACGGTTTCCCGCCGATGCTTCCTCGCAATTTGAGAAACGCGATCACTGAGCCGGTGAACGTGATCGAACCGATGCAGACGCCTATGAATATCTCGATGTGATGGATCAGGAGTTCGTTCTGAGGGATGTTCGATGGGCCAAGATACGTTCCAAAGCCTACGAGAACAGCCGCGAGTCCGACGAAGCTGTGCAGGATCGCAACAAGCTCGGGCATCGAGGTCATCTGCACGCGCGAGGCTAGTGCGGCGCCGATCAATGCACCGACGATCAGCACCCCGCCCAAGATCGGCCAGCCGCTCGGATCCATCGCCGCAGCCGTCGCCGCCAACGCGATCAGCATCCCAATAATGCCGTACCAATTCCCGCGGCGTGCCGTTTCCTGCCGCGACAACCCGCCGAGGCTCAAGATGAACAACGCACTCGCGGCGATGTATGCAATGGTGATAAGTGACTGAGTCATAAATGGTCGCATAGCGACCGAATGAGTTTAGCCGTGGGTTTAAACCCACGGAATATCGAGGATCATTCTCGTCGTATAGCGACGAATGAAATTGGCCGTTTTGTCAGGCGTCACTGACGCGACGCGAAACCTCGGTTATACCCACCGTGGGTTGAAACCCACGGCTAAATTCACATTCCGCTACGCGGCAAGCGGAACTTCCATCAGACGGCGTTCACGGTCGGCTGCGAAAGCAATGGCCGCCTTAAGATCTTCTTTAGTCAGATCCGAAAAATCTGCCAAGATCTCTTCTTCAGTCATGTCCGAAGCAAGATATTCAAGCACTTCGTACACCGTGATCCGCAGCCCTCGAATACAAGGCTTTCCACCACGTTTGTTCGGCTCGATTGTTATGTAGTCTTTGTAGTTCATAGATCTATGTGATCGGAATAGCCTCGAAAAACTTTTTGTCAATCGCGTCTGTATTTATCGGCCAGTCCAGTACTATGAATCCATATCTCGTCCTATTGCCGCCGCAAAGATAATGCCCTTTGGGTTCTTTACTTTGTATCGAAGAAATCCTTCGACGGTTTGTCCAGGCAAGACAGTGTTGGCCAATAAGAACTTGACTCCAGGTACAGGGCGTTCTTTCTTCGGCGAGACCCAGACCGGCGAAGTTTTGGAATCCCCGCTATGGACAGCAATCATAAAATTTGATGGGATTATGGTTTTCCTTCCATCTGACAGATTTGTAATCCGGACGAAGAACATCAGCTTCTTTTTCGTATCCTTAACGACCCCTCCCGCCAAAATAACCTTCATTCCACTTGCAGTAATCGACCTTTAGTACTGTCCTTCAATAAAAGCCGAATCAAAAGCCGAATCACAGCAATCTTGGTCCTCAGCCCAAACAATCACATGTTGGCTGTATACGATAATGGAAAGTGTCAAAACGAAAAAAGATACTTTCAAAATCTAGTGATTGCAGATTTCAACGTTCGCTTCATGTCCTAATCTCACATCGACCTATCTCGCGAAAACAATTTCAATTTCCTCTGTTACGCTACTTCCTAAACATCGCCAACATTCGGTTGGTTACCAAAAATCCGCCAGCAATGTTGATCGTGGCGATGAGGACGGCGATGGCTCCGAGGAGCGTGGTTACGTTGAGCGTTCCTGAGAGCTGCAGCATGCCGCCGACAAGGATGATGCCGCTGATCGCGTTCGTGACGGACATCAGCGGCGTGTGGAGAGCGGGTTTGACGTTCCACACGACCTGGAAGCCGACGAAGACCGCGAGCATGAACACCGTGAAGTGCGACAGCTTCGAATCGGGCACAAAGAAACCGATCAGCAGGAGCACCGCTCCAATAACGACGAGCACAAGGGGGTTAAGGCCGTTGCCGTCGTCGGCTCCGTGGCCTGCGTTCGCAGCCTTAACTGCCGGTGCCGGCTTTTCGTGGCCGCCCGGTTCTGGAGGAGCTAGTGCAGTCTCTTTCACTGGTGCCGGCCAGAGCATCTTGCCATGGTCGAGGACGATCGCACCGCGGATGACTTCGTTATCGAGATCGATTGGAGTGCGGACACTCTTGTCCGCGTCGGCGGTTCCTCCGCCGAGACTTTCTTCGGACGCCGAAGCGGCCTCCGTGCGGACAGGAGTGTCCGCGCTCCGAAACAGCTCTTCCAGAAAAGCGGTGACGCAGGCTCCGTAGAGTTGCGACGACATCGACGCCATCCGTGATGGCAGATCGGCATAGCCGATGATCGTGACCCCTTTGTGGTGGACGACCTTGCCCGGTTCGGTCAGGACGCAATTGCCGCCCTGCTCAGCGGCGAGATCGACGATCACCGAGCCCGGCTTCATCGATTCGACCATGCCCTGCGTGATCAGCTTCGGAGCAGGTTTACCGGGAATTAGCGCGGTCGTGACGATGATGTCGACCTGCATCGCCTGCGCGGCGAAGAGAGCCATCTCGGCTTTCAGGAAGTCGTCGGACATCTGCTTGGCATATCCGCCCTTGCCCTCGCCTTCTTCGTTAATATCGAGTTCCAAGAACTCGGCTCCCATCGAGGCGACTTGATCTTTCGTAGCTGAGCGAGGATCGAATGCACGGACGATCGCTCCAAGACCTTTCGCGGCACCGATCGCGGAGAGTCCAGCAACGCCAGCACCTATCACCAGCACCTTCGCCGGGTCGATCTTACCTGCCGCCGTAATTTGCCCTGTGAAGAATCGCGGAAAATGATTTGCCGCTTCGATAACTGCACGATATCCGGCAATATTCGCCATCGCGGAAAGCGTGTCCATCTTCTGGGCACGCGTTATACGGGGAACGCTGTCCATCGCGAACACGGTCGCATTCTTTTTCGCGAGTTTATCTACGACCTCGCGATTCTGACCCGGCCACATGAACCCGACGAGCCATCCATCCTCGCGGATCAGATCGGTCTCATTCCCCTCCGGCGGGCGCACTTTCATCACGACGTCCGAAGCCGACCAAAGTGCCGCTGCGTCCGCGAGAACTTCCGCCCCCGCTTCCTTGTATTCGGCATTGCTGGCGTTTATCGAATCGCCCGCACCCGATTCGACGGCAACGTCGAACCCAAGCTTTTTCAGCTTCAAGACGGTTTGCGGAGTTGCGGCTACACGCTTCTCCCCCGGATGGATCTCTCTAGGGATTCCGATCTTAGTCATGTTGTGAATATGTGAAAAATGCAGACCGAGGAACTAAATTTCCTTTGCCTGCATTGTATTTGCCGTTTCCGCCTCGGTCAAACTTTGCTTCTCAGCTTTTCTCAAGAATAGACTTCAGACCATTCAGCCCGTCCTGAAAATCTTTTCCGACGGCGTCGTTCATGTCGACGACCAGCAAAAACACGTTCATCGGCCGCGGCATCGAGCCTGAGAATCCCCACTTCACCTTCGTCTGGTTCCCTCCGGCGTCTTCAAATGTCATCTGCGCATTCGCCGTAGAGGTAAACGGCTCGATAAACCTTAATTCACTGTCAATGCGTTCATTGGGGGTGACGCGTTTGATCTCCTGTTCGCCCTTGCCTACTTCGGGATTTTTGCTTTCCCATTTTGACGTAAATCCGGCAGTTCCGTCGGTACCTGAGAAATCCTGCTTCATCGCCGGATCCTTCTTGAACCACGGCCCCCAAGCGTTCTGATTGCGCAGGTTTTTCGCATATTCGAACACTTCGGCCCGTGGTTTGTTAACTACGATCTCTCGCTCGACCGCAAAATCGGTCGGCGCTAGGAGAACGGCGGCGACAACAGCAACCATCAGCAGGCCAATCAGTAGCCCGACAGCAGCCAGGATCTTCTTCAACATAAATTGTAATCTCCTAAGAATTGAGTGTCGGAACTATATCAGAAAATCCCGCTTACAGCTTCATTAACGCGAGCCTCTCGACGACCTCACCGTTCTCAATGTGTTTCTCGACGATCTCGGGAACGTCGGCCGCAGTGACCTGGCCGTACAGTGTGCCGTCGGGGTGGATCATTACGGCGGTTCCGAGTGAGCAAAAGCCGATCGATCCGCAGTCGGTAAGTAATACCTCGCCCAGCGGATTTCGGCCCTTCGACTCTTTCCCCTGCCTTAGCCCTTTTTCTTCAAGGATGCGCGTAAACTCGGCCTTCACGTCCGCCGACCCGACCGCCGTGCAAGACTTTCCGTTGCAAACAAATACCTGCCGCTTGATCGGCGCCTTGAGCATCGGTGCGAGTTTCTCGAGTTGCTCCTGATCTGTGATGAATTTCATTTGAGCCATTATTAAGTTGAAAATGATAAGCCCTTACTAGCGTACGGCCTCTACACAAGATCTTTATCTTATTTTGCCACGATGGCGAGGCATATTGCATCGAAGAAACTTGCGTCTATGTTAGAATTACGGGTTGAACACGCGCATTTTTCGCGATAAATGGCAACAGGGATCATCATTCACATCACGGTCGGCAACGAAAAGCGGACCGAGTTTTTCTCGGAAGAAAGGATAAGAATTGGCTCCGATGAAACTTGTGATCTTCAGATCGAGACGAACTTGGTAGACGCTCCAAGCGTTTGGCTCGAACTGGAGAACACTGATGGTGTGTTCCGAGTTGTTAATTTTACTCCGGCCCTCTCGTTTCTGATCAACGACAAGCCCGTGCGGCGATTCATCGCGGTTGCTGACGGCGATGTCATCCACTCTGATTCAAACGAATTATCGTTCTCGTTCTTCGCGCTTGCCGGTCGCGGATCGCTGATAAAAACCAATCGAGAACCCCGCCACGTCGCGCAGTTCATCGAGGAAGCCGCCTTGGATGCGGCCGCTTCGCCGCAACGGGACGAAGCTAAAGCTTTCTTGCGCGAGTTTGTTAGAGAGCTTTCACGTGAGATCTCGTGGACGACCAAACTGATCACGCTCGTTCTCGCCCTCGGATTTATTACTGGCGTCCTTTATCTCGGCTATGCCGTAAACGACGAACTTCGGCGAAGCCGTGAAACTGCCCAACAGCAGGCGGAGCTTATTCAGCGATTGGGCGGCCAACTTGGTAACGCAACCGACCAGCTAGGCTCGTTGGAACAAACCAACAAAGAACTTATCCGGGCTCAGTCACTCGCCCAGAATGTGAGAGTCGAGTATGGCAATGGCATCTGTCTGATACTCGGCGTTTACGATTTAGTAGATCGGAGCAACAACCGCGTCCTTCGATACGGAAATGCCCAAGCTCAGGCAAATCCGTATGAACCGCAGCCGACGGAGGACGGTTCTCAGACGCCCTCGACCGCCGTCGGCCTGACGACTGATGGTAACGGCAGCCCGGTGGAATACGATTTTATCGGTACCGGCTTTCACGTCGGTGGCGGATTTGTCGTCACTAATAAACACGTCGTTCAGCCATGGACGGAAGACGACATGGTCAAAACGATGATGCGTGACAACAACGGCAGAGCCCGCATCAAGCGCCTCGTGATCTATTTTCCGGGCTATCCGCAGCCTTACCCGATCAAGGTGAGCCAGCTCGGCGGACGTGAAGACCTTGCGGTCGCGACATTCGACGCCGCGCTTGTTCCCGAAGGCCTGCCGGTCTTGCCGCTTGAAACGGATACAAAAGTCGCAACGGTTGGCCAGACTGTCGTCACGATGGGATATCCGAGCGGCCCCGACCGCTTGCTGGCGATGGTCGATGACGCTGAAGCAAAATCGATCAACCAGCGCTTCGGAAACTCACGGCAGAACCTGATCAATTTTCTTGCTCAATCAAAGAAGATCGTCCCGCTTACAACGCAGGGAGCGATCACCGATCTCGATACGCGGCGGATCGTTCATGATGCGAAAACCGCTGAGGGCGGATCCGGAGCTCCCCTGTTTGGCCAAACCGGCAAGGTTATCGGAATTAATTTCGGCGTCTTCACGGAAAATACTGCGGCAAATATGGCGGTTCCGGTCAGCTACGCGATCGACCTTTTGCAGAAAGCCGGATGGAAGACACCGGAAGAGATGGAACGAGAAAAGCAAGATCAGGCAACGACCGCGCAAGCGAATACAAACTCTGCCGCCGCACTCAAAAGTAATTGATGGACAGCTTGGTTTTTTCGAATATGCTGCATCGCCCGGCCCGCACGATCGTGAGCGTGCTAGGAATAGCCGTGGGCGTACTGCTGATCGTCTTCACGGTTGGGCTTTCTAATGGAACGATGCGCGAACGCGGCAAGCGTGAAGCGAACGTCGGTGCCGAGATCTTCTTTAGAGCTTCCGGTGCGATCGGGTTGAGCGGAACTGAAAGTTTTCGGCTTCCGATCGCGATGAAGGATGAGATCAAATCCGTCGAGGGAGTGCGTACCGTTGTATCGCTCGGCCAGAATACGGTCGCAACTGACGACAACAATACCGGCAGCCGCTTGATTGACGGCGTTGAATACGCTGAGTATTCATCCGTAGTTGGGACTCAGATCAGAGAAGGACGCTCGCTCGGGTCGAGCGGAGACGAGGCGATCATCGACACTGGATTCCAGAGGCAAAAGAAATACAAGATCGGCGATAAGACCAGACTCTACGAACGCGATTTCACTATCGTCGGAACGTACGAGCCGGCCGCCGGAGCCCGCGTTAAGGTCCCGCTTGCCACGATGCAGCAGCAGCTCGGCGGCGAAGGTAAGGTGACCGCTTTTCTCGTCAAGATCGATCAGGGGCTTGATCCCAGAACGGTGGCAGAGAGATTAAGTCAGCGATTTCCCGAGAATCAAATTTTGCTCACGAGTGAGCTCGAAGAGCTTTACATGCAGGGATTCCCGGCGATGAACGTCTTTCTAAACGTATTCATCGGAGTGGCGGCGGTCATCAGCGCTCTCGTCATTTTGCTGACCATGTACACGACCGTTACCGAGCGCACCCGCCAGATCGGCATAATGAAATCGCTCGGGATGAGCAACCCCGCAATCGCTTGGACGATCGCACAAGAGGCTCTTCTACTCAGCTTTCTAGGGGTCGTTACCGGAATCGTCCTAACCTATGCCGTACGTGCGGGACTAACTCGGGTAACCACTCTCGAAGTCGAAATGGACGAGAAGGTACTCGGCATCGTTCTCGTCGTCGGCCTCATTGGCGGGGCGATCGGCTCGCTCTATCCGGCGTTACGTGCCGCTCGTCTCGACGCGGTCGAAGCACTGAGTTACGAATGATCGTCGCGGAAGCCCGAACGAAGTAAGGGCATTCTCTTTGGCCGCATGGAAGCGAAATTACCTAAAAATACTCGACTAGCATTCGTTGGCTGCGGCGTTATGGCGGAGTCGATGGTCGCCGGGTTGCTGCGGCAGGAGATCGTTGGAGGCGATCAAATCGTCGCCAGTCATCCGCGGTCGGATCGGCGCCAGGAACTTACATCGATACATGGCATCGAATGCTTCGAGCATAATGCCGACGCCGTAAAGGCCCTGCCGGATGACGGCATCGTTTTGTTGTGCGTCAAGCCTCAGCGACTGGGCGGTGTCTTTAAAGATCTTGCGGGCATCGTAAAACCGACTCAGTTGGTCGTGTCCATCATTGCCGGTGCGCGAATCGAGAAGATTTCCGAAGCGCTGTCGAATGATCTAGTAGTGCGGGCAATGCCAAATACGCCGTCGCAGATCGGTAAGGGCATGACGGCCTGGACGTGCTCAGAGTCTGTCGATGACGATCGCAAGCTGCAGGTTCGCACGATGCTCTCGGCCCTCGGAAAAGAACTGCATGTCGAGACCGAAAACATGATCGACATGGCGACCTCGCTTTCCGCAACCGGTCCCACGTACATCTTTATGGTAATGGAAGCGATGACGGATGCAGGCGTGCATCTGGGTTTTTCCCGTGAGGTTTCGAAAGAACTCGTCCAGCAGACGATGCTCGGGTCGGTGCTGTTCGCGATGGAATCGCACAAGCATCCGGCGGAGCTTCGCAACATGGTCACATCTCCAGGTGGCACCTCAGCCGAAGCGATCTATCAAATGGAAAAAGGTACACTCCGGACGGTGCTCTCGAAGGCGATTCATGCGGCTTATAAACGTGCGGTCGAGCTGGGAAAAAAGTAAGAGTGACGCCTTTAGGCGTTTTCTTCGCCGAAAATCAAAAGCCTAAAGGCGTCACTCTTACCTGATCCACTCCCTATCCTTTCCCCCTAACTCGCTTATCTTCGACATCAAACGATCTGAGATCTCTTTGTGAGTTCGCAGCGAATCCCGCTTGCCACTAAACTCAGACAGATCGATCGATTCGCCGAACCAGATCCGCACTTTCTCTCCGCCGGTCCAGTTGCCCAAGATCTGCCTCGGCAGATCATTACCAAGCCCAGCGATGAAGACGGGAATGACTTGCGGATCGGCATTCAGAATGACCTTGCCGATCCCTGGCTGAGCAGGCAGAAGATTGTACGGGTCTTCGTTTAGATTCCGCTTTCCTTCAGGATGAAAGCCGATGATGTGGCCGTCCCCTTCCGACGCAAGACGAACCAATTCCCGTACCGAGAATTTATCAAACTTGCGCTTTTCGGCCTCGCCGTCTTCGCGAAAAAAAGGTGGGTACATCGACCACCAACCCATCACTAGGTTGACCAGCCAACCGACCGGATTATCATAAAAAAACTTCGCACGTACCGGAAAGTAGAGCGTGATTGGCCGCCTAGTTCGCCGAAATATCACGCTCGACACGGTGTACATATCAAAGAACGATCGGTGATTTGCGACAAGTATCAGCGGACGCTTCGCATCCGAATTCTCGACATTCTCTATGCCGAAGACGTTCATCAGATTGTAGGTCGCGATAAAGATCCAAAGCGATCCGATATGCCTCTGGCAAAAAGTCCAAAACCGCTTCCAAGTGCCGAAGTTCATCCGCCGGACAAGCTTGAAACCCACACGTTCGATCGGCCGGAGCACACGGAATTCGTCCGCCGTCGGTACGATCGACCCCGGTTCGCGAATGGCGATCTCGCTGTTCTCTGATTTTTCGAGGGTTTCTTCGGCCATCGGCAAAAGCGATATTTTAACAAGGCAGTGCGAACGGAAAAAGTTATTACCGCAGATAATTATTAATTCTCAATTTTCAATTACTAATTATTTTTCGGAGTTCAGAGGTCGACCACGATGGGCGGTTGCGTCGGATTATACTGCTCGTCGCACGTCGACGCATTCACAAACTTGACGCCATACTCTTCGTGAACTCCATAGCCGCAGTGAATGTGGCCAAAGACGTGCAGCTTCAATCGGCTAAGTTCTGCGATTTGCTCGACGCGTTTTCGCAGCTCTTCGCAGCCAGTGTTTTCATCCCAACCTTTTCGAGGGACGAGATCGAGAATCCCGTATGGCGGGCCGTGCGTGATCAGAATATCGATGTCATCCGGAATCATCGCCCACTTCTCCGCGAGCTCGTAACCGCGATTCAAGTTAAACGCCCAATCGAAAAACCTCGGCTGCCACGGCGATCCATAGATCTGAAGACCATCGATCTCGGTTGATGAGTCTTGAAGATAGATGATGCTCGGATCAAGAAGTCGTCTTGCCAGTTCGTTGTCTTTCTCGAACAGCCAATCGTGATTCCCCGCGACAAAGATCTTGTGCTTGTGCGGCAAACTAAAAAACCATCGATTAAATGCTCTCAGCTGCTCGACCGACCCGACCGTGGTCGCGTCACCAGAATGGATCAGCACGTCTCCATCTGGCACGGCGATCTCTTCGTTGCAGTTATGCGTGTCTGAGACGCAGACGATGCGCATTATTCGATGTTGAAATACCTCGCCTCGGGGTGATGGACGATGATCGCGGAGGTTGATTGTTCGGGGTCGAGTTGGAACTCTTCGGTGAGTTCTACGCCGATGCGCGACGGGTCGAGCAGTTCGAAGAGTTTGGATTGATCTTCAAGGTTCGGGCACGCGGGGTAGCCGAAGCTGTAGCGCGAGCCTTGGTAACCTTGGTGGAAGAGCTTGGCGAGTTCGGGCGCGTCATTGCCGGCAATACCAAGCTCTTCGCGAATGCGTTTGTGCCAGAGTTCCGCGAGGGCCTCAGCGGATTCGACCGACAGGCCGTGGAAAAGCAGGTAGTCCTGATAGTTGTCGGATTTGAAGAGCTGAGCCGAATGCTCGCTCGCCCGGCGGCCCATCGTTACGAGGTCAAACGCGACAACGTCGACCTTGCCTGAATCTTTAGACGAGAAGTAATCTGCGAGGCACAAATTCTTTCCGCCACGTTGTTCGACTGCCTGACGCGGGAACGTGAACCGCATTCGTTCCGTCCGTTCGTCATCTTGATAGATCACGAGGTCGTTGCCGTCTGACTGACACGGGAAATAGCCATAGACTAACTTCGCTTCGAGCAACTTCTCGCGGATCGCTTTCGCCTTGATCTCGGCAAACTTCGGATAGACCGTCTCTTCGAGGATCTTTCTATATTCTTCGGCTGATTTCTTCCCTTGCTTGAATTGCCACTGGCCTTTGAATAACGCGGTCTCGTTGATGTAGGCAAAGACCTTTGTAAGATCAGTGATCTCGACCACCTTTGAGCCGTAGAACGGAGCTTTTGGAATTGTGTCGAGCGATGCGATTTCAGAGCGACGGGTGTGAGTCGTGTCGCCCGCTGATCGGGAGGAGACTCGAGCGGCTTCTTGTCCAAGTTTTGCGTCTTCACCGACGAGGTC
>CADEGD010000015.1:36256-80514 GCA_902826795.1 uncultured Acidobacteriota bacterium | reverse complement strand
TTGGTGCGGACGAGAAGAATCGAACTTCCACTGCCTTGCGGCAACAGGCTTCTGAGACCTGCGCGTCTACCAGTTCCGCCACGTCCGCGTGATCTTGGGCGAACCTTGAGAATACTAGTTAGTCACGCGGTTTTCAAGAGCAGTTCGGCGACGGCGGTTTGGCGGAAATCGAAGATATAGTCGAGCTGGCCGCGGATGATGAAGTGGACGATGTCGCCGAGCGGTTCGAGCGGAAGGCGGTAGCGGACCTCGTCTTCGATCAGCGTCCGGTTGGGTGAAAGCTCGGTAAAGGTGTGTCGGTGGATCCATTGCGAGTAAGGCCCGCGAAGCTGTTTATCGACAAACTCGTGCGGCGGATCCCAAACGGTGATCTCGGTTCGCCACGACATGGGGATTCCGTGAAGCTTCAAGTTGTAGTCGATCAACGATCCTTTTTCGATCTCGATCGGCTGCGGCGTGACGATGTTAAAGCCAAGCTCGGGCGGCGTTATTCGTTCCAGGTTTACCGCATCGGCAAAAAAGTCGAAGACCTGCGGCCGCGGCAGGTCGAGCTCAAGCGTGCGGGTCAGAATGTGTTCTGCCATAAGCGTCTATCTTCGTCGCTGCGTGCCGGTCGGTTTCAACCGCCGGTTGAGATGAACGCGTCCACCCGAAGGCCGAGCGGCAAGCGTTCGCTTGCGTCGAGTTCGAGAAGAACTTCGAGGATCTTCGTATCGACCTTTTCAGTCGGCCGCTCGGTCCGGAAATTCTTGCGCCCGAGGATCTGCCCGATCTTGACGACACGTGCCATAAATTTTCGAGCGCCGTATGCGTCCGCCGTCACGTAAGCCGACTGGCCTTCGCGGATCTTGGCAACGTCGGTTTCGTCCAGATCGACTCGAACGCGGAGGCTGCTCGTATCGGCGATAGTGACGATGCCCGTCATGCTTTCGGGCGTCACCGATTCGCCGACCTTCAGACGTTTGCGAAGAATAACACCGGCGATAGGCGCGCGTATGACGGTTTTGTCCAGACGCGCTTCGGCTTCGCGTACGCGGGCCGTTGCCTCAGATATCTGCGCGTCGAATTCGTTTACTTGAGATTCAGCAAGAACTACCGCCGCATCCGCTTTGGCGAGGTCGTCGAGACGTGCCGGAGCGTTTACAACATTGTACCGCTCTTGCATCGTCGCCGCCTGTTTCTTTGAAGTTTCGTAAGCAGTTTGGGCTCGTTCATACTCTTCACGCGATACGTCTCCGCTTCTATAAAGCCGCTCGCTGCGTTCGAGTTCACGTCGGCTGTTTTCGACTGTCGGTAGAGTCTGCTCATAGGCAGAGCGGGCTTCGCGGCGCTCCTCGGTTCGCGACCCGTTGGCGATCCGGTCGCGGTCGGCTCTGGCCTGCGCCGCTCTCGCCCCGGCCGAGGTCTGTGCAGACCGCAGCGTTTCGATCTGAGCGCGTGCGGTTTGAACCGCGGTCGCATAATCGGCGTTTTCGATCGTCGCGATGACCTGGCCTTTCACCACTGACTCGCCTTCCTCTATCGATACTTCGCGAAGCTTGCCCGGAACTTCGGCACCGACCTCGATCTCGTCCGACACAGCTTCAACGATTCCCGGAGCAGCCACAATACCCGATGCACCGGATGTTTTTTGCTCGGCCGCGTGAACGGTTTCGGACGGCCGCGAATCGCCGGCGAAGACGAAGTAGTAGATCGAAATACCGGTCAGAAGGGCCGCGATGGATGAAAGCAAAATGGTACGTTTCATGATTCCCTCTTTATCCGTGTTGAAGCTTGCATGGCGCGCGGGTTTTCCATCGGCATGTTGCCCGCGACGCTGTTCGTTATCCGGCCGTCTTCGATGTGAACGATGCGATCGGCGTAATCGAAAATTCGGTTGTCGTGCGTTACGACGACGATGGCCCGGCCCTGTTCGCGGGCGAGCTCCTGAAGAAGATCCATCACGACCCGGCCGCTCACCGAATCGAGCGCAGCCGTCGGTTCGTCGGCGAGGATGATGCGCGGCTCGCCGGCAAGCGAACGGGCTATTGCCACCCTCTGTTTTTGGCCGCCTGAAAGATCGGCCGGATAAGTCCGTAGTTTTTCGCCGAGCCCGACACGCTCAAGCAGTTCCGCCGCACGCGCTTTCGCCGAGCTGCCCCGCACGCCCTTCAGGTCAAGCGCTATCTCGACGTTCTCTTGCGCGGTGAGCGCCGGGAAAAGATTGAACGCCTGGAAGATGAATCCAATATTGTCGAGCCTGATCTTTGGAAGTCGCGATTGGGCCAGGCCGACCGTTTCGACACCGTGTATCTTGCAACTGCCGCTTGTCGCCGAAAGAATGCAGCCGATGATAGAAACGAGCGTAGTTTTGCCCGAACCGCTCGCACCCATCAGCATCAGCAGTTCGCCCTCGGCGACGTCCATATCGATATGCTTGAGCGCGTGTACCGCCGTCTCGCCGCTGCCGTATGTCTTCACCAGGTCTCTTACCTCGATCGCGTTCATAGAGATTTTCACCCTAGAGTTCACCGAGAGCACTGAGATCAAGAACTGCTATTTGGCACGAAGCAATCCGATTCCCAGCGTTACCACTCCTCCCGCCAAGACTATTGCGCCGACGTATGCGAGATTGATCAGGGCGTTTGGCTGCGTCGCATCCGGCGTCAGTACGGAAAAGAAGAACGCGAACGGGATCAGGATCGCGGCGGTCGGGATCGACGTTCGAGCGAACCATTTCAACCCATCCGAAAGCCGAGCCTCATCGACATATCGAAGGGCAATTAGAGCAAACAATAGAAACACGCCTGCGTGCGCATGGCCCGCTCGCCAAAGATCCTGGCGCAGCGGATTTGCCGCGTACGTCGGATCGCTAATGAGCATCGACAGAAGACTCACTCCGCCGAACATTACCGTCGGCAGAATGATCAACAACATTCCCGCCATCTTTTTCGATTCTTTTGTCATACGTTTTCTTCCTGTCTGAACGCTTCGGCATAAATGAAAAGTGATAAGTTCTAAGTCAACCTCTGAACACCATCGCCGGGTCGATGCTCGTCGCCTTCCGGATCGCGACGATCGAAGCGGTACAGCACATCGCGATCGTGAGTAGGAAAAGCGCGACGGCCAATCGCCAGTTGACGATGATCGCGAGCGTTCCCTCCAGGCTGACGCGCGATATAGCGAGCGAAACCACGATGCCGATAACATAGGCGATCAATCCGCTCAGCACCGCTTGCGTGATGATGATCCGGTAGAGATATCCGTTCGTCGCGCCCATCGCCTTCAGCGTTCCGTATTCGCGAATGTGATCGACCGTCGCGGCGTATATCGTTTGAGCGACGATGACGACGCCGACTATGATCGCCAGGACGGCGGCGACCAGCACAGTGATCCCGGCGCCCGTTCCGAATATCCAATACACTCCCTGGCGGAAAACAAGCTCGTCTCGAGTCAACACTTCGACGTCGGTCAACTTTTCACCGATACGTGTTTTCAACTCCTGCAGATCGACGCTTTCAGCGGCTCGGACGACGATGTAGTAGCTCTGATCTTCTTTCAAATTGAGATAGCTCAGACCGTTCTTGAACGAAGTAAATATCGCCGGCTGCGATGTGAAAATGCGCACGCCGCGGGTGAATCCGACCACGCGTGCTCGACGCGCGTTGACCTCGATCACCTGGCCGATGTGAGTTACGCCGAGTTTATTTTCGGCGTAGAGTTCATCGACCATCACCGCGTCCGGCTGTTCGAGGTCTTGAACGGAACCCTGCGTTATATTCCACGGCCCGCCCATTCCGCCATCGAGATCGAACCCGACCATTGTCACGCCTTCGTCTGAACCGTCCGGCTTCTTCGCCTGTGCTCCTAGCGAAACAAGATGTTTTCGCGCCGATTCGACTCCCTCAACAGCCCGAACTTCGTACAGCTTACTTTCGGGAAATGCGACACCTTGTTCGACGTGGGTTATGCCGCGCGAAACGATCCAAAGATCGGCCCTGGAGTTGCCGATCAGATCCGTCGATGCGTCGATAAATCCGAGGAAGATCCCAAGCTGCACCGCCGTCAGGATGATCGAGAAAACGATTCCGGTCAGCGTAACAACCAGCCGAACCTTCTCGTGAAAAAGATTTTTGATAGCAAGCGACGCCATGGTTACCGCATATCAGTCTGTTAACACTGTTAACCGCTGAAGCAAAAAAATTTAAGTACTTAGCCCTTTTACCGTCGTTTCGACGACCGATTCGATCAAGGCTTTCTGTTCTACGAACGGGAAGTCTTCGTGCATTATCAGCAAAGAAGTAACCCCGTGGATGCTTGCCCAGATCGTTTGGGCGGTCGTCGCCACGTCACCAGAACGTATCGAGCCGGCCGCGATGCAGTCGGCGACCGATACGCTCAGCATTTCGAAAGCACGCTGGCCGGCCGAGCCCTCATACTGGTAGTCGTTCGGTTTCATCACTTTATCGGTAGGCGAAACGAACGCCACCTCGTAGTGATGCGGATGCGAAAGGCCGAAATCGATGTACGCGTACAGCCCTTTTCGAAGCACTTCGAGCGGCGATCCGCCAGTTTCCTTCGCATCTCTAACTGCGTCACCGAGCCTCGTAAACGCCTCTTCACACACCTCGCGAAGCAGTTCGGTCTTGTCTTTGAAATACAGGTAGATAGTCGTCGGGGAGTATTCGATCTTTTCAGCCACCTTGCGCATCGACAGAGCTTCGTAACCTTCGGCTACAAAGATCTCGCGGGCTGCGTCAAGTATTTCCTGCCGCAGATTCTCTTTTTCCCGCTCTCGTCTTTCAGTGATCCCCATTCTTAACACTGTTAAGTTACATCGCAGCGTTATCGGATGTCAAGACTTTCTTATTTTTGTGGATTAAAAAAAGGGACGACCCGAAGACCGTCCCGTCAGGCAAAATATTGAATAAAGTCTATTTCTCGATAGTAAACTTACCTTTGTTCTCAACGATCTGGCCGCCAACTTTGTCTTTGGTGATCACTTTGAGTTCGTAATCACCGGTCGGGATTCGGTCGGTCGGGAGCAGACGCGCAAGTGTTAGGCGCTGGCCCGAATCGCTCAAGCCGGACCAATCTTCCGGTTGTCGGAGCACTTCCTTGCCGTCTTTGAACAGCACATACTCAACATCGACCGCCGGTCGTAGTGTTGTCTGATCGATGCCCGCGTTGTAAACCTGCATGTAAACGCCGACCTCTTGGCCCTGCTTATATTTACCCGAAAGATTCGGGATGACCTTTGCATCACCGATTACGAAAGCGCTGCCGATATCACGCTCGGTCGTGGTGCGGAGTTTCGCGGCGAGGATCATCGTCGACGTTGAAAGCTTTTTCTCGTCGTAACGCGGAACGGTGAAGCCTTGGCTGACGATTCCGCGGTTACCGGTGCCGACGTCTCTCACAACGACATCGACCTTGTAAGTTCCCGGCGTTAGGGCAACAGCCTTTTGATAAACGCTCTTGCGGTCCTTGAGTTCGATCAACTCTTCGGTGGTTGCGTTAGTCGTGACCGAATCTTCGAAGATGCCCGAGCGCTTGCCCGAGACGGCGGTGATGCGGCCGAAGATGTTCATCTGCGCGGTCTGCAAGCCGCCGACATCCTTAAAGTTGAGCTCGCGGTTATCGGCCTGAACCGTAAACGTCGCGATCACGCGGTCTTCCGACTGACGGAAGAAGTCGACGCGAAGGTCGAATGGAAGCGGGTTGTTATCGAGTACGCCCGAATCGCCGCCGGCGATGGTTTGAAGATCGCCGAACTTAACTTGCGGCGGACGCTGCAACGCCGTGATGATCTCGAGCCGGCGGAAAGGTGTGTCCTGCTCGCGCATGAAATTCGTTCCGGAACCACCGTTGTACCCGGAAATGCGGTCGCCCTTGTCCGAAAGGCCAAGACTCTCGGCCGTCGTCAGGCCGGCACCGGGAACCATCAAAAGCGCATCTTTTTCGTTTGCGTTGCGGGCGATCCTGTATTCGCCCGTTCCGGTCGGGTCGACGAATTCGATCTCGATACCGTCGCCCACGTTATCGAGGTGGCGATAGAACCAGATCTCGAAAGGATAGGTCGTAGTAGAACCGCCGCCTTCATAGCTCGGACGGTCGTAAGATCCGCCCGAAGGACGAGACTCGACCGAATCAGGCTTGCCCCACGCGATGTAGATGCGGCCGCGGTCGGTTTTCCAACCGGGAATGCCGGACGTGTAATGCTGGTTAGCGTAGGCAATGCGCTCGTAATACTCTTCGCGGTATTCGTTCTCTTCCGTATCGGGATTCGGATCACGGCGGCGCCAGAAATTCTCTATAAAGTTCTCACGCTCTTCGTCGGTTTGGAGCGCGAGAAAGGCGCGCTTCTCTTCTTTGGTGATGATGTAATCGACGTCGGTGTTGAGCCACCGCTTGTAAGCCTCTTTCAACTCGGGCTTAACATTGCGGGCACGATCGCTAATGTCTTCCGCCGGCTTCTTGTCGCCTTTCTTATCACCGCCCTGTGCGACAGCCATGGACGCCGTCATAGACAAAGCCAACACTGATAATCCAACACCTTTAAAGAAACGAGAACCTGACATACCGGTACTACTCCTGATCAAACCACTTTGGGGCCATGAAAGAGGCCGAGAATTTCAACGCGCGTGCAAATTTAGAGTTTAGGCGTATTTATCCAGTAATACAAGATGAATTCGCGTGCGTTGAGGTTGCTTTAGAGAGCGCTAGACGGCCGGTTCAGCCTCCCGCTTTTTGCCGAAGAACCACGCGATAAAGATCGAGAACACATAAAGAACGATCATCGGCATCGCGAACAGCATCAGGTTCGGGATATCGCCGGTCGGCGAAACGAATGCCGCGACGATCAAAATAATGATCAGGGCGACCTTCCAATTACTGATCAGAAACGTAGCCGAGACAAGCCCGATGCGTGCGAGGACGTAGGTTACCGCAGGCATTTGGAAAATTATCCCCATCGCCAGCATGATCAGCGTGATCAGGTCGAAATAGTCGGTAGCACGAAGAAGCGGCCGGAAGTCTTCGGCAACGCCGAGCAAATATCCGACAGCGGGAGGGAAAAGGATGTAATAAGCGAATGCGGCCCCGCCAACGAACGCGACGCTCGAAAGCAGAATGAAAGGCGTTACGTACGATTTTTCGTGCTGGTAAAGAGCGGGCGAGATGAACCCCCAAACTTGCAGCAGCAGAAAAGGTATCGAGACCGCGATCGCAGCATACAACGATACGGTTACATAAAGAGTGAACGCTTCCTGTGCAGTAGTGACGATAAGCTTCTCACCGAGATCCGGAGCGCCATCCGCCGGTTTTGCCGCCAGATCCACGGGCAAGCGGACGCCTTTTGCGACCATTCCGCCCTGAGTTATCAGCGGCTCTTCAGTGTAAAGACCTAGCCTCCCTTCCTCGTCCACGCTTGCGACGACCTCGACAGATGCCCCAGGTTGAACGGCGATCGGGCCAAACGTTGTCGCTCGGCTAAACACATACTTCCCTTGATCTCCAGCCTTAAGATCCGCAAGCGAACCGATCGAGCTATTATCGAGGCCCGTCGCGGCCATATCGCGCACCGCCGCTTCGTTCAAAGCCCTCTTTATGGGAACGGCGAGGAAATCGTAGATGTATGGCGACGCGAAAAAGCAGCCGATAAAGGCAACGACGATGAACAGCACGGAACGAACAAGCCGCTTGCGCAGTTCGTCGAGATGTTCGAGAAACGACATCTGGCCGGCATCGGTATCTTCGCGTCTTGATTCTAGTTCCTTCACAAAGTAGTGGAACGCGAACTTTAGTTCGCACAAACTGCGTACTAAAGTCCGCGTTCCTTACAGCCAGTTGCGTTTGTCGGACAACAGATCGGGCTCTTCTTCACGCCCAACTTCATCCGAAGTTTCGTGGTGTCCGTTTGAGTTTTCAGATTCTGTCGCAGAACCACCCGCCGCCATTGCGTCAAACTCTTCCTTGTTCATCGCCTTGATCGCCGGAACATCGATCGTGGTTGTGCTTTCCGGAAGGATCTTGTTTTCTCGCGGCACGGGTTTATCGTCGCCATCATCTTCGTCAGCCAGCAAATTGTCGATCTTCAGCGCTTTTGTCTCCTCTTCGAAATCGACCTCTTTCTCCCAAGTTTGCTTGAATTCGTTCGCCGTACCGCGAAGATCTGCCATCACCTTTCCAACCTTTCGAGCGATCTCCGGCAGCCGCCGCGGGCCGAGGAAGATCAAGGCCACGATCCCGATCAGGATCAGCTCCGAAGTTCCCAAAGATTCGAAGATGAAAAGGTACAAACTACTTAACCTCGATCAGTTTCCCGCCATTCTCATTAACGTTTCCGATAACGCGGGCTCCTTCGACTTCCGCGATGTATTCGTCGGCATTTGCGGCCGGCAAACTTATCAACAAACCGCCCGCTGTCTGCGGATCGAACAACGCACTCTGCATCGGACCACTTATGTGATCGGCGATCGTAATGGTATCGCCGACGTATGTCCGATTGTTTTTGTCGCCCCGAGTCAGCATTCCCGCTTCTATCAATTCTATTACGTCCGGCAGCAACGTAACGTTTGCCGATTCGATCTCAAGTGTAACGTTGCTCGCCTTCGCCATCTCGAACGCGTGGCCAAGCAGGCCGAAACCAGTAACGTCCGTGCAGCTGTTCGCGCCGAGCCGCACCATAGCTTTTGACGCAGCGGCATTCGAAGTGGTCATTGCTTTGATCGTCGCCGCCATCGCCGTCGAACTCGCAACGCCCTTCTTCACGGCGGTATTGATCGCTCCCGTGCCGATACCCTTGGTCAGTATAAGAAGATCCCCGGGTTTTGCTCCCGCATTTGTGATCACTCCATTCGGGTTGATCGTTCCCGTCACGGCGTAACCGAACTTCATCTCCTGATCGTCGACCGAATGTCCGCCGATAACTACGACACCGTGTTCGGTCATCGCCCGTTGCCCGCCCGCGAGGATCTTTCCAAGTATCTCGAAATCGCCTTTTTGCGGGTAGCAAACTATCGAGAGGGCCGAGATCGGCGTTCCACCCATCGCATAGACATCGTTGATGGAATTGACGGCCGCGGCATATCCATAAGTCTCGGGGTCGTCGGCGACCGGAGTGAAGAAATCTACCGTTTGTACCAAAGCGAGGTCGTCAGAAAGGCGAAAAACTCCCGCGTCGTCGGCTGTATCGAAACCAACGATCACATTTTCGCTCGATTGACGCGGAAGTTTGCTCAAAACTTGAGCAAGGTCGCCAGGGGCGAGTTTAGCCACTCAACCCGCGCAGCTGACCATTTCCGTTAAACGCTTTGCTGTCAACAGTTTATCCCTCCTTTGAATTTATCAACCGTTCATATAAACGGTCGAGATCTGTCGAACTATAGTATTCGATCTCGATCTTGCCTTCGCCATCTTTGCGACTCGGCGTTATCTTTACGTTCGTGCCTAATACACGCATCAGTTTTGTCTCTGCCTGACGGACGTTCGGGTCTTTTGCCTGCGTAACGGCTTTATCCTCAGCAGTTACCGTCGTCGCGTCCTTCTTCTTGATCATTCGCTCGGCTTCGCGGACGGTGAGGTTGAAGTCAACGATAGCCTTGGCGACCTCAATCTGTCTGGCCGAATCGTTAGAAACAAGCAATGTGCGGGCATGGCCGGGAGTCAGTTTTTCGTTCTCCACCATTTCGAGAACCGGCTCCGGAAGCTTCAAAAGGCGAAGGGCCGTCGAGATCATCGACCGGTCTTTACCGACCCTTTCCGACAGCTCTTCCTGCGTAAACCCAATGTTATCAAGTAGTTTGCGGTATGCCCGAGCCTCTTCGACCACGTTCAGCTCTTGCCGCTGGATGTTTTCGATGAGCGCGACTTCAAGCAACTTCTCGTCAGATATCTCCTTGAGAGTTACCGGTACCCGCCTCAGACCTGCCTTTTGTGCTGCTCGCCACCGACGTTCGCCGGCGACGATCTGAAATCGGTCTCCGCTTCGACGCACGACGATCGGCTGGACGATGCCGTTGGATTTGATCGAGGCTGCAAGCTCGTCAAGAGCCGATTCGACAAAGCGGGTGCGTGGCTGTTCGGGGTTCGGGTCGATAAGGTCGATATCGACCTCGTTCAAGCTTATTTCGGCCTTCGCGGCTGCCGGCGCATCGCCGAGCAAAGCACTCAAACCGCGGCCCAAGGGTTGTCTAGCCATGGCTCAAAATCTCCTTTGCAAGTTCCAGATAGCTCTCCGCCCCCTTGGATTTAATGTCGTATAGAAGTATCGGCTTGCCAAAACTCGGAGCCTCGGCCAGCCTCACGTTCCTGGGAATAACCGACTTCAGCACCTGAGGCCCGTAGAAATCACGCAGATCTTTTGCTACCGCCGTTGCCAGATTGGTCCGCTCATCGTACATCGTGAGCAAAAGGCCTTCAATCGTCAGATTCGGATTAAGCTCTCGTTTCAGCCGTGCGAGAGTCTCGAACAGCTCAGTAACGCCTTCGAGTGCAAAATACTCGCATTGAATGGGAACTAAAAGCGAATCCGCAGCCGTCAGCCCATTTACGGTTAGGACGCCCAGGCTCGGAGGACAGTCGATTATGATGTAGTGAAAGTAGTCGCGCGCCTCATCCAGAAGCTTTTTCAAGACGTTAGATCGGTCGTCAGCCTCCGCAAGCTCGATCTCGATTCCGGCCAAATTCTTATCTGACGGAAGCACCCACATCGTCGGCAGCTCTGTGGCGAGAACCAAGTCACGAATCGACAGTTGTCCGGCCATCGCATCGTAAAGTGACTTGCGGTTGCCGGTTCGGGCGATGCCTGAGCCGGATGTCGCATTGCCCTGCGGGTCGGCGTCAACGAGAAGTACCTTTTTCTCGTTCATCGCGAGGCCCGCGGAAAGGTTTATTGCCGTGGTGGTTTTGCCGACGCCGCCTTTTTGATTGGCGATAGCAATGATCTTTGCCATTAGATTTCGAAGGGATAAGGTATCACAGCGCCGGAGCCGCGCGAAAATGTGGCACGTGCCACAATTAATGAAAGCGCTTAAAAATGTGGCACGTGCCACATTTTTCATAGTTTAGAGGAATTTTTCCGGAGTACGACAGACTTTCCAGTCTGTTAGGTGATAATTGGAAGTCTTGTATGCGGGCCGAAACTTTTTTCTCGCAACCGGGACAGGCTGGAAAGCCTGTTCTACGAATAAAATGTGGCACGTGCCACATTTCTAGTTTGAGGACGGCGAAGAGGCAGCCTTGAAGGCAGTTAGATGAACCAAGACGGTGGACACAGCGGCGGGCGTCAGGCCGTTCACCTTTCTAACCTGTCCAAAATTCTGCGGACGGGCACGCTCTAGCCGTTCGACCATCTCGTGAGAAAGCCCGCTGATAGAGTTGAACTGAAAACTCTCGGGCACACGAAGAGCATCGTGATGATTCACCCGCTCACTTACCACCCGCTGCTTCGCCACATAACCTGAATACAGCGAGTCGGCCAGAGCAGTCTGAAAGTCCGTTTCGCGGAGATCGCTAATCACGTCGGCCGGCAGCAGTCTTTCGATTAACGACGGATCCACACCCGGCCGCATCGCGAGGGCCGACAGCGTGAATGCGTCACCCATATCCGCACCAAGCAACTGCGAAACGGCAGCATATTCCGACGACGAACGTTTGAAGCGAGTAAAGTCGAGTGCATTCCGCACGCCGGCGATCCGGTCGCGTCGGACGTTGAATCTATTCCAGTCCGTATCTCCGACCAATCCGACTTCACGGCCATGCGGCGAAAGGCGTTGATCCGCATTGTCATGACGGAGCGTGAGCCTGGCCTCAGCACGAGAAGTGAACAGTCGATAGGGTTCGTCGACACCGTGCTGAATCAGGTCATCTACAAGAACGCCGATATACGCCTCGTCACGCCGCAAAACGAACGGCTTGCGTCCTTGCACGGCAAAAGCCGCGTTGATTCCCGCCATCAGCCCCTGACATGCCGCCTCTTCATAGCCGGTCGTACCGTTGATCTGTCCCGCTAGAAACAGGCTATTCATACGGGTCGATTCCATCGTAGGGCGGAGCTCACGCGGGTCGACAAAATCGTACTCGATCGCATATCCGGGCCGTATTATCTCGACGTTCTCGAATCCCGGTACCATCTGCAACAACTCATGCTGCAATGCCGACGGTAGCGAGGTCGAGAAGCCGTTGAGATAAACCTCGTTGGTATTGTGGCCTTCTGGCTCGAGGAAGAGTTGATGCCGGTCCTTGTCGGCAAATTTTACGACCTTGTCCTCGATCGACGGGCAATATCGCGGCCCGACTCCTTTGATCTTTCCCGAGTAAAGCGGCGATTGGTGCAGATTATCGCGGATCGTATGATGAAGGCGATCACTTGTGTAACCAATAAAACATTGTATCTGCAGTTGCTCAATGCGTTCGGTCGAGAATGAGAATGGCACCGGCTTTTCATCGGCTGGCTGCGGCTCGAACGCATCCCAGTCGATCGTGCGGCCGTCAAGCCTCGGCGGCGTACCGGTCTTAAGCCGTCCCACTGGAAATCCGTGTGACTTCAGTGCCTCCGCCAGTTCGATCGAAGCCGGTTCGCCGGCTCGTCCGGCGGAGAATGTCCGCGGGCCAGTGTGAATAGTGCCGTTCAGAAAGGTTCCGGTCGCAACGACGACAGCCTTAGCTCCAAACCGTCGCGTATCCTGCATCTCTACGCCGATAACCGTATTGTTCTCAACAATTAAATCGACAACGACCCCTTGGCGCAGATGTAGGCTCGGCGTCGCTTCTAGCACGTGCCGCATTTCCGTCCGATATAGGCTGCGATCAGCCTGCGCACGCGGTGACTGAACGGCAGGTCCACGCGACCGGTTTAGCAGGCGGAATTGTATGCCGGTTCGGTCAGTAACGCGGCCCATGATGCCGCCGAGAGCGTCGATCTCGCGTACGACGTGGCCTTTGGCAATCCCACCGACTGCGGGATTACACGACATCTGTCCGATGAGATCAAGATTAATAGTGACGAGCGCCGTCTCGGCTCCGAGGCGCGCCGAAGCCGAGGCCGCCTCACATCCCGCGTGCCCCGCTCCTATCACGATCACATCAAAAGTCTCGTCGAACATCAGCGAAATTTCGGACCAAGCCGAAAACTTTAGATTTTAGCCAACTAACTCAAGTTTGCCAATCACTTTTCCGGGCCACCAAGAATTAAGATCGCTACTGTCGCGAATGGTGATATGCTACGCAAACACCGGAGGCTCTAGGCGAATGCAGTACAAAGCTCTCATCCTCGTCGTTTTTCTTCTCAGCTCGGTAGAAGCGTTCGCCCAATCTCCCGGACCGACGCCTCGGCCCGATGGACGTCCGAATAGTCAACTAACTAGCTTAGGGGACGAGAACGACCGTTTCAATCGCCTTCGTTCGATCGAAAAGTTATCACCTAAAAAAGCCCCGACATATCATCCCCTTCTCGATCGAAAGAGCGGCCTTTATCGAACGGCAACTAGTGAGGAAATGCAGCTCCTCGCCGTCGATGAATCGCACACTTCCAAGTACAGTGCGTTTCTAAAACAACCCGGCACCGGGATCGTAAAACTCAGCGGCGAATCTTCCTGTATTTCCGACGGAGATCTGGTTGTAGCAACGGAGCGTTGCATAGCCCTCAAAATGCCGGGTGCGGGAACGTCCTTTTCCTTCCGCGTGGAAAGTTACAGGATGCCGAGGTTGGCTGACCTCGTTTTGTTCAAAGGAATGTTCGGAGCCGACGCAGTGCTTCAGCAGTTCACGCTCGTTAAACTCGGCAGCGTCATTATCGAGGATGTGACACTGGAAACTGACGGAATGAAGTATCTTACTGCCGTATTGCCTATTCAAAACCGCGATTCTTTCGCCGCCTTTGATGCCGAAATGACGAAGGGTGTCGAGTCCGGCGGGTTTGTTTATCGCAAGGGACATCCCGTCGTATACGGAGCGACGTATGCACTGCGCTCGATCGCCTTTCGCGGCAAGTATCCGAGATCGATCGACGGCGTGGAATATGACGAGATGGACTACGACAAGCGGCGGGATATCATCGTGGCGTTTCAGGTGATCGGCCTGGATTCCGCCGGCAACGCCACTATTATTTGGAAACGGCTCAGGGACGTTGACTCTCCGAAGTTGGAACTCAAGAAATAAAATTCTCCTACCAACGAGCGGCCAGCGGCTTACCCGTTATCGATTGATACATCGCCAGTTTGATCCGGTCAGTTCCGCGATAAGAAACCAGCGGCATCAACCCCGCCGCGATCAGCTTGTTCACGCCGACATCCGTCATCGCGATCTCTGCGCACGGCTTGTAAACCGTCTCGCCATCGCTTTTGTAAACGTGCAGCGGCAAGCCGTCAACATCCTGCGAGAGACGATTTTTCATCTCCCAGCCGTAGTTTGCAAAGCTGTTAGCCAGCAGTTGACCGACCGCAAAACAGCCGTTAGACCAGAGATAGTTATCGTGTTCCGATACCGACTCAAACTCTTCGAACACGAAGGTATCCAACGGCTCGGTATCGCTTCCGTACGGAATTCGAGTGATAAATCTCGGAATCGTCATTCCAAGGAACTGCGATTCCGCTTGTCCGGTAAGCGCCGACCAAAGCTTCGCGGTGTTCGAATCCGCTTCCGCATTCCATTCGGCCGGATCGGGGTGCTCGTAAAGCGAATGGACGCCGAGAACGTCAGGGCGCATGTGCGAAACGAACGGTGCCCCCGCAGTGGCGGCCAGCCTAGAGAGCCGCATCAGCGCGGCGACATCGTCTACGACCGGCGAGAAAGCGTAGTCACCGAGTATTAGCGACCACGGCTCCGCGTCCGGCATCTCAACGGCCTCAGTTACAAGTATCTTGTATAGATGAGTTGTCGAAAGGTCGTCAGCGCCTTTTAGGTCCGCTGCAAGTTCGTCTTTCGATGCATCGAGAATGTGTATTTTGAGTTCGGTCGAAGTGTCCGTCCGGCGGACGAGAAAGAACAGCCCTCGCCAGGAAGCTTCAAGCATTTGAAACTTTCGGTGATGCAAGATCTTTCGCATCAGCCCGCTTGTCGCGGCATCCACGAGTCTTATCAGGCTCGACTGCTGCTCTTCATCGACGGTAACAAGATGCGGCCGAACAAGTTCGGCAACTAAGCTTCCGAGTTCGCCCGATAATTTTCGTTTCGGGGCTGCGGCTCCGCCCTCCGGCTTTGCGAGTATCGCGTCTAAAAGATTATCCGAGGCAGGCTCGTCATCGGCTCGGGCAGCAGGCCGTTCAATATCTTCCCGTTTGAGTCCGAAAAGCTGCTTGGCATCGTATGCAGCGGCGTTGAACGTGTCCGAACTATTCAGCCGTTTGCGGAGCGACCGAAGCTGCTCGAACATGTCGACGCGGCGAAAGATCTCGTCAGGATGAAAATCGTCGAGCGAATTGAAGTCGAGATCGATAACCGAGCCGTCGTCGAAATCAAGCGAGACATTCGTATTCAACCGCGCGATCACCTCATCGAAGTTATCGCGGTCGATCTCGACCGTACGGCGGGCCGACATCTCCCGTCGCTCTGCGTCACCGCTCCAGTTTCCAAGCGCAAGAATATGAAACGGATACTCTTCAACGACGTTCCCCGACGCATCGCCAAAGCTGAATTGAGCCTCAAGGCCGGTGTCGTTCAGATCGATCGGCATAGTTCCCTCCAAGAATCTTCGTTGGAAGCCACTATCAACCGAAGTCGTAGAAAAGTCAACAGAATGGAGAAACTACCAGAGTTCGAGAAGGTTTGCGTCGGTTTCACCGATCGGCTGTGGAACGCTGGGAAGTGTCTTGCTGAGGAATGCTAAGTGAGCGGGCGTAAGGTTTAAGAATGAAAGGCCAAATCCAAACCCTTCAAGCACGTAGGCGACTTTTCCCGAAAAGCTCAGTGCTTCGCCTGCTGTATTTGCGAGGTCAAACGTGATCGCTTCGCCCTTTCGAAAGCTTGTGATCGATTCAATGTAGCAGCCGCCCATGCTCATATCGCTTATGCGCGAGGGCCTGCGGCCTGCGGAGGATTCCAGAACTATCTCGCGGACCAATTCGGTTCTTTCATGTATGCGTGCCATAAAACTCTCTCAATAGATTGTTCGGCACGTGCGCCGAACGCCTCAGTATAAAAACGGGCATAGCGGCAATATTTCCCAAAAACGGTCTTAGTCAGACTTGAGTTTTGTAAGCTGGGCGGTATTTGGGCGGCTGCGGTTGATCGTTTTGCGGCCCGTTACGGAACGCGGGCTAATGCGATAAATGACCTCGATATTCTCTCGCACCCAACTGTCCATCCAACGAATGCTGATCGCCGGCGTCAACCGCGGGTTGACCTTCAGGATAACGTCGAGTGCCTTTTGCCGCGCGTCTTCGTCAATTATCTGTTCGGCCGTGCCGGTCACCATAACACTTTTCCAATGCTCGTTGTCCTTTACGTCCTCGGCCTGCAGGCAGATCTCCGGATTTACGCGAATGATCTCAGCCTTTTTACCTTCTGTCGTGTAAACGTAAAGATCGTTACCGTCAAAGGCGTAGTGAACCGGCACGACATACGGGATGTTGTCCCTCGCCATCGCCAGATGCGCGAAATTTATGCTGCCAAGAACCTCGCGAGCCTCATCCGCACGCATTTCTTCTATCTCGATCATGCGTCGATTATAACTCTACTTTCCGATGCAGAAGGTCGAGAAAATGCGGGTCAGCATATCTTCGGTCGTCGTTTCACCTGTGATCTGTCCGAGATATCGGAGCGCGTTGTGCAGGCCGATGAGCACGATCTCCTCACTCTGATGCTGCTCGAGCAAATCGATCGAATGCCGGATCTCATCGGCTGATCGCAAAAGAAGATCATGATGTCGCGCATCCGTAACCAGAAATCCGTTTGATGAATTATCGTGCTGTGCAAATGGTTCTATGATAGCTTGCTGGAGATCGTCCAAACCGGAACCGGTTTTTGCAGATGTCGCGATGATCTTTGAGGTCTGAATGTCGAAAAGATCGGCGGCGTTGCGTTCGAAGTTGGTTCTCAGTTCGGCAACCGAGATCGCGTCCGGCTTGTCCGACTTGTTCAGCACGATAAGATGCGGCACGTCGCGTACACTCTGGATTATCTCCTGGTCCTCACTCGTTACATCGTCCGTCGCATCCAGCATCACCAGCACAATATCCGCATCCGCCATCGTCCGCCGTGAACGCTCGACTCCTATGCTTTCTACGGTGTCCGTGGTGTCACGAAGGCCCGCCGTATCGATCAGCGAGATCGGGATGTCGCCAACTGTAAATCGTTCGTGTATCTGATCACGAGTGGTTCCGGCAATGTCCGTGACGATTGCGCGGTCGCTGCCGAGCAGTGCGTTAAAGAGTGAGGACTTGCCGACGTTCGGCCGCCCGACGAGTGCCACCCGCAACCCATCGCGGATCAGTTTGCCAGCCTTGAAAGTCGCCGCAATCTTGTTGACATCATTCGCGATCTCTGCAAGCCGCAGTTTGATGTTCTCGGACTGTGTTTTCGGCAAGTCGTCTTCAACGAACTCGAGTGCCGATTCAAGCACGACGATCACGTCCAGTAGCTCGTCCTTGATCGGCTGAAGCTGATGTGAAAACTCACCCCGCATCTGCCGCACAGCCTGCCGTGCGGACGCAACGGTTTGCGAATCGATAAGATCGCGGATCGCCTCGGCCTCGGCAAGGTTCATCCGCCCGTTCGCCAACGCCCGCAGCGAAAACTCTCCCGGCTCTGCCATCCGCGCACCTTGTGCAAGACAAATGTCGATCACCTGCCGCAGCAGTACCGGCGAACCGTGACAACTGATCTCAATAACGTCTTCGCCCGTAAACGAATTCGGCGCTTTGAAATATGTGACGATCGCCTCGTCGATCACTTCATTTGTCGCGGGGTCTGAAAGGCTAAAAAGGTGAGAATGCCGCGGCGAGAATTCCTTATTTCGCGTAAGTGATGCCGCGATCTTGACAGCCGCTTCGCCGCTCAAGCGAACGACACCTATCCCGCTTCGGCCGGTCGGTGTTGCAAGTGCGACAATGGTGTCTGACATATCGCACTAAAGAAGGATCTCAAAGCCTTCCTGCCGGAAGTGATTGTCGTGGGTGAGAATCTGAGTAATACCGAACTCTCGTGCGACATTCATTGAGATACAGTCCGTGAGGCTATATCCCTTGTCTAGGCGAGATCTATAGAGTTGAATTCCGTCGGCTACGAGAAGTGCGTCCTGCTCAACTACTTGAATGCCTGAATGCAGAGAAAATCGCTGAATAGTATCGACGGCGCGCTCCTTCAATGTCGGACTGTAATTAGCAAAATAATTCAGGGTTTCAACAAAAATGCAATCAGTGGTGACTAGCCGAGACTTAGAGATTTGTTGAGCGTAATTTGTCGCGGCCGTGTGCCACTGATCTGCTAGGTTGATTATTGCGATGAGATAGTGGGTATCAATGAAGATGGTGTGCATTAATATCTTTTCTTTGCACCGTACAGGTAATGGTCGTGGTTTACAGAGCCGTCAGTAGGAACCCCTTCGTAGGCCTCGTCAGGCAAAGCTCTCCCCATAGCCTCAATTTCGTTGAGCATACTCAGGAGACTGGGCTCCTCTTCCGCCTCTTTCAAATCAGTCACAAAATCCAAGACCTTCTGCTGCTTTGTTTCGGGCAGAACCTTGACGATATCAAAAATTGTTTCGGCCACATCTGTATGCATGATTTGTAAATTCTAACATGAAACTGATAGTGCGACCTTTTAATAACGGAACCAAGAATAAGACTAAAACGTTAGCTTAATGACCTTATTATGAATTCAAAACTAAGGGCACGATCTGTAGGTAAGCTCACGTGGAAACGGGTCTTACGTTCGCTGTTTCTGATCCCGCTTTGCGTCGCTTTCGGGCTAATCTCAATTGCGATACTTTTTGCTGATCGGGTAATCTTTCAACCGCCGAATCCTTCCTATCGCGACACCGCCCAGATCATCAAGCTTACGACGGCGACCGGCGAAACCATCTCGGCCAAGTTCTATTCGAACGATAACGCGCACCACACGATCCTCTTTAGTCACGGCAACGCTGAAGACCTCGGCACGATCGAGCCATTCGTAACGATGCTGAGAGATACCGGATTCAACGTACTTGCCTTCGACTACGCAGGATACGGAACCAGCACGGGTTCACCGTCGGAGACAAACTCTTACGCGGATATCGATGCGGCCTATAAATACTTAAGAATTGAGAAAGCCATTCCGGCAGATAAGATACTCGTGCATGGCCGGTCTTTAGGAGGCGGTGTTGCGGTCGATCTGGCTTCTCGCGAAAAAGTAGGTGGATTGATCCTCGAGAGCACGTTTATGTCGGCCTTTCGAGTGATGACGCACTACCCGATACTTCCTTTCGATAAATTCAAGAGCATCGAAAAGTTGGACCGTGTCGAATGTCCGACACTAGTCATTCACGGCACCAAGGATAAGATTACCCCCACCTACTACGGCGAACGGCTCTTCGAGGAAGCGAAGGCTCCGAAGTATCACTACTGGGTGGAAGCTGCTGGCCACAACAACGTGCTGGACAGAAACAAAGCAGAGTATCTCAACTCGATCGTTCGATTTGTCGACAGCCTTGAAACTCCTCCAGTGTAGTTAGGCCTGTAAAACAAAAAGGACGAACAAATTATCCTGTTCATCCTCTCCATGCTATTTGAATCGCTTTTACTTTAAGCTAACCTGCAGCCGGCGTTCGCGGCCCATGCCAACTGATTCGGTCACGAGATCTTCTTCTTTCTGAAGCGTCATATGAATGATGCGGCGTTCGGTGGAATTCAGTACGCCGAATGTGAACGCGCGGCCGCTCTTGCGGACCTGGTCAGCGGCAAAGCGGGCCATTGCCTGGAGTTCATTGCGACGGGTCGAGCGATAGCCGTCGGCATCGACAACGAATCGATGCTCTCGGTCGAGTTCACGGCCATAGACTTGAAACAACACAACCTCGAAAGCGTCGAGAAGCTCTCCATTCTCCGCACGCGCAAAATGAGCATCTTCGCCGCTCAAATCCAGATGGCAGCCTTCGTCGGTCCACTCGGAGTTGACCGTCATATCAAACTTCATGTCCGAGATCAATCCCGTCAGAAATTCTTTCGCGTTGTCACAAGTTGCGTTCATATTCGTTGGAACGCGGACATTCTTGTCCGCAATCTCCTAGCGGACAAGAATGTCCGCGTTCCACTTACGTAGCCTTTAGCTTCTGTTTCCCTTTCACCTTCTTAGCGTCAGCCGGAACATTTTCGACCACAGCAGTCGGCGGTTCGTCGGCCTTGTTCATGCGGTTGATCAGCATTTGCTGACCAAAGCTCACGACGTTGCCAAACAGCCAATAGATCAGAAGTCCAGCCGGAGCCGCCCACATCACCCACAGCATCATCGCCGGCATCAGATATGTCATCATCTTCTGCTGCATCTGCTGCTCGGGCGAAACGGCCGGTGCCGTCGGCGTAAATTTCATCGCCAAGATCATTGAACCCGCGAACGCAAATTCGAGGAAGTGAAATGGATCAGCAGCCGAAAGATCAGGCAGCCACATAAAATGAGCCTGACGCGCATCGAGCGCGATCGTGATCGCGGTATAGAACGCGATCAGCAGCGGAAACTGCAGCAGCATCGGCAAACATCCGCCGATCGGCAGTGCGTCTTTCGTCAGCTTGAGCTGCTCCATCTGGAGCGCACGCATCCGCGGATCGTCGGCAGGAATTCCCTTCTTCTGGAAGTCCTTCATCTTGTCCTGCAGTTCTTTCATCTTCGGCGCATTCCCCGCAGCCTTCTTGAAAGATTTCGATTGCTTCCACCTCAGCGGAAACAGCAGCGAATAAAACAGGAACGTGAAGACAATGATCGCGAGCCCGTAATTCTGCGTGATGCCGTTGAAGAAGTGCAGGGCATGCAAGATCGGGATCGACAGCGGTTTTACGAACCATCGAACGAATGAATAGTTACTGAAGTTGATCAGATTAACGAGCGACACGGCTCGTCCGTCAGTCGCCTTGAGTGATCCGTCCGGATCGCTGAAAAGGTAATCGCCGCTTAGTTCGCTCAGCAGGAAGTAATCCTTCGGGCCGGTGAACACTTTCGTCGCCGAACCGTCGGTCGGCACGGGCATATATGCGGTGACGAGATGTCGCGTTTCCTTCGTCTTCGAACTTCGGATCACCCAACTGAAGATGCTGTCAAAGAATGGCTTCGTTTCAACTTCGTATTTCGACGCTTTGTACTCTATGCCCTGCTGCGGCGTCGCCGGAATGGCCGCCATCGCAAAGTATGCGTCGGCAACGCCGGCCCAATCGATCGAACCGTTGTCGGCAAGGTTCGCCTGGCCGTTCGCATCGTATTCGAACGAATAGTAACCCTGATGACGAAAGATGTCGCCACTGACGCTGCTGGCTACCGACTCGGACTCGATGTGATAGAAGTTATGGTGATTGATCGCGTGGTCGCCGATGCTGGCACCGATCGCGAGCTTCGCGTTCTGGATCGGCTGGCCATTCTGCTTGGCGTCGATCGCAAGGTCCGCGACGTAGCTGTCGGCCCGAAATACGAATCTCTTCTTGATCTCGACGCCGTTCTCAGCGGTCAGTGTAAATTCGACGGGCCGTTCTTCACCCGGCGCAAGCGTTATCGTTTGCTCGCCTTCAGCCGTCTGATAGTTGCGTTCATTCGCAACCGACGTCAAATTCTGATCGCCGGTCAGAAGCCGAAAGGGAAACTCTCGCTGTTCAGTTGCCTTGGCCGAGATCAATTGGACGGGCTTCTTGTCAGTCTCCGTCGATCCATCCGCAAAGATCGGATAATCCGCCTTGTAGGACTTGTTTCGAAGAATGACCCAACTCGTAGCAACCGCACCTTTCGAATCGAGCGTAACCTCGTAAAGCGGAGACTTGATCGTGACCGTGCGATTTGGGTTTAAATCGGCGACTGCAGCCGGCTGTTCCGGAGCTGGCTGCGGTGCCTGCACCGTTGGAGCCGCAGCAAGTTGCGCGGTGTTTGCGTTAGCCGCAACTTCGGTGTTCGCGTTGGTCGCTGGCGGCTTCGGCGAGTAAAAATACGACCAGGCAAACAGTACGACCATCGACGCAACCGCCGCCATCAAAAACCGAGACTGGCCCTGATTATTTTGTTCCACTTTTATTAAATCTCAGATCTGAAATTTTCAGACCACTTTCATCAAATCTCAAATCTTAAATTTTAGATCGTCCGCGCACTTACTAAACGACCGGATCGTGTCCGCCCTTGCAGAAAGGCTGGCAGCGTAACAACCGCTTGACTCCCATCCAGCTTCCTTTCAACGCGCCATATTTCAACAGGGCCTGCCGGGCATATTCCGAACACGTCGGCTCAAATCTGCACGCGGGCGGCAAGAACGGCGAAACCGCCGCCTTATAAACGCCAAGCAGATCCAAAACCAAAAACTTCATAGCCTTTGCAGAAGCCCGCACGTTAGTAAGGGCGTAACTCTCAACTCAACTAACCATCAATCCTTACGATGCCTTACCCGGCGCGGTTCCCTTCGCAACCTTACCTACGATCTCGCGAAACTCGGTGAGCGGCTTTTCAAGCTTTACCCGCAAAATACTTCGCCGAGAGTTCAACACCCAATCGTAATTCTTTTCAACGCCGTTAAGCTCGATCTTGCTCAGCCGAAACGTTTCTCTCAGCAACCGCTTTGCCCGGTTTCGGTCGTGCGCCTTGCCGATCGCCTTCTTCGTTGCCGTAATGCCAACCCTGTGCAGCCCGCGGTCATTCGGCAAAAGAAAGACCGTCATAAAACGGCCTTCTATCCGAAAACCTTGCTCGTAAACACGAAGAAACTCGGCGCGCCTTACGAGCCGAGCTTCTTTCGGTAATCCAAAACTCTTTAATAGTGCTGAACCGTCAGACGCTTGCGGCCTTTGGCTCGGCGGCGCTTGAGCACGGCGCGGCCGTTCTTGGTCGCCATCCTGGCGCGAAAGCCGTGCTTTTTGGCGCGTCTGCGATTGTTCGGTTGAAACGTTCTCTTCGGCATAATTGCTCTCCATCGAATCCACTCATCGAGTGAAAACTTAGAGTTTACGAGAAAATCGGCGGCAGTGTCAAAGCAAAAACCGACGTTTCTAGCGCATTTTTACTGCACTTTGCTTACGCTATACTAACTGCACCATGGATAAAAAGATCATCGCCCCCGACGAATGGAACGAATATCTTGCCGACTTCTCTTCGCGAAATACATGCCGCCGAGCCCGGTTCGAAGCCTTCAGCCGCGGAAGTGTAGTTGAAGAAGACGAGGAAGCTGTGTTTCAGTCCGTTTCAATCTCGGGTGATAAAGTGACGATCGGCCGTTCCGTCAGTGGCGGGTCCCCTACGACTGACGAGATCACCGGCGTTCACGGAATCGCCGTGCAACTTGATTCAGACGGCAGCGACAACACCATGGAATTCATGGATATCGACGGCGATCTGACCGTGCTCCACTTTGAATCGAAGGTCGACGGCGAGAGCTGACTTCTCACTTACTACTTATCACTTACTCCGAAGAATAGATCGCACGGCGGCCTTCGACCAAAAGCCGCCCGCTAACGACCCTGCGAACTGCCTCAATGTAAGCTCCGTGTTCCTCTTCGAGTATCCTCGACGCGAGCGTATCTGCGGTATCGTCGTCCTTCACCTCGACAACCCGCTGCAGAATGATCGGCCCAGCGTCGAGGTCTTCATTGACAAAATGCACGGTACAGCCCGAAAATTTCACGCCATGATCGATCGCCTGCTGCTGAACATTCAGGCCCGGAAAACTTGGAAGAAGGCTCGGATGAATATTCACGATACGGTTGGGAAACGACCGCACAAATTCCGGCGAGAGCAGCCGCATATAGCCAGCAAGACAAACCAGCTCGACACCTCTCTCTGTCAAAGCGGCGACGATCTCGGCGTCATGATCCGCGCGTTTACGGCCTGCTTTCTCAATTACAAGCGTCTCGATCCCGCGTTCCGCCGCTTTCTCCAGCCCAGCGGCAGAAGGCTGATCGCTGATGACAACCGCAACTTCAGAGCCCGGTATTTCACCGGACGCAACCGCATCGGCCAACGCCACCGTGTTCGACCCGCGCCCGGAAATGAGAATGCCGATCTTCACAGTTAAAAGAACTTCAGCGAGGCAAAACTGTTCGCGTCGAAAATGACTTCGGAGATCTTCGGGTCCTGTACGTATTCGACCTTGTTCAGAATTCTTGCTTCTTGGACGAGGCTCGTGCCGATCTGAAACCCGGCTACAGTCGATTCCGCGATCATCCAGGGCTTGCCGCTCCACGTGAAATCGAGCTTATTTTCGTTCACAAAATTGCCTTGCGGAACGGCGACCGTAATGTGCCGCGGGCAATAGAGCAGAATGTATTCTTCGTTTATCTGCTCGAGCAGCGACGCAAGCAGGATGGTCTTGTTGCTGCAGTCGCCATTGCGAGTCATCAGAGTTTCGCTCGGCCGCTTGAGCGTCTCTCTCGCCCCGACCGCCTCGGTGTAGCTGTAGGCGATCTCGTTCGAAACAAAATCAAGCAGCCGCTGAATCCGGGCCTCGCGTACGGGCGGAACGTCTTTGAGAAGCTGATCAACCAGTCGCTTGAGCGATGGCTCTTCGGGCCTGGCGACCATGATGCCGTGGTTTGCGAAAACGATAGTAGTTACATCGCCGCCGTTCGGAATTTGAGCGTAAAGCCGCCCGCCGTAAAGCTGAGAGTTATTGATGAAATTTCGAAGCTCATTGAGGCTGACGGTGTAATCAAGCCCGTTATAGGGAATCGTCACCTGCTGGTCCGGCTCGATCTTGATATTCTCCATCGGCGTGCGAAACAAACGCGTACCCTCTTCTGCCGAAGAGCTCAGCTTCATATCGCCGAGGATGATCCGATCGCCAACCTTTTTTCCCACTTCGATCTTGGCCTTATCGACTATGAACTTATCCAAAAACAATTCGAATTCCTGTTCATCCGACGGCGGGTAAGTGAAATATGCCTGATTTTCGCGACGCGAATACCACTCGACGCGCCCACGTCCCATGATCTGGTTGTGAAACTCTTCGCCTGAAAATTTACGCTGCCCGAGCAACGCTACCGTCGAATCCCGCACCGCCTCCGTATAAACCTCATGCTGCGTCTTCTCGTAAGGCTTGCTCGCCTGATACGCAAAATATCCAGCCGCCCCAAAAACGATAAAAGCGACAAAGCCAACAATGATCAGCACACGGCTCGAACCGCCGCTGGTTTTCTCTTCAAATAAGCTTTCAGACATATTGTGGGGATCAATGAAAGGTGATGTCAGTTTATCTGGACGCGATCCAAGTTTTGCTTCCGGGGAACAATAGTCCCAATCACTTCGCAATTCTTTATTGCTTCATGAAAGACGGTCGCGTCTGCCTCAGAGCAAACCACAACCATTCCGATCCCCATGTTGAAAGTGCGAAACATTTCCTTGTCCGAAACACTCCCGAGTTTCTGCATTAGCCCAAATATCGGCAGTTCGTGCCAGGAGCCGCGGCTGATCTCGACGGAGACGCCCTCGGGCAGGATTCGCGGGATGTTTTCGAGAAACCCTCCGCCGGTGATATGAGCGAGGCCTTTGATCTTGCCCGAATCGAGCAATGGTCCAAGCTGCGGAAGAAAGCTTTGATGAGTTGCGAGCAGTGCTTCGCCGACGGTCGAGCCAAGCTCATCCACAAAAGTATCTACTTTGTAGCCACCAACCTCAAAGAAAAGCTTTCGAGCTAGCGAATATCCGTTTGTCTGCGGGCCATTTGAGGGGATTCCTAATACCACGTCACCCGGTTCGATCGTTTTTCCGTCGATCACCCTCGCCTCGTCGACCACGCCGACGATAAACCCAGCCAGATCGTACTCACCAGGTGGATAAAAGTCCGGCATTTCAGCCGTCTCGCCGCCCAGAAGAACGCATTTGTTCTCTCGACACGCCCTAGCCATGCCTTCAACAACCGAAGCCGTAACATCCGGTTCAAGTTTCCCGGTCGCAAAGTAGTCCAAAAAGAACAGCGGCCGGGCACCTTGCACGAGAATGTCATTTACACAATGATTTACGAGGTCCGCCCCGACCGTATTGTGTACTCCGGTCTCGAACGCAAGCTTCAGCTTCGTACCCACGCCATCAGCCGACGCGACCAGGATCGGCTCGGCCATGTCCGGAAACGCCCCGGCGAACATCCCGCCAAAGCTGCCTATCTCCGTCAGCGTCCGTTCGTTAAATGTCGAACGGGCATACTCGCGGATCTTCGCCACCGCACGGTTCGCGTTATCTATTGAAACGCCGGCATCGGCGTATGAAACTGATTGCGTCATTTATGGTAATAATACGTGGGCTCCGCCCTGTGTCCTCAGCTTCTTATCAAAGGTATATAGATCGTTGCCGCTTATCCTTGCTTCGACAGCCGCATAGCAATCGACCCAGGAAAGAGCAGGCCTTGCCAGATAAAGGTCAACCACATCGTGAAGAAAGAAGCTAGTGATCAAACCTGGAGCGGCGATGAGCATCTTCATCAAATGAACGATACTCAAACGTTCGAGCTGAAAAAAACTTTCCATCACAAATACGGTTTCGGCAATCACGACATCCGAAACATAGTTAGGCGACTTTGCGATAAGCAGCTTTGCCTTTGCATGCTGGGACGGAACGTCGTTTATCAAGTATCGCAATACGATGTTCGTATCCAAGCTCTTCATTTTTTCTTGGCCGCAAGCCAATTCCTCGTTGCCAACTCGCGCATCTTGCTAAGGCTAAGTCCCTTTTTTTGCTTGGGAATACGATCGACAATCTCATCGCGGATCTTTTCAAATTGCTCCATTGTCATTCCTGTATCGATCGAGATTTTGCCGTCGTTTACAACTACATCGATTCTTTGTCCTGGTTTCAGATCGAAGGCCTTTCGAACCTCGGAAGCAAGCGTTATCGTTCCTTTACTAGTCATGGTGGTCGGAAATCTCATGTATTACATTCTATAAAACGTATTACGCTTGTGTCTATTTCTTACGAACTGTCTTGATATGAAAATGCTCTTCGAGAAGTGAGTCGAACGCCGCAGGTGAAGGAATGTCGATCTCGCTCCTACTGTCTTGACAGGTAACAATAAGCTTTGAGTCCGTCAGCGTCTTTCTTCCATCTTCAGTCATGATCGAGCAGAGCTTGCCCTTCGTAAAGTGTGATTCGGGCGAATACTGCTGAAAGTCGCACATCTCGGTAAACTCGGCGAGGTCGCGAACTACGTCCATAAAGATGTATTCGGACTTCCACGCATCGCCTTCTCGTTTCGCGACCTCGAAATACTCTTCGTCAAACCTTCGGACAATGAACTCACCGGTCGCGTCGAACTGCTCAACGTCAAGAACAAATCTCAGCGGTTCTGCCGTGAAATCGCCAAAGCCGACATCCGCAAGATATTCTTTCTCGCCGATCGTGACGATGATCGCAGCGTGATCATACTCGGGACCGTAGGTTGTACCGTTGAACACGCGGGCAGAAATAAGTCGTGTTTCAAAACCGAGCGATCGCAACAGTTCGTTGAATAGGCCATTGAGTTCATAGCAAAATCCACCGTGCCGATTCTCAACGACCTTCCTGTAAAAGCGATCTATATCCAGCACGATCGGTCGCTTCCAATGGATATCGAGATTCTCGAACGGCACGGCAAGCAGATGAGACCGCTGCAGGCATCGCAGCGAATCGACATCCACCGAGATCTGCGAGCGATCAAGCCCGATCCGCTCAAGATACCGATCGACGTTCATTTCTTTACTACTTTCCAAACCAACCCTTTCACCGAAGCACAAGTCGGCCCGCCGTCTCGCCCGACGCCAGGGAAGCTAGTCTCGATCACACCGGCGGACTCAATCGCATCTTCTACCTGCCGCATTGTGATCGACATCAGTGAAAGCTTCGCCCGGCGTCCCCAGAAGCTATGATGTTCTCCGGCGTAAGTTCCGGAGTTCGCATACACGAATCTTGCATCCTTCGGCCCTTGCGCAAATTTGCCAAGAAAATTGGGAGCGCCTGAACTAATATCCACGCTGATCGGAAACTCAAAGACGAGAGAATCGGCGGACGATGTGAGCGGCGAAAGGAGCTTGTCATTTCCTTCCTGCACCATCATTGCCACACCCGCAAGGGGATCCAAAACCACGATACGCATTCGTACGTCGATCTTCATTTCTCAGCGTTAAGAGAGGCTACGAATTCCTTCAACTCCTTCAGCCAAAGTTCACGCTTCACTGAATTACTGCTGCCCTTCCGTCGAAAGTACAAATCCCTTGTACTATCGCCCCTTACACTACACGCATAGCTCTCCTCGATGGGCAATGTATTCAGGTCATCGATTCCCCCGAAGTCGATCAGGAGATTATCATCACCGCTTCGTGTGAACTCCCAGCTGGCAGATACATAAAGATGGTGAGAAGGATGTTCAGCTACAAATCGCCATCCCGATCGCTCGATCGCATTTCGAAGCTCTTTGAGATGCCACTCTGCCATCTGGATTACCCGCAGAACTCTCGATTATAGTAGTGAGTAGACTGAACATAAACTGACCGGACCGATCTTCCGATAACTTTGCGGCCGGGGAATTGAAACAACATGAGCTTCACATTGCACGACATGGGTTCGGAGAACTTCGAATTCAACGCGAACGTATGGAATTGGAAAGCGATCCTTGAGGTGATCAAGGATATGGACGTTCTCAGCGAGGGGAAGGTGCGGCAGATGGGATACAACGCGATGGGCGTAAAGGTCGATATCGACGATGCTCACCTTATCGGATCAAAACTTCGCGATACCGTGCTGCCAAAGCTGGCTCCAGACAAGCGAATGTTCGCCGACGGAACCGTAACCGATGAGCCGGACGACGGCACCATCTATAAAGATGAAGACGAACAATGGAAGAATTACAGCATCTCACATGATTGGGTGAAAGATTTTTCTGACTTTTGCCTGCGCTCTAAAGGCTTTCAGATTTTTTGATCTTGTTCTTTCCTGATCATCCGGTTCTGTGGTTTAAAGATCAGAAACACTGAACAAGAAAACAGGCCGAATGGATCTGAATGATCTCCTGATGGATTTTCTCACCGACATCGCAAACGCTCTCTCACCCTGGTTCAAAAACATCTGGGTACAGATCGGCTTGCTCGTCGCGTTCGCAACCCTTCACGGATACGCCGGTGCGTGGCTCGCGGTGCGGATGCTGTTTCGCCCGCGTCGTCCTTTCAAGGTTCTCGGCATTACGCTTTTCCCGCAAGGCATGATCCCGCGTCATCGCGATCGGCTGGCTAACGCCATCGGCAAGGCGGTCGGCGAAGAACTCGTTTCGCAGGAAACGATAATGGAAGAGCTCGTCGGCAAAGATTTCTTGCGGACGAAGATCCGCGGAGTTATCGATTCCTACACGCAGGACGTCCTTGCTCAGAGCTATCCGTCGCTTATCGAGACGCTGCCTGCAAACCTTCGCGGCCCGGTGCTCGATGCGATCACATCGCTTCAATTCACCGTTGCGGAACACATAGAGAACACGCTCAAGAATGAAGAGACGCAGGGCGCGATCAGCAGCTTTGTCGAACGCCGGGTCGATGAGGTCTTGTCTAAACGCGTCGCCGCAGTCGTTGATGATTCCGCTTTTGAAAAACTCGTCGGGTTCATCGAAGAGCGAATTCATGCGGCGATCAACTCGCCCACCCTGGAGAAGAACATCCGCGAATTCATCGCCCGCCGCATCGACGATCTCGCTAACACCGAAACGCCGCTCGGAGCGATGTTCACTCCCGATGCGATCGCGCTTGTAAAAGAGAAAGCTAACGAACAGATCGCTCCGGTTGCACATCACCTCACCGAGATCGCCGCCGCCGAGCGTACCCGAAATCAGATCGGCGGGCTGATCAAGAAAGAAGTTCACGAATATTACGAGAATCTTCCGTTCTTCAAAAAGATCTTCGTCTCGCGTGACAACCTTCTTGATGAGGTCGATTCGCTCGTGAATGAAAGCCTGCCGCGGCGGATCGAAGAAACGTTGAAAGGAGATTTCTTTGCCGCCGAGGCGAGCTCGTTTATAGACACGACGATCGACAATACCCTGTCGCGGCCGCTGCCCGATCTCATCGGCTCGATCAATCCGAAGCAGCTTGAGCGGCTAAAGGATCAGGTTTCGTCGTCGCTTATCAAACTGCTCCGCGGCGACGAGATGCAGAAATATATCTCTGCGTACGTCACAGATACTCTCGAAAAGCTTCGCCCGCACAGCATCGATTCGATCCTGCGAACCGTGCATCCCGAAAGCGAAGCGAAACTCAAAACGATGCTCTCGAAAGGACTCTTGTCGATCATCGCGAGTGAGAATACTTCACGCCTCGTCAACGATATGCTCTCGCGTCAGATCGAGCAGCTTCTGTCGGCGCCGATCGGCAGATTGTCAGACAAGATCGAGGAAGAGAAGTTGTTGAGTGCGAGCGAAACGTTCGCCGACACGATCATCAACGCGATCCGCGAAAAGCTGCCCGAGGCAATAAAGGAATTTGACGTCGGCGGTGTCGTCAGGGAAAAGATAATGACCTATCCGGTTGAGAAATTAGAAGCGCTAGTCCTGTCGGTGGCGAAAGAACATCTACGGACCATCGAACTCTTCGGCGCCGGCTTTGGATTCGCAATCGGACTCGTCCAAGCGGTTCAGTTTTACTTTTATGCCCACTAGGTTGACGTAGATCTCGCTCGTTCATCGTTTCTTCCGGTTCATCTTCTTCTGTGGTTTTCAGGAGGGCCGAACCACAGAACAAGATGAGCAGGAATGAACGAGATGAATTAAGCCTTCGAAAGTTTCTCTAGTCTCTCGATCGCGGCCTCAAGCGTCTCGTCTTTCTTGCAGAAACAGAATCTTACCAACTGCGATCCCATCGAGCGTTCTTTATAAAACGACGAACCGGGCACGACCGCCACGCCGATCTCGCGGATCAGGTGCTTAGTAAACTCGATGTCGTTCTCAAATCCAAAATCGCTGATGTCCGCCATCACGTAATACGCACCTTCCGGTGAAACGCACTTCAACCCTGCGGCGTTCAACGCGGGCACGATCATGTCGCGTTTGCGTTGATATTCGGTTTGCAATTCGTCGTAGTAACTCGGCGGCAGCGACATAGCATAAGCTCCCGCGTGCTGTAGTGGATTCGCGGCCCCGACGGTCAGAAAATCATGCACCTTGCGGATCGCGCCGTTGATGTCCGGCGGAGCAATGCAGTAACCAACCCGCCAGCCGGTTACCGAATACGTTTTCGAAAGCGAATTTACGACGACGGTGCGCTCGCGCATTCCCGGCAGCGTCGCCATCGAAATGTGTTCACGCTGAACGCCGTCGTCCGAATAAAGAATGTGTTCGTAGATCTCGTCGGTAAAACACAACGCGTCAAACTCTTTGCATAGGTCAGCGATGTATTCGAGTTCTTCACGAGTGAACACTTTACCCGTCGGGTTGTTCGGATTGCAGATGATGATCGCCTTCGTCCGTTCGCTGAATGCCGCCCGCAGTTCGTCGCGGTCAAACTCAAATCCCGATTCGCGCAAATAAAGCGGAACGAACTTCGGCTCGGCGCCGGAGATGATCGTGTCCGGCATGTAGTTCTCGTAATACGGGTCGAACACGACTACTTCCTCTCCGGGGTTTATCGTCGCCAAGGCGGCCGCGATCATTCCTTCCGTCGAACCGCACGTAACCGTTATCTCGCTTTCCGGGTCGACATCCATCCCGAGAAACCACTTCGTCTTCGCCGCGATCGCGTCGCGAAATTCCTTCACGCCCCAAGTCACGGCGTATTGATTGTGGTTCGCCTCAATCGCCTCTTCCGCTGCACGCTTGATGTCTTCCGGCGCCGCCCAATCGGGAAATCCCTGGCCGAGATTCACGGCGCCATACTTCACCGCCTCGCGGCTCATCTCGCGGATAACCGACTCAGTGAAAGATGCGGCCTTTGTGGAAATGCGGTTTTTCGAACTCTGCGGATGCGTCATCGGTTTGTGGTTATTCTGTAGCGCCCAGCGAGATATGCTGATGCGAAATACGGCCGTGCTCGTCGGCCGATAGTTTTAGTTGAGAAAAATCGTGCTCGCCTGATGAGATATTCGCCTCGGCCAGCATCTGATTGAACAGCCAACGGATCTTGACTTCATCGTTCGCGGCGGCCGAGCGTCGAAAGGCCGAGAACATTTGCTGCACTTCTTCCGAGGTAAAGGTAGCGATGTTGCCGATAAAGATCTTCGGATGCCGCGTTCGTTCGAGGTCTTCGCCGGTCATCTCGAGCTCTTCGAAAAGTTTCTCACCCTGCCTCACACCCGTGAAAACAATATCGACGTCCTCAAAAGGCACGAGGCCCGAAAGCCGGATCATGTCGCGTGCGAGGTCGAGAACCTTGACCGGCTCGCCCATGTCGAGCACGAATATCTCACCGCCCGCTCCGAGTGCCGCCGCCTGCAATACAAGCTGGCTCGCCTCGGGGATCGTCATGAAATAGCGCGTCATTTCCGGATCGGTAACCTTGACCGGCCCGCCCTTTCGTATCTGTTCCTTAAAGATCGGCACGACCGAGCCGGCCGAGCCGAGAACGTTTCCAAATCTCACCGCGACAAACTTCGTGTCGTACCTCCGGTTAAGGTCCTGAACGGCGATCTCCGCCAAACGTTTGCTCGCACCCATCACCGAGGTCGGATTAACGGCTTTGTCCGTCGAAATCAAAACGAAGTGTGATACGCCGTTCTCACCCGCTATCCGGCCAAGCTCATGCGTCGCAAAGGCGTTGTTCTTTACCGCCTCGGCAACGTTGCCTTCCATCAGCGAAACGTGTTTGTGAGCCGCGGCGTGAAAAACCACATCCGGCTTATGTTCCGTGAATATCTGTGCGATCCGGTCTTCATCGCGAATATCGACGATGAACGGCGTAACGTTTTCGGCGAGTTCAAGCTCGTTCAATTCGCGGGTGATCTCAAACATCGCAAATTCCGAGCGCTCAATAAGCAGCAGCTTCGTCGGCGAAAAATTCACGATCTGCCGCACCAGCTCCGACCCGATCGAGCCGCCGGCCCCGGTTACGACCACCGTGCGTCCTTTTAGCAATCCTGCGAGGTTAGCAGTCTCTAGCTTGACCGGATCGCGGCCCAAAAGGTCTTCGATCTGCACGTCGCGAAGCCGCGTGATCGAAACCTTGCCGAGCGCAAGTTCGTCCAGGCTGGGGACGATCCGGGTTCTCACACCCGCGTCACCGCAAAGATCGATGATCCGCCTGATCTCAAGCCCCGTCGCGCGGTCGAGCGTTATCACGACCTCTTCAATGCCGATTTCGTCGACGAATTGCGGCAACTCGTCTGTACTGCCCAGCACCTTAAATCCGCTTACGCGTCCGCTTTTCAAACGCGTGTCGTCATCTACAAAGCCCCATATCTCAAGTTCGGAATCGGCACGCCCCGCGACCTCACGTGCCAGCGTAGCCCCTGTGCGGCCGGCTCCTACAAGAAGGGCCTTTTTCCGCCGCGTCACCCGCTTGTGTTCTACAGGCTTACGTTTTGCGGCTTCGTGCAGAAAGCGTCGTAACACGCGAACGCCCAGCAGTCCGCCAAACCCAAGGATCGTGTCGATGAGAATGACCGAGATCGGGACCTGCCAGATGTTATAAGTAGTGAAGTTCAGCAGGAATCGCAACGCGATCAAGATCCCGCCCGAAACAAGCGCCGCGTAGGCAAAAACCTTCACGTCACCGATGCTTATATACCGCCAAATTATCGAGTAAGCACCCAAAAGAAATAGCGTCGAAACCTGAATAAATACGACGAAAGGCACTTGAGTAAGTACCGATTCGAACAAGAAAACGTCTAGGCGAATGTTGATTGTGGGAAAATAGGCGAGGAAGAAAGCCGTCGTCAGCACAGCTACGTCCGCGATAAACAAGACCGGCCGCCTTAAAAACCAGACGCGGTCGCCGAAACTTTTGGAATGGCTTACTTCGATACGATTCTCACCGCCCAGAAGGGTTAGTTTGGGATTCGCTCGATTATACCAAAGTAAATGCCGATCTGCCCTCAAATGGCCGATGATATTCGCTGCAACGCGCAGAGGAAAAGATTGAATCCAAAGCATTTATGGGATATTCTTTGATTTCCATATTTAGAGGTGTTATGGCCCGCTCTACGATTTTTGCCCTTTTTACTTTAGTTTTTGCAGCCTCTTTATCGATCACTGCTCAGGTACCGTTAGCTGACCCCACGCAAGGCTATCTTATCGGCCCCGGCGACGAGATCACCGGTAAAGTTCTGGGCGAAACCCAGTTCGACTTCGTCGCGACTGTCGATGAAGACGGTAAGTTCGAGGTTCCGTTCTTCGATAAACCGGTCAACGCCAGGTGCCGAACGGAAGGCGAACTTCGTACGGAAGTATCAAAACTGCTGGCAAGATATCTTAAAAAGCCTCAACTCAGCCTCCGCGTCACGAAGCGTGATAGCCGCCCGCCCGTCAGCCTGTTTGGCGAGGTAAAAGAGCAGCAAAAGTTTCAGCTCACGCGTCGCGTACAGCTTCTTGAGCTGATCTCTTACGCTGGCGGCGAATCGGAAAAAAGCGGTGGTGTCGTGCAAGTGTTTCGCACGCTCGGGCCAGTTTGCTCCACGCCTAACGATCCTAATCGATGGGCGGCGTCGACCGATGGCGGCTCTAACGTTCCGATGCGGCAGTTTAGCCTTACCGAACTTCGAAAAGGAGTTAAAGAGGCGAATCCGGAAATACTAGCGGGCGACGTGATCGTCGTGCAAAAGGCCTCGCCTGTTTACGTGATCGGCGAGGTGATGCGGCCGGGTGAATTCGTTTTGCCGGACGGCGGCTTGCCACTGACCCAGGCGATCGCAATGGCGTCAGGCGTAAACCGCGAAGCAAAGACGAAAAGCGTAAAGGTTTATCGCGTCAAGCCCGGCGTCGCGGAACCTGAAGTTTTCGCCGTCAATTACGATTCGATCCGTAAGGGCGAAGAGAAAGACATAATGCTTCAGGCGATGGATATTGTCGAAGTTGGCAAGGCTCCTAAAAGCTTCGGGCAGATCTTGATGGAATTTGCAACGGGGTTACCTAACAAGATCCCGATCCCGATCCGGCCTATTTAGTTTGCAGTCACGTGAATTCAAAAGCCCGCTGATCATTCGGCGGGCTTTTCGTTTTCTGCTTCGGTGTATATGCGGTCAATCACGTCTTTATACTTTGTGTCGATCACGCGACGCTTCATCTTCAACGTCGGCGTCAATTCGCCGCCGTCGACCGATAGTTCTTTTTCGAGCAGGGCGATCTTTTTCACCGTTTCAAACTTTGCCAGGCCTTTCGTCGCGGTTGTTACCTGACGCTCGAACAGGTCGACTATCTTCGGATCGCCGCAATACTCCGTCGGCGACATCGGCTTAAATCCTTTGTGTTTCGCGTAAGAATCGAGCATGTCGAAATTCGGCACGATAAGCGCCGAGGCAAACTTTCGCTCGTTGCCGATCAACACGACCTGGTTCACAAATCTCGACGAGCGGATCATCTGCTCGATCGGCGAAGGAGCGATATACTTACCGCCCGATGTCTTAAACAACTCCTTCTTGCGGTCCGTGATCTTCAAAAATCCTTCGTCGTCTATCTCGCCGATATCGCCTGTACGAAACCATCCGTCTTCGGTAAATGTTTCGCGCGTCGCCTGCTCTTTCTTATAATAGCCAAGCATTACGCCAGGCCCTGAGGCTTCGATCTCGCCGTCTTCGGCGATGCGGACCTTCGTATTTCTGATCGGCTTGCCGACCGTTCCGAGCTTCATATCGACCGGATTGTTAGATGCGATCACCGGAGAAGTTTCCGTCAGGCCGTAACCCTGCATGATCGAAATTCCGGCACCCGTGAATATCAAATGGATCTCGTCCGGCAGCGCCGCTCCGCCGGTGATGCAATATCTCAATCGCCCGCCAAAAAAATCGCGGAGCTTGCCAAACACCAACCGGTCGGCCAACGCGTGTTTCAGTTTCAGGCCCAGCGATATCGATTCGCGTTTCCCATTCTTCAATGCAAAAGCCTTTGCTATCTCGATCGCCCAATCGAAGATCTTCTCCTTAAACCCGCCGCTCCGTGCCGCCTTGAGCTTGGCTTTCGCATAGACCTTTTCAAAGATGCGCGGCACGCCGATAAGCAGCGTCGGCCTAACTTCGCGAAGATTATCCGGCACCTTATCGACCGACTCGGCGTAGTGCACCGACATTCCGTTGAAAAAATAAAGATACATCGCCGACCGCTCGAAGATGTGCGAAAGCGGCAGAACGGACAGCGGCTTGTCGTGATCGCTGAACGAATACCGCTCGCCGCAGTCGATAACGTTAGAGATGATGTTGTTGTGCGAAAGCATCACGCCCTTCGGCTCGCCGGTCGTACCGCTTGTATAGATCAGCGTTGCGACATCCCCCGGCTCGATAGCTGACGAAAGCGAATCCAAAAGGCCCATCTCCGATTCGCGAAGTTCTGCTCCGATCTTTTCGAGCCCCGCCAGCGACATCGCGTTCGGCAGATCGACTCCATCGTCGTCAAAAAATATGAACTTCTCCAACGACGAACATTGCGAGATCTCTTCGGCAATTCGCTCATACATTTCGCGGTTCTCAACGAAGAAAACGCGCGTCTGCGAATCGTCAATGATGTACTTGATCGAAGCAGGAGCAAGCGTCGTATAGATCGGAACGTCCAGGAGTCCCGCAAACTGACAGCCGGCGTCGGCGAGCGTCCATTCGGGCGAGTTTGCCGATATGATCGCCGTTCGGTCGCCTTTTCTAAGGCCAAGCGAATACAAACCGAGCGCGATGTTTCCGGCGCGTTCAAGAACCGTTCGCGAAGATATTCGTTTCCACTCGCCGTCTCGTTTGCAGTTCAACGCGTCGATCAGGTCGAACTTTTCCGCAGCATATTTGAACAGCTCGCCGAGAGTTTGCGGTTCGTCAGGCAAGAGCTTCGTGCCGCGGGCGATATCTTTGCGTGGAGAAACGTAGGTCGTCGTCTCGGTCATTTAACCAGCAAACCTCCGAGATAGATCTTCAAAACTTCATCCGCCATTGGCGGCAGCGGATATTTATTTGCGGACAAGATCCAGTTCGTCACCATCTCGTCGAGAGCTCCGTAAAGTATCTTCGCGCAAACGACCGGCTTCATGTCTTTCCGAAACGCGCCGGCCTTCTGCCCCTGCTCGATCGTTCGTTTGATGATGTCGAGATACTCCGCAAAGCCCGCCGCCGAAAATTCCTGCATAAACTTGGTCGACCCGCGAAGCTCTATCTGAAACACGACCGCAAGGTCGCGGTCCGCGCTCAGCCGTTCCAGATGAAGCCGGGCGATCGTCTTCAGCTTTTCTATCGGGTCGGTTATCGGCTCAAGCTCGCGGCGGCCTTCGTCAATAAAATTCGCCATCGCCCGGTCGAATATCGAATGCAAGATCTCGTCTTTGCTCTTGAAATATAGATAAACCGTACCATCGGCGATCCCAGCCTCACGCGCGATGTCGGCAACTTTCGAATTAAAAAACCCCTTCGCCGCAAACACACGAACCCCCGCACGAAGGATCGCTTCACGCTTATCGGCGACCACCGTCTTAACTGCTGCCGTTCCCTTCGAGTTTCGTGCCATCTTCTAATTCAGGTTTGAGATTGCGGATTTCGAAATGACTCCGATCCCGCAACCAGCCCACCTATGAATGAGCATTCATTCAGTGCTAGGCTAAACCAATATTTGAACTGAGGCAAGAAATTAAGGTGCGGACCGGAATTATTTTGTAGTTTGAAGGGTGAGTACGGGGAGCGGTTTCGCCCATCCAAAATCCGCAATCCCAAACCTAAAATCAAATGTGGCGGAGGGGACAGGACTCGAACCTGCAAGCGATTACTCGCGGTAGTTTTCAAGACTACTGCCTTACCAATTAGGCTACCCCTCCACGAGACGACCGCCGAAGCAGCGGTCAAGAGAAAGACTATAAACAAAACGCCGGAATATAACAGCCTTTTCGCTCAACTGCGCCGCGCAATTTGCTTCTTCTTCCCGCCGTTTCATCGTGCTCAGTGGTCTCCTCGAGAACTAGCCGCGGGAGGCTAAGAAAAAGGTCATTTTTCGCGGAGCACTTTCGCCGCTATGCAATCGTCGCTTGCGGCATTCGGCACTATCGCTACTTTCGTGCGAAAGAGGTCAAAATTGACACAAAAAATTGCTGCGCCAAACGTAAAAATGCCTGCGCCAAACTGAAATTCGGATCGCATTTTCGCCCTTAAGACTGTAAGGACATCCAAAACGAAACCCGGCGGATCGCGTGATCAGCCGGGTCGCCATTCGATCTTAAATTCTTCTATTCGGTAAGCAGCCGCGAGATCTGTGTGTCGAGGTTCTGCGACTTGTCCCAACCTTCGGCCCTCAGGCTGATCGAACCCTGTTTATTTATCAGGAAATACGACGGAAATCCCATACTGATGCCGCCGTCTTTGGTCATGTTGGCATATTTCAAAACCACCCCAAAACCATTCGGGACGATCGTATAATTAAAAGGGTTCTGCCGTAAATACGGGTTCACCTTGGCATCGCTTTCCATCGTCAACGCGAGAAAAGCAACGTCTTTTCCCTTATACCGGTCGACCACCTGGTTCAGTTTAGGTATCTCGCTGTGGCAGATCGCACATCGGGTGGACCAAAACGTCAGCACGACGACCTTACCCTGTAAGTCCTTTAGATTGACTGTTTGACCGTCAAGCGTGCGAGCCGAAAAGTCCGGCGCCACCTGGCCGACCTGCAGATTTTGCTGCGCTAGGGCGCTTGCCGCAAGAACGATGGTGAGGATAAATACAGGAAGGAGTCGCATGGTTTGAAATTCTGAGGGTAAGTCTAAACGGTGTTAAATCTAGTTCAACACCTCCTTTTAAACTACATCTCTAATTTCATTCATCTCCAGAAATATAAGTTGGGCAGTCAATTTGACTTGATCTTGTCTTGCTATCCCGAAATGCTTTGTCACGTAACTGCTTGGGGGCAGAAGGGATAACCAGGTCGTGCTAAAATTTGGAAATGCTTTTGACCGAACTCGAAGCTCGGAACTTCCGCAATGTGAGGGGGAAAACCGTCTGCGGTTCCGGTTTGAACATCTTACTAGGCGACAACGGCCAAGGCAAGACCAATTGGCTCGAATGCATACACATCCTCGCTACCACGCGTTCATTCCGGACCTCAAAACTCTCCGAATCGATCCGTTTTGATGAACCTTCTGCCCTTCTGGTTGGCAAGATTCAGGTGTCGGAGGACATTGCCCACGAGCTTCGGGCGGTGATCGAAGGCACTTCGAAGGCGTTCTCGGTAAACGGTAAGCGAGAGACGATTCAGCGATACCTAGGGGAGCTGCACGCCGTCGTGTTTAATGCGGATGAGCTTGAGGTTGTACGCGGAACGCCGGAGAATCGCCGCCGGTTTCTCGATGATTCGATTACCGCGATCCATCCGCCCTACGTACAAACGACCGCCGACTACTCAAAGATCGTCCGCCAGAAGAATTCGCTGCTCCAAAATGCCCGCGACCGCGAGCTTTCGCTTGAAAAGATAAGCGAAGCGCTCGCTCCGTGGAATGAACAGCTGGTTTCAGTCGCCTCGAAAGTACACCGCTCCCGCGTCAGGATCGTCGAGCGGCTGAACTCCGCCCTCGCGAAAGGTCTGTTTGGCGAAGAGAAGATCGCGATCCGCTATCTATCGTCGCTAGAAGACAAAGGCGACCTGAACGACTACGAAGCCCTTATCACTGAGCGGCTAGAGATGCGGGTTCAGGCGGAGATGGTCGCAGGCCATTCCCTGATCGGGCCGCATCGCGATGACCTCGAGATCACGCTAAACGGCCGAGACATCCGCAAATTCGGCTCTTCGGGCCAGCAGCGAAGCGCCCTGCTTTTGCTCCAGCTTGCAAACATCGAGATCTTTTTCGAACAACGCGGCGAATACCCGCTTTTCCTGCTCGATGACATCGATGCCGAACTCGACTATCGACGTATCGGCCAGTTGTTGGAGTATCTCTCAGGCCGCACGCAAACCTTCGTCACAACCTCAAAAGAATCCTTTGCCGATGAGTTCGGATCGCTGGCAACGATCATGCGCGTCAAAGACGGCGAGATAACCCCCTCGCTTTCAACAGTTCAAAGTGCCGGAATGTAGTTAGGCTTCAAAAGGAATCTCGGCGTTCTGAAGTATGCCAAGGTCATTGCGTGAAACGCGTTCGAGAAGTTTGGGATCGTCGAATAGCTTCACAAGGCCGTTGACGGTTGCGTAACGCGGCTCTTCAGCAACCGAAACGGCAAGATTGATGTAAGAGCGAAGATACTGATCGAGCCCATCCAGCAGCGAACCGCCGCCCGTCAACACAACGCCTCGATCGTAAATATCAGCCGCAACCTCCGGCCGCAGTTCGGTCAGCGTGTCTTTTACCAGTTCGGCGATCCGTCGAACAACAGCTTCCACGACCGGATATACCTCGCCCGTCGTGATCTCGACCGCAGCCGGGCTTCCCGTCTGAACGTCTCGGCCGCGCACGTCGATCGAGCGTGAGATGTCGTCGGGTATGAATGTCGATACAAAATTTGTCTTGAGGAACTCGGTCGTTTCCTCGCCGACCTGCAACCCGCGGTGGCGGCGAAGATGAGTCGCGAGCACTGCGTTGATCTCGTTGCTGCCGAACCTTTCACTCGCCGAATGAACGACCGAACCCTTAGCGATGATCGCAACATTAGTAGTCCCAGCGCCGATGTCGACGATCGCCGAGGCCCGCTTGTCCGTCGGAAGAACACCAGCGCCGAACGCAGCCGCCAACCCCTCTTCCATCATGAAAACTTTACCGATACCCGCTTCTTCCGCCGCGTTGCTCAGCGCCCGCTGCTCGACGTGAGTGACGTCCGAAGGCATGGTCATGATCGCCGAAAGAGCGATGTTCGATCCGCCCGAGCGAGCTTTCTTTACGAAGTTCGCGAGCATCTTTTTCGTCCGCTCGAAATCGGCGACCACTCCGCCGATCAGCGGAGCTTTCACCGACACGTCTCGGCCTTCGCGGCCGGTCATGTCCGCGGCTTCCTGGCCGTATGCAACGATCTCTTCGGTCAGCTCGTTAACGGCGATCAGCGAAGGCTCATCAAGCACGACGCCGCGATCCTTAACAGCGATGATAGTGCTCGCCGTACCCAGGTCGATAGCCATCTGATCGGTGACGAGTTTCTTGAGTGAAGAGATCTTCAACATATAAGAGCGGTGCGTTGATTATAGTGCTTTTGCGGGTTGGCTGCCAAGAAAAATCGAAAGCATGGACGGGCGCGGTTAACCCCAGCGAACCTCTAGTACATTGACCGGCTGAACGCGATTTTTTACGGTCAACGGCTCACGCTGGTTCACGGGTATTAGATTCCCGCTGGCGGCTGCGGTTGCTTCGGTCATTAATACCTGGCCGCCGCCGGCGTTCGATTCCAGACGCGACGCAAGATTGACCGTGTCGCCGATCGCTGTGTATTCAGAACGCTTGTCGGAACCGATGTAACCGATCGTCGCCTCGCCCGTGTGCAGCCCGATGCCGATCGATATACCTTCGTAACCCTCGGCACGAAGTTCTTCGTTTAGTTTCGCGATCTGCTTCTGCATCGTGACTGCCGCTTTAACGGCGTTCAAAGCATCTTCCTCGCCGACCGTCGGCGCGCCGAAGATCGCCATCAATCCGTCGCCGATATATTTATCGAGCGTACCGCCGTGCTCGAAAATTATGTCCGACATCACCGAAAAGTATTTGTTGAGCAGGCCGACCACCTTTTCGGGTTTTTCGCGTTCCGATATCGCCGTGAATCCGCGAATGTCTGCGAACAGCACCGTGACCGTCTGGTTCACGCCGCCGAGCCTGAATGAATCCGGACTTTGCAGCAACTGCTTCACTACATATTCGGGCATGAACCGGCTGTAGTTTGCTCGAGCGACTTCCTCGCGGGCAAGGCGTTTGTGAGCCTTTACCGTTTCTACCGTCACGGCCGTCTGAGCAGCGACGGCGCTGATCAGCTCGAGATGGTCCGAGCTAAACGCCGCAAACGGATCGAGCCGGTCCGCATAGATCACGCCGTGTACGTTCGATTCGGTTATCAACGGAGCGCAGATCGTCGAGCGAACACCCTGCGAAACGATCGATTCGGCACCAAGGAACTGTGCGTCGGTCTTCGCGTCTTGCGATAACAAAGCGACCTTTTCACGCATAACCTTCTGCGTGATCGTGCGGCTGATAGTAATCGAATCGGCCGAAGCGTCGATCTTTTCATCGCGCGTTTTCACGCTTACTGGAACGAGGCTGTAGTCGAGGATCTTCCCGTCCAGCGTTTCATCGGCCAAGAGGGCTACCACGCGGTCTGCCGGGCTTCCGCGAAAGATGAGATCCGTAGCGACGTCGAAGATCTCCTTTAGGTCAAACACCGTTCCGATCGAGCGGCTCATCTCGTAAAGCAGCTCTAGCATGCGAGCCTTCCGGCGCAGATCCTTGATCTCTTCAGGCGAGGCGATAGCAGACTCTATGGACAAATGAGATTGCCGGCCGATGATCTCGTTGGCCGAGATCTTCATCTGTGTCTGGCCGAGCGGCTTGTCGTCGTAATCGATGCCCTTTGCCGAATCCGTGATAGTCGGCGCGTTTCGTGCCGCTACCGAGGGAGCCGGTGCGGCCACCGAAGCCGATGCATAGCTCACGTGATGTTCGGGAATGAATGGCTGCGGAAGCACGTCGAGAAACATCAACTGGCTTTCACCGATCATCACGGTGTCGCCTTGCTCTAACGACTTTTCTAGAGTCGGCGAGCCGTTAACGAATACGTGGTTGACGCTTCGCTTTAAAACGCCGTTCTCATGAAAGCCGTCAACGATCCGAAACTTCTCGCCATCCGCAACTATGTGCGCATGTTTGCGCGACACGCGCCTGTCATTGAGAACGATGCTGTTCTCATTCGAGCGCCCGATCGTGTAATTTTTGCCCGGCTCCAGCGGAAATTCGCGGTGAGCTCCGCCCGGCTCCATGATCCTTAACTTCGCTGCCACAATATACTTGATTGTAATTCGGAAACGGCGAATGGTAAATTGAGCGCGTGCGAACGCCTATTTATCTGGACAATAACGCGACCACTCCGCTCGCTCCCGCCGTAATTCAAGCGATGACCGAGGCATTGGCCATGTACGGCAATCCATCGTCCGCCCACGCCGCTGGACAACCGGCCCGCGAGATCGTCGAGAGTGCTCGCACATCCGTTGCAAACCTTATCGGTGCCGAAACTCCCGAGATCGTATTCACGTCCGGCGGAACCGAAAGCGACAATTGGGCGATCGTCGGCTCACTCGAGTCCCGTCCAGACAAAAACCGCATCGTAACGACCCGCGTCGAACACGAAGCCGTGCGAAAACTGTGCGAAAAGCTCGAGTCTCGCGGCAACACTGTTTCTTGGATTGATGTGGGCCGTCAAGGAACTCTCGATCTGGACCAACTTCGCGATTCTCTGACGCCGAGCACCGCTGTCGTCTCAGTCATGTTGGCGAATAACGAGACTGGTGTTGTTTTTCCGATCGAACAGGTATCGGCGATCGTCAAAGAACGCTCCGATGCGATTCTGCACGTAGACGCCGTAAATGCCGCAGGCAAAATGCCGATCGACGTGAAGAAAATGGGAATCGATCTCCTTTCGCTCTCAGCCCACAAGTTTCACGGTCCTAAAGGTGTCGGAGCCCTCTATATCCGGGACGGTATCGACCTACCGGCCATCCAGATCGGCGGCGGACAGGAGCGCGGCAGGCGAGCAGGAACCGAAGCCGTGCATCAAATCGCCGGAATCGGCGCCGCGGCCGACTTCGTTGCCGACCTCTCACCGATGGACGAAATCCGGCGTCTTCGCGACCTGCTTGAATCCTCTATTCTCGAAAGCTTCGACATCGCCAGCGTGAACGGGGAAACCGGCAGCCGATTGCCCAACACAGCAAACATTTCGTTCGAAAACCTCAACGGCGAAATGATCCTCCACCACCTTGATGAAGCCGGAATCTGCGTATCCACCGGGTCGGCATGCAATTCCGAATCGAAGGCCAGTTCACCCGTCCTCGCCGCAATGGATGTACCATATTCCCGGGCGATGGGTTCGATTAGATTTTCCTTAGGTCGTACGACTACCAAGTCGGACGT
>CADEGD010000015.1:0-36246 GCA_902826795.1 uncultured Acidobacteriota bacterium | reverse complement strand
ATCATCGCCAAGCTGGAAGTTACTTGGAATAACAAAGATTGACAATCTTCGTTATCTATAGCTAAGCTTGAAAGTTAAGGAGACTACTATGAACGTGTCTTTAACACCCGAACTCGAAGCATTTGTTCACGACAAGGTTGCGTCCGGGCGATACACGTCGGCGAGCGAGGTTATAAGAGAAAGCTTGCGGCTTTTAGAGGATGAAGATCGAACAAAGAAGCGTAATCTTGAGGCCTTGAGATTGGATTTGCAAAGAGGCCTTGACGACTTGGCGGCGGGCCGATTAACCCCCTTAGAAACGGAAGACGACTACGCCACTTTGTCCGCTCAGATAAAATCTGAGGGCACTAAGCTTTCCAAACGACGAAAAAATAATGGCCAGAGCTGAACTTTCAGACGCGGCACGATACGATCTCTGGGAGATATATTCCTACTATTTAACTGAGGCAGGCACTGAGGTTGCCGATCGGATTCGAGACGAGATTTTGTATAAGTTTCGCCTGCTATCAGAACACAGTCTCATAGGTCGTTCTCGGCCTGACATACTTCCGAATATGCGGACGCTTCCCCACAAGAAATTCGTTATTTTCTATTTCCCGAAGGAATACGGAGTTGAGATCGTGCGTGTAATCCATTCCGCTCGCGATGTCGAGTCGATAATTGAGAACGAGTTTCTCAATTAAGCCGCTTTCTCTATCCCATATCGCCCGAGTTTCAAATACAGCCCACGGCGAGTCAGCCCTAGTTCATTGGCTACACGAGAGATATTCCAGTTGTTACGTGTCAGAGCCGCTTTGATCATCTGCACCTCGAGTTTCGAGACGGCTTCTTCAAGTGTTTTGCCGTCACCGACATTTGCGAACGGTGCGACTGCGGAATCAAACGAAGTAATGGGAACAACCCGATCGCTATTCGAATAGCTTGAAAGCGGCCGGGCCGAACGTTTTAGCTCAGGCGACAGATGGTCGGGTGTTACAACCTCGCCATTAACGGCCCTCGCGAGAATGCGCTGAACTTCATTGCACAATTGGCGAACGTTGCCGTCCCACTGGCAAACCATCAGCAGGTCGACCGTCTGCGGCGTGAACGTAACGTCGCTCTTTCCGAATCTGGCCGAGTAATGGTTGATGTAGTAATTCACCATCGGCGGTATCTCAGACCGGCGTTCTCGCAACGGCGGCACGCGAAGTCGAATGACGTTGAGTCGATAGAAAAGATCTTCGCGAAACGTTCCCTCTGCGACCTTCTCTTCAAGCGGCATATTGGTCGCGGCGATCACGCGCACATCCACCTTTATCGGCCGCTTCTCGCCGATCGGCTGCACCTCGCCCTCCTGCAAAAACCGAAGCAACTTCGGCTGAACGTCGAGCGGCAGGTCGCCGATCTCGTCCAAAAACAGCGTGCCGCCGTCAGCGGCTCGGATCATGCCGGGCGAATCGGTCATCGCACCCGTGAACGCACCCTTGCGATATCCGAACAGATGCCCTTCAGCCAGCTCTTTCGGAACCGCGGTGCAGTTAAACGGAACAAAAACCTTGTCTTTACGGTTCGACATCGTGTGGATCGCCCGTGACACAAGCTCCTTACCAGTTCCGGATTCGCCTGTTACAAGTACGGTTACGTCTGACGAACGGATCTTATAAACCTCTTCTACAAGCGCCGTCATCGCTGGCGAAGAATGGATGAACCCCGGCATCAGGCTGCTTGAGGTGAACGGGCTCGTCTCCTGCTCGACCGACACCGTCGTGTCGCGGTCACGCAGCGCGACCACGTCCATTCCAAGCTCGACCACGCGAAGCAGCGGCTGAAGTGTGGAACCGTCATTCAGCGTCGCGCCCGATCGCGGATGTATAAGTATTGTCGCGAGTTCGCCGTTCGTCGGCTTTAGGTGCAAAACGGCGATATCTCTTGTTCTCAGAAACGTGTGCTCGTTTCCTTTTTCGTGCGAGGCCTCAAACTTCCGAAGCAGTTCCACGCTGTCTTTGGCTGTGTATCCGTGAGTGATAAACGGTTCTAAAACCCTATGCTCACCTGGCTGCGCTATTACTATCCTTTTCGCGGCTGTTTCCTGCTGTAGCACAGCCATCAGCTCTCGAAACAACAGCTCACGCGAGGCCGTAGCTTCAGCAAGGCGGACGGTCAGTAGTTGTGAAACGACGGAATTTGTCCGCTTCACGTTGCCGTCCTTCGCAGCGTTTGAAATGCTCCTTAGCCGGTCGATCCGCTCCCGCGTCGAATCCGCAAGGCCATGCAAAGCGAGCGTTGTGAAAGATTCCCCGGCGCGAATCAGATGCCTGATCGCCCGTTCGCGGTGTTCCGATTCAAGGTTCGACCCGATCAGATAGTTAGCAAGCGCCGTGTGATAAAGGTCACCGGCGGCTTCAAAAATAGTTAAACAGCGGCTGAAATGATGGACGGCCAACTCGGTATCGCCTTCTTCGGCTGCCGCAAGTCCGCGGATACGCTGAATATTTCCGAGCACGAAAAAGTCCGCCGTTGGATCGCGCTCTTCTACGATCTGAAGCTGATTCTCAGCCTCGCCTGCACGATTCAGGTACAGCAGGCTTTCGGCCAGCACTAACCCGGCCATGATCGCGTAATGCTTGTCGCCGATCGTTCTCGAGAGCTCTATAGTTTCTCTTGCCTTGACCTCCGCACGCTCAAATTCGCCCTTTGCGAGATAGCAGCGGGCAAGGTTTCGCATCGCCTGAAGCTCATACCACTCGCGTTTCTTTGCCTTGGCGATCGAAACCGCCTCTTCCAGCAGGTCGCTAGCGCTGGCAAGGTCGCCACGCAAGATCATCAACTCTCCGAGGCTGTCGAGGATGCCGGCCCGATGTACGTGGCTCACCTTCGTCGCAAGCTCAAGCGCACGCCTTATCATTCTCTCCGCCTTCGGCCAATCGCCGGTGAGCATCAGGTTGATGCCGAGGTTGTTGTATGCGATCACCGAACTAAGGATGTGCTCGGTTCGTTCAAAAAACTCGATCGAGCGTTCCAGAGCCTCGATCCCTTTCTGTGGCTGCCGCAAAAACCAATAGGCGCCCGACATGTCCGCGTAGATCTTGCCCAACATGAAAGGAGCCGATCTTTCGCCGATTATCTGAATACCAAGCTCGAAATACTCTATCGATTTTTCGCTGCGGCCTTCCTGGTGATAGCTGATCGCTATCTCGCGATATGCCTCGGCCATCCCCAGCCATTCGCCGATATTTCGGTAATGAGCCAAAGCGCTCTCGGCGTGATCGCGGCAGATCGCGCATTCATTCAACTTTCTATAGACGCGTGCCAGCGCCGTGTCGACAGGCCCGAGCAAATGCTGAAGCTCGCCCTCTTTTGCCCGCTCGTGGTTTTCTTTCAGAAGGGTAACGGCCTTTGGATGGTCGTTCAGGTTGTTATAGCTAATGGCAAGCTGTGTGGTAACGCGAACCTGGGTTTCGGGCGACAACAGCTTTAGATTGTCCGTGTCTTCGTAAGGCGCCAGCGGCTCGAGAGCGTCTTTGTATTTGCCGAGCGTCTCCAGCGCAAAAGACCTGAGCCGTTTAAGATTTGCGAGATCGTCCGCCGAATGGTCGAAGCTGACGATCGTTTCGGACAGCAGTTCCTCGGCTTCGGTCGACAGACCCTCGCGAAGATACTGGCCGACCGTCTGGAAGACTTTGGCGAGAGTCTCGCGATCGATGCTTCTCGACGCTTTGCGGCCGGCCTCAGAGACAGCGAACGAGCTGAGCAGAGACCTCGGCTTTAACTTCGACAACGATTTTGCCGTGGCGGAACCTTTTTTCATTTCGGTTTCCTCACTCCAAATGCTTAATCGCCCTGAAATTTCAGGTTTTATGAATGAATTGAATACTTAGTAAACAGTACTTTTTGTAAGTTAGCAGAAAGGCAGGCCGTCCGTCCACAACTTTTATCGAATTCAGGCTTAGGACACCAGATTTGCTGTGTTAACCTCGCTTTTTATGCCCGACTTTGTCGACATCGACGGTGATTCTGACGTACTCGTCGAATCCGAGACAAAGCTCGAAAAGCCAAAGCTTTTCAAGGTATTGCTCCATAATGACGACTTCACCACCATGGAATTCGTGATCTGGGTGCTCGAGTACGTCTTTATGAAACCTGAACCCGAGGCTTTCGCGATAATGCTCAAGGTCCACAACGAAGGCGTCGGGATCGCTGGCATTTATCCTTACGACATCGCCTACATGAAATCCCAAAAAGCCATGAACCTTGCCAAAGCCCGCGAATATCCGCTGCTCTCTACCGTGGAGGAAGAATGAAAGCCTACGGTGGGATCTCGTGTTAAAATATTTGTGTGAGTCCCACAGTCTTTCGCGAGGGTCCGTTTCGGTTCTACTTCTTCTCTCGAGAGGAATCACGAATGCATGTTCATGTGAACGCGTCTTCCGGTGAGGCAAAATTCTGGATGGAACCGTTGATCGAATTGGCAGTTAATCATGATCTGAGCGAGCGTGAAGTCAGAGCAATTAAGAAGATCGTCGAAGAGAATAGAGAAAGATAGTTAGGGCATGGAAGGAGCATTTCGAAAGCTGAAGTTGTTAACATTTCAAAGCATGGTTTCTGGCTTCTTATTGAGGATACGGAGAAGTTTGTTTCGTTTTCGGCCTTTCCCTGGTTTGAAGAAGCCTCTGTCCGCGAACTAACTACGGTCGAACTACCGAGCCCGGAGCACCTCTACTGGCCGCTTCTCGATATCGATCTCGCGGTAGATTCAATCGATCATCCTGAGAATTTTCCGCTCATAAGCAAGATTAGGATAAGCAGACTAGAGGCGGTTTAAGTCTTGCTTTAGTCCTATGCTATTTTATTAGAAGAATATGCGGAGGCCATCGCCCATTATAAACAACACAAATGGGACAGCGTTTGACGAGAGTTGAGCGTCCGCAAGAGTTTGCCTTGTAAAAGTCCCGAGCTTGGATGAATAGCTCGGGACTTTTTTATTTTTGACCAATGAGCGAAACATTAGACCTGAAGAAAACCGTTAACCTGCCCAAGACCGATTTCTCGCAGAAAGCGAATCTCGGCCAGAGCGAGCCCGCGCGTCTAAAGAAATGGACCGAGATGGGCCTGTACGAAAAGATCGCTGAAGAGCGTAAGGGGCGAGAAAAGTTCATCCTCCACGACGGCCCGCCTTACGCGAATGCCGACATCCACATCGGCACTGCGCTCAACAAGATCCTCAAGGACTTCGTCGTCAAGACCCGATCGATGATGGGTTTCGACGCGCCGTACGTTCCCGGATACGACTGCCACGGCCTTCCGATCGAAACGCACGTCGAACGCAAACTCGCGGAAAAGGGCAAGAACAAGGCCGACATCCCGGTCGCGAGCTTCCGCCGCATCTGCCGCGAACACGCGTCGACAGCGATGAACAACCAAACGCGCGACTTCAAACGCCTCGGGATCCTGGGCGAGTGGGAAAACCCGTATCTGACGATGTCGCCGGAGTACGAATCGTCGACTGCCCGGCTGTTCGGGAAATTCCTTGAGCGCGGCTACGTCTATAAAGGCCTCCGTCCAGTCTATTGGTGCATCCACGATCAGACGGCCCTCGCCGAGGCCGAGGTCGAATACAAAGAGCACACGTCGCCATCCATCTATGTAAGGTTTCCGCTCAAGTCCGACCCGGCAGAGATCGATCCCGCACTCGCCGACAAGAACGTCTTCGTCGTGATCTGGACGACCACTCCGTGGACGCTCCCTGCGAACCTCGGCATCGCCGTTCATCCGGACTACGATTACTCGGCGATCGTCGGAACGCGGACGCCCTCGTCCGCCTCCGGAAACGATGAAAGTGAGGAAGTCTACATTGTCGCAACCGAGCTTGTAAATCACTTTGCTTCGCTCATAGCGGACGAGGGCGTCCGCGTTCCGGAACTTGCAAGATTCAAGGGATCGAAACTCGACCGGCTCGAAGCGAGACATCCATGGATCGACCGCACGTCGCTGATAATGAATGGCGAGCACGTCACACTCGGCGAGGCGGACGCCGAGACCGAACTCGACGTGCGTTTCGAAGACAAGAGCGCAAAGAAATCCGGCACTGGCTGCGTTCACACAGCTCCCGGCCACGGTACTGACGACTTTCACATCGGCAAAGCCTACGGTCTTGAGATCTACAATCCGGTAGATTCTTCGGGCACGTTCATCGCCGAGGTAGAGCACTTCGCCGGCGAAAAGATCTTCGATGCAAATCCAAAAATCGTCGAGCTCCTCCGCGAAAACGGAATGCTCGTCTACACGGAAAAATATCAGCACCGCTATCCGCACTGCTGGCGATGTAAAAATCCCGTGGTATTCCGCGCGACCCCGCAATGGTTCATCTCGATGGACGAGCTTTTCAACGACTCCCCTCCTTACGAAGGAGGGGTGGACGCGGCTTCCGCGGATGGGGTGGTTCTCTCTTCTGCGAATTCCAGAAAACCGCTCCGCCAAGCCGCTCTCGACGAGATCGGCAACGTCAAATGGCACCCGTCCTGGGGAGAAGGCCGCATGGCGAATATGTTCAAGGGACGGCCGGATTGGTGCGTTTCGCGGCAGCGTTCTTGGGGCGTGCCGATACCGGTGTTTTACTGCAAAGGCTGTGACGAAACCATCGCCGATCCGAAGATCATCGACCATGTGGCGGACATCTTCGCCGTAGAAACCGCCGATGCGTGGTACGCCCGGCCAGAAAGCGAACTGCTTCCCGAAGGCTTCAAATGTCCCAAGTGCGGCGATACTGATTTCCGCAAAGAGACCGACATTCTCGACGTATGGTTCGACTCGGGCTCAAGCTGCGTTGCCGTACTCGAAACCCGCGGCGAGACGCTCCGCTTTCCGGCCGACGTCTATCTCGAAGGCGGCGACCAATATCGCGGCTGGTTCAACTCGTCTTTAAGCTGCGGCATCGCGGCACACGACACCGCGCCGTATAAGCAGATTATCACGCACGGCTGGGTTGTAGACGGCGAAGGAAAGAAGCAGTCGAAATCGCTCGGCAACGTAACGGCGCCGCAAGAGATCATCGACAAATCGGGCGCCGAGATCTTGCGTCTATGGGCCGCCGCGGTTGATTACACCGAAGACGTCCGCTGTTCGGACGAGATCCTTTCTCGCGTCGTCGATGCTTATCGAAAGTTCCGCAACACGCTGCGTTATGCGCTGGGCAATCTCGACGGGTTCTTGTCGGAACCGCCTGCGTCAGCGGGCGGCCAGCCCGCCGGGCGATCTGGCGACGTTGTGCCCTATACCGACCTTCAGGAGATCGATCGCTGGGCACTCGCGAGCCTTGACGAGGTGACGGCAAAGGTAATTAACGGGTACGAAGTCTACGACTTTCAGGCGGCTTACGGTGCTCTTTACAATTTCTGCACCGTCACGCTTTCGGCCCGTTACTTCGACATCATCAAAGACCGGCTCTATATCTATGCTCCGAAGTCAGTCGAGCGGCGATCGGCCCAAACCGCGCTCTACACGATCACAGAGACGCTCTGCCGCTTGATGGCTCCGCTCATCGCCTTCACCGCTGACGAAGCGTGGGAGAATGTTCCCGGCCAGTCGATCGCGAGCGTCCATATGGCCGAGTTTCCGAAGGCAGCCGAGGCAGATCACGGTAACCTGCTCGCCCGCTGGGAACGCATCTTCGCCATCCGCGACGAGGTGCTCAAGGCTCTCGAAGAGGCTCGCGGCACAAAGCTGATCGGTTCGTCGCTCGATGCGAAAGTGATCTTGACCACCGACAAAGACACGACGCGATTTTTACTCGATTATTTCGATCAACTGCGGTATATCTTTATCGTCTCGCAGGTCGAAGTTCACGAGGGTGAAAATACAAACGTCGAGATCCAAAAAGCCGACGGCACAAAATGCGAACGCTGTTGGAACTACTCCTTCCGCGTCGGCGAGTTTGAAAAATACCCGACCGTTTGCGAACGCTGTATCATCGCCTTGAACGAACTCGAGAAGGCAGCGGCGGCGTAAAATCGCTTCGTGTCCTCTGTGCAGAACTCTTTGCGTCCTTTGTGTTTGGCGTTGCCCTAAGCGTAAGCATTCCTTAGGCAGTAGAGGAAATCAACCATGAAACGAGTACTGCCCATTTTGTTTGTATTGATAGCAGCGGCCGTCGCGGCATGGGCCCAATCGGCTTACACGCCTGACAAGGGCTCGCCCGAACGCAAGGCGATCCTTGACGCGCTTCGCATTCCCGTTGAACGTGATCTGAAACAGAAGATCGTCTTCGCAACCAATAATTTTAGGGTTCAGGGAAACTGGACCTTCGTAAGCGCGGTGCGGCAATCGCCCGACGGAAATGCGCCCGATTTTCGCTCGACAAGATTTGCAGACGCCTTGGAATCGGGTGCGTTCGATAACAATGTTTTCGGCCTTCTGCGAAAATCCGGCGGCAAATGGAGAGTTGCCACTTACGAGATCGGCTGCACCGACGTTTGCTACGTCGATTGGTGGAGCCGTTACAAGGCCCCCAAATCGATATTTCCATACACGGAATAGATGCAGGATTTTCAGACAGTTATTTCGTCGCCTCGCTTGGCTTATGCCGAGGCACTGAGATTCTTTAAGGGGGAAGGCATGCTGAACGACGCCCTCGGGAAACTCGCGGCCGATCTGGACGCTAACGGAATCGATTACGTGATCATCGGAGCGATCGCTCTTAATCAACATGGCTTTCCGCGGCTGACAATCGATATCGATATCCTGATGACCGCCGCAGGTTTGGAAAAGTTTCGGGAAACTCTGCTCGGTCTTGGTTATCGACCGGCGTTCGAAGGGGCCAGAAAAAAGTTCCAGATTACGCGAGAGAACGTCCCGCTTGAAGTGATAACCACAGGCGAATATCCGGGCGACGGCAAACCGAAATCGGTCGTATTTCCCGAACCGAAAGACTTCGCCGTGAATATCGACGGAGTTAAGACGATCACCCTCGAAAAACTTATCGAGCTTAAGCTCGCCTCAGGCATTTCGGCGCCGCACAGGTTGAAAGACCTCGCCGACGTTCAGGAGCTGATAAAGATCAAGCATCTAGACAACACATACGCCGAAAATCTTGATCCATACGTCCGTGAAAAGTTTATCGAACTCGCTGATGCCGTCGCGGCCGCCGGCGATGAACTAAACTAGCGGCAGATGCGTAGTAGGCAATTATGAAGTACCTAAGCATTTTCTTCGCAATTTTCACCTTCTTTTCGATTAGCGGATCGGCCCAGACCGATGAAAAAGCAGCGGTGCGCGTGCCGCTCGAAAATTACATCAAAGGACATGAGACCGGCGACGGCGAATACATGAAGAAGGCCTTTCACACCGAGGGCAACATGATCTTCGTTCGCGACGGCAAATACATGACCCGCACCTTCGCCGAGTACATAAAAGGCTTTACCGGCAAGCCCGCGGCAGATGAAAAGGATCGAAAGCGGTCGATCGAAGCCATCGATGTGGTAGGCAATGCGGCGGTCGCAAAGGTTATACTTGATTATCCGACCGTGAAGTTTACAGATTACTTCACGCTATTAAAGATCGACGGCGAATGGAAGATAATCAACAAATCTTTCAACGCCGAACAGAAAACTAAGCAGTGACCAGAAGCGATTTGTTGTGGAAGTTTGCGTACTTCGCCGTTGCGGGCGGGGTATTTCTTATTGATCAGTCGTCCAAAGCTTGGGCGGTCAGCCGTCTGCGGTTTGGCGATGCAATGCCGGTCATTCCGGGCTTCCTGAATTTTGCCTACGCGGAAAACACCGGCGTCGCGTTCTCGATGCTCGACGATCACGGCTCTTCGGGCCGCTGGGGGCTTTCAATCATCGCGATGGTCGCCGCTTCGCTCGTCATCTATTTTTTCTGGCGAACTCCGCGTTCTGATGACCGCATTCTCGGCGCACTGGCGCTTCTACTCGCGGGCATCATTGGCAACGTAACCGACCGTCTCCGCCTCGGCTTCGTCGTGGATTTCATCGACGTACAATTCGGCTCGTGGCATTACCCGACGTTCAATGTCGCCGATATGTCAATCGTCATCGGTGCCGGCCTGCTGATCATCGACATGTTTTTGAATAAACGAAAAGCACAGGCAGAAACACGACCGTCAGGGAGTATGTCCGACGTGGCCAAGTAGGCAATTGAATGTACCCAGAACTTTTCAAGATCGGCTCCTTTCCCGTCACCAGCTACGGCCTATGGCTTGCGGTCGGGATGCTGGTCGCGCTCCTCGCCGCGTCACGACTTGCCGCGAAAGACGGGCTTCCCCGCGAACGCATCTACGATCTCGGCCTCTGGACGCTGCTCGGCGGCCTGCTCGGGTCAAAGATCCTGATGATCTTTGTCGACCCGAATGCGCACGTTTTTTCGATTGATTTCCTTCGCTCCGGCGGAGTCTTCTATGGCGGGCTAATTGGTGGATTCGTCACGGTCGCCCTATTGATGTGGCGATACAAGCTGAACTTCTGGAAAGTCGCTGACGCATTCGCACCAGCCGTCGCCCTCGGCCAGGCATTTGGCCGACAAGGCTGCTTCGCCGCCGGTTGCTGCTGGGGCAAACCGACCGATTGGTTTTGGGGAGTCCATTTTGGCGAAGCAGGTAACGAATACACCGGCGTTCCGATGTATGGCCCCGACAACAGCGACCTCTTTCTTCACCCGACTCAACTCATCGAATCGTTCACGATGCTCGCCGTCTTCGGCTTGCTCTATTGGCTTCACGGCAAAAAGAAATTCGACGGCCAGATCCTCATCGCCTACGGCATAATCTATTCCATCTTCCGCTTCTCGATCGAATTCCTCCGCGACGACCCCCGCGGCGATCTGTTCGGCCTTACCTCGGCCTCCGGCCTCTCTACCTCACAACTCGTCAGCCTCTTCGTCGCTGCCTGCTCGATCATATTCATGATCTGGCGCCTGCAGAAGCGTCCTGCGGAGTAACATTCCGTTTCATTTTCTTCAGTGGATAGTGGATAGTGACAAGTGATTAGTGAAAAACTATTCACTATCAACTTTGTCACTACCCACTGAAGAAAATGAATGCCACCGATACCCAACCCACTCCAGATGACGTCGGAAAACGGTTGGATTCGTTTCTTGCCGAAAAGATCGAGGGCTGGTCGCGTGCCCGTCTTCAAAAACAGATCGAGAACGGCGACGTGCTCGTCAACGGCAAAGAGGCAAAGCCGTCGTACAAACTTCGAACGGGCGACGAGATCGACATCGACCTAACGGAAACTCCCGCAGAAAGATTCGAGCCAGAAAACATCCCGCTCGACATCGTTTTCGAAGACGAATACCTCGCTGTCATCAACAAACCTGCTGGCATGGTCGTCCATCCCGGAGCCGGTATTTCGAATGGCACTTTGGCAAATGCTTTGGCTTTTTATTTCGGATTTGGGAGTTCAGATTCGGGAATTGCGGGAGATAGGCAATCCGAAATCGAAAATCTGAAATCCCAAATTGGCTTGGTTCACCGCCTAGATAAAGACACGTCCGGACTCATCCTCGTCGCCAAAGACGAACAAACCCACGAAGCACTCGCCGAACAATTCCGCGACCGCACCGTAGAAAAAACTTACGTCGCTCTCGTCCACGGTGTCCCGCGGGAAAACAAAGGCACCATCGATCGTCCGATCGCCCGCGACCGTTGGCATCGTACAAAGATGACCGTTGCCGCCAACGGCCGACACGCTCTCAGCCTTTGGAAAGTTCGAAAAAGATTCGAAAAATTCGCGCTCGTCGAGGTCGATATCAAGACCGGCCGCACGCACCAGATCCGCGTCCACCTTGCGTCGATCAATTATCCCGTCGTAGGCGATGCCACATACAACGAAGGCCGCGACAATACGATCAACGACCCCGAGATCAAACGCTCTGTCGAAAAGCTCGATCGCTTCTTCCTCCACGCCGAACGCCTCGCCTTCACCCATCCACATACCGGCGAGCGAATCTCTCTCAATTGCGAACCGCCGCCGGAACTCAAGTCTTTGTTAGATCATTTAAGCTGATCACATCCAAAGGCGGAAACACGACCGGTAGGGAGTGTGTCTCTTTGTGTGGAATAATAGCGTCATCTGACACCCTCGTTACTGCCGGGGTTCCGCTCTAAATATGAAACGTCTTTTCGCAGCCGTCGCAGTTTCGCTATTTTTATCTGCGTTCTCCGTTGCTCAACCGGTCGAGATGAACGTTATTCCACAACCTGCTTCTGTCGAGTTTGGTTCCGGCTCATTCTTGTTCGACCGGACAGTTGCGATCGTTGCCGCGAAGCCTGAAGAACGTGCCGCTGCAAACATTCTCAACGGCCGGCTGCAGCAGATGTACGGCTTTAAGCTAAAGATCGCTCGCCGAACTTCCACTCGTTCGGTCCGTTTCGAAACCACGAGAGAAAGCTCTCCAAGCGGCGAGTATAGACTACAAGTCGACGGGCAAGGAGTCCGTATCGTCGGTGGACCAGCGGGACTTTTCTACGGGATCCAAACCCTTTTGCAGCTTATCCCGGCCACCGGTACTGGAGGTCTTACCTACGCTTCAATCTCGGATTCGCCCCGCTTCGGGTATCGCGGGATGCACATGGACGTTTCGCGGCATTTTCAATCCGTAGATTTCGTTAAAAAGTTCATCGACCAGATGGCCCAGTACAAGTTCAATACCTTTCACTGGCATCTGACTGACGACCAGGGATGGCGGATCGAGATCAAGAAATATCCGAAGCTGACCGAGGTTGGCTCAAAGCGGCCCGAGACGATGCTTGAGCGAAATTTCGCTCCGTACAAAGGTGACGGCATTCCGCACGGCGGTTTCTATACGCAAGAGCAGATCAAGGATGTTGTCGCTTACGCCAAGGCCCGGCACATCACCGTTATTCCCGAGATCGAGCTGCCCGGTCACGCATCGGCGGCGATCACCGCCTATCCCGAGCTCGGCTGCAAGACCGATTTCAAATACAAGGTTCAGACGACGTGGGGTATCTTCAAAGAAACGTTCTGCCCGACCGACGTGACCTTCAAGTTTCTTGAAGACGTCCTCGACGAAACCATTTCGCTCTTCCCGGATTCGCCCTACATCCACATCGGCGGCGACGAGGTGCTGAAAGATCATTGGAAGGAATCCGCGTTCGTCCAGGAACTCAAGAAGAAAGAAAACCTCAAAGACGAGCACGAGGTCCAGAGCTATTTCATCCGCCGCATCGAAAAATTCATCAATTCAAAAGGCAAAAAGATCATCGGCTGGGATGAGATCCTCGAAGGCGGCGTCGCACCGAACGCTATCATAATGAGCTGGCGGGGAATGAAGGGCGGCATCGAAGCCGCGAAAGCAAAACACGATGTGATCATGACTCCTAACGACTTCGTCTATTTCGATTACGGACAGGGCGACCCCGAACACGAGCCGCTCAACATCGGGAGCTACGTTCCGCTTGAAAAGGTCTACAGCTTCGATCCGGTTCCGCCCGAACTTAATGCCGAAGAAGGAAAGTATGTGATCGGCGGCCAGGCGAATATCTGGACCGAATATATAAAGACCAGCTCGCATCTCGAATACATGGCGTTTCCGCGAATGCTCGCCCTAAGCGAAGCGTTGTGGTCAAGAAAGGAAGGCCGCAGCTATCCCAATTTCTACAACCGGATGCTCGCGACTTTGCCGCGTCTTGAGAAACAAGGCGTCAATTTTCGGATCCCGGAACCGATCGACGTCGGCGCGGTTCTGCTGAACGAAACCGAGGCGTACGCATTCGAAGTCCGCCCTCCGTTTCCCGTAGCGAAAGTCCGTTACACAAAAGACGGCTCAACGCCGACCGAAAGCTCACCGGAAGCACCGCAGAAAATTTCGGTCTTTCCGATCGGCGATGAGAAAGTAACTATAAAAACGATCGTTGTTCTGCCATCAGGTAGAAAAAGTTCCGTCTACGCCGCTACATTCATGCGCGGCAAAATGATTGAACCTGTCAGGCTAAAGGATCAGCGTGACGGAGTTAGGTTCAGCCTCGTCGAACCGAGCGGCGATTTCGCCCAAGATCCTCCCGCTCAAACCGGCGAAACCAAATCGATCCTCGTCAATCAGTTCGCCCAGCGTATCGATCTAAAGAAATCTTTTAGCGTCCAGTTCGACGGACACCTCAAAATTCCCGTCGACGGCATCTACGAACTCCAGATCGAATCCACGTGGGACGCGACTCTTGTCATCGGCGGCCAGAAGCTGATCGATGAAGCCGGCACCGCAGAAAACAAAAAACGCAGCGTCCTCGTCCCGCTCAAAGCCGGCCTTCACCCGATCAGCCTTCGCTACAACCATCGCGGCGGAGATTTTACATTTCGTTTTCGCTTGGGATTAAAAGGACAAGGGCTGCGACAGGGCGAATTCGTTTACTAATCAGAGAGGTTTGATAGAATATACCTCTTAATGGCAGAGACGCAGGTCTATCAAAAGTACCGCAAAAATCTCCTCGATCCGCAGCGGGTTCGTGAGTTGTCAAAATTGCGCCCTGCCGTAGTAGTGCGAGACACGCTTCTGTGCTGGGCGGTTATCGTTGCAGCCTGGATAGGAGTCGCGATCTTTCCAGCGTGGTGGACCGTCGCCCTGGCCATCGTGATCGTCGGAACCCGTGCATACGCGCTCATGATAATCGCGCACGATGGGCTCCACCGTCGCCTCTTTAACAGCGTTCAGGCCAACGATCTCTTCAACGATCTTTTTATCGTCGGAAGCTTCGGGGCTATAACACGCATCAACAATGCCAACCATCTTTCTCATCACCAGCGGCTTGGAACTTTAGAGGACCCGGATAGATACAAATACTCCTGCCTAAACAAGTCGAACGGGCTCGAGCTCATCAGCTACTTCATAGGAGCAAAAGTCTTCGTCTCGATCTATAACGTGATCTTGCGTCGCGGCCGAGATACGCAGGCTGGTGTTGAAAAGATCGCCGTTCCCGGTTATACCATTCGTGATCTGGCGATCCTTGTTGGCTGGCAGGCGATCTTATGGACGCTTGGCTTGTATTTTATCGGCTGGTGGGCCGTTCCGGTTTTGTGGTACTTGCCGTTCTTCGTGTTCGTATTGCTTGGCGATAACTTCCGGACGTTTGCGGAACACACGGTGATCGGGGCCGATCGCGAAGCCGACGAACATCGATTGATCACATACATCTCAAATCCCGTCGAGCGGCTCGTGTTCTCGCCGATGAATATGAACTTTCACACCGTTCATCATCTTTGGACGAGTATTCCCTACTACAATCTTCCGCAAGCCGATGCAGAGATCCGCACGATGCCCGCCGCCGCGGACCTTGAATGGCGAACGAGCTACCTCGGCTTTGCGGTTCGTTATTGGCTTAGCTTGCCGATCGATGGCTGCCGCGTAAACCCTGCTGATATCTAACTCATCGCGATCTATGCAGATGCCCGCCGCCTTCGCGGATAAACCATTGATCGCGACCGAGGCCGTTCCCGCGTGCCCCGTCTGCGGAAGCGAAGCGTCGCAACAATTCGCGAGCGGCTATGACTACGAATTGCTCACCTGCCGCAACGAGTGGTTCTTCGTTCAATGCGATCAGTGCAGCCACGTTCGCCTAGATCCGCGACCCGCCGTAGACACCTTGAAGGTTATCTATCCGCCGACCTATTACTCCTATAACTACGAGGAAAAGATCAGCCCCGTCGCCGTCATGGGAAAGCAGATGATGGACGCCGCAAAGATGAAGGGCATTCTCAAGAATCTCGACAAGCTGCCCGAGTCGTTCGTCGATATCGGCTGCGGCAACGGCAGGTTTCTTCGTGCAATGGAGCGACACGGACTCAATCGGGAAAACCTGTACGGACTGGAATTGGACGAACGCATCACGGCGTCGCTATCGGCGGAGGGCTTTAAAGCTTACGATCGTCGCGTTGAAGACTGCACCGAGATCGCCGATAACTCGATAGATCTAGCAACCATCTTTCACGTGATCGAACACGTAGACGATCCGGGTTCGGTTGTGAGAAAAGTAGCAGGTTGGCTAAAGCCCGGCGGCGTGTTCGCCATCGAGACGCCGAATTTCGAAAGCCTCGACGCTCGTAAATTCAAGACCACGTTCTGGGGCGGCTACCACATTCCGCGTCACTGGCACGTGTTCTCCCCGGCAACACTTCGAAAGCTGGTAGAAGATAACGGCCTCACTGTAGTCGACACGCAATACCATACGGGTCACAGTTTCTGGATGTACAGCTATCAGCACCTTTTCAACTTCGGCAAGTCACCAAAGCCGCGGTTGGCGAAATGGTTCGATCCCTTTAACAGTTTGCCCGTTCTGATCGGCTTCACAGCCTTCGACAAGCTGCGGTCAGACCTCCGATACAAAACGAGCGCGATGCTGATGCTTGCACAAAAGAATTAAGTATTTTAGGTTTAGTCTTTTTCCACTAGTCGCCGATTCGATTAGTATCCTTAAGAATTTTCTTCTGATCGCTTTCCAGCTTTCGTTTTACCTTCGCTGCGTCTTCCGCGGCAGGGAGAGATTCCGGCCTTACACCGCGTTCGTGGAGAATTTTACGTACAGCAAGGTTATTGTCAACATGCTCTCGTGAGATCAAACCTTCACCATGAAGGTCCTTTTCGATTACGTTATGGCTCGTTAGTTCAGTCGCGAAGTCCTTTGCCTTGATGGTTAAAGTAGGAAGAAAATCAGCTAATGCACGTCCCTTTGGAACTGCGAGTTTTCTTTTCATGTCGCTGGGTCGAAAATCCGCCGAACAGTGCTTGATCACCTTTACTTCTGATAAGTCCGAAACCGCGATCATCTACACCGCGCTCGTAAATCACGCCGGACAGTTTCTTTTCAGAAGCCGACAACTTCTCCCGAGCAGCAATTCTCAACGTCCAGAAGATGCTTCTCGATTATCTCTTGCTTGCGAGTCTGAACTGCAAAATAGGTCTGAGCGAAGGCTATTTCGGACGATTTTGAAGCATCCCCATTTTGAGCTATCAAATAACATGCATATCTAGTCAAGGCGATATCCTGAACAGATCGCTCTGCTGCGTTACCGAGCTCGACATCACGAACTACATCCGCGAAGTGATTCTGAATGTCTTCGCCAATGGCTCGACAAGACTCCTTTGCCCTATCGATAACCCTCTGAAAAGACTGCCAACTTGAATAACCGAGTATCAAGCGAAGATCTCTCGCGCTCCAGCATTCGGCCCCGTAAAATTCACGCGACGCTCCTTCAAACTTATTCAAAAGTTCAGTAATTTGTTCTTTCTTAAACATCGGAAGGATGTATCAAAAACGAACATATTATTCATATGAATAATATGTTCGTAATCGAAAAGTACCAAGCGATCATATCCTCAACGGCATCACGATGTACTTGTAATCGTATGCGGTATCGCCGTCGATGCGGATTTGCGTAGCGGCGTTCGCGTCCTTGAACTCGAACGAGATGCGGGTCGGCTTCGAATCTTTTGCACGGGCGGTAGCGGCGTTCGAGCCGTCTGATTCGCCTTCGTTCTCAGCCGCAGCTCCGGCGCTCTCCAACGCTCCGACGTTGTTCAAAAACTCTTGCAGGTATTGGTGATTGAAACCGAGAGTGATCTCTTCGGTTCCCGAATAATCGGCCGGGACGACCTCGTTACCCTCGCCTTCTTCGCTTGATTGGGCCGTCACCTCGACCTCACCTTCGCGGACCGTAACGCGGATCGAGCGGTTGCGTTCGTCGGCCATCAGGGCGATGCGGCGGACCGCTGACTTCATATCCGCCAGGTCGAACGAAACTTTCTTGTCGTTATCCTTCGGCATCACCATTTCGTAGTTCGGGAAGTTGCCGGTCAGCTTTCGTGTGATCAAAAGCCGGCCGCCGGTTTCGAAATAGATGTGATTTTGATCTTCGCCGAAAGCTACGTCGCCGCCATCACGCGATATCTTCACAAGCTCAAGCAGGGCCTTCTTCGGTATCAGCGCATCCATCTTCGCTTCCGAAGCGGCGTCGAGCTTCTTTTCGATGAACGCAAGCCGATGTCCGTCAGTCGTAACCATCCGAGCTACATCGCCGTCCATAACAAACTTCGCGCCGCTCAGCGTAAACCTGCTTGTCTCGTTAGTGATCGCAAAAGCCGTGTTCTGGATAAAGTAGTTGAAGGTCTCGGCGGCAAGCTTTAGCGGTGCCGACTTGAACATCGGTATTTCCGGATACTGTTCCTTGTTCACGCCCGCCAGGCGAAATTTCGCACGGCCAGCCTTGAGCTCTACCCACTCGTTCTCTTCCTTTTTGAAATGAACATCGCCGTCGCCCAGGTTGCGAACGATGTCGAAAAGCTTGCGGGCCTGAACGCACATCGCTCCCGGCTTTTTGATTTCCGCTTCAGCATCGCAGCGGATCGTCACGTCGAGGTCCGTCCCGACGATCCTGATCGATCCTTCACCTAATGATTCGATCAAAATATTCGAAAGCACCGGAATCGTCGTCTTCCGCTCGACCACGCCCTGGATAAAACCCAACTCTTCTTTCAAAACGCTTTGCTTAATGCTGAATTCCATTTCTGTTTTCTACTTCTTCTTTATCTTTTCTTCTCTTCTCTTCTCTGATCTTGTTTCTCCGCTTCTTCTTATTCTGTGGTTCAAAGTTTCGGAAACCACAGAACCAGATGAACAGGAATGAACAAAACTGAATCGCCTTCTGCTATTACTAACCAAGAATAAAACTGAATTTAGATCTAGTAGTAGTAATAGGTCCTGTTGATTTGTGCAAAACCAAGGGCAAACCCTTATAAAACCTAGGCATTTTCGTCCACAGTATTGTGTGGAAAGTTTGTGGAAAAGGCCTTCAATGTGAGGAAAACCTTTTCCCTCGATTCTTTTCCACTTTCCTCCACAGGCTTTTCACAGCCAACCGTTCGGAAAAGTGGAAAACTATTCTCAAGTGCTGCAAACAAGAGGTTTACCGATGCTACATCCCGAAATCGCATGTGGATAACGTTTTCCTGCATTTTACTCCTCGCCTGTCGAAACTAGCTGCAAAGTCCGTCAATAAAGTCGTTGATCTGCTTGTGGAAAATACGGTCTTCTTTGGTCAATGCATCTATCTTGTCGACCGAGTGCATTACCGTCGTGTGGTGCTTCCCGCCAAACTCTCGGCCGATCTCGGGAAAGCTGTGCTTCGTCAGCCGCTTGCACAGATACATTGCCACCTGCCGCGGCATCGCGATCGCACGGCTGTTGTTCTTCGACTTCATTTCCTCGACAGTGAGGTTGTAGTGCGAAGCAACGACCTTGCCGATCCGCTCCATCGTTAATCCTTCGGGCCGCTCGGCGTCAATGATGTTCTTGAGCGCTTCCTGAGCCAGAAGTTTCGAAATTGGTATGCCTCTTAATGATGATATAGCAACCAGGCGCACAAGCGAACCTTCCAGCTCGCGTACGTTACTCTTGATCTTGCTGGCGATAAAGATGGCTACATCGTCGTGCAGCTCGATCCCGTCAAGATCGGCTTTTCGCTTAAGGATAGCGACCTTCGTCTCAAGATCCGGCGGTTCAATATCGGCTATCAATCCCCACTCGAAACGCGAGTGCAGACGTTCCTCCAGCGTCGGTATCTCTCTCGGCGGACAATCGCTCGAGATCACTATCTGCTTCTGGTCGTTATATAGAGCGTTGAAAGTATGGAAAAACTCTTCCTGCGTCCGCTCTTTTCCCGCCATGAACTGAACGTCGTCCATCAGCAGCACGTCGATCGAGCGATACTTGTCGCGAAACGTTTGCGTCTTGTCGAACCTGATCGCGTTGATCAATTCGTTCATAAACTTTTCGCTCGTTATGTAAGCGACGCGCAGGTGACGGTTCTGTTGTTTGATCGAGTGGCCGACGGCGTGCATCAGGTGCGTCTTACCAAGTCCGACACCGCCGTAAAGAAACAGCGGATTATAAGCCTTGCCCGGCGCCTCGGCTACGGCAAGCGACGCAGCGTGAGCAAATTGATTGCTGTTGCCTACGACGAATTTTTCGAAGGTATACTTCTGGTTTAGCGAACTCTCGACCGGTTCGATATCGACAAAGTTCGTCGACGTGTTTCGCGGAAACGATGTATGGATCGACGAGGCTGCCTGTTTCTTCACCTCAAAGTAAAGATCGGCGTCGGCGTCATCATCCTTCGGCTCGACCACCGCGTTCGGGTCGACGGTCCATTCGATCGTGTAGTCCGATAGGCCAAACTCCGTCAGCGTCTGATCGAGAAGCTGTGAATAATAGATCGACACCCAGTCGATCGTCACCTGTCCGGCCCGCAGTTGAAGCGTGTAGGTCTCTTCGTTTAAGTCCTCGAACTGGATGGGGCGAAACCATGAATCGAAGATGTGTTTGTTCAGCCGGTGTTCTAGAAATGCCAAAATGTCATTCCAAACTTCAGCTTTCGTGAGCGATGATTCCACGGAAAATTAGACTCCAAAATTGGCCTTATTAATGCAATTGTATGCTCAAAAACGCCGGCGCGCGAAACGCTGTGAAAGAGACCGGGAAAAGCCTCCACGCTACCGCCGAAAAACTGAAACTCAAACTCCGAAAAGACGTTTGAAAACGTACACTTCTACCGTTTTCCACAAAATTTTCCACAACCTTGTGGAAACCTCTGCCGGACTTAAAGTGTCACTTTAAGTTATTTGTTTTCAACGCTTTACACGGGTTGATGTTTCAAAAGCGGGTGTCAGATTAGCACAGCGATATAGGGTTGGCAAGGAGAAATCCACAGAAAAGACGGGGCCTTAAAAAATTGTTAACAAACCTTTTTTTCGCAATAGTTTGACACACCTTTTGCATTGAAAAAATGTTAATTTACAGACAGTGAACGAACCGAAAAAGGTCAAAAAAACGAAAAAAAATTTCGACGGATCGAGCAGGTCAGACGCCAGCCTTCTTGAAGCTATTGCCGACGCTTGTCGCGGACTCCAATTCGTTAGCGAGACCGACGCCGATATCATTCCTTTTTCCGCGCCGAATCCTGAGTCTCGATCCGCCAGCGCATATCTGAAAGCTCTCGATATCGATCAACAAGAGTTCGAGGAACGCGATTTCGAAAAGTCTTTTGAACGACTGACGGCAGAAAAAGATTGGCACGGCCCGCGTGAAAAAAACAGAAGCGCTCAGTTCGAAAAACTGCGCAAGATCCTTTCGGATGGTCTGAAAGATCTTCGCGTGATCCGCGTAGGCAAGATACGGATAGACATTTATATTGCTGGCGTTTCAGCCGGCGGAAATCTTTTGGGCGTGAAAACAAAAGCCATCGAAACCTGATTTGCGAACGCCGCCGCCGCAGAGGTCCGCACGTTAGCAAGGGCTTAACATCCTACTCACCGATCATTCGACGCTAATGTCCGTTTCGATCAACACTATCGTTTCGCCGCCGGCTCGATTGTCTAACAAGAAAAGATAATTCCCAGGCTCCAGCACTTTGGTGATCGTTCCGCGCGGAACAACCCCGGTCGTAACAAACGTCTGAACCGCGCTGCCCGATTTCCACATGTTGAAATCGTCGGCCTTGATCACCGAGCTGCCAATCTTCTTATCATTCTTCCCGGTCGTGAAATATGCCTTCAGCGTTGCTTTGCGATTCAGGTTGATCGAATAAGAAAGCTCCGCACCGGCCGCGACCTCGGCCCTGCCCTTGAAAACTTCGCCATCAGTCCATTTGATATTCGTTTCAGCCGCGCTCTGCCGCTCCGGCGGGTTAACGCGAAAGATATGTATCACCGCAATGATGATCAAAACCACCCCGATGATCCCCGCCCAAGTGTAAGTCCACGTTCCCTCTCTTTGTTCGAACATCGCCATCAAATAAAGACATCCGCAGAAACAGAAAAGAATTCTGCGAGTGCTTTTGCCTGAGATTTGCTTATATCTCGCTTACCGCTCAGTGCTTCTGACACACGACTCCGCGAGCCGAAAACTTCGATCAAATCAGCCTGCTTCAAATCTCGAGCCGTCATGAGTTCGGAAAGCACATCTCGCGGAGACGCATCCTTCGGCTTGTAATAGCGCTCTTCAAAATCGGCGATAAGCTTCCCTAGCAACTCCAACAGCGTGCTTTCCTCACGCGAAATTTTTACTCCCTTCGCGAGCAACTTCTCGACCGTTACGATCGCCCGGTCATTTTCCCTCTCTGTCTTAATTACCGCCGGAAGGGCGTTCGACAAAAGGCGAGCATATTTTCTCCGATCGATAGCAACTGTATTCATTTCTTCCATTTCCCTTTGTCGTAATCTTTGTGGGTCAATATTTCTCTAATCAAAACTAACTGAGACTCGAAATGAATTTCGGCAATCAGCCGATAGTTATTTCCCGATATATTGAACACAACGTATTTCCCCACCAGATCTGCGTGAGGATAGCTTTTTCGGACATCGACAATGTTTTGCCACCGAGCCTTTCTGGCCAATTTATACCAAGCACTCAATCCCGCATCGGCCGCCGGATGACCTTTGACGAACTCTCGTATCTTCTTAAACGATATTGTGTTCATCCGACCCGTATGTGATGTTACCAAAACGGGAACTTCAACTCAAGCCCTTCTTAAATCAAAAAAAAGACGCATCCGAAAACGCGCCCAAAGTATAACGAGTGTGAACGAGAACTTATTTTTGCGTGACGTTGCTTGCGCCTGATGTGCTCTTCGAAACGTGAGCAGGACCGGTGTAGGTAACGCGGCTTGCGCCCGATGCCTCTGCCGTCAGACTCTTCGCCACGTTAACGTTCACGTAGCTGGCTCCGCTGGCGTCGACGGTTGCGATCATGGTCGAAAGCTCGCCGGCCTCTATCTGGCTGGCTCCGCTCACATCGACGGTCAAACTGCCGGTCTCTCCGGCAAGGTTGATCTTCGAAGCACCGCTTGTGTCGATCGCAAGTTCGCCATTCTTCAAATTTGAAACGTTGACCTTAGACGCGCCCGAGGCCTCGATTCGATCAATGTTCGGTGCCGAGATTCGGATCCGCATCGGATTACCGGTCTTGACGCGCTGGTCAAGCTCGATGTGTAGTGTGTCGCCGCGAACCTCGGTTTTTATGAACTGCAGAAGGTTGTCGTCAGCCTCGACCTCAAGGCCGTATTCGCTCTGAGCCGCGACCTCGACGTTAAAAACATTGCTGACGTCGATCTTTGAAAAACCGCTCACCTCGCGAACCTCGCTCGCCATGTTGCCCGAGCCTCTCTCGGCGCCAAATCCGACCTTGAAATTAACAACGCTCTCGGTCGCCTTGCCCCACGAAAAAATGCTGGCTACCGCAACGCCGATCACTATCGCAACTACGAAAACTATGAAGCCGATCTTTTTCATATAAACCTCGCGAAATGAATAACGGGATAATCCGTGCTGTCTCGATGAACGAAGCGCCGAAACGAAAAGTTCGCAAAACTTTCATAAAAAGCTACGCCAACCGATTTTCGCTTGAGCCTTTCCGATTCGCTTGAATGAAACGATGGGCAAGTCTAAAAAACGCGGAGAGCCGGAGGGTGGTTGACCGCTCCGGCTCTCCGTTGTCAATAGATCGAACTAGAACCTATTTCTTCGGTGACGCTGACGGCGAAGCGGCAGGAGCTTTTTCAGGAGCCTTCGCAGCCGGCGTTGTCGTAGCAGCCGGAGCGTCTGCCTTCTTGCAGAAGCCTTCGCTGCCTTTTGTAACGACCACGCAGTTCGTCTCTTTTTCGAGGTACTTCATGCCCGTTTCGGCTCCGGTTGCCGCTTTCACAGTCTCGATCTTACCCTTGCGAGTAAACTCGATCACGCCCGCTTTGGCCGTGCCTTCAAATTTTTCGGCTTTATCAAGATCCTTGATCTCGACCTCAAACTTACGCGGAAGCTGCTGTTTACCGTCGGCTCCCATCTTTTCGGTTACTGTCAGATACGTTCCTTCCGGACCGTCCCATTTACCAAGCAGCTTTTGAACGGCCGCCTCGCCGGGATTTGCGACCTCCGGTGAAGTCGCCGGGCTCTGATTGGGAGCAGGAGTAGAACTTATGTTCGGAGATTTCGGGCTATCGGCAGAGCCGCCGCACGCACCCAAAACAAACGCCGCAAATGCGGTCGCTGACAGTAGAAAAGGTCTTCTCAATTTCAAAGTGTTCATTTCATTTCCTTGCCGATAATTTCGGCATCGGTCAACCCTGAGCGGTTCTTTCAGGCGAGCCGGGTAACCAACAAAGGCTCGTCCCCGCAAAAGCTTCATTTATTGAAGCATACGCAGCCGGATGAAATAAGCTGTTTTGATGGCGTTTCCGCGGCCCTTGGCCTGAAAACATTGCCGCCGATCAGCTTGCTATCAACACTGCGTCACGTAGAACGAGCCTGAAATAATTACTTGCAAACTATTTTTTCAGCTGCAAAGATCTTTGTTGACGTAGGTCTTCTTGCCGATTGCGTTCAGGTAATAACAGCCGCCCTGCGAGCCTCTAACATACGTTCGGCCGGGAACTTTTGTTGGTTTGGGTTCGGTCCTTACCTCGGCTGCGGCAGTCTGCCGTTGCTGTTTCGGTATCGCCGTCGCCTGCCACGCTACGGCTTGCCAGTGGCGGTCTCGTCTCACGAATGTTCCGGTGTTAAAAAACTCGGATACGTCGGTCGATCCGTCACCTTTCACGGTTTTGCCGACCAGCTTGAAAGCAACGACCGCCGTGCTCCCGTAGGTCTTGACTTGCACATCTTCGGCTGTGTAGGTTGTGACGGGGTCGTCGGGTTTGGGCGCGGGAGCCGATCGAACGCCCTTCATCAATTCTTCCTTGTTGATCCTCGCACCCGCCGATCGCGTGTAGATAAGGTCATCGGCCCAGAATTTCTCGTGGATCGCGACGTCATTCCTTCCAGCTCCGGCTAAGAATTCGTTCAACAGCGAAGTTAGCTCCGCTGTCGATTTTGCGGATTGAGCAGAGATCGACCCGCCAAAGATCAAGACCGCGACGACAAACGCGAACGCTCTATTCGTCATCATCTTCAAACGCCTCCGGATTGCAGGTTTTGCAAAGCGGCACGACCTTCGGGATCGTGTCGCTGTCGTCTCGGACGAGCACGTTGCAGTTCGGACACAGAGCGTTCCGGTGTCGGCAATCGAGGTCGAAAGACATGCCTCCCTCGCGTTCGGCCGAAAACATAACGGTGGTTTCTTTCCCGCATATGCCGCACGTAACGGCAGATCCAGCTTCAAACATAAGATTCTCCAAGACTTAAGGTGTACGGTTAACGAGCGCCGATATCGGTTTATCGGCACACGAGATGGTCTTCTTAGTAGGCCAATATAACAGCTTTTCGTTTCCGCCGCCGCATAAGTTGTTGAAAAAACATGGTCGGAACGCCGATTGCCTAATCGTTCGGCAAATTCTGAGGTCTTCGAATTTGGGGGAACTTATGCGAAGAAAATACTTTTCAAAATTGGCGACGGCGACCGCACTCGGATTGATAGTGCTTGCCGGGGCTGGAACGGATCTTTTCGGTCAAGGCAGAGGCAGAGGCAAAGACAATGGCGGTGAGAATAGAGGCGGAGGGAACCGTGGCGGCGGGCAAGAGCGTCGAGCGCAACGCGAAGAGCGGCAGGCACGTCCGCAGCAGCAGTCTCGACAGCAGATGGGCGGATGGCAGCGTCAGGAGCGACAGCGGCCGCAACAGCAAAGGCCAGATCGCGGCCAGGCAATGCAGCAGATGCGCCAGGAACGTGAAGGGCGTCGGCAGCAAATGATGAACGACTGGAATGCTCGTCGTCAGCAAGCTGCACAGCAGCGTCAACAGCGTCCTGAAGGTCCGATGTGGCAGATGCCTCGCGGACAAGAACGCCGCGCTGAACGTCAGCGTCCGCAGGAGATGACCGATTGGAACGCACGCCGCCAGCAGCGGGACAGCGACCGCCAGGCGCGTATTCAGCAGATGCGGTCAGACCGCGAATCGCGCCGTCAGCAATCCGCCGGCGACCGCATATCGCGAATGCAGCGTATCGCTTCCGATAGACGCGACCATAGAGCCTATCAGCAGGAAAGACGATCAGATAACCGCGATTACCGCCGGTACGAAAGGCGCGAGAACCGCCGTGGTTGGGATGACGATCGAGACTCGCCTCGAGGCGGTGACAGGTGGTGGAGATCGGGTAGTAACCACCGCCGCTCAGACTACGCTTGGGGTCGCGACTATTACGGCGGTTATAAAAACTATGGACAGTACCGTAAGGCGCAGGTTCACGCTCGTAACGCTGACCGCAAGGCCAGCCGCGACTGGTATCGCTATAACCGCGGCGGCTACTACGACCGGTACAACGACTATAACTACTACGACACTCGTTACAGCGTGATCCGAAATGTCGTTAAAACGCGGATCTACAATACGTACTACGACGATAGCTGGTCGCACTCGAGCTACTCGAACTATTACGATAATACTCCGTACGAGCCTGTTTATGGTTCGCCGCTAACAGTTAACTATGTTTACTACGGCGCGCCGTCATACTCGCAGCCAAGCTACTACGGATACGTTCCGCAGTACGGTGCGACCCATTACGACCCGTATGCCTACAACGGCTACTACCCAGACACCGCTTACCCGTCATACGTCGGCTACAACAACTATGGCGGCTACGATCCGGGATATGCGAGCTACGGTTACGGCGACCAAGACTATGGAAATGGCAATCCATATCTCGGCATTCTGAATCAGTTGCCGGTAAACGATCTGGTAGGTCAGCTTGCGGGTAACAGCTTTCTCGGCAATCTGCTGAGCAGCTTTTTGACGCAGGGTTACGATCAGGGATATGCGGACGCCCGGTACGCGAGGGAGTATGGTGATGATGATGCTACGTATTACGATCCTTACGCCTACAATACTTCAGCGTATAACACCTATTCGCTCAACGCGGGCGAAAACCGGCGGATATTTAGTGAGGGTTACGAAGCAGGCTATCGAGACGCGATGGATGCTCGTGGTGACGAAGGATATTCGCCTTACGAAGATAGCCAGCCCGACTTGATCGGACTGTTGATCGGCAACGTTTTGAGCAGCGTTTAGCATCACGCAAAACGCTCACATTAAGCCGAAGGAAGGTAACACTTCCTCCGGCTTTTTTGCGTGCGGCCTTGGTTGTCGAAATCCTATTGTAATCGCGATGCGAAGAGGGTTATCATTACGAGCCGGAATCATCCTAGCCCTATATTGGCAACGCTGTGCGACACCCGACCCGCAGCGATGTCACGGAACCCTTTTTTGGATAGAAGCGTAAAGAGGAATCAAATGAGCGAACTGAACATTTCACAACGACAAAGCGGCAGCGTAACTATCGTCGATCTGGCGGGAAAGATCGCACTCGGCGAAAGCAACCGAGCCCTGCACGACGCAATTCGCGGGTTGACCGCTGACGGCAAGAAAAACATCCTCCTAAATCTTGTCGGCGTTACACTTATCGATTCGAGCGGGCTCGGCGAATTGGTAGCGAGCTATGCCTCGGTCGAAAGGAACGGCGGAAGCTTAAAGCTTGCTAACCTGTCAGACCGCTTCGTCGAGCTGATCACGATCACCAAGCTTTACACGGTTTTCGACGTGTTCGATAACGAAGCCGATGCGCTCGCAAGCTTCGGTACGGCCAGCGAGGCCGCGGCTTAGGCATTCTTACATATGAAGCAATGCCCGACGTGCCGGACTACCTACACGGACGCAACACTCAAGTTTTGCCTTGCCGACGGCGGAACTCTCATTGACCTGGGAACCGAGGAAGAGACAGTTCTGCGGCCCGGGCTGCGGGTCGATATACCGTCTGAGAGCTACACGACCGCCGCGCCGCGAGCCGCTACCGCTCCGGCAAAAAGCAGCCCCGTTCTGAAGATCGTTGCGGCCCTTTTGGTCGTAGGATTTCTAGCTTTGATCGGTTTGGGAGCCGCCGGAGCATTTTTCTACTTCAATTCCGGCGGTACTAACGTGGCGGTTACGTCGCCAACACCGACGCCTGCTCCATCCCGTTCGCCCACACCGACGACAACGCCCGATGCCGAAGCAGAGGCGGAGCGGATGGAGAAGGAACTCGCGAACCTCCAAAAGCAACTTGAAGACGCCTTAAGCCCATCTCCGACAAGAACGCCGCCGGGATTTGAGGAAGACGACCTGCCGACCGCTCGCGTTAATTCGCCGAGTGACGGCTTTCTGGCGCTTCGAAGTGAACCTGACTCGGAAGAAGGCGAACGGCTCGCACAGATACCGCATGGAACCGTCGTCACGCTGGAAAATTGCGAAAAGGAAAGGGTAAAGATCGGGAACCGAGCCGGCCGTTGGTGCATGGTTACATATCGCGGTCAAACCGGCTGGGTCTTTGATGCCTGGCTTGAGTATTAAGAAAATGAAGTATCTGATCATCTGTGCGTTTCTCCTTGTCCCTAATCTCACCGCCGCCCAAACGCCAACGGCCACGCCGACTTATTACGAACTCAAAGCCCGCATGGAAAGGTTCGAGGCCCGCTTGACCGATTGGCCAAACCTCAAGCGATACGCCGAGGCGAACAGTAAACTCGCCCCGCCGGCGAAAGGTGAAGATCGGGTCGTTTTCATGGGCGATTCGATAACAGATTCGTGGAAGCTTGAAGAGTATTTTCCGGGCAAGCCGTACGTCAATCGCGGTATCAGCGGCCAGACGACGCCTCAGATGCTCGTCCGTTTTCAGCCGGACGTGATCGCGTTGAAGCCGAAAGTCGTTGTAATATTGGCCGGAACAAACGACATCGCCGGCAATACCGGCCCGATGTCGCTCGAGGCAATTCAGGATAATTACCGCTCTATGGCGGAACTCGCCAAGGCCCATGGAATCAGAGTTGTATTCGCATCGATCTTGCCGATCAGCGATTACAACAAGAACGCTCAAGGCCAGCCGATCGTCCGCAGCACGGCTCGCCCGCCTGACAAGATCCTTGCTCTCAACAAATGGCTGAAAGACTACGCGGCGGCAAACAAACACGTCTATCTCGACTATTTCTCCGCGACCATCGATGACAAAGGATTTCTACGGGCAGATCTCGCTAACGACGGCCTTCATCCTCACGCGACTGGTTACAAGATCATGGCTCCACTGGCAGAAGACGCTGTTAAGAAAGCATTAAGCAAGGGACGATAATATGACTACCGACGACAGCAAAGATTTGAAGGGCGTTGTTAAAAACGAGCGATTGATAAATGAATGCTCGAAACTTGATCCTGATGAAGAAATTAGCCTGGCGGAATTAGGCGCTGAATCCGATTTTATTGATTGGCCAACATATGATTGAGAGCGTTCTGTTTGGCAGAACGCTCTCGGTAGGTATTAATTGGATGGTATCTAGGACAGGATATAACAACAGGGGCTTTTAATAGTTCCCGAACCCTGCTGTCGGAGGATAATAAAAGCGTCCGGAGCTTCGAAAAGTCCGGGTATCGAAATTTTTCCGGGCACCGCATTCCACACATGCTTGGTACGTAGTACGTTCGCTTGTGATAGGCCGCGTCAATCGTTTGTGCTGACATCCGAAGATTTTTCCGAAAACGCCGATCTTTCGGCCGAAAACCTCTTCAGACTTGTCAATTGCCTTACCGACGAACCCGTTTAATTCCGACACTGCTTGCATAACCTTTCAACTCCCCACATCCGAAAATGTGTGTCGTTCCTTAATAGAACGATTTGAGGGGAAAGTTTTGCACTCTTTGAGATGTAGGTTTTTCGGACATGGTTTGCCCGATAAAATTATCTAAAGAGCGCTTATTTCCTCTAAGTCAATCGTTTCGCTAGAATCAACCCAACAGTTTCAGGAGATATAGATGCCCAAGTCGATACTAGTTGCGCTTTTCCTCGCTTTTCTTTCACTTAATTCGTATTCCTGGGACGATGTAGGCCATAAGATCACCGGCTACATCGCCTGGCAGCGAATGAACCCGACCGCACGGGAGAATGTCATCAAACTTTTAAGATCCACTCCGGAGGATTCACAGCTTTCTACGTTCTATATGGCTTACGGCCCGCGGTCGGAAGAAGCAAAGCGGCTTGAATACTTTACGTTCGTCCCGACGTGGGCCGATGTCGTTCGCGACCGCGCGTTTCCCGTTCGCTACAAGAACTATCATCAGTCGACGTGGCATTATTCCGACACATTCTGGCGGCAGGCGAACGGCAAGGTCGAGTTGATAACCGACAAGCAGCCCGGCGGACAGGGCGTCGTAAGATTGGTCGAATCGGACAAGACGATGCGAGACACTGCGGCCAAGTCCTCGGACAAGGCCATTGCGATCGCCTGGTTTCTACATATCGGCGGCGACCTCCACCAGCCGCTGCACACATCCGGGCGCCACACCGACCGCGAACCGAACGGCGATCAAGGCGGCAATCTGTTTCTTCTGACGCCGGAAGGCACGAAACGTGAAGATCAGGTGAATCTTCACTGGTTTTGGGATTCGATCGTCGGCCGCAACGTGCCGTTCCTTCCGTTTGAAAACGAAACCGACTACATCCGCGGCATCGCCGAATCGTACATGCTTCGCTACCCGTTCGATTCGTCGAAAGGCGGGCTAATGCTCGGTGATTATCCTGGCTGGCAAAAGGAAAGCTTTGCGTTCGCCAACACCGACGTTTTCCGCTCGGATCTCAAGCGGTTCGATGCCCCGTCTGACGCCTATCGCCGCAACGCCTACGCCGTTTCCGAGCAGCGGCTCGTGATGGCCGGTTATCGAATGGGCGAGACGCTAAACGACATTTTCGGCAAACAATGACCCCGCACGAAACGCTCGACTATTTCAAAAAACGCGAAGGCGAAATGATCGAGGCGATCCGCGAGATCGTCGAGATCGAATCGCCGTCGTATGACGTCGAGCGTAGCAAGACCGTCCAGCTTTGGATCGAGAACGAGGCCCGAAAGATCGGACTTGATCTTGAGATCGAACGGATCCCGGCTGAAGAATACGGCGAACATCTGATCATCCGCGCGTTTCCTGGCGACGCAAAGCCGTATCTACTGCTCGGCCACAGCGACACGGTTCATCCGGTCGGCACTCGCGAGGTGAACCCTACGCGGATCGAAGGCGATAAGTTCTACGGCTGCGGGATTTTCGATATGAAAGCGGGCATCGTGCTGATGCTCGAAGCATTGCGGTATTTTGCTGAAACAGGAACGGCGCCTTCGCGTCCGATCACGGCATTTATCTCGTGTGATGAAGAGGTCGGCAGTTTGTCCGGCCGTCCGCTGCTTGAGAAAGAGGCGGCAAATGCCGAAGCGTGTTTTGTGTTCGAACCATCCGCCGCCGGACGAGTCAAAACCGGCCGCAAAGGTACGGGAATGTACACGGTCCGAACTCACGGCGTTCCCGCCCACGCGGGCCTCGAACCCGATAAAGGCGCAAGCGCGATCCTCGAACTCTCGCGGCAGATCGAACGGCTGCATAACTTTAATAACGCGGAAGCCGGAACGACGGTAAATGTCTGCACGATGCGCGGCGGCACGACGACTAACGTCATTCCCGAACACGCCGAATGCACCGTCGATGTCAGGTTCACGTCAATGGCCGAAGCTGCGCGAATCGACACCGCGATCAAAGGTTTAACGGCGTTCGACGATCGCGTCTCGGTTTCCGTCCTCGGTGACATCAACCGGCCGCCGATGGAACGAACCGAAGCCGTCGCTGCGTTATATGAAAAAGCACGCGACATCGGGGCCTCATTCGGTTACGAGCTCGGCGAAACCCAGGTCGGCGGAGCGTCCGACGGAAACTTCGTCGCCGCCTTGGGCGTCCCCGTCCTCGACGGCCTCGGCGTCACCGGCGATGGCGCCCACACGCTCCACGAGCATATTTTGGTAAGCGACATCTCGAACCGAGCTGCGTTGGTCGCGATGCTTTTGAAGGCGTCAAATTAAGCCGGGCTAGAATTCTACATTTTACATTCCTAATTATAAATTGATTTGGATGGAGATTTTGCCTCCAAAATAATTGAAAATTAAGAATGTATAATGTGTAATTTCCGAACTTGGGGGCGCATCCGTCCGGTGATGGTCGCGGTCTTCAAAACCGTCAGCGGGTGCGCGAGAGCGTACCTGGGTGGGTTCGACTCCCACACGCCTCCGCCAATTTGCAGTGGCCAGTTCGGCTTGGCTTATAGCTAATAGCTTACGGCCGATAGCTGTATGTATCCGAAATGAAAGAGTGGATTTCTCTTAATATGACGCCCGGCGTAGGGCCGCGGGCGGCGACTAAGTTGCTTGAGCGGTTCGGGTCGGCGGCGGCGGTTTTCGATGCGCGGCGGACGGAGTTGGAGTCGCTGCGGATCAGGCCGGAGACGATCGAGAGCATCATGAAGCGCGAGTTTCATGATAAAGCTCTTGAGGAATTTGAGCGCGTTAAGAAAGCCGGTGGCGACATTCTCATTCTGGACGACGGCAGTTACCCCGATCTTCTCCGACAGATCGATGATCCGCCGATCACGCTTTACGTCCGCGGCGACTGGCAAGCCTGCCTCGACCAGCCGTGCGTCGGCGTGATCGGTTCGCGAAATTGTTCGACCTACGGAAAGAACTCAGCCGAGATGCTGTCGCGTGAACTCGCGGCTCGAGGCATCACGATCGTTTCCGGCCTCGCACGCGGAATCGACACGTCTGCACATCGTGGTGCGATCGAGGCGAAGGGCCGAACGATCGGAGTGCTCGGCACCGGCTTGGACTCCATCTATCCAAAAGAGAACACACGGCTGGCCGAAGAGATCCTCGACAAAGGCGGAGCACTGTTTACGCAATTCCCGCTCGGCACGCCCCCGCTCAAGGACAACTTTCCTTATCGCAACCGGATCATCAGCGGGCTTAGTTTAGGCGTGCTTATCGTCGAGGCTTCCGAGCGAAGCGGGTCTTTGATAACAGCACGACTTGCGATGGAGCAGAACCGCGAAGTGATGGCCGTGCCCGGCAATATCACATCCGGCAACTCCTTCGGCACGAACTATCTGATCAAGGCCGGAGCCAAACTCGTACAGCAATGGCAGGACGTTGTCGCCGAACTGCCAAGCGAGATCGCCGCCTCGATACTGCCGCCGAAGATCGAGGAAGTCAGAACCGCGAGCCATAGCGACCGGGTTGGCAACGCAGCACCGTCCGATCTCAGCGACCACGAACGGGCGATCTGGCCGCTTCTGCCCGTCGACGATTCGATCCATATAGACGCTCTGCTTACAAGAAGCCGCCTGTCATTCGGCGATCTAAACGCCGCCCTCGTTGGCCTTGACCTCCGAGATCTCATACGCGTCCTGCCCGGTAAAAATTACGCTCGACGAATTTGATCCGTTATGTCGTTCCGTGTTTTCTGATGTCTCGCCATTAAAACGCTAACCACAAAAATCACAAAAAAACAGAACAAATCTTTTTGAGGACAGCTTCATTTCGACATCAAATCGAGGTTGACAAGCCGTCGAGCGCGGTGTTAGTAGTCTAAACGTCAGAACGCACGAACTTATGTCGAAGAATCTTTTAATAGTAGAAAGCCCCGCGAAAGCGAAGACCATTGAAAAGATTCTAGGGAAGGATTTTCAGGTAAACAGCTGCTACGGCCACATCCGCGATCTGGAAAAGGCGGGCATGGGCATCGACATTAAGAACGATTTCGAGCCCAGCTACATAGTCCCTGATGACAAGAAGAAGGTCGTTAACGAACTCCGGTCTCTGGCAAAAAAGTCGAACGAAGTTTGGCTGGCGACAGACGAAGATCGCGAAGGCGAAGCCATAAGCTGGCACCTGTGCGAGGTGCTCGGCCTCGATCCTGGAATAACCAAACGGATCGTCTTTCACGAGATCACCAAACCTGCGATTGAGGATGCCGTGAAGAATCCCCGCCGGGTGAACATGGATCTCGTGATGGCACAGCAGGCTCGGCGCGTTCTGGATCGCATAGTCGGATTCGAACTGAGTCCGATCCTTTGGCGCAAGATCAGCGCCGGCGGAAATAACCTGAGTGCCGGCCGCGTGCAGAGCGTCGCCGTTCGATTGATCGCCGACCGCGAACGCGAGATAAACGCGTTCGAACAGACAAGCCACTTTAAGATCGAAGGTCTTTTCGTTGCAGACGACATCACCGGCAAATCCGTTACGTTCAAAGCCGAGGGACGCAAGCAGGACAGTCGCGAAGATGCGGAAGCTTTTTTGAAAAGCTGCATCGGCGCCGACTATAAAGTGACCGACGTACGCGTAAAGCCCGGCAAACGTACTCCGGCCCCACCGTTCACAACTTCAACCCTTCAGCAGGAAGCTTCGAGAAAACTTGGCTACGGCGTCGGGCGAACGATGCAGATCGCACAGAAGCTCTATGAGAACGGGCACATTACCTACATGCGTACGGACAGCGTGAGCTTGAGCGACACTGCGCTGAACGACATCTCGACGACTATTAGCAGCTTGTACGGCGAAAGGTATCAACAGTCGCGTAAGTTCAAGAATAAAAACGAATCCGCACAGGAAGCTCACGAGGCGATCCGCCCGACCGACGCAAAGGCGACGACCGTCGTCGATCCCGAATGGCAAAGGCTTTACGAACTTATCTGGAAGCGAACTGTCGCATCGCAAATGGCCGATGCTGAACTCGAAAAGACGACGGTAAAGATAGAGATCTCTACGAATAAGGAAGAGCTTACGGCATCGGGCGAAGTACTGAAGTTCGACGGTTTTCTCAAGGTCTATCGCGAAGATAAGGACGAAGACGAACAGGAAGAGTCGGCGCAGAGCCTGCTGCCGCCGATGACTGCAGGACAGACGCTGCCGCTCTCCGAACTCCGGGCAACCGAACGCTTCAGCCGTCCGCAGCCGAGATACACCGAGGCGTCGCTCGTAAAAAAACTGGAAGAACTCGGCATCGGCCGGCCGTCCACTTACGCCCCGACTATCTCTACGATCCAGAAACGCGAGTATGTCGAGAAGCGAGACAAAGACGGCACACCGCGGGCTTACAGGATATTGGTATTAAAGGATGATCAGATCACCCAGCGAGAGGATTCCGAAAATACCGGCGCCGAAAAGGCAAAGCTGTTCCCGACGGATCTCGGCCTGGTCGTCACAGATTTCCTGAAGCAGTATTTCGACGACATCATGGATTACGGCTTCACGGCCAGGATCGAAGAAGAGTTTGACGAAGTAGCCGAAGGCAAACTGCAGTGGAACGAAATGCTCGAAGAGTTCTACTGGCCGTTCAAAAAAGAAGTCGACAACACGATGGAAACGGCGGAGCGTGCTAAGGGCGAGAGGATACTCGGAACCGACCCCGAAAGCGGCAAACCTGTTATCGCACGCGTTGCGCGCTATGGCCCGATCATTCAGATCGGCAGCGGCGATCAGGAAGAAAAGCCGAGATTCGCAAAGGTCCCAACAGGCCAAAGCATCGAAACCATAACGTTCGAAGAAGCCCTGACTTTATTCAAACTGCAGGACGCAATGGGCAGTTATGAAAACAAGGAATTGTCTGTTAACGTCGGCCGGTTCGGTCCTTACGTAAAATGGGGTGACGAGTTTATCTCCATTCCCCGCGGCACCGATCTTTCGACCGTCGATGCCGAGAAAGCGGTCGAATTTATCAAGGCCAAGCAAATTGCCGATGCTCCGGTCGGTGAGTACGACGGCAAGCCGATCACGAAAGGCTCCGGTCGATTTGGGCCGTTTATAAAATGGGACGGCATGTTCATCAACGTTCCGCGTCGCTACGATTTTCCGAATCTAAGCCAGGACGAGATGAACGAGCTGATCGAGGCAAAGGTCAGCAAGGAAGCGAATCGATATATCCAGCGTTGGGAAGATGAGAAGATATCGGTCGAGAACGCCCGTTGGGGCCCGGTGATCAAGTTTGGCAAAAAGGTGATCTATATACCTAAAAAAGCTGATGGCTCTCGTGCCACCGCCGAAGAAGCGGCGAAGTTGTCGCTTGAAGATGTGAAGAAGATCATCGAAGCCGAAGTGCCCGGAGCATTCACAAAGAAGACAAAGGCGCCGGCAAAGAAGGCTTCCGGCAGGAACGCCGCGAGATAAGAGACAATATCCGCTATTGCAAAAATGAGGAGCGCAAATATAAAATCTGCGTTACATCCTAAGTTAACTAAGTATTAAGTTAAGCGTAAGATACGGTTCCGGCCGGATAGCAGGTAGATGAACGAGAATATTCAGTTCTTGCGGGCATTCCTCAAGAACCCCGCAAAGGTCGTGGCGATAGCGCCGAGCTCGCCTGAACTGGCGCAAACGATGGTCAACGGACTTCAGCCCGACCGCCAAAACATTATTCTGGATATCGGCGTAGGGACCGGGACGA